>JAISAO010000039.1 GCA_031266665.1 Propionibacteriaceae bacterium | reverse complement strand
ACATCGTCGGACAGCCGCCGCGCCCGGTCCAGCAACGTCGCCCGACGGTCGCGCGCGGCCGCGGCCGCCGCCTCCCGCAGCTGACCCACGACAGCCGCCCGGCCAGCCCCGCCGAGCCGCCTCGGGTGGGAGGATTGTCCCCGAAACGGGAGGAGGCGAGTCATGAGCCTGCCTAGGCGGATCACGCCACGCGCTTTCGAGGAGATGCCTCCCGGCTACGCCGAATGGCTGGCCGACCTGAAGGCCCGCGTTCGTGCGACGCAGTTCCGCGCCGTGCGCGCGGCCAACGCGGAGGTTATCAAACTGTACTGTTCCATCGGGCAGGACATCGTTGAACGTCAGGGACGGCTGGGTTGGGGATCGCAAGTGATCCCGCGCCTGGCCGAGGACCTCCGGCGGGAGTTCCCCGACCAGGCCGGCTGGTCGCCGACGAACCTGACCTACATGCGCAAGATGGCGAAGAGGTGGCCGGACGACGAGATTTCGCAGCAGCTTGCTGCGAAATTGCCATGGGGCCATGTCATGGTTCTCTTGGACAAGGCTGACGGCATCGAAGACCTGCTGTGGTATGCCCGCGAGACAGTGGTCAACGGCTGGTCCCGGGCCGTCCTGGCGTTCCAGATCCAAAGCGGTCTCCGCGGCAGACTGGGCGCCGCCCCGTCCAACTTCGCCGCCGCCCTGCCCCCGCCGGACTCCGACTTGGCCCAAGAGATCACCAAAGACCCTTACGTGTTCCAGCACGCCGGGCTGACTCGCGGTATGGCGGAACGGGACCTGGAACAGGCCCTGATCGACCGCATCCAAAACACGCTGCTCGAACTCGGTCGAGGCATCACTCTGGCCGGGCGGCAGGTCAGACTCACGGTGGACGGAGTTGACCGGCACCTCGATCTGTTGATGTTCCACACAGAACAACTGCGTTACATCGTTATCGAATTGAAAGTCACCGACTTCGAGCCGGAATATCTCGGCGCGCTCGGAACCTACGTCACGATGGTGGACGAACTGGTGCGCAACCCGGCGATTCACTCCCCGACCATCGGGCTTCTGCTCTGCACGGGCAAACGCGAGGCCACTGTCCGCTTCGCCTTGGCCAGCACTGCGGCGCCCGTCGCGGTGGCTGAATGGCAAGGGCTGCCCGAGGACGCCCGCGCCGCCCTGCCGTCGGCCCGTGAGCTTCAGGCTGTCGTCCAAGACGAGTTGGCCCACCAGTTGGCGCTGCATCCCGAGGCTGTGCCGCCCGGCGAGGAACGGCAAGCTGACTGACCGGGCTCGTGGCCACGGCGGAGCAGTCGGGTAAGGGCGGCGCCGACGTCTTAGATGTCGTCCCGCGGCTTCCAGGTGAACCGTCGTCGGCGTAGTAGTCCAGGGAGGCTTGGTCCAGGGTGGCGCGCAGGCCGCCCAGCTTGCATGAAGTTGAAGAGCGCCGCGCCCCAGGGGCTGCAACGCTCTTCCCAACCCCGTCTCCGGGGAATGTTGACTTTATATTACCGGTCTCAGCCGTTGCCGTTCTCGGCCTGGTAGTCCAGGGCGGCCTGGTCCAGGATGGCGCGTAGTTGGGCCAGGCGGGTCCCGACGGCCGGGTCGAAGTCCTCGCCCGGGAGAACGTTGACCGCCACGCCGTAGCCGGGGTAGTCGAAGCCGATCACCGGTTGGACGGGCAGGTCGGCCAGGTCGGCGGCGTCGGGCTCGGCGTCGCCGAGGCCGAGCAGGATCTCCTGTTGGCGGCGTTCGACCTCGGGGTCGAAGTTGGGGCAGGCTTGTAGTAGTTGGCGTAGTTGGTCGGCCGTTATGGTCGGCGGCAGCAGGGCTTTGGGCTCTTCCTGGTCGTTGGTCGGCGGCCGGGCGTCGATGGTCTCGGGGAAGCCGTGGTCGCGGGCGCAGGCCGCCCAGCGGTTCGAGGCCGCCACCACAATATCGGCCAGTTGTCGGGCGGCCGGCTCGCGGGCCGAGGCCAACTCGGCGTCAACTAGTTCCTCGTCGTAGCCGGACTCTGCCAGGCAGCGTTGGAAGACATCCGACCGGTCGACACCATCGACTTGCAGCCGGGGAGTTGCTTTCGGCAGCGGCTCCGCTCCGGTCGGTTTGACCGTCGGCAGGCCCACGTCGTACCAGGTCTTGAACTCGTTTGAGGAGACGACGCTGGTAAAGCCGCCCCCGCCGTCCGGCATCTGCCACAGGATCGGCACGTTCTGGTCGAAACGGACCATCACGGGGCGGCCGTCGACGCTGTAATACTCGGCCGGAATGCCCTCGGCGCGGAGGCAGTCGTGTAGCTGGGCGGCGACCGCTTCCAGGCTGCCGCTGGCGGCGCTGCTCCCGCCACTGGTCTGGTCGCCCACCGACGGCAGGTCCGGCTCGGCGGCGGCGCAGCCTGCCAGTACCGCCCCCAGTGCCAGCGCGGCCACGGGCAGAATTCGGCTGAACCGGTTTGGCGCGGCCATGGTTAGCGGTCGATCCTTTCTCGTCCGAGTCTGGTCGGACGATACCAGCTCGGGCCGGCTTTTCAACGCGCTACGGGACGGCGGGGGTGGAAAATCCGGACGCGCGGCGGCCTGGGTTTTACCGAGGTGGCGCGACCGTCGCGCCGCTGTGAGGGTATTGTGAAAATCTCCCCGCCGGACGCCCACCAACCGTTCACCAAAACGCCACAATTTCGCCGGTCCGTCAATGTGAAGGCGGGGACCGGTCCACGGGCCGGCCGCGCTCCCGGACCAAATCCGAGACGACACGGGGCAACGCCACGGCGGCGGGAGCGACCGTCGTGCCCCGGACCCAGCGGCCCTGGCCGCCGGGCGGCCAGGGTGGGAGCAAAGGCCCTGTGCCCAGGTCGTGTCAATCCAGTTGGGCCGGGTTGGTCGTCAGTCCGGCGGCGCCGGGGAGGCGGGGTCGTCCGTGGTGGTGGGGTCTGGGGGTAGGGCTGGCGGCCCGTCGGCCGCCGGGTCGGACTGGGCGGCGGCCAGCTCGGCCAACTGTTGCTCCCGGGTCAGGCGGGACAGGGCGGCGGAGCGCTCGTAGTCGTCCAGGGTGGGGTAGTGGTAGGCCTGGGCGGTGGTGTTGTGCAACTCGGCCACCGCCCGGCGCATGCGGTCGGCGAACTGGTGGGCGATCTCGCCCGGCAGGGCGGTCAAGGGATGGCCGAAGACGACGTGGACCTCGGGGTGGTTGGTGGGGGGGATGGAGCGGTAGTAGGGCCAGGCGGCGAAGGCCCCGACCAGGGCCACCGGCAAGACCGGCAGGTCGCGGGAGATCGACAGCGCCGCCACGCCGGGGGTGAAGCGGCCCATGGCGCCGTTGCGGGAGCGGGTGCCCTCGGGGAAGATCAGGATCGGGATGTCCTCGTCCAACAGTTGGCCGGTCAGCCCCTGGCGGGTGCGCAGGCCCTTGCGCTCCACCGGGTAGGCGTTGAAGAACAGCGCGGTGGTCATGCCCTTGAGCTTCTTGTCGAAGAAGAAATCGGCCGCCGCCCCGGTGGCCAGGCGCTTGGACAGGCGATGGGGCAGGGCGCCGAAGATCAGCGGGGCGTCGAGGTGGGAGCTGTGGTTGGCCACCACGATGAAGGGCGGCTGGAGATTGTCCAACAGGTCGCGGCCGTGGACCGACACCTTGCACATCGACCAGACGGCGCCGCGCAGCAGCACGTCCTGCGCCACCAGGCGCGCGCCGCCGCGCACCCTGGAGCGGTAGCGCTTCGGATTATTGGCCCCAGAAGACATCGACTTCCCTTGCCCTTGAACGAGTCGAGTCTAGACGATCGGTCTGGCGGGCGCGGAGCCGAGCGGGGTCGGGGTGCCGGGCCGGACCGGAGGGCGGACACTCCCAGACGGCGCCGACGCCAGCGACCCTGACCGCCGGGCGGCCATCGTGGGAACCGAAACCGCCCGCCGGACCAGTCGTTTTCACAGCAGACGGTCGCGCGAGTGCTCGTGCTGTCAAAAACCTAACATTTTGATAGGGTATTGACATGCGGGAGATCGTGACCAAACTTGACGCGCTGCGTGAGATCGCCATGGATCAGCATGGTTTCGTCACCACCGCCCAAGCGGCGGGTGAGGGCGTGGGGAGCGCCCAGTTGGCGATGATGGTGCGGCGGGGGAGGCTGGACCGGGTCGCCCATGGGGTTTACCGGGTGCCGCAGGTTCCGGCCAACCGGTACGACAACTGGGCCAAGGCCGTGCTCTGGACCGGCGCCCCTGAGGCCTGTCTGAGCCACGAGACCGCCTTGGCGGCGTGGGACATCACCGACATCAACCCGGACAGGATCCACCTTCTGGTCGGCCGGGGCCGGCGGTTGCGGCGGGCCGGCGGCGAGCGCTACGTCGTCCACCACCATGACTTGGCCCCCGAGCGGCGGACCTGGTTCGAGCGGATACCGATCACGAACGTGTCGACCACGGTCGAGCAGTGCATCGACTGGGGAACGCCCACGTATTTGATCAGACAGGCCCTGGAGCGAACAGCGGGCACCAGTCGGCTGCCGTCGCAGGATCGAGAACGACTCGCCCAGAAGTTGGAGGACAGAGACCATGGACGCTGATATCCCCGAGGCTCTGCCCCGGCACGAAACTAATTGATCAGTCGAGCAGTGTGCCCGTTGGGGCAACGCCGCCGGAGAATACCTGTAAGGCGCCACCCGCAGATTGGGCAAAGTCCATACTCGGCCGCCAGGGCGGCAGCCGACGGGGTGTTCTGCAGACAGCGCATCCATTGCCGTACTAGAGGTTCAGAAATGTTCACGTTAGTCAGTCGAACACACCCGTCGAACACTCCTACCCCTATGGAGGTGACGCTGTCGGGGATGTTCACATGGGTTAGGCCGGTGCAGCCCGCGAACGCGCCCTTTCCGATGTGGGTGACGTTGTTGGGAATGTTTATGCTGGTCAGGCCGGCGCAGTCTTGGAACGCTCCGGAGTATATGTTGATGGCGTTGTTGGAGATGTTTATGCTGGTCAGGCCGGCGCAGCGCCAGAACGCGCCACTCCCGATGTGGGTGACGCTGTTTGGGATGTTTATGCTGGTCAGGCCGGCGCAGCCCTGGAACGCGCTATCCTCGATGTAGGTGACGCTGTTTGGGATGTTTATGCCGGTCAGGCCGATGCAGCCTTGGAACGCGTTACTCCCGATGTGGGTGACGCTGTTTGGGATGTTTATGCTGGTCAGGCCGGCGCAGCGCCAGAACGCGTAACTCCCGATGTAGGTGACGCCGTCCGGCAGGGTTAGCCTGGTTAGGCTGGCGCAGTCGTAGAACGCATAATCTCCGATGCCGGTGACGCTGCTGGGTATGGTGACACTAGTCAGGTAACGCAAGCCCCCAAACGCCGATTGCCCAATCTCAAGTACGCCGTCTGGTATGACCACATTGGTCGCCGCTCCGGTGTATTTCTCCAGACCGCCGCCTCGGATTGTGAACCCAGGGTCCACGCTGCCGGTGGTGTAGAGGTTGATCGCTTTTTCGATGATGAACGGGGTGTCGCAGTGGCGGCAAATCGCCGCGTCGTGGCTTGAATCCACCTCGAGCGTGGCAGAGCATTGGGTGCAAATGGCCGGCGTGAGAGTCACGTTGCCAGTCTATCTGCCCCGTCCGCGCCCGCAAGATGGGCCAACCCAGTATCCGTCGTTTCTCGACTACCGAGCGGCCCCTTTCGCTTGCCCCGCCGATCATCGGTGGAACTTGGTTCGACGGGCCAGGCTGGGTTGTGCCAGGGCGGTCAGCCGTTCCGGGTGGCCGGGGCGGGGACCATCCCCCAGCCGGTCTCGACCCGGCCCGGGAGCCAGGCCGGGCGTGGGCTGGGGATCGTCCGGCGCAAGTCGAGGCGGAAGCGGCGGCCGGCCCCGGGCACGGCCGTGAAGCCCCAGGCCGTCAGCCAGACGGCCGGCGGGGCCGTGGCGGCGGCCAGCCGACGGGCGGCGCCCTGGGCCTCTAAGGAGCGGCAGCGTCGGGGCAGCCGGGCGGCCAGCCCCAAGATCAGGACCCGCCCCCGGGCGCGGTCCAAGCGGCCGTCCGCCGCCGTCAGCGCCAATAACCCCGCCCGCTCCGACTCCACCCCGGCCAGGGCCAGGGGATGGCCGCCCGGCAGACAGTCCCCGGGCGTCAGCAGACCGACCAGCGGGGCGTCGCCGGCCAGCACCACCCCGGCCAGACCCCAGGCGGCCTCGGCCGCCCACAGGGCCGCCCGCACCTCGGCCGGCGCCAGCGCCCCCCAGTCCAACTCCAGCCGACAGGCCGCCGCCGCCGTCAGCGGGCGGGGGCCGCCGACCTCGTTGTGTTGACCGGTCATGCCTCCAGTCTGGCCCATCCCCCGCCGGGGCGTAACCCCTTGGCCGTGACTCGGCCCCGCGAGGATCCCGGCCGGCTCCACGCCGGACCCGGGTTGGCGGACACGTCCACGCCGGCCCCGTGTTGGCCGGCCACGGTCACGTAGGCCCTGGCGCGAGGAATCCGGACGCCGCCGGGCCGGTCCTCGTGTGGTTGGTCCGGCATCCCCTATCAGGGCTTGCACTTCCTGGTCCGCACGGGCGAAGACGACGAGGGCGGGGCGACCGTGTTCGAGCTGCAAGTCCACTCGGACGAGTCCCAGGCGGTCAAGACGAGATCCACCGGCTCTACGAGGTTTACCGGTCGCGCAACCCGGTGGTGTCCAAACGGGAGAAAAAATTGCGGAGACCGAGTGCGTCAGAAGGAGCGCGGGGTTGAGGACGCCTCGTGGCCTAGCGGGTCTGGGCGAGATCGGCGGGTGCCGCCTTGACCACCCTAACCTGTGAGGAACATAATGGATGATGTGAGGAAAGGTGGTGGTTGGAGTGGTTGGGGTTGAGACGGAGACGGCCTTCTGGGCCGTGATCGATCCGGAGGACGGCGAGACGTATGCGGTGGCGGTGGCCACGGACGTGGTGAGGCCCGGCTACGAGGACCTGTACCGGTGGGTCCCGAACTTCCGGCAGTGGGTCAGGGACGATCAGCTCTACCGGGATTGGCACTCGTTTCAGGGAGACCAGGTGAACCAGTTCAAGGCGATCACCGCCGATGAGGCGTTGGCGCTGGTGAGGGGTTTGCCGAGGTTCGACGGCCGGCGGGACAAGTGGATCCTGGATGAGTACGGCGCGGTCTCCGACCGGTTGTCGTTGGCCGATGTGGGCTTGTTCTGGGACCGGAAGCGGGCGACGGCGGACGCCAGCCTGGTGGAGGCTGTGAGGAACGCTCCGCTGGGGGAATGGGTGCCGTTCAGGCGGTTCCCGCCAGACGGGCGGGCGGCGGCGCGGAAATGGGCCTCGGAGGTGCGGTTGGGCAAGCGCAAGCGGTTGGCCGGGCTGGGGCCGTTGGAGGTGCGATCGGTCCGGCTGGCCGACGGCTCGACGGAGGTCGGGGTGCGGCGGGCGGCCTCGGTGGTGGAGGCGGCGCGGGGAGTGGCGGAGAGGGCGCACGGGCTGCAGCGGGACAAGGCCGGCCGGCCCTATATCGGCCATCCGGAGCGGGTGGCGGCCCGGCTGGAGGCCGAGGGGCGGTCGCCGGAGGTGGTGGCGGCGGGCTGGTTGCACGACGTCTTGGAGGACACGACGGTGACGGCGGACGATTTACGGGCGGCCGGTTTGCCGGCGGGGACGGTGGCGGTGGTCGAGGCGGTGACGCGGCGCCCGGGCGAGCCGATGGAGGTTTACGCGGCGAGGGCGCGGTCGTCGGCGGAGTCTTTGGCGGTCAAACTGGCGGATCTAGCGGACAACACGGACCCGGCCCGGCTGGCACTGCTGGACGCGGACGAGCGGGCCTACCTGACGGCCAAGTACGAGCGGCTGGGCGCCCTCATCGGGGCGGGCCGCGCGGTGGCCGGCGCGTCGGCCGGGAAACATCCACGTATCTGATCAGACAAGCCATGGAGCGAATAGCGGGCACCCGTCGGCTGTCGTCGTGCGGTCGAGAACGACTCGCCCCAGAAACTGGAGGACAGAGAGCATGGACGCTGACATTCCCGAGGCTTTGCCCCGACGCGAGACGAGTCGACCGGTCAAACGGTGTGCCCGTAGGGGCAACGCCGCCGGAGGAACCCCGTCATTTGCCGTCCACAGACTGGGCAAAGCCCATGCTCAGCCGCCAGAGCGGCAGCCGCAGGGGTGCCCAGCAGTACCTCCCATTGCCGCTCTAGGGTCCCGGATATGGTCACAGTGGTTAGTCGGGAGCAACCCTGGAACGTGCTCCCTGCGATGTTCGTGACGCTGTCGGGGATGATGACACTCGTTAGACCGGCGCAGTTGGCGAACGCGCTGTCCCCGATGTGGGTGACGCTGTCGGGGACGTTCACGCTGGTCAGACCAGAGCAGTTGCAAAACGCGGAGTTCCCGATGTGCGTGACGCTATTGGGAACAGCGATGCTGGCCAGGCGGTGCAAACCCTCGAAAATAGTATGGCCCCAGATCTCGCGGCGAAAGCCTCCAAACGCTCCTTCCTCGATTTCAAGCACGCCGTCTGGGATGACCACATTGGTCGCCGCCCCGGTGTATTCGCACAGTACGCCTCCCCGGATTGTGAACCCTGGGTCAACGCTGCCGGTGGTGTAGAGGTGATTGCTTTCTCGATGATGAATGGGGTGCCGCAGTGGCGGCAGATCGCCGCGTCGTGGCTTGAATCCACTTCGAGAGTGGCGGCGCATTGGATGCAAATAGCGGGCGTGAGAGGCACGGACTCAGTGTATCCGTCGCGTTTACACCCGCCAGAGGGTCGTCCCGACCGCGACCCGGCCAGCGACCCCAAGGTATCGCTGCACAGATGATGCCGCCGCAACTGTGCGTGGACGTGTACGATGGGACCATGACTGAGGCCCTGATCTTGGAGCCCGAGGTGATCTCGGCTGGGAAGACCGATCCGCCGTGGCTGGCGGCGCTGGTTGATTTCGTGCGTCGCGCCGGCCAGGCCGGCGAGATCGTGACCGTCACCAGTCGGCCGAAGACGATGACTCCGGCGGAGGTGGCCCGCGGGTTGATGATGTCGCGCTCCACCGTGTCCCGGAAAATCGCGGCCGGCGAGATCCGCTCCGTCAAGGTCGGTAACCGCCACCGCGTCACCTACCAGGAGTACCGGCGGGTCTGGGAACAGACCATGGCCATCGTCGCCCGGGAGTCGGTCGCCGACATCGAGGCCGAACTGTTCGGCGATGACTGACGGCCAAGCCCGGGTGTTCCTCGACGCGAACGTGTTGGCCAAACCGATCACCCGCTCGCTGCTGATGTTCGCCTCGGACCAGTCTGCTTTCGAGGTCGTTTGGAGCGCCCACGCGGAGAGGGAGGCGGACCGACATCTCGGCGGCTCCAAGAAGCCGATGGCAGAGATTCGGGCGAAAGCGGAACAAAGTTTGTCACCGACCGGCAGTCGGCCGAAGCGGTTCGCCCAGACTGCGGCCACCGACCGGCAAATCCTGGCCGACGCGGAGGCGGCGAAAGCTCAGTTCATCATCACGGAGGACGTTGATGACTTCGCCGCCGACGACCTGGCCGCCGCCGGCGTCGCGGCCGTCAACCCCGATTTATTCCTAGCCGAGAGAGCGACCTTGGACGGGTACGTCCGGGCGGTCCGAGTGATGGCGGCGGCGATGACCGATCCGGCGCGCACGCCGGAGGAACTTCACGCCCGCCTCGGCCGACAACACCCTCGCACGACCGCCGAGCACAGCTCGGCCTACGCCAGCCGGCCACTGCCGCCGACCCACAACCAGCCTGCCGTTTTGTTCCGGGGCAGTCGCTGTCTTCATTGTCTGCGTGTGAGCCAGCCTTTGATCCTCGGAGTCTGTCACGACTGCCGAGAGGACCGGCAAAGAACACTATTATCCAAGCTTTGACTCGATGCGGCGTAACGTCGGTCGTGACCAGGCTCTCGCGATGATCACGGCTGGTGCCGGACCGCCTCCGTTCGTAGGAGCCAAAGTGACGGGGCTTCTGCACGCATCCGGGCATGTCTACGACGTTCAACTGACGGTCGAGTTCGCCGCCGCGCCGCTGACACCCCTATAACAAGATACCTCTCTGCGCCCTGAGCCAGCTTGGCAGGAACGATCCGGCGACTCGCGGTCGAGTCGGCGCGTCGTGTCCACGGAAATGTCGGAGGCGGCTGCCAAAATCGTCTGGGGGAAAACTCCGGAAGGATGACATACAAGCCACCGTGAGCGATGGCTGACTACAACGTGGCTGACCGGAAGGAGGTCGGATGTCTGACCTACATTCATTGTCCGGCTGGCCTGACAGTCACAACACCACGTCGTATTGGCTGCTCTCAGAGGATGACGTTCACGAAGGCGATCAGGTAGACAGACTCGCCGGCGACTCCGAGCTGGAGAAGACTCTCCGGATAAAGGGTTTCCAAGGTCCCGAGTATGACTACTTTCAGGAGGTCTTGGCCGCCTACGGTCTTGCCGTCATCCGCGGGTGGACGCGGAGCGGACTCATCTCCGGGAAGTGCCGGGACAAGGGTGTGGCTGTTTCAGACGTTCCTGGGCAGCTTCGCAGGGATCTCGACGAAGTGGATAGCTTGGCCGGCGAAACCGTGGCAAGGGCGTTGACCGCGTTTCGCGACAAGGTGCTGCTTTGTGGTAAATGGGACCCGGCCAAAGGGGCTTCGCTCCGGACTTACTTCGTGGGCCAGTGCCTGTTCCAGTTCCCGAATCAACTGCGGAACTGGATTAAAATCCATGAGCAGGACACACGGCAGGACTCACTGGACTTGGACTACCACGACCGCAGTAAGGACGATGCAGAGAAGGAGGCAATGATGCACATCCTGTTCGATGACGCATTGGGGTCCATCAAACGCTCCGACGCGAAGAAGGCCCTCGCTATGAAGGCCTGGGGGTTCAAGGACGGCGAGATCGCCAAGCGTCTGGGGACCACCGTGAAGGCGGTTGAGCGTATGGTGTCTTACGCTCGGCAGACAGCGAGAGGACGAGTCGCATGACGGAGATCCAGCGTAAGGTGGCCAACTCATCGTTCGGCACCAGGTCAGCAGTGGCGGCCAGAAAGTCTGTGAGTCGGTCTTCGGTAAGCAGAGTGATTTCTCGTTCCAGCGAAATTCGCGCCGGTCAGAACCGGGTTGGGGGGAAACAAGCAAAGCGTGACATATGAGTAGGCGTCATCGCCGCTACGACGATGGCGGGGGCCGAGCCGTAGCACCGGCCTGGCCCCCGACCCGAGGACTGCCTCGGGACCAGATGCTGGTCTCGTGATTGTATCGGAGTTGACGGTGGCTTGTTCAGAGAGCGACCCTCCACCTCGGGTGAACTTTTAAGGAGGTAACTATGGCACGCAGTGTCAACCGGAGCGCCCGGACGGGACGGTTCGTCAGCAATGCCGCCGCCGCGCGGTGGCCTGGCAAGACCACCACCGAAAGGGTGGGGTTGGGTACGGGGAACAGTCACGGGGTGTATCGCTCGGCTTCGACTGGGCGTTTCGTCACCGAGGCGACTGCTCACCGTAATCCCGGAGGGACTATCCAGCAGAACGTCTAACCGGACCGCGTGGGTGTGGGCACTGATTTGACGGTGCCCACACCCCCAACCACCGATGGGAGCGTGCTTGAACACTCTCGTCTAGAACGTCAGTGGCTCTCAGTGTTCTGAAAGTGTTCTCGAGTAGAAAGGAAACAACATGAGCTACCAATTCAAGGGCGACAAGAACCAGTCGAGCGGCAACATCAACCATGAGGGCATGCAGGTAATAGGTGACGGAAACACCATCAGCACTGGTTCAGTCTTCCCCATGCACCGACTTGCCCCCGTGGCCAAGAGAATCGAGACGCCGCTGACAAATCGAGTGAGCTTGTGGCTCTCCATTGCGGCGTCTGTGGTGGGGATCGCCGCCGGAGCAGCCGGGTTCATGGGCGCCGGGAGCATTTTCAGCGTCGATGGTGTCAGTCTCGCGTCACGTATCTGGATGATCGTGTTTTTTACGTTTGTTCTCATCTCCATTGTCGGCTGGAATTCGTTCTTCTGGCTGCGACGACGCGTCTATGGCGGATCGGTACTTGGGTTCACCACCGAGGGGCGACTCAGGCCAAGCGGACGCATTGGGCTCGACCTTGTGCGACTTCGCGGCACCTGTGCGCTGTGCGGGTCGGACATGGTGTGTCAGAACGTGCCAACCCAGTGGGTGGACCTTTACCAGAACGGGCGAGTCGTCAGGCGAGACATCAAGCGGCGAGAAGTGCAGTTAGTCTGCACACGAAACCCCGATGACGAGCGACACCGCAGGAGAATAGACATCACCGAGACCGAAGCCTGAGACTGGCCCATCGGGGGGCACCACGCTGGGTGTCGCCCCGTCCGCCCGTGATCGTTCCGGCCGATGCCGATCCGGCCCTGCGCACGTCCTGATTGGTGTCGGCCCGGGCCTAAGCCCGCCGAGTGGGGCACAATGGGGCGGGTGAGCCTGCCCGAAGCGCGACGTCAGACCCGACTCGACCCCTACCGGGAGCTTTACGCCCGGCGCACCGTCGGGCTGAAAGCCTCCGCCGTCCGGTCGCTCTTCGCCGTCGCCAACCAGCCCCAGGTGGTCTCGCTGGCCGGCGGGATGCCGAATATCGTCGACCTGCCGCTCGACCTGGTGGCCGACAGCGCCCAACGCCTGATCCGCGACCGGGGGCCCCAGGTGTTGCAGTACAACAACGCCCAGGGCGAGGAGAGGCTGCGCCAACAGATCTGCCAGGTCATGGCGGTGGAGCAGATCCAAGCCGACCCGGACGACGTGGTCCTGGCCTGCGGCTCCCAACAGGCCCTCGACCTGTTGACCCGGACTTTCGTCGAGCCCGGCGACGTGGTTTTGGCCGAGGGGCCGAGCTATGTCGGCGCCCTCAACACCTTCCAGGCCTATCAGGCCCAGGTCGTCCACGTCGCCATCGACCAGTACGGCCTCATTCCCGAGGCCCTGCGCCAGGCCGTCCTGGCCTGCCGGTCCGCCGGCCGCAAAGTCAAGTTCTGTTACACCATCCCCAACTTCTCCAACCCCTCCGGCGCCACCCAGACCGTCAAGCGCCGTCAGGGGGTCCTGGCGGTGGCCCGGGAGGTCGGCCTGCTGCTGGTCGAGGACAACCCCTATGGCCTGCTCTGCCTGGACTGGGCGCCCCGGCCGGCGCTGCGCTCGCTCGAGGCCGAGCAAGTCGTCTACCTGGGCTCCTTCTCCAAGACCCTCGCCCCGGGCCTCCGCATCGGCTGGGCGCTGGCCCCCCACGCCATCAAGGAGAAACTGCTCCTGGCCCAAGAGGCCGCCACCTTGTGCCCGCCGGTCTTCTCCCAGTTCTTGATCTCGGACTACCTGGAGCAGTGGGACTGGCTGGGCCAGATCGAGGTCTTCCGCCAGATGTACCGGCTGCGCCGGGCCGCCCTGTTGGAGGGCCTGGCCGAGCACATGCCGCCCGGCGTCAGTTGGACCAAGCCCGGCGGCGGCTTCTTCGTCTGGCTGACCCTGCCGCGAGGCCTCGACTCCCAGGCCATGCTGGCCCAGGCGTTGACCAACCGGGTGGCCTACGTCCCCGGCACCGGTTTCTACGCCGACGGGCTGGGCAGCCGCAATATCCGGTTGAGCTTCTGCTTCCCGCCGCCGGACCGCATCCGCGAGGGCGCCCGCCGTTTGGGCGAGGTCATCCGGGACGCCCTCGGAGTGGCCCAGACCTTCGGCCTGACCGCCCCGGACGGCGGCGGCCTGGACGGCGGCGGCCCGGACACAGGCGGCCCGGGCGGCGGCGTTCCGGACCCGATCAGCCCGGACCCGAGCGGCCCGAACCCGATCAGCCCGGACACGATCAGCCCGGACACGGGCGACCCGAACCCGACAGACCAGGACACGACAGACCAGGAGTTGCCATGAACCATCCCATCGTCGTGCTGGCCGGCGGGCTGAGCCACGAGCGTGAGGTCTCGTTGGCCTCCGGCCGGCGGGTGGCGGCCGAGTTGCGGGCGCTGGGCCGGGAGGTGGTCGAGTCCGACGTCGACGCCAACCTGATGGACTTGCTGGCCGGGCTCGACCGGCCCGTCGTCCTGCCCGTCCTGCACGGCGGCACGGGCGAGGACGGGGCGCTGCGCGAAGCCTTGGACCTGATCGCGGCCCCCTATGTCGGCTCCGACGCCACCGCCTGCCGCCTGACCTTCGACAAGGCCTTGGCCACGCCGGTGGTGGTCCGGGCGGGGGTGACGGCGCCACGAAGGGTGGTGCTGCCGCACGACTTGTTCCGCGAGCTCGGGGCCGGGCGGATCGTCGACCAGATCGTCGCCCGGCTGGGGCTGCCGCTATTCGTCAAACCGGCCGTCTCCGGCTCGGCCCTGGGCTGCTCCCGGGTGGACCAGGCCGCCGCCCTGCCCCAGGCCATGGTCAACGCCTACAACTACGGCCGGGTGGCCGTGATCGAACAATTCGTCGTCGGCACCGAGGTGGCGGTGGCCGTGATCGATGTCGGCGCCGGCCCCCGGGCCTACCCGCCGGTCGAGATCCGCCCCGACTCCGGCGTCTACGACTGGGAGGCCCGCTACACCCCGGGCGCCACCAGTTTCGTCTGCCCGGCCGACCTGCCCGACCCGGTGCTCGACCAGTGCCGGGCCGCCGCCCTGACGGCCTACGAGGCCCTGCGCCAGCGCGACTACGCCCGCATGGACCTAATAGTCGACCCGGGTGGCCGGCCGGTCTTCCTGGAGGCCAATGTGGCCCCGGGTCTGACCGAGACCTCGACCGGGCCCCGGGCGGTCGAGGCCGCCGGCGCCTCCCTGGGCGAGGTCTTCGGCCAATTGGCCGACCAGGCGGCACGGCGTGGCTATCCCGCCTGACCGGGTTGGGGGCCGGCGGTGGAGCGGGTGGCGCGGCTTTCCGCTCGTCACCGAGGCCTGGGGTTGAACGGCGGGGGCGAGCCTCTGTGGGCCGGGGCCAGGCCGAGGGTCAGGCGGAGCTCTTCGAGCAGTCCCAGGATTTCTCCCCGCTCCCGAAAGTGCTTCGGGAAGTAGTGCTCCTCCAGGTAGTCGCGGAAGCGGTCGCAGAACTCCTGGTAGGGGATCGGATACTCGAGGTCCGCGTGGTCGGGGAGATTGACCTGCGGCCAGACCGCAGTTAGAAGGACCTGTCCAGGTTGGAAGAGGTCGTGCTCCGTTTCCCAGTCCTCCCAGTTCGAGTGGAAGGAGATGGTGATATTGTCTTGGCTGCGTTGTCCTCTGCCCGCGATGAGGCCATTGAGCACCTCCCGGATGTAGCGCGGGCTGGTCACGTCGTAGAACCAGTAGAAGAGGGCATTTTCTGCGGCCCGGGGCCTAGTCGTTGTCATGGGTTGTCACCTCTCTAGCTCCATGGGTCCACTGGGTAGACACTGGTGAACTGGCCGTCTTTGAGCCAGCCTTTGAACTTCATACCGTGGGACCAGTTTTGATACAGCATGCTTCCCGGTGAGGCCGGCCGGCCGGAACAGGCGGTTTCAGCCGAGTGGTGTCGGCAGCGGGTTGTTTCGGATCGAGCTCAGGAGTCTTATAGGCCGAGGGTGCGGCGGAGTTCTTCGAGCAGTCCTAGGATCTCGCCTCGCTCCCGGAAGTGCTTCGGGAAGTAGTGCTCCTCCAGGTAGTCGCGGAAGCGGTCGCAGAACTCCTGGTAGGGGATCGGATACTCGAGATCCGCGTGGTCGGGGAGATTGACCTGCGGCCATTGCGCGCTCAGCAGGACTTCGCCAGGCTGAAAGAGGTCGTGCTCCGGCTCCCAGTCCTCCCAATTCGAGTGGAAAGAGATAGTGATGTTGTCACGGCTGCGTCGTCCCCTGCCCGCTATGAGGCCATTTAGTACTTTCCGGATGCTCCGGGGGTTGGCCACGTCGTTGAACCAGTAAAAGAGGGTGTCTGCTGCGGCCAGGGGCCTAGTCGTTGTCATGGGCTGTTACCTTTCTAGCTCCATGGTTCCACTGGGTAGATGCTGGTGAATTAGCCGTCTTGGAACCAGCCTTTGAATTTCATGCCGTGGTACCAGCCTTGATACAGCGTGCTTTCCGGTGAGGCCGGGCAGAACGGGCGGTTTCAGTTGAGCGGTGTCGGCGGCGGGTCGTTTCGGGTCGGTCTCAGGAGTCCTCCAGGCCGAGGGTGCGGAGGAGCTCTTTGAGCAGTCCCAGGATCTCTCCCCGCGCCCGGAAGTGCTTCGGGAAGTAGTGCTCCTCCAGGTAGTCGCGGAACTGGTCGCAGAACTCCTGGTAGGGGATCGGATACTCGAGGTCAGCGTGGTCGGGGAGATTGACTTGCGGCCATTGCGCGGTCAGTAAGACTTCGCCTGGCTGGAATAGCTTGTACTCTGGCTCCCAGTCCTCGAAGTTCGAGTGGAACCAGATCGTGACATTGCCGTTGGTGCCCCGTCCTCTGCCCGCGATGAGCTCATTGAGCACTTTCCGGATGTCTTGGGCGTCGGTCACGTCGTAGAACCAGTAGAAGAGGGCATTTGCTGCGGCCCGGGGCCTAGTCGTTGTCATGGGCTGTTACCTTTCTAGCTCCATGGGTCCACTGGGTAGACGCTGGTGAACTGGCCGTCTTGGAACCAGCCTTGGAATTTCATGCCGTGGGACCAGCCTTCATATTGTATGCCTTCCGCTGGGTCTAGGCGGATCGAGATCGGGTGGGCGCGGCGCATGGCGTCGGTGGCGTATTCCAGCATGTCGGCGTCGCTGATCACCGACGGATCGTAAACAGTCTTGGGCTCGCCGGCTTTTTTCCATAGGTCGGTTAGTCCGCCGCCGGGTCGGCGTAGCGGCACCTGGTACTCGATGTTGTAGACGCCGGGGTAGATCTCGGTTTTGCTGATGATGGCTTTATCGGGGTCGAGGCCAAGGTCGCGGAAGGCTTGTTCGAAGTTGGCGAGGTTGTGCCCGCCGACGACTCCGTTCCGGTCTAGTCTGGCCACGTCGCTGAGGTGGGCTCCGAGGCCGGAGTCGAACTTCACGGCGATGAGCCGTCCCTCTAGGCTGGTGAAGGTTGTGCCGAAACGGGTGACCATTTGGCCGGCTTTGAGGGCTTGGAGGTCGGCCAGGGTGATTTGGATGAGTTTGACGGTGCCGCCGATGGCGACGGGTAGGAGGAAGAGGCCGTCGATGATGGCGGCCCGGTAGTCGCCCTCGTGCAGGTTGAGGGCCAGGTCGGCGCCGATGGCGGCGGTGGAGAGGGCGCCGAGGCCGGTGACCAGCCAGCCGGGGCCGGGGACGAAGAAGGCGACGGTGCCGGCGATGGCGGTGACGGTGGCGATGATGTTGAGGATTTGGTGGGAGTATTTCTGATACCAGGGCAGGGCGTCGTGGAGGGCCTGGTCATAGTCGATGGAGCCGAGGATGTCGGTCAGGTCGTCCAGGGCGTTGCGGGGCTGGTCGTCGAGGGTTTGCAGGCCGGCGGCCACCGAGAGGGCTTGCATCAGGGCTAGGACGGTGGCTTGGTCGTCGACGCCGCGGTCGCGCAGGAGGGTGGCCAGGCGGGCGTTGACCGGGGCGATCATGGTGGCCCCGTTGGTCTGGTAGGTGACGGTGACGGGGTCGCCGCCGGTGTAGTTGGCCAGCAGCCATTGGGGGTTGAGGGCGGCGGCCGACAGTAGCCCGTAGAGCGGGTCGGTGAACTCGACGGGTTGGCCGTCTTGGTCTTTGCGGCCGGGGTCGATCATGGTCGGGGCGCCGGATCGCACCCAGGCGTGGCAGAGTTGGCCGGGGTCGATGAGGCCGCCGAGGCTGTTCTGGAAGTTCTGCTCGCCTTGGTCGATGGCGTTTTGGAAGCCGGTCAGGAACTGGTCCGGCCAGGCCCCGCGGCTGATGGCGAGGGCTAGGGGGGTGGCGCTGGCAGGGGCGTTCGTGATCGTCTGGGACCAGGCCGCGACCATGGCGTTGAGGCGGTCGGGGGGCAGGGTGGAGGCGCCCAGGGCCAGGGATGAGCCGATCAGGTCGAGCAGTTCGGCGTAGCGCTCCCGGAAGTCTCGGGACAGGCCGGCCGGCCGGTTGGGGCCGCCGGAGTCTTGGTAGGTGATGTTCAAGCTTCTGAACAGGGCGGCGACCTCGGCCGGGGTCAGCCAGGAGGTGAGTTGGCGGGCGAACTCGGGGTCGCCGTGGTGGGCGCGCAACAGACTCAGCAGGTCCGGGGGGATGTTCTCGCCGGGCTGGTAGCCGGCGGCCATCCCGGAAGCGATGGCGGCGTCCTCGCGGGCCAGTTTGTCGTCGTCGATCCAGACGATGTAGGGGCGGGCGACGCCGGGGAAGGTGGGCACGCTGTCGGCGATCCGGCGAGCCTCCTCCAGGCGGCGGCGGAAATCGTCGCGGAGGATCTCGGCCTGCCACAGGGAGGACCCGTTCCCCCGCCAGCGGTCCAGGCCGGGGCACGACAGGTAGACGCTTCTGAGTTTCTGGTCGACGTAGGCGGCGTGGTCGGGGACTGTGGCCAGCAGGGTATTCATGGCGGACACCAGGGCGGCCATGGCGTCGAGGTCGATGGAGACAGAAGCCACGACGAGTCCTCCTTCTCTAGGGTCCGAGGTTTTGCCAGTGGTTCTGCCAGGCGCCCTCCGGGACACTGTCCGGCTCCAGGCTGTGGGCCGACACGAATGCGTCCTCGGCCTCGGCGGCGACCGCCCGCAGGTCGCGTTGGAGGTCCAGCAGTTGCTCGTGGACGCTGTCCGCCTGGCCGCCTTTCCAGGCGCCGCCCTCGAAAGCCGCCACCGCTTGGCCGAAAGCCGACGACAAGGCGTCGCACGACGCCTCGGCCGACAACCGGGCCGTGTTGATCGCCTGACGGTAAGGATTAGACACATAATGCACGGGCTCGGTCATGGCAACGACCTCCAAGTGGCACCGCCCGCCTCAGCCATCATGGGCCTTCTTCCGACGAGGATTCGGAGACGCCAGGTCCGGAGAGACCGGGGCGGCAGGACAAACCCGCAACCTCACCTTGGCACAGCACAACCGAACCGTCAACCACCAGACTTCGCGCTCATTTAGCCAAGGCACCTCGCCGACGTATGGCGAGGGACGGCGCATGGAGCCGGGCTGACGTGGCCGACCAGGAAAGAGTCGTCGCGTCCGTGGGTGCCGGTCGCCTGGTCGAGCCGTCGGGACGTGGCCGGCCCAGAAGGCGTCGTTGCGGCTGCGGACGGCACCGTCGCGCGGGCGCACAAGCCTGCGGCCGGCGCCCGAACCTGGAGGCCAAGAGTATGGCCCGGCTGTTCGTCCACCGGGCGACCCGAGGAATTCCAGTCGGGTAATTTCGGCATCACGTCGTTGGGGCAAGGCTGATGGCAAGACCCGGTTGTTAGTTTGGGGCTGTCCGACCCCGGGCTGCTCCGCCCGGCCGACCACTGGAGACCACCATGAGCCTCAGCCTCACCAGCCCCACCTGGCCCGCCCCGTTCGCCCCGACAGGCGAGCCGCTGGCGGCGCCGCCAGCCCGGCCCGGCCCCGGCCGGGGACCGTTCGCCCCACCGTCTGCGGGGCGCCTGATCCGGGTCTCGGCCCCCGCGCCCGCGACCGATCCTCGGCCCGGCCGTTACTGCCCCACCCCCGTCACCACGGTGGGCGGCCAGGACGATCCGGGCGATCCGGGCGCCGGGCCCAGGCTGCTCCTGCTGGGGCCGGTCCGGCTGTGGGGGGCCGCCGGGCCCCGGCCGCCCAAGGCCGAACGGTCCTGCCTGGAGTACCTGGCCTGGTTGCTGGAGCACCCCGGGGCGACGGCGGCCACGATGGCCCGCGGCCTCTGTGTGGCCGAGGGCACCCGCCGCTCCAACCTGAGCCGGCTGCGCGCCTGGCTGGGGCCGGCGGCGGACGGCCGGCCCCACCTGCCCGCCGCCTACAGCGGCCAACTCCACCTCCACCCGGGCGTGGCCTCGGACTGGCGCCACTGCCAACTCCTGCTCCAGCCCTGGGGCGGACCGGGGTGGACGGGCCGACTGGTGGCCGCCCTCGGCCTGGTGCGCGGCCGGCCGCTGGCCGATGTCGGCCGGGGCCAGTGGACCTGGGCCGAGCCGCTGCGCGCCGCCATGGCCGACACGCTGCGCCCGGCCGCCTTGGAACTGTCCCACCGGGCGCTGGCGCTGGACGACATCGCCGCCGCCCGGTGGGCGGTGGACCGGGGCCGGGCCGCCCTGCCCGAAGACGAGGCCCTGCGCCGCCAGAGCCGCCGCGTCGACCGCCGGGGTGGCGACCGATTGCCGGTCAACCGTCTGACCACCGGTCTGGGAGGCCGCCCAACCCCGACCGCCCGGCCTCCCGTCGCCGCCCGGCGACTGGTCTGCCCCCGGCCGGCCGCCGCTTAGATGGTTAATTCCAAGACATGGGCTCGTCCTCACGCCCAGACGACACGCCGGCGGCGTCCTCGTCGGTCGGCGATGCCACACATCGCCTCCCTGCCTCTTCCTGACCGGTCCGCCGCCTGAGCGCGAATCCATCGCCCAGCCCTTGGAATTAACCATCTAGCCCTGCCCGGGGTGAGCCGGGCCGACGATGCCCAAACCGGCGCCTCGACCGTCCGACGAAACCACGGCTGCGGCGGGGATCACGGTGCCCAGGTCGAGGCGGGGTCGATGTGACGTTCCAGGTCCATGGACTCGTGCAGGACTCGGCCAATGACTACGCCGTCGGCGTCGAGGCGGTAGATCAGGAAGTGCCGAGGCTCGCGGACGACGCCGCCGATGGTGCGGGTCAGACTCTGACGGAGGTGGTACGAGCGCACGCCGTCGCCCAACTCCGGCCGACTCCGGGTGCCGGTCCCGGACGGGTCTCGCGCGACATCACGGATACCGGCGGCGATCAGAGCGGCGTAGCGACGTCGCGCGGGCTCGCCGAAGTGCGCGCGACCATAGGAGTATGGAGTCGATGTCCGCCACGGCGGCGTGGGACAGCCGGTGGCGAGTCATTGTGCGGGTGCCGTTGGCGCGTCACCGCGCCGTCCCAAGGCGGCGATGTAGTCGTCCAAAGCCGCGTCGTCGAGGTCGACCTGCCGGCCGGCGGCCACATCGTCCCAGCCCGTCTGGGCGGCGGCGCGGAGCGCCTCGAGACGGGCCTCGCGGTCCTCGACCAGGCGGAGACCCTCACGCAGCACCTCGCTGGCGTTCTGGAACCGGCCCGACTCGACCAGGGACTCGATGAAGCTCTGCTGACGGTCGGTGATGACAACGTTACGGGTCGGCATGAGACCACCTCCGATGGCAGATTATGCCATAGAGACCGGTTCACGGCGGGGTCGTCCCGGCCTGTCCGGCGGCTTGGGGGGCGGTTCCTGGCAGGATGGGCGGTGGCAGACGACAGCACCAAGTGGGCGCGGTGGCGCCCCGGGAGGGAGGATGGCCGTGACCGAGACCAAGGCTGAGGCCGTGTCCGACATCGTTATCGTGGGGTCGGGGCCGGCCGGTTTGACGGCCGCCGTCTACGCCGCCCGGGCCGGCTTCCAGCCAGTGGTGTTGGAGGGGGCGCTGGGGGCCGGCGGCGCCTTGATGACGACCACCGAGGTGGAGAATTTCCCCGGCTTCCCGGAGGGCGTCCAGGGGCCGGTGCTGATGGCCAACCTGCGGGTCCAGGCCGAACGTTTCGGCGCCCGGCTGGTGGGCGAGGACGCGGTGGAGTTGGCGCTGGACGGCCCGGTCAAGCGGATCGTCGACGCCGAGGGGCGGGTCTACCAGGCCCGGGCCGTCATCGTCGCCACCGGCTCGGCCTACCGCCGGCTGGGGCTGGCCGACGAGGACCGGTTGTCGGGCCATGGGGTGTCGTGGTGCGCCACCTGCGACGGCTTCTTCTTCAAGGACAAGGCCGTGGCCGTGGTGGGCGGCGGCGACTCGGCCCTGGAGGAGGCCCTTTTCCTGACCCGCTTCGCCCGCCAGGTCGTCGTGGTCCACCGCCGCTCCGAACTGCGGGCCTCCTGGATCATGGCCCGGCGGGCGGCCGACAACCCCAAGATCACTTTCCGCTGGAACAGCCAGGTGACGGGCATCCGGGGACAGCTCCGGGCCGAGGCCCTGGAGTTGCGCGACACCATCACCCAGGAGCGGTCGGTGCTGCCGCTGGACGGCCTGTTCATCGCCATCGGCCACGAGCCTAGGACCGAGCTGGTCCAAGGCCAACTCGACTTGGACCAGGCCGGCTACATCCGCGTCGGCCCCGGCCAGGCCACCAACCTGGCGGGCGTCTTCGCCTGCGGCGATGTGGTCGACCACACCTACCGCCAAGCCGTGACGGCGGCGGCGGCGGGCTGCCGGGCCGCCCTCGACGCCCAGTTCTATCTGACCTCCCTCGACCTCCCGCCCCACCCGGACGCCATCGTCTAAACCTCACTCGGGCGTGGCCAGCCGCCGCCGTCACACCGGCCGACTACACTGACCGGCGATCGCCTAGCGAAGGAGTCCCCATGTCCGCCGTCACCGCCGCCACCGACCAGTCCTTCGCCGCCGCCGTCCTCCAGTCTGAACAATTGGTCTTGGTTGATTACTGGGCCGACTGGTGCGCCCCCTGCCGCCAGTTGGCCCCGGTGGTCGAGGCCCTGGCGGTCGAGTACGGCGACCGGGCCAAGTTCGTCAAAGTCGACGCCCAGAACAACACCTTGGTGCCGGCGACTTACAACGTGGCCAACCTGCCCACGGTGCAACTCTTCCGCCGGGGCCAGATCGTGGCCTCTTTGTCCGGCCAGGTGACGCGGGCCAAGCTGCGTCAAATGCTGGACCAGGAGCTGTGACCGTCTGACCGCGCCGCCGGCCGCCGATCACTGGCTGGGGCGATCACGGGCCGCGCCGCCGGCCGCCGATCAGGCGCTGGGGCGATCCCACATCGCGCCGCCGGCCGTCGATCACGGGCCGGGGCGCTCCCGTCCGGGGAGGGTCCAGGCGACCGGGTGACGGCCTGGCTCGACCAGTCGGCAACAGGCCTGCTAGCTGTCAGTCGGCCTGGCTATGATGGCCCCGTGACCGTGGCAAATGTCTTGACGTCGCCCGGGACTGGTTTGTCCCAGGCGGAGAGTGAGGACGAGGTCAGAATCTGCTTCAACCCCCTGGCGGCGGCCGAGCGGGTGGCCCATTACTCCGGCCTGGTGCGCAGCCGTCTGCTCTGGCTGGGCCTGGCGGCGGTCATCTGCCTGGCGGTGTGGCTTTTGCGCCGCCAGCAGTTGGACCGGGCCACGACGCTGGCCCTATTCGCCGTCGGCCTGGGCTATTCCCTCGTCTGGCTGGCCATGGCCGTCGTCGGCCTGGTCCGGGCCAAACACAACCTGTCTCTGATCGGGCACGGTATCGCCCTGCGTGTCGGCCGCTGGGGGATCGACCTGCACGGCGTCGCCTGGCCCTGGCCCGACATCGCGGCGGTCAAGGCCCGCCGCCGCCGATTCTCCGCCCTGGGCCCCGACCTGGCCGTCGTGACCACCTCCGGGCGGACCATGGCCCTGCCCTGGCTCTACCTCGACGCCCTGCCCGGGGCGGTCGACGCCGCCGTCTGGGCCCACAGCGCCGGCCGGCTCAACCTCGATGTCTCCGGCCTGGACGATTGAGCCCACGCCACCAACGCCAAACCATCCGCCATCCATCAGGAGAGAAAATGCCCATCGCCAGTCCCGAGATTTACGCCGAGATGATCAGCCGCGCCAAAGCCGGCTCCTACGCCTACCCGGCCATCAATGTGACCAGTTCCCAGACCGTTAACGCCGCCCTGGCCGGTTTCGCCGAGGCCGGCTCCGACGGCATCCTCCAAATCTCGACCGGCGGCGCCGAATACGCCTCCGGCCCGACCATCAAGAAAATGGTCGACGGGGCCGTCGCCCTGGCCGAGTTCGCCACCGTGGTGGCCCGCAACTACCCGGTCAACATCGCCCTGCACACCGACCACTGCCAGAAGGAGAAGCTGGCCACCTACGTCCGTCCCCTCATCGCCATCTCCCAGGAGCGGGTCGACCGGGGCCTGCCGCCGCTGTTCCAGTCGCACATGTGGGACGGCTCGGCCGTCCCCAGGGGTGAGAACCTGGAGATCGCCCAAGACCTGATCGCCCTGACCTCCAAGGCCCACCAGATCCTCGAGATCGAGGTCGGCGTGGTCGGCGGCGAGGAGGACGGCGTGGCGGCCGAGATCAACGACAAGCTCTACTCCTCGGTCGAGGACGGTCTGGCCACGGCCGAGGCCCTCGGCCTGGGCGAGCGCGGGGCCTACATCGTGGCCCTGACCTTCGGCAATGTCCACGGCGTCTACAAGCCGGGCGCGGTCAAGCTCCGCCCGGCCGTGCTGAAGCAGATCCAAGACGCCGTCGGCGCCCACTACGGCGTCGACAAGCCCTTCCCCCTGGTCTTCCACGGCGGCTCCGGCTCCTCGGCCCAGGAGATCTCGGACGCGGTCGACTACGGCGTGATCAAGATGAACATCGACACCGACGCCCAGTACTCCTTCACCCGCCCGGTGGCCGGTTTCATGTTCGCCAACTACGACGGCGTGCTCAAGATCGACGGCGAGGTCGGCAACAAGAAGCAGTACGATCCCAGGGTCTGGGGCAAAGAGGCCGAGGCCTCGATGGCCCGCCGCGTGATCGAGGCGGCCACCCAGCTGCGCTCGGCCGGCCGGACCTTCTAGCCGCGTCGGGAGAGCCCCTGACGCGGAGACACCCGCCCCGGCGTCCGGTCGTTGTCGGCTGACGCCGGGGTACCAGCTAGGTGCCCTCTGCCGTTTCGCCGTGTCCCAGTCGGGCAAACCGCTTTGGCCCGACACCGGAACGGCTCTTCCCGGAGTGTCCCGTCCCGGTGGGGCCGTGACAGTGAATGATCGGGATACCCGATTCGCCGTTAAGGTCCGGACGAGGCCGAGAAATGACCGGTCAGACTAGACACTATGGGGCGGCCGTGGACTCGCGCCAGATAACCGAGGTCATCGCCGCCGCCCACGACGGAGCCGCCTCGCCCCGGACGGCGGCAACGAGACGGCACATGCCCCGCCGGCCAAGGCCCTCCAAGTCGATATCAACCGTCGTCAGACTCGGCTGGATGAACTGGCCTATGGTCTGGTTGTCCCACCCGGTCACGCTCAGGTCGCCCGGCACGTCGAGGCCTCGTTCCGAGGCGCCACGAATGACGCCCGCGGCCACCACATCGTTGGCCGCGATCACAGCGGTGGGGAGGTTGTCCGGGGAAAGTCTTCGGATAGCCTCCACGCCTGACTCGCCGGACCAGTCGCCGTCGAAGACACCGACGTTGTCCAGGCCGAGTCGCTCAATCGTGTCCGCGTAGGTCTGGCGGCGTCCCCGGGCGGAAGCGAACTCGGGGGCGCCCGCAACGTGGTAGAAGCGACGGTGGCCCCATTCGGCCAGGCGAGTCATTAGTTCCGCCACGGGCGCCCCGTCGGCCAGCTCGCCGATGCTGCGCATGGAGTCGTCGAAATCGGTGGAAACAACGACGGCCACACCTTCGGCGGCCCGTCGCTCGCTCGACGGCAGCACCGGCGCCAAGGACAGTATGCCTTCGACTTGGCCTGAGTCGGCCAGTTCCAGCAGCCGTTCCGTCCGCTCCTGGATGCCGCCGACGCTGACAACTTCAATCATGTACCCCGACTCTGCGGCCGCCGCCGAGGCCCCCGCCAGCATCCTGGCCGGGCTGAACGCCATTGCGGGTATGACAATCGCCAACCGCCCCGTCCGGCGAGTTCGCATCGACCGGGCGACAAGATTAGGCCGATAGTCAAGTTGTCGGATCGCAGTCTCAACCCGCTCCATCGTGTCCGGCTTAAGACCGCCCTCGAAACGCAGATAGCGCGACACCGTCTGGTGCGACACTCCGGCCAGCCGTGCCACTTCAACAATGGTTGCTCTCTTGCCGGCTGTTGGCACACTCGTTCCTTCCCTTCCGAGAGGTCACTGTAGCAGTCAACATGAACGTTCACCCAGGTGTCGTCGGGGGCCCGCCAGCGGAAAGTCTCCGAGCAGCACCATTTCGTCGTCCACCAGTGTTAAAACGCCAGGCCGAACTCACTTGACAAGAAAGTGATCGTTCACTACCCTGATCCAGGAAGTCGGTGAACGTTCACTATCTTCCCGGACCCAACACCGTCCCACGAAGAGGAGGGGCGTCGACATGAGCCTGCTGAAACTCCAAAAGTTGGCCCTGACGCCGAAAGGCGGCCAGACGAGGAGCAACACCCGCGACAACAAGGCCGCCCTCGTCTTCCTCGGCCCGTGGCTGCTGGGCTCCGTAGTCCTCGTCATCGGCCCGATGGCCGCTTCTCTATATTTGTCCTTCACGAACTACAACCTGCTCCAATCGCCGAAGTGGGTCGGCGCGGGCAACTTCGCCCGGATGCTGACAGACACCCGCCTGCACCACTCCCTGGAAGTGACGTTCCTCTACGTCCTCATCGGCGTCCCGCTACAGTTAGGCGCGGCCCTCGGCCTCGCCCTACTGCTCGACCGAGGCTTGCGGGGGCTGACGTTCTACCGCTCGGCCTTCTACCTCCCCAGTCTGCTCGGCGCGTCGGTCGCCATCGCCGTGTTATGGCGGCTCATTTTCGGCGGCACAGGACTGTTCAACACGATCCTCGGTCTCATCGGCATCGAGAGCACCACCAGTTGGATCGGCAACCCCGACACGGCCCTGTCGACGATCATCCTGCTCCACGTTTGGACGTTCGGCTCCCCCATGGTCATCTTCCTGGCGGGTCTCCGCCAGATCCCGGTCGAGTTCTACGAAGCCGCCCAGATCGACGGCGCCACCACCTTCCAGCAGTTCCGCGGCATTACGATCCCCCTCCTGACCCCGATCATCTTCTTTAATCTCGTGCTGGCGATCATCAACTCATTCCAGGCCTTCACCCAGGCGTTCATCGTCTCGGCGGGGTCCGGCGGGCCGTCCGACTCGACCCTGTTCTACACGCTGTATCTCTACCAGGAAGGCTTCGGCGCTTTCCGCATGGGCTACGCCTCTGCCATGGCGTGGCTCCTCGTGCTGATCGTCGGCGCCTGCACGGCCATCAATTTCTGGGCCTCAAAGTTCTGGGTGCATTATGAGGACTGAAACTATTCCCCCGCCGCCCCCTCGGCGCCGCGCGCCGCTGCGCCACGGTGTCGGCCGTGCCGTCCGCCAAGCCCTCATGGTCGCGGTCGTCGTGCTCGCCCTGTACCCGATCATCTGGATGATAGTGAGCTCGCTGCGCCCCGACGGCTCGATCTTCTCCAACCCGTCGCCCGCCCCGACGACGTTCCACTGGCAGAACTACCAGTACGGCTGGAACGCCCTGGGCACGCCGTTCGGGCGTTATCTCCTGAACTCGGCCATCATCGTCCTGGGCGCCATCGTCGGCAACGTCATCACTTGTTCGATGGCCGCCTACGCCTTCGCGCGCCTCCGCTTCCGCTTCCAAAAACCGGCGTTCGGGTTCATGCTGCTGACAATCATGCTCCCCATCCATGTGATGATCGTGCCCCAGTACATTCTCTGGGCCAAGGCCGACCTCGTGAACACGTTTTGGCCGCTGATCGTGCCGAAATTTTTGGCCACAGACGCTTTCTTCACCTTCCTCATGGTCCAGTTCATCCGCGGCCTGCCGAAAGAACTCGACGAGGCGGCCCGCATAGACGGCGCCGGCCACGGCCGGATCTTCCTCCAGATCCTCATGCCGCTCATGGCGCCGGCCCTGGCGACGACCGCGATCTTCACCTTCATCTGGACCTGGAACGACTTCTTCGTTCAAATGATCTACCTGACCGACCCCGATAAATACACGGCGCCAATCGCCCTGCGCTCATTCATCGACGCCCAGTCCCACTCCTCCTACGGCGCCATGTTCGCCATGAGCGTCGTCTCCGTCATCCCGCTCCTCATCGCCTTCGCCGTGGGTCAGAAGTACCTCGTCCGCGGCATCGCCACCACCGGCCTCAAATAGGCCTCCAAGAAAGGAACCCTCATGAAACCACTGATCCGCCGCGGTCTGGCTTTGACAGCCGCCACGGCCTTTGTCCTCGGCCTGGCAGGTTGCGGTGGCTCGGACGGCCCCGCCGGCGATGCCTCGTCCGTCGCCGACCCGGTCGCGACCGTCGAATTGCGCCTCTACTGGTGGGGCGGCGACGCCCGCCACGAGCGCACCCAGCAAGCCATCGACGCCTTCATGGCCAAGTATCCGAACATCAAGGTGACCGGAGAGTTTTCCGACTGGTCCGGGTACTGGGACAAGCTCGCCACGTCGACCGCGGGCGGTAACTCGCCCGACGTCGTTCAGATGGACCAGCTCTACCTCGCGTCCTACGCCGCGCGCGACACCCTGACCGATCTCGGCGCGGTGTCGACCCTTGACACCTCCCAGTTGGAGCCAGCAGTCCTCGGCATGGGCCAGTGGGGCGGGAGGCAGTACGCCATGCCGGTCTCCACGGCCGCCTTCGGCCTCCTGGTCAACCTGGACGTCCTCGACCAGTACGGGGTGACGCTGCCCGACACGGAAAAGTGGAACTGGGATGATCTCAAGGCCTTCGGGCTCGAGATCGCCGAGAAGTCGGGCGGCGCCGTGGCCGGCGTGGCGCCGATGGGTAATGAGTACTCGCTCCAACTCTTCGCCCGCCAGAAAGGCGACAACCTGTTCGAGGACGACCAGATCGCGATCCGCCCCGAGACCCTGGCGGCCTACTTCCAACACGCGCTCGACCTCGCCCAGTCGGGCGCGGGCCCGTCGGCCTCGCGGCTGTCGGAAACCGCCGGCCTGGCCATCGACCAATCCGACTTCGCCACCGGCAAAGTGGCTGCTATTTTCTCTCAAGTCTCCCAGGTCTCGGCCTACACGGCTGGCTCGGGCGCCAACGTCCAAATCGTCAAGACACCGAGCTTCGACGCCAACCAGACGAAGTACGAGTACTTCAAACCGGGCATGTACTGGGCCATGTCCGCCCAGACCGACCATCCCGAAGAGGCTGGACGGTTGATCGATTTCCTCATCAACGACCCGGAGGCCGCCGCCATCCTCGGCACCGAACGCGGCCTGCCGGCCAATCCGGCGATGCTCGACTCGCTGACCGCGACCCTGACCGAGAACGAGGCCAAAGCCGTCGCGTACTCACAATCGCTGGAGGGCCTATTGGGCGACGCCCCGGCGATCGTGCCCAACGGCGCGTCCGAGTTGGACAAGATCATCGCCCGCTACCAGCAGGAGGTCCTGTTCGAGCAACGGACCGCCCTCGACGCGGCCAACGCCATGATCAAGGAGGTCAAGGATTCGATCAACTCGGCCGCCTGAGCCACCGGGCTCCAGCGGTATCGGTTCGCGCCCGACGGGGGGCGCCGGGCGCGAACCGACACCGGCGAGCTTTCCCCGCCGGTCCAAGGCCCTGTCAGGTTCGACACATGAGCAACACCATCACTCCGGACCCGGTCGTGTGCCTGGCCGAGGCCGGGCGGCCCGTCTTGGTGGCGGTCGCTGTCACCGAGCCACCCGCGGTCCTTCGGGCCGCGGCGGCCCTGGCCCACGACCTCGAACGGGTCTGCCGCTGTCTGGCCACGGTCTACCACAGCCGGGGAGAAGCCCGTGTTGTGATCGGCACCCTTGGTTCCTCACCGCTGATCGACGAGGCGATCCGGTCCGGCGTCGTGGACCCCGCCCCCATCTTCGACGAGACGGGCCGCCCACGCTGGGAGGGGTTTCTCCAGCGGGCCGCGGACGACGCCCTTTACATCATCGGCGCCGACCGGCGCGGCACGGTCTTCGGCGTCTACGACTTCTGCGAAGCCATCGGCGTCTCCCCGTGGTACTGGTGGGCCGACGTGCCCGTCGCGCGCCGGGACCGGATCGCCGTCGAGTCCGGCTTCACCCACAGCGACTGGCCCTCCATCCGCTACCGCGGGGTCTTCGTCAACGATGAGGAAGAGTTGGACGCCTGGGCCGGTGCCGCGACGGCCGAGGGAATGATCGGGCCGGGCGCGTACGAGCGGCTATTCGAACTCATTCTTCGGCTCAAGGGCAACTACATCTGGCCCGCGATGCACGCCAACGCCTTCAACGCGAACCCGGCCAACGGGCGGTTGGCCCAGGAGATGGGACTGGTCGTCGGCGCGAGCCATTGCGACATCCTCACCCGCTCGAACCAGCACGAGTGGGCGCCGTGGCTTGCCACCCGCGGCCTGGACCCCGCCGCTGTCCCCTACGACTACACGCTCGCCGCCAGTCGGAGGCTCATGCTCGAATACTGGCGCGGCGCCGTCGCGCAGAACCGGGATTGTGAGGTGACCTGGACCGTCGGACTTCGCGGGATCCACGACTCCGGCCTCTTGAGCGCCGCCATCGACGCCGACACGACAGTTTCCGGCCAAGCGCGCGAGGCGGCCAAGGTAGCGCTTCTCGGACAAGCCGTCCGCGACCAGCGCGCCCTCCTGGCCGAAACCCTCGGCCGCCCGGCCGAAATGGTCCCGCAGGTGTTCGTGCCCTACAAGGAAGTCCTGGCGCTCTATGACGCCGGCCTCGACCTGCCCGACGACATCACCATAGTCTGGACCGACGATAACTTCGGCTACGTGCGCCGGACGCCCTCCGCGACAGAATTGGCCCGACCCGGCGGCCACGGGCTGTATTACCACTCCTCCTATTGGTCGCCGCCGTCGCGCAGCTACCTGGCGACAAGCTCCGCCCCCCTCGCCCTCATGCGCCACCAGTTGAGCCGGGCCTGGGCCGGTGGCGTCGAAACGCTCTGGGTCGACAACATCGGCGGCCTCAAGCCCCTCGAACTCGAAACCGAGTTCTTTCTCCGCGCCGCCTGGGAGGCCGGACGCGAGACGACGACCGCCGACGCCTGGGACTTCATCGCCACCTGGACCGACCGCACGTTCTCCGGCGGGATCGGTGCCCGCGTCGCCGACCTTCTGACCGAGTGGGGCCGACTCAACCAGCAGCGCAAAGTCGAGCACCTGACCGAGGAGGCCTTCCCGCAGAACGGCTATGGCGACGAGGCCGGACGTCGGCTGACCGCTCTCAGACGTTGTCACGACGAGGCCACAGCGCTGTGGCAGGGGTTGCCGTCGGCCGAGCGCGACGCCTTCCTCGAACTCGTGGTGGTCAAGGTTCAGTTGACGTACTTGGTGAATGCCGAGTTCTACCACGCCGACCGCAGCCGGTTGGCCTACGCGATCGGCGACCTGCACCAGGCCGACGCTACCGCCGACCTGTCGCTGGCGTTCGGCCGCCAGTGGCGAGCGCTCGTCCACTATTACAACGAGGTGGTGGCCAAAGGCAAATGGCGCCACATCTTCACCCCCGAGGACTTCCCTCCCCCGGTCATGGCCCTTCACCCGGCCGCCCAGCCGACACCGCCGTGGACGGTCGCGGACACCACCTTGGCGGCGGCCTCGCCAGAAGGCGGCACCGCGCCCCAGGTGTGTCTCGATCCCTCCCGTCCCGACGCGCGCGCCGGGACCGCCGCGAGTCGGTGGGTCATCCTCGCGGGCCTGGGCCGCGACGGCGACGCGGCCCTTGAGGCCCAGGGAGGGGTTGGCGCCGTGGCCGACTTTCGTTTCGAGTGGTCCTGGCCCGGCGCGCCCCGGCTCGAGATTCACCGCCTGCCGACCCTCGACTCGACCGGCCGAATCCGGATTGGCGTCAGCGTCGACGACGGTCCGGTCCGCCTGGTCGAGTCCACCACGACCGACGAATACGAGGGGGCCTGGGAACGGGCCGTCGTGGACAACACGGAACGCTTGACCGTCCCCCTGCCCCCTCTCGCCGCTGGGCACCACGTCCTTCGTCTCCACTCGATCGACTCCGGCGTTGTCGTCCAAAAGCTCGTCCTAGCCCTCGGGCCTCTACGGCCGTCCAATCTGGGGCCGCCCTTCGATCACGCCCCGGCCCGACCAGCCGCAGTGGCGGCCCAGGAGCTAACACCAGCCCGGCTTGCGGCCGCCGCCCGGAAGCTTTACGGCCTCGACCCAAACCTGCTTCCCCTGCCTCCCGTCCGATACGCGGGACCGGACTACTGGGCGGGTGAAACGACCTTCAAGCCGGCCCTGGCCGTGCCCCAAACAATTCTGGGGCCGCCCCCCGACGGCCGGTCCGAACTGGGCCGAGCCCCTGCGGGCGAGACGGCCGGCGCCATCGCGATCGAGGCGGAGTCCGCCTTGGCCGGTGGGCCGGGCGCCTGGGCCACAGCCGCCGCGGACGGCACAAGCTGGACCCACCTGCGCGCCCCCACCGACGGCGGAGCCGGACTGGCGGTCTGGACCACACCCGGCCGGTGCTGGGACGATCCGGCCACCGCTCCGAGCCTCCATTACCAGATCGAAGCCGCGGGTGGTACCTACCGGATCTGGGCGCTGGTCAAGTTCAACTCCGACGCCGACGCCTCCCTGGCCCTGGCCGTTGACGGTCACCACCAGCCGCCCACGGCCCAGTTCTGCGGCGGCAACCTGTTCCGGTTCCCCCTAGCGCAGATCTGGCTATGGGTGGCCGTCAGCGACCTCGACCTAGAGCCCGGCCTCCACCGGCTGAGCCTCATAGCTCGCAGTGGTGGGCTGCGCGTCGACCGTCTATACCTCACAACCGGTCAGGAACTCCCTCCCGCTGACGCCGCTTGGCCGCGTCCGTCGGCCTAAGCCTGACGGGTGAGGTCGGCCAGGCAGGCACCTGCGCGACCCACGCCATGATCCACCGATGGGGTCGCTCGGTAGTCGAGAATCGGTCGATCATGGCTCAGCGGCCGGCCTTGGTGATGGCTTCCCAGAGGCCGTTGAGGTAGCAGCTGCCCAAGGCGCGGTCGTTGAGCCCGTAGCCGGGCCTGCCCCGCTCGCCCCAGATATCACGACCGTGGTCGGAACGGGCGTAACCGTCGAAATCGTTGTCGGCCAAGGCGCGCACCACCTCATACATGTCGAGAGAGCCTTCACTCGACAGGTGGGCCGACTCGTGGAACGATCCCGCCCCGGTGTGTTTGATGTTCCGAAGATGGACGAATGGCACTTTGTCGCGGCCGACGAACTCGCGGATTATCGCCGGCACGTTGTTGGCCGGGTTCTCCGCCAAAGACCCGGAGCACAACGTGAACCCGTTGTAGGGCGAGTCGTGGAAGCTCTCGACGCGGCGCAGGTCGGCGGCGTCTTTCACGATCCGGGGCAGGCCGAGCAAGGGCCACGGCGGATCATCGGGGTGGACCGCCATCCTCACGCCGTAAGCCTCGCAGGTGGGAATGATCGCCTGGATGAAGTACTCAAAGTTGGCCGCCAGGCGAGCGTCGTCCACGTCGGCGTAGGCCTCTAACAGGGCCCGGACGTCGGCCAGTCGTTCCGGCTCCCAGCCTGGCAGCGAGAAGCCCCCCGAGCGGGACCGCACGCGCTCGACCATGACCTCGACCGAATCGGGGACCTGGGAGCTGTCCAGCGCCAGCCCGAAAGAGCCGTCGGGGAGCTCGTGGCGCAACTCGGTGCGAAACCAGTCGAAGACGGGCATGAAGTTGTAGCAGATCACCTTGACGCCGTGGGCCGACAGATTTTTGATGGTTTGGATGTAGTTAGCGATGCGCCGATCACGTTCTGGCAGGCCAATCTTGATCGCGTCGTGGACGTTGACGCTCTCGACCACCTCGAGCCTCAGACCCGCGGCCTCGACCTCGGCCTTCAGCGCGCCGACGCGTTCCGCGGGCCACACCTCACCGACCGGAATGTCGAACAGGGCGCCAACAACGTGCGAGACGCCGGGGATCTGCCGGATGTGCCTCAGCGGGATCGGGTCGTCTTGAGCGCCGAACCAGCGGAAACCGAACTTCATGCCTGGTCTCCCTCCAAGGTGTCGGCGGCGAACCCGTCAAGGTTAAGTTATCGTTCACTTTCAGTTTGGCAACGTTAGCGGTCAGTCGTTGGATGAGTCAAAACAAATTTTGACGGCCGCTGGGACCCACCTCCCCGAGGACGTGTCGGCACGGCACCCGCCTGCGGCGGCCGGGATCGTGTCAGACAAGTCTTAACGAGATCTGCTTAAGCGGTGCTAGGCTCACGCCCGATGAGGCAACTAGCTGAAGCCAGCAACGCTCTACTAGGTTCCTCTGATTTCCTAACGTCGCGTCCAGCGCCAGCCGGGCGCCGGGCCTCTTGAGCGAAGGGATTCGGCATGGCTAACGGAAAACCGGTGGGGCTGAGGGCCGCCGCCTACACTTTCACCCTGGTTTACGGCCTCGTCATCGCCGTGCTGGCCGTCCTCGGCTGGACCACCGCTGTGACCATCGCCGCCGTGGTCGGCGGGGTGGTGACCGCCGCCCTGTGGACGCTGTCCGCCCGTCAGGGCCGCGCCGCGCCGCACTGACCCGACCGCAGTCCGGCGCGGAGCTCCGCCCAGGTCAGGCCAGCGGACGAGGTGGCCTCCAACTCGGCCTCCCGCTGACGGATCAGCGTCTTCTCCGGCTCGGCCAGCCCGACACCAGGGACGAGGGAGCGTTGGAGAGAGTCGATGACGGCCACGCGCTCGGCCGGCGTTAGGGCTTCGAGAGACTCTCGCAACGCCGGGCTGACCATGGCTGAATCATGCCCCCCAAGTTGTGCCTCCCCACGGTCTTAGGCGGTGGCGCCGCCTCGGGGCATGGCACATATTCGACCTCTGAAGATGTAGCATGTCTGATGAATATGTTCGAAGGAGCTTGGAGAAGCTATGTCATTGCAAGACGAGGTCTTGGCTCTGGTGGGTCAGGCGCGGTTCGCCGGGACGGACACCGCGTCGGTGGAGATCAAGAAGGCCGAGGGTGGTGCCCCCAAGACGCTGGCCGAGTCAGTTTCGGCTTTCGCCAACGGCGGCGGTGGGATGATCGTCCTCGGCCTGGACGAGAAACACGGCTTCACTCCCGTCAAAGTGAACGTCACCACGCTGGCTAATGCGATGGCCGTGGCGTGCGCGGACCAGGTGGAGCCTGTGTCGCGCGCGCAGATCGAGATCGTCCAGGTGGACGGGGCGCCGGTAGTGGTTGCGTCGATCCCGCCGGCCGATCTACGACATCGTCCTTGTTATGTCAAGACACAAGGCTTGGAGCGCGGCTCGTACATCCGCGCACACGACGGCGACCGGCGCCTGACTTCTTACGAGGTTCACCTGATGGTCTCCGGTCGGGGTCAGCCGCAGGATGACACCTTGCCGGTTCCGGGGGCGACACTGGCCGACCTGGACCAGACTGAAGTTAAGCGGCTGGTCGAACGGTATCGGACCCGGCGTGGCCCGATTTTCGCCAAGGCCAGCCAGGATGAGGTGCTGCGCTTCGCCGGGGTTCGCCCACGCGGCCAGGGGACAGACGAAGTGACAATCGCCGGGTTGCTGGCCTTGGGGACGTACCCGCAGCAATTCTTCCCCCAACTCAACGTGACTTTCGTGTCCTACCCGACTGTTGATGGCAGACCTATGGCTGACGGCACTCGCTTCCTGGAGAACGTCCCCTTGGACGGCCCGGTCCCACAGTTGGTCGCCGGGCTGGTAGAAGTCGTGCGGCGCAGTATGACCAGGCGTTCCGTCATGGTCGGCATCGGACGCGAGGACGTGTGGGAATACCCTGTCGAGGCGATCCGCGAGTTGATCGTCAACGCGCTCATGCACCGTGACTACCACCCGTTCGCCCAAGGAACCCAAGTCCGGGTCGAGATGTACCCCGATCGGCTGGAGCTAATCAACCCCGGCGGCTTGTACGGCGCGGCCAGCACCGCCGAGTTGCTTCAGGGCACTGTCTCCTCGTCCCGCAACGCCGTTCTGGCGCGGCTGCTGGAGGATGTCGAGCTTCCGGGAACGAACCGGGCCGTGTGCGAGAACCGTGGAAGCGGGATCCGAATGATCGCCGCCGAGTTGGCCGCTTCTGGACTCCAACCGCCGGCCTTCCGAGTCTCGTCGGGCATGTTTGTGGCTGAATTGCGGAACTCGTTTCAACAACTCCCATGGGCGGAGAAGCCTGCTCGCGCAAGTCGTCCCAGCACTCCTCCCACGTCAATTCTCGCGGCCCTGGCAAGCGGCCCGAAGTCCACTCCTGAACTCATGGAGCGCACCGGCCTGACACGTCCAGGCGTGGGTCGTCAACTCCGCGACCTGGAGGCGAAGGGTTTGGTCGCGCCGACCACTGAGCGCCGTCGCAGCCCGAACGTTAAGTGGGCGGCGCGATGAGGCCGTCGAAGTGACGCCAGATTTAGGGTATGAGAGGAAGCGGACAATAGCCCCATAGCGTCTAGATGGTTGATTCCAAGACATGGGCGCGTCCTCACGTAGACGACACGCCGGACAGCGTCCTCGTCGGTCGGCGATACTCACATCGCCTCCCTCCTCCTGGCCGGCCCGCCGCCTGAGCGCGAACCCATCGCCCAGACCTTGGAATCAACCATCTAGTCAATAGACGCTGGCAGTATCGCGCTGACCATGGTGGATCATACTTTCCCAAGTCTTGTCCCCTCGGCCTCAGGGTTCCGGCAAAGTCGTGGGGCCAGGGTTCAGGAGTCGGGCTGGGACGGGCTCTCGGGCTGGTCGGGCGGCGACTGGTCGGCCGGCCGGTCGGGACGGTCTGAGGGCCGGCCGGTGACCGATTCGGTGCCCTTGGTGAAATTGCCCCGGCCGATGGTCTCGCTCCGCCAGGCGAACCCCAGGGATAGCAGCAGATAGACCCCGGCGCAGCTCAGGAAGGCCGCCTTGGAGGCGCCGTCGGCGGGCAGGACGAGGGCGGCCAACAGGCCGGCCAGCACCAGCGGGGTGTTGAAGGCGAAGTCGTAGATCACCAGCACCCGGCCCTTGAAGGCGTCGTCGACGTGGGCCTGGACCAAGGTGTCGGCGTTGATCTTGAGGCACTGCGCCCACAGCCCCAGCAGGCAGCCGGCCACCACTAGGGCGGGCCGGGTGAAGACAGACCCGGGCAGGGCCTGGTTGACGGCGGCGGCGGCCAAGACCGCCACCACTGTGGCCCGCAGGCCCAGGCGGCGCACCAGGAAGGGGTTGACGGCCGAGGCCAGGACGAAGCCGGCGCCCGTGGCCAGGACCCACAGCGCCAGGTCGCCGACGGCGGTGTCGACCTGGGCGGCGGCGTGGAGGTGGTTGCGGTAGATCAGGATCACGCCGACGCTGACGAAGCCGAAGACCAGGCGCATGGCCGTGACCGTGACGACGGCCAGGGCGGCCGGGCGGCGGCCGGCCAGATGGCCCAGGGCGGCCCCCAGGTCGCGCAGGGTCTGGCCGACGCGATGGGCCACGGCCTGGTCGGGGCCGAGCGAGCGGCGGGCGAAACTCAGGCAGAGTGTCACCGAGGCCGCGAAGGCGACGGCCGCCAGCGCGAAGATGAGGGCATCGGCCGTGGTGGCTGAGGCCAGCCGGCCGACGCTCAGCCGGATGCCGGCGGCCACGGCGGCGCCGACCATCACCCCGAGCGGGCCGATCAGCGGCAGGACGGAGTTGGCGGCCAGGTATTCGTCCGGCTCGACGGTCCTAGGCAGGCCGGCCATCAAGGTGGCGATCTGGAAACGCTCCAGGCTCATCACCACCAGCGCCACCACCAGCAGCGGGCCGATCCCGCCCTGGCCGTGGTGCGGGCCGCGGGCGTGGAATAGGACCAAGGCGGCCAGGAGCAGAGACAAGGCCGTGCGGGCGGCGTCGGCCGTCAAGATGGTGCGGCGACGGTCCAAGCGGTCGATGACGACGGACACGAAAGGGCCGAGGACGGAGAAGGGCAGCATGGTGACGGCCAGGACGCCGGCGATGGCCCAGGCGTCGGGCTGGCGCTCGGGGGAGAGCAGGGTGTGGGAGGCGACGCCGACCTGGATCAGGCCGTCGCCCGACTGGGACAACAACTTGATCAGCGTCAAACGGCGGAAGCGGGGACGCCGCCAGACCTGGCGCACCCCGTCGCGGACCGACACGCCGGACCCCCTCCAGACCTCGAAATCAGCCCCCACGCTACCCCAGGAGAGGGGCGGGGTCGCCCCGAGCCGCTAGCCCGGCAAGGAGAATCGTGGATGGGCGGGCCGCGCTCGGGGCCGCCCCAAGGTGGCGCTGGACGAATGGTCACGGCGGCCGGGGACTTCGGGCCTCCAGCAGCCGCTGGGCGGGCGGGCCAAGAGACGTGGGGTTCTGGCCGAGGCCCTGCCGGGATGGGCCACGCCCGGCCTTGGCGGCGCCTGATCGTCTAGGCTGAGGCGGTTGGAACACCCTCCGAGAAGGTCTTGATGTCTGATTACGCCGACCCGGCCAGCGGTTTCCAGGCGCCATCGGGCCCCGCCCCGGCCGAGCCGGCGGACGCGGCGCCCGGACCGGTCTTCCCACTCTTCCCGCTCGCCCCGCCGACGCCTTTCGATCCGACCGTGCCTTTCGCCCCGCCCGTGCCGCTCGCCCCGCCGGTGCCTTTCGACCCGCCCGCGCCCCAGCCCCCGGACTCGGACCCGGGCCGGCGCCTGGCCGGGGGCTGGGGCGCGGCCGTCGCGGCGGCTGTTCTGGTCGTCGGCGGCTACGCCATCGCCCAACTGTGGGGTGGCGGCGGATCGCTGGGCGGACCGCCCCAGTTGACGACGGCCCAGTTCGACCATCTGGCCCAAGACTTCCTGCCCGACGAGGGGCTGGGCGAGTTTTACAGCCATGCGCCGTTCACGTTGTCCGAGAGCATCGCGGACCAACTCTGCCCCTCGTCCCAGCCCGTCGCCGACGGATTGATCCGCGAGGCCAGCGGCGTGATGGAGTTGAAACTATTCGACACGGCCGACCAGGCGGCGGCCTACACCAGGGGCTGGTCCGGCTGTGTCAACGACCTCAGCCGGAATCACGTCTCGCTGGACGAGCGCTCGGAGGGCGACATCATCATGGTCGAGATCGAGGCCTGGGGCGTGACCTTCCAGCGCCTGGCGGCCTACGGCAACGTCGTGGCCGTGGAGACCCTGGGACGGGTCGATTGGGACAGTTTCGCCCGCGACGACCTCAAGCCCGCCATGGACCAGGCCGCCCAAAGCTGACCGCCCGCCATGACGCCACCTCGTTAACGCCGTCACCGAGCGCCCTCTCGGACTTGATCCGAGAGCTGGATCTGAGAGTTGGGCCAGTCCGCGAACAGGTCTATATCCCTTGAACCAGCGGTTATACTGGACCATCTGTTGCGGCGTCGCGCCCGAACTATGGGGGCGACGCCGCAGGATCACCGCTATACCCGCACCATCCTCTCAGACTTGAAAGATCGCTCATGTATATCCGTCAAACGCTCACCAAAGTCATGGCCGGACTCGGCGCGCTCGCCCTGGCCGGTTCCCTGGGGGCCTGCTCCTTGTTCCAGAAAGACGACGCCGACCGTGACCCCGAGGGTAACGTCACCCAGGCCGGCGAGGTCAACGTCTTCAGCATCAAGGTGGGCGACTGCCTCGACCTGGCCTCGTTCGGCGGGGCCAGCGACGACACGGTCGAGTCCATGGGCGTCGTGCCCTGCGGCGACCCCCACGACGGCGAGGTCATCAAAGAGATCACCCTCACCGAGCTGGACCAATACGACGAGTACACCGTCCAAGAGCTGGCCAGCGATGCCTGCTACGACGCCATGGACGAGATCGTGGGCGGTGACGACTGGGCCGGGCTGAGCTACACCACCCTTTACCCGACGAGCGGGAGTTGGGCCGACGGCGATCGCTTGGTCGATTGCATCGCCGCCGCCGACGAGCCCACGCTGACCTCTTCGGTGGTGGGGCTCGGCCTCAACTCCTGAGTCCGGCTCGACCGCTTCTCCGACCACCGGGCGGACCCGTGTCCGGACGCGTTGACACCGCCGCTAACGCGCCCGGACGGGTCCGCTCATCGCCGTTCGCCCCGGAGAGCGGCGGTGGATTAGGGCTGAACGCCTGATCACGGGGCGGCGGCCCGCCCCCGGGGTCGCGCGCCGGTGAGGTCGGCTGGGGTCCGGGTAGCCTTGGGCTATGGAACACGTCCTGCTCTCGGCCACCGGGCGGTTGGCCCGGGTCGATCTCGGCCAGCCCTACGCCGCCGCCCGCGCCGCCCAGGCCGCCCGCCCCCGGTCGGCCCACGACGTCATCGTCTCGGCCAGCCCTGTGATCGGCGGCGTCGGCGCCGTGACCACGCTGGGCCGCGCCCTCCGGCTGCCGCTTGACGCCTTGCCGGTGCTGTCCGGCGACTGGTCCTTGGCCGGGGCCCCGGACGCCGCCGCCGTCTTGGGGCTGGCCGGTGGGGCGCCGGTGGAGACGGCCGGCCCGGCGGCGGCCTACCCGGCGGTGGCCGATCCGGAGAGGGGGGAGGCGCCGGAAAAGGTGGTGGCCTTATGGAGCCTCGACCTGGACGCCGCCCCGCTCGCCTTGGGCACCCGGCGGGGCGTGGTCAAGCGACTGGCGCCGGAGTACAAGGGCTGGGACGACTGGACTGTCATCGCTCTGAAAGACGATGACACGGTGGTGGCCGGCGGCGCGGCGGCCGACGGCGACGACCTGGTGTTCATCACCGTCCAGGCCCAGTTGCTGCGCACCCCGGCCCGCGGCGTCCGCCCCCAGGGTCGCGCGGCCGGCGGTGTGGCCGGCGTCAAATTGGCGGCCGAGGACCCGGCGGACCAGGTGTTGGCCTTCGCCGCCGTCGCCAAGGCGGACCAGGGGGCCGCCCTGGTGGCCACCTTGGCCGTCGGCCCGCGCCCGGACGCGCCCTTGACCGCCAAGGTCACACCCTTGGACCAGTTCCCGGCCAAGGGCCGGGCCACCGGCGGCGTCCGCTGCCACCGCTTCCTGAAGGACCAGGACCATCTGGCTCTGGCCGCCGTCGGCCTGCCGCCGCTGCGGGCCGGCGACGCCGCCGGCGACTTCCGCAACCTGCCGGCGGTGGACGAGCGCCGCGACTCGACCGGCGCCAAGGTCTACGCCAGTTTCGCCCACCTCGGCTGACCGAGATCCCGGATCAAGTCCAAGACGACTGGTGGCGGGCGCGGTGGTGGGCGGTTGTTCTGGCGGGCGCGGCCCGCGGACTAGAGCGCCTTAGATCAGAACTCCGACGAATGAGCCGAGTTTTCACCACCTCGGGAGTCCCCGCGAAGCACCTGAGCGGAGGGAGGACCTTTCGTGGTGTGGGTCCGGGGTCCCCGCGCAGTGCCGGACTGGAGCGTGGCGGAGGGAGGACCTTTCGTGGGGTGGCTAGGCGGCTGGCGGCAAGCCCAGGAGGGCGCGTAACTCGGCCACATCTCGCACCACATGGTCGGGCGCGGCGGCGCGCAGGGCGGCCTCGTCGCCGGCCCCCCAGGTGACGGCCACGGCCGCCAGGCCGGCGGCCCGGGCGCTGGCCACGTCCACCAGGGCATCGCCGACGTAGACGGCCTGATCAGGCCTGGCGCCTAGCCGGTCCAGGGCCAGCCAGAGCGGCTCGGGCGCCGGTTTGTGCTGGTCCAGGTCGTCGCCCGCCACCAGCAGCGGAATGACGTCGGTCAGCTTGAGCCGGCGGCAGATCGCCTCGGTCGAGGAGCGGCGGCGCGAGGTCACCAGTCCGCCTCGGACCCCGGCGGCGGCCAAGTCGCGCAACAACTCCGGCACCCCGGGGTAGCTGTGGGCCAATTGTTCCACGTCGGTCCGGCTTAGGTAAACGCGGATGATCTCGTCCGCCTGTGGCACCGCCGCCAGGCGGATGGACTCGACCAGGGGCCGGCCGATCCAACGGCGGATCTCGGCCTCGTCCCAAGGCTGGCCCAGCACCTCGGTGAAGGCCCGCTGGTGGGCGGCGATGATGGCGTCGACGGTGTCGGCGACGGTGCCGTCGAAGTCCCACAAGACCACGGGCCAGCCGGCCGGGCCGGCTCGGACCCCGCTGTGCCCGGACGGATTGGCAGCGGCACCAGTCGCGGGCCGGCTCATGTCAGGATCAGGGGCAGGTTCAGGCTGTGGTCGAAGCCGATCAGACAGGCCGTCAGCACCGTGCCCAAACCGATCCAGGGGCCGAAGGCGAAGACCCGGTGGCGACTGGCGGCGGCCCAGACGATGGCCAACAAACAGGCCAGGAGGACGCCGTAGAGGATCGGCCCCAAGCCGGCCAGGCCGAGGCACCAACCGCAGATGGTGGCGTATTTGACGTCGCCGAAGCCCAGCCCGCCCCGGGAGACCAGGTGGGTGCCGCCGAACAGGACGGCCACGGCCGCCAGCCCGACCACGGCCGAGCGCCAATCGGCCAGGCCGAGGGCGATCAGGCCGCCGCCGGCCACCAGGGCGTGAGCGGCCGTCCACGCTTGGACCTTGTCCGGCAGGCGTTTGACGTCCAAATCGACGGCCGCCAGCCAGACGCCTAAGGCCGAGAAGGGCAGCCATAACAGCAGCCAGGGCCAATAGTCGTCGGCGAAGGCCGTCGCCAGGGTCAACCAGGACAGGCCGAGGCTGACCGGCACCCACCAGCGGCTGCCCGGGTGGGGCCGGTCGCGCTCGTCGTGGCGCGGGCCGACGATGCGATAGCCGAAGCGGTTTAGGCTGACGCGCAGCGTCATACCGATCAGCCAACCGGTGACGCCGAGCCCGATGACTCCCGCCGCCACAATGGGCGTGGTCACCACGGCTGGCACCGGGTATGACCCGAAGGGGGCCGATCTAAAGGCGGCGGAAGCACACTCATACCCTACCGGTCTGGACCGGGCGAAGACTATATGGAGGACAGTCGGGCGAACAGCCGCCGGAGGCCACTGACAAGCCCGTACGGGGCCGCCCGGCAGGGTTTAGGTCAAGTTGACATGGTGGGCTTCAAAAGGGGTGCCTTTGGCCCGCTCGTAGGAGGCCAGGATCTCCTGCTCGGCCTTGATCCGGCCGGTCCAAGAGGCGCCCTCGACCGATTTGCCGGGTTCCAAGTCTTTGTAGACGGTGAAGAAATGTTGGATCTCGAGCAATTGGTACTCGGGGATGTCGTGAATGTCTTTGAGGTGGTCCTGGCGGGTGTCGGCCGTCGGCACGGCGATGATCTTGTCGTCTCCGCCATGCTCGTCCGTCATCCGGAACATGCCGATAGCCCGGCACTCGATCAGGGCGCCGGGGAAGGTCGCCTCGGGCACCAGCACCAAGGCGTCCAGAGGGTCGCCGTCGAGCCCCAGGGAACCCTCCACGAAGCCGTAGTCGGAGGGGTATTGAGTGGAGGTGAAGAGGGTCCGGTCGAGCCGGATGCGACCAGTCTTGTGGTCCAGCTCGTACTTGTTCTTGGAGCCCCGCGGGATCTCGATGGTGACGTCGAAGACGAGTCCGGCCGGCTGGGCGCCGACATCGAACTTCAGCGCCAACCGCCTGGCATCGGTGGTCATGGCCGCTCCCTTCCCTATGATGGTGGAGCCAAAAGTCATTGACCCCTACCCTAACGCCCGTCGGAGGCGCTCGTGGCCTATTCTCGGTTCGCCCGACTGACCAACCGGGTGGTCGTCCCAGGCGTTTTGGCCATCACCGTGGTCGGAACGGCGCTGTGGGGGCTGACGGCGGGCACCACGGCCGGCGGTCAGCCCAGCGTCGACCCCACCCGCTACGCCACGCCGGCCCCCACGCCTGTGCCGGTGGACCCCCAGCCGGCCTTCGCCGTCGCCGCCGGCGCCCTGCCCGACGCCGCCGCCTTGGCCGCCGGGTTGGCGGCGCTGCCCCGCGCCGGGGCCGGGCGGACCGGCTGGGCCGTGATCGACCCCGCCTCGGGCCAAGTCCTGGCCCAGGGCGACGGCGACCAGGCCCTGACGCCAGCCTCGAACTGGAAGCTGCTGACCAGCCTGGCCGTGCTCGACCGCTACGGCTTTGAGCACCGCTTCGCCACCCGGGTGGTCCAATCCGGCGGCCGGCTGACGCTGGTGGGCGGCGGCGACCCCTACCTGGCCGACGCCAGCGCCGGGGACTACCCCCAGGGGGCCGCCCTGGCGACCCTGGCCGACGCCACGGCGGCGGCCCTGCCGCCGGGCGGCGCGGTCGAGTTGGGCTGGGACGACTCCCTGTTCGCCGGGCCGGGCTGGAATAGCGCCTGGGAGGAGGGCGACGAGCTCTGGGTGACGCCGACCAGCGCCTTGTGGGTGGACCGGGGGATCAGCGGCGGCGTCCACTCCGCCACCCCGGCGGCCGACGCCGCCGCCCGCTTCGCCGAACTGTTGGTCGAGCGCGGCCTGCAGGTGGCCCAGGTCGGCGCCGGGACGGCCCCGGACGAGGCTGTGACCGTGGCCCAGGTCTGGTCGCCGACGCTGGGGGTGATCGTCCAGGAGTGCCTGCGGACCTCGGACAACGATGTGGCCGAGGTCTTGTTCCGCCACCTGGGGACGGCCGACGGCGGCGACGGCTCGATCACGGCCGCCCAGGCCGGGCTGGTCGACGGCCTGCGGCGGCTGGGACTGTGGGACCAGGGCATGGTGGCCGTGGACGGCTCCGGGCTGAGCTACGCCGACCAGGCGACCGCCGCCGTCATCGCCCGGGCCGTCGCCCGGTCCCTGGCCGATCCGGCCTACCGCGACCTGGCGGTCGGCCTGCCGGTGGCCGGCGGCTACGGCACCTTGAGCCTGGCCTGGCGCTACGACGACCCGGAGGAGGACATCGCCCGGGGGACGGTGCGGGCCAAGACCGGCACCTTGACCGGCGTCAACAGCCTGGGCGGTTTCGTCCGCACGACCTCGGGCGCGGTGGTGGCCTTCGGCTTCATCTGCAACGACATCGCCGACGACACCGCCGCCCGCGACTGGCTGGACCACGCCACCGCCCTGGTGGCCGCCAGCTGAGGACGGGTTTCGGCCCGACCGCCCAGTGGTCGTCTATCTGCTTCGGCGTCACATTACCCCTAGCGGCGCCGCAATGACCACAACCGGCCCTTCAGGCTGCCGCGCTGGGCGAGGTAGCGCTCCAGTATCCGCAGCAGACCAACGATCTTGTCGACGTCTTCGCCAAGCGCGCCCCACTCGTAGCGGTCTCTCTCCTGCTGCGTGCCGACCATGTCCTCGACCCAGTCACGGTATCGACCGTCAGGCCCGAACGACCCTGACTTGGGAACATAGGAGACGGGCACGCCGACAGAAATGCGCCCGCCGGGTCCGGCCGACCACATGCCTGACATGTACGTCCGGCCGACACAAATGTACGCGGCCCCCGCCTCCCCGTCGACGTCGATGATCATCTCGAAATCGTGGGGATTGGAGTCGGGGTAGATAGTCCTCTCCGTCCAGCGCTCGCTGAAGACTCGGTTTAGTGCCTCGACCATGTTCTTGTAGGTGAGGGACCCACGGATTCCCTCAATCGTGTTGGTCGTTGGCCCAGTGTTCTCTGTCATTTCGTCTCGGTCTCCCAATGGTCGTCGGCCTTATCCAAGGCCACATTGTTTCCCGACGCCCCCGCGAGGATCACGGATGGTCATCCGGGCCATCGCGCTGGGCGAGGTAGCGCTCCAGAATCCGCAGTAAACCCACGATTTTATCGACGTCTTTACCCGGAGCACCCCACTCGTAACGGTCTCTCTCCTGCTGCGTGCCGACCATGTCCTCGACCCAGTCGCGGTACCGACCGTCAGGCCCGAACGACCCTGACTTGGGAACGTAGGAGACGGGCACGCCGACGGAAATGCGTCCGCCTGGTCCGGCCGACCACATGCCAGACATGTGTGTGCGGTCAGCTCCGACGTAGGCGGCACCGGGTTCCCCGTCTATGTCGATGAGCATGTCGAAATCATGGGAACTGCCGTCCGGGTAGAGTCGTCTTTCCGTCCAGCGTCTGGTGAAGACCCGGTTTAACGCTTCGACCAGGTTGCTGTAGGCGATGGATCCTCGGATCCCATCAATCGCGTCGGCCGACGGGTTTGTGCTCTCAGTCATTGCGGCTCGGCCGCCCAATGTTCGCAGGCTCGCCCCAAGGTCGCCTCGTCCCTCGGCGGCCCCGTGAGGATCACGACTGGCTCTCAGAATCACCGCGCTGGGCGAGGTAGCGCTCCAGAATCCGCAGCAGACCAACGATGTCGTTCACGTCCTTGTCGAGCGCGCCCCAGCGATACGCATGCTTCTCTTCGTCGGTTCCGACTAAGTCATCGACGGGTTCCCTATGGCGGCCGTCAGGTCCGATTGCCTCAGTCTTTGGGACGTAAGAGACGGGGACGGAGACGGAAATGCGCCCGTAGGGTCCGGCCGACCACATGCCCGACATGTAGGTTCTGACGGCGCCCACGTAGGCCGCTCCGGGCTCCCCGTAGACGTCGATGATCATCTGAAAATCGTGAGGATTACCGGCTGGGTATAGCGCCCGTTCCGCTCACTGATCGGGGAAAACAAGGTTCAAAGCCTCCATCAGGTTCTTGTAGGCCGGTGATTGGCGAACGCCTCTGACCGCGCTCGCCCCTTGGTCGGAGTCCGCGCTCATTTCGTTACGACCGCGCAATAGTCGTCGGTCCGCTCCACGGCCGCATAGTCTCCCGGCGGCCCCGTGAGGATCACGACTGGCTCTCAGAATCACCGCGCTGGGCGAGGTAGCGCTCCAGAATCCGCAGCAAACCAACGATGTCGTTCACGTCCTTGCCGAGCGCGCCCCAGCGGTACTCGCGTTTCTCATCGTCGGTGCCGATCATGTCTCTGATCCAGTCGCGGTGGCGACCGTCAGGACCGACCCATCCTGGATTGGGGATATATGAGACGGGTACGCCGACGGAAATGCGCCCGCCGGGTCCGGCCGACCACATGCCCGACATGTGCGTGCGACTGGCGCAGACGTAGGCGGCCCCGGGCTCGCCGTCGATGTCGATGATCATGTCGAAATCGTGGGAAGTACCATACGGGTAGAGCCGTCTTTCCGCCCAACGCTCGCCGAAGACCCGATTCAACGCCGTGACCAGGTTGTTGTAGGCGAGAGATCCCCGGATACCCTTAATCGCGTCGTTCGACTGGGCCGTATCTTCTGTCATTTAGTCACGACCGCCCAACAGTCACCGATTTTTTCTAAGGTCACGTTACCTCCCAGTCTATCTTGAATATACGCCCATTCCCTGGCAGTCCCTGAATCCGACGGCATCTTTTCTGGGTCGACGGTGAAGTATAGGGGTTTGCCTTGTTTGATCTGGTCGTCGAGGAATTGACGGTTTATGCTCCACATCTCCTTATCGGCGGCTTTCTCGCCGATCTCGGTCACCAGGTCGGTGTGGATTTTGTCGTAGGCTTGGCCCATGTTGAAGTAGGTGCCGCCGGTGTAGTGGCCGATTTGTTCGTAGGAGCTGGTCCAGTCGGGTTTGCCGGGGCCGCTGTAGGAGCCGAGGACGACGAAGCTGGCATTGGGGTTGACGGTCGACATGGCGGTCAGTTGTTGGAGTGAGTCGTAGGTCAGGCGGCGGCCCGTGGCGGGGGTGTATGGGGCGAGTTCGACGGCTTTGACGAAGTCCTCGACCGGGGGGATGAACTCGTTGACGTTCCGCCAGACCTTGAGGCTGGTGGCCGCCCCGAGCAGTCTCAGGTTTTTGATGATCTTCCGGCCGGCCGGGAACATGCCCAGGGCCGGGACGACCGACAGCAACGACCCGGCGGCGTCGCCCCAGTCGCCCTCGGCCGCGTACCAGACGCCGTGGGCCGCGTCCACCGGGTCGAAGAACATCCCCACCACGTCCGCCAGCAGGTGCAGGACCCGTTTCCAGGTCGGGTTGGTCTCCTCCCACAGGCGGGACTCCTCTTGCAGGGCCTGGGGCAGGGCGGCGACGTCGTCCAGCAGCCTGCTCCGCCACAGCTCTGGCGGGTCGTCCTGGGCGACGGACAGGACCGCCAGCAGGGTCGCTGTGGCCGCCGCCTCGTCCAGGCCGGTGTGGATGAAGTCCCACAACTGCCGGTTGATCGTGGTCGAGCCGCCGTCGGGCAGCGGCACCTCTATCCGGTCCGGGCCGGCGAACCAGTTGGCGACGGCCTCGGGGGTGCGCGCGGCGGCCGCGAACAAGCCCGGCCACGGGCTCGTCACCTGGTTGAACTGGACGTCGTCCGGGTTGGCCGGGTCGATCAGGACGTACCGGGGGTCAAACACCTCGCCCCCATAGTCTTGGCCCAGGCCCCACAGGCCCGCCCCGTGATCCGGGTCGGCCTCCTGCCGGGTGGTGGCGTAGTTCTTGACCGCCGACAAGAAATCCACCGACCAGGTTCCCCGGGCGATCACCAACGACAATAGGTTGGCCCCGGCCGTGGAGACCTTCCCGCCGATGGCCTCGCCCCACCGCCGGGCCAGGTCCGGGTCGGCCAGCCGGCCCGTCGCCCGGGAGTCCCGCCCCAACACGTCGCCCAGGTCGGTCAGCAATTGGTCGTAGCGGACCGCGAACTGGGTCAGGCCGGGGCCGGCGCCCTCCAGGCCGGACCGCTGCTGGTCGGCTTTGAGCTGGATGGTGGAGTTCAAACCCCACAGGAAGCCGGCCAGCCGCTCCGGGGTCAGACGCCGCGCCAATTGGGCGGCGAAATACGGGTCCGACCGGTTCGCGGCCAACTCGTCCAGGATCACCTGCGGGACGTCGCCGGTCTCGGTCATGACGTAGAGGCTCTCTCCCGGTTGCCCGCTCCAATTCCCCAGCGCGGCCATCACCCGGTCCACCGCCGCCTCCACCTCCCGCATACTCGTGTCCGGCACCAGCGAGTCGTCGAACACCACCGGCGTCCCGGCCCCGAAGCCCGGCGTCGACGCGGCCAAATCCTCCGCTATCGCCAAGGCCCGGTTGTACCAGACGATCAGATCCTCCAACTGCTCGTAAGCCGACCCGCCGGCCCACTGCCGCAACCCCGACACCTCAACCCCGGCCTCCGAGGTGTACTTGAGCAAATCCGTGGCCGCGCCCGACCCATTGGTCTTGGCCGACTCCAAACCACGGATGAGCTCCCGCAACACCTCGATGTTGATCGACACCTCCGCCATGGCCGCCCCTACCCCTCGTCCGGTTCCCAGACCTGGTACCAGTCCTCGCGTTGTCTGGTCAGCGTCTCGGGCGTCCGGGCGCGGGCCGCCCGGATCTCGTCCACCGCCGCCCGGGCCGTCAACTCGGCCGACGATTTCAACATCGCCATCCGGGCGAGGAACTCGTCCGCCCGACCGCCCCGCAAAGCGTCCGGGCCCAACCGGTCCGCCGTGTCGACCGCGCAGAACAAGGTCGGGGCGACCCCGTCGGCCAGCCGCGCCAAATCGTCCAACCGCTCCCACTCCGGATTCGGCACCTCGTAGTCCACCATCTGGACCTTCCACACCAAACCCACGAAATCACCCCCCTCGAAGATCACGCCAGACCCAGGCTCGCGCGAGCCCTCGACGAGCCCTCGACGGGCGCCCGCGCGGGCCTGGGTCCGAACAGGGTCAGATGGTGTCGCCGGAGCCGACGGCGGCGGCCAGGTTGTTGTGCTGGTTGCGCACATCGGTCGAGGCGTCGTTCAAAGCCTGCTGCAACCGGGTGAACGTGGGCGAGAAATCCTGCCAGGCCGCCCGGAAATTGTCGGCGTTCGGACCCCGCCAGACAGCCGCCCCGACCGACCGGTCGAGCGTCGACTTGACCTGCTCGGCCCGGGCCGCCGAATCGTCCAGATCGCGCTTCAACTGCCCCAAAGTGGCCAGATCGCCGCCCACATCAGCCATGATGAACCTTCTTTCATAAAGTAACGGAGACGCCCGGGTTGGGTGGCCCGGACCGCGGGAAGATACCCACGGCTCTCATCCTGACACTACAGATGTTGAACCGTCAATAGTCGCGCGCCGCTCGCCCCCGCCACTCAAAAGGTAAGCGGCAGCCGGTCGTCGGAGCGGGCAAGAGCGGAGTCCGGGTGAGGACCATGGCGCCACGACGACCCGGAGGAGACCGCCGCCCGAGGCGGCGCGGACCAAAACCGGCACCCTACCCGGCGTCTCGGCTAGTGGACGGCGAAGCCGCTTTGTATGATTGGTCGATGGACCACCGCGCGCTGCCGAAAGCCGAACTCCACCTCCACGTCGAAGGCGCCCTGGAGCCCGAGTTGGCCTTCGCCCTGGCCCGGCGCAACGGCTTGACCCTGCCCTGGGCCGACCCGGCCGAGTTGCTCCGGCTATACCAATTCCGTGATCTCCAGTCTTTCCTCGATTTGTACTACCAGGTCATGGGGGTGTTGCGGACCGGGGCCGACTTCTTCGACCTGGCCCGGGCCTACCTCGACCGGGCGGCGGGCGACGGCGTGCGTCACGCCGAGTTGTTCTTCGACCCCCAGGCCCACTGGTCGCGCGGCGTCGCCCCGCGTGAGGTCGTCGCCGGGTTGACCGACGCCTTGGACGACGCCCGCCAGCGTCACGGCCTGAGCGGCGGTCTGATCCTGTGCTTCTTGCGCGACCTGGGGCCCGGGGCCGCCGCTGAGATCTGGGGGGCGGTCCAGCCGCTGGTCGGCGACCTGCTGGGGGTCGGCCTGGACTCGGCCGAGGTCGGTCCGATCGAGGCCTTCGCCCCGGTCTTCGCCCAGGCCCGCCAGCGGGGCCTGCGGCTGGTGGCCCACGCCGGCGAGGAGGCCCCGCCGCACGACATCTGGCAGGCCCTGGACAGTCTCGGCGTGGAACGGGTCGACCACGGCCTGAGGGCCTTGGAGGACGACGCCCTGGTGGAGCGGCTGGTCCGTGACCAGGTGCCGCTGACCGTCTGCCCGCTGTCCAACGTCCGCCTCCAAGCGGTCGCCGCCTTGGAGCGGCACCCGCTGGCCGCGATGTTGGCCCGGGGGCTGGCGGTGACCGTCAACTCGGACGACCCGGCCTACTTCGGGGGCTACATCGGTGACAACTTCGAGGCCGCCAGCGCCGCCCTGGGACTGTCCGACGAGGCCGTGCTGAGGCTTTGCCGCCACTCCCTGGAGGCGGCCTTCGTCTCGCCCCAACGTCGGGCCGAGCTGCTGGCCGAGCTGACGGCCGTCGCGTCGTCCGACGGATGATGGCCCGGCGGCGGCTCAGCCCGGACTGCCTGGCCCTGGTGCGGGCGGTGGAGGAGGCGGTCGCCGCCGCCTTGCGGGAGACCGGGTTGGAGCGGATCGCCGTCGGCCTGTCGGGCGGGCCGGACTCCTTGGCCCTGACGGCCGCCCTGGCCTGGGCCGCCGGCTTCAGGCCGCCGAGTTCCGGGTACGAGGGGCCAAGTCCGACCGGCCCCGGCGACCACCAGCGCCCCCCCGAGCCGCCGTCCCAGCCCGACACCGGGCGCCGACAGGCGACCGTCATCAAAGTTCGGCCAAAGGACGCCGCCAGGTCTGGCGGGTCGGGCGTCTCGGCAAGGGGTGGTGCTGGGTCCGACCAGTCGCCGCCTTGGACTTTGGAGCGCCCCGCCGGCCCACTGGCCGGGGCGGCCATCCGGGTCCACATCGTCGACCACGGCTTGCAAGCGGGCTCGGCCGCCGCGGCCGGCCGGGCGGCGGACCAGGCCCGGCGGTTGGGCTTAGACGCCCGGGTCACCCGGGTGCGGGTGGTGGAGACCGGGGACGGCCTGGAGGCCGACGCCCGGCGGGCGCGCTACGACGCCCTGCTGTCGGACCAAGCGGAGTTGGTCTTGGTGGCCCACACCCTGGACGACCAGGCGGAAACGGTTCTGCTCGGTCTGGCCCGGGGCTCCGGCGTCCGATCACTGGCCGGGATGCCGCCCCGGCTGGGCCGGTTGGTCCGGCCCCTGCTCGGTCTGCGCCGGGAGCAGACGGTCCGGGCCTGCCGCGACTGGGGGTTGGCGCCGTGGCTCGACCCGATGAACCAAGACCCGCGCCACACCCGGGTCCGGCTGCGCCACGGCCTGGACGCCCTGGAGGCCGCGCTCGGCCCCGGCTTGCCCCAGGCCCTGGCCCGGACGGCCGAGCTGGCCCGGGGGGACGCCGACCTGCTCGACGCCCTGGCCGAGGAGGCCAGTGCCCAAGTCGCCATCGGCCCCGGGTTGGGGGCGGCCCGCCTGGCCGCCCTAGCGCCGGCCCTGCGAGGACGGGTGATCCTGGCCTGGTTGCGCCGCCAAGGGTCCGAGGCCGGCTTGGCCCAGGTCCAGGCGGTGGAGCGTCTGGCCACCGCCTGGCGGGGCCAGGCCGGGACCGATGTGCCGGGGGGACGGGTGGTCCGCCAAGACGGCCGGCTGCTCTTCCGCCCGGGGACGGGGGAGGGTCTTCCGGCCGACCAGGCCGACTGACCCAAGTCTCGGCCGGACCAGAGCAGTTGGCCGGGACGACCGCCGCCCGATCATCGTCCACGAGCCTTTAGGACGACCGCCCCGATCCGTCTCCACCGCCGTCCAGTCGCCAGCCGTCCGGTCGCTCCCATCCGGGCTAAGGTGGGGCCCGTGGAAATCGCAGACGTCCGAGGCGATCTCAGCCAAGTCCTGCTCACTGGCGATGAGATTCAGCGGCGCATCGGCCAGTTGGCGGCGACCGTCGACCAGGACTACCAAGGCAAAGACTTATTGTTGGTGGGCGTGCTTAACGGGGCCGTCTGGACCCTGGCCGACCTGGCCCGCGAGCTGCGCAACGACTGCCAGATGGACTGGGTGGCGATCTCGTCCTACGGGGCCGGCGTCACCTCGTCCGGCGTGCTGCGCCTGCTCAAAGACCTGTCGGCCGATGTCGCCGGGCGCCACCTGCTGGTGGTGGAGGACATCATCGACACCGGTTTGACCCTGTCCTACCTGATCGAGAACCTGCGCGGGCGCGGCCCGGCCAGCCTGGAGGTCCTGACGGCCTTCCGCAAACCGGCCGCCGCCCGCTGCGACGTGGCCGTCAAATACGTCGGCTTCGACATCCCCAACGATTTCGTGGTCGGCTACGGCCTCGACTACGCCGGCCGCTACCGCCACCTGCGCGGCCTGGGCGTGCTCGACCCGGCGGTGTACAACCGCTGAGCCGCCGGGGGCGGATGGGTTCAGAAGATCCAGTTGCAGCCGGCCGGCACCGGCCAGGCGAAGGCGGCCGAGGCCCGGGCCAGGCTGCCCGGGACCAGTTCCACCACCTGTCCGGCGGCGGCCAGGGCGGCCAAGCTGGCGCCTCCCAGGTAAGCCGCCGCCAGGGCGCGGACGTCGCAGGCCAGGTCGGCCCCGGCGCCGCTACGGCTGACCTCGGTGCCGTCGGCGAAGGCCTTGGCCCGCAGCCGCCAGCGGCCCTGGTTGGCGGGCAGATGGTCGTCCGTCAGCTCGATCACCAGATCGACGTCGGCGGCGTACTGGCGCTGGGCCAGGGCCCGGCCGACGTCCAGCAGGCGCAGCCACAGGCCGTCGTGCAGCTCGGCCCGGGCGCCGCGCAGGTCGAGCGTCAAGCCGAACAAAGGATCATTGGGCGCCAGCAGCGGCGCCTCCACCACTGAGGTCAGGTCGAGGTCGAGCAGTCGGCTCCACAGGAGGTGGCTGGCGGCGGCGTCGAGGGCGGCGGTCTCGTCCAACCGGACCTTGGAGGCGCTGCCGCCGTGGCAGGAGAAGTGGCCGTTGCGGGCGAAGACGGCGTAGGCCATCGGCTCGGCCTGTCGTTGGACCAGCATGATCCGGCGGGGCTCGTAGCCGTCCGCCGGCTGGTCGTCCAGATGGCTCAGTCGCCGTTTGGTCCAAGCCTCGGTCCGAGGCGTCCAGCCGGGCCGGGTCAAGCCGCCGCTCCAAGCGGCCCCGGCCAGGACGTGGTTGACCGCCGGGGTGTGGCGGGCGGGGTCGACGGTCTCAATCAGGACAGCCAAATCCTCCCGGTCGGCGCCCGGCGGCGGGGCCAGGGGGCTGTGGCGGGGGAGGGTGAGGGCGTAGTTCCAACTGGCCACGGCGTAGCCGAAGCGGCCGTAAATCCCGGTCTCGGAGGCGGTCAGGACGGACAGCGCCTCGCCCCGGGCCAGAGCGCGCTCGAAGTGCAGGCCCATCATGGCCCGGAGCAGGCCCCGGCGGCGGTCCTGGGGGTGGACGCTCATACAGGTGAAGCCGGGCGTTCGCGCCTGGGCGCCGGGCAGGGTGAAAGCGGCCAGGTCGTAGGCCGTGGCCACGGCGGCCAACCGGCCTTTGTCATCGCGGAAGCCGGTCATACGCTCCCACGGCAGGCCGTCCGGCGTGTCGGGGACGGTGTCGGCGGCCTCGGGGGCGGCCCAGCGGTCCAAGGCCTCGACCTCGGCCCAGTCGTCGGCGGTCAACTCGACCACCCGGTAACCGGCGGGAATAGAACTCATAAAACGGAGAGTCTATTCAAGGCGAGATCGCGGGTCAAGTCCGCCATAACGCCACCGGTCGTCATCCCGGATTTGAGCCGGGATCTCGGCCGTCCGTGAATAAGCGGTCTAGATGGTTGATTCCAAGGGCTGGGCGATGGATTCGCGCTCAGACGGCGGGCCGGCAAGGAAGAGGAGGGAGGCGATGTGTGGCATCGCCGCCCGACGAGGACGCCGCCGGCGTGTCGTCTGGGCGTGAGGACGAGCCCATGGCTTGGAATTAACCATCTAGGAGTGAGGGGAGATTTATTCACGGCGTCCCGGCGGCCGGGGAGCGCCGCCTTTCGGCCACAGCGCTCAGCGCTTGGCGGCGTGGTCCAAAGCCTGGGCGAAGAAGTCTTGGACCACGGCCGTGAACGCGGAGTCGAGTTGGTTGGCCCGGCGCCGATCGACCCGCTCCCAGAAATCGTCCCGGCCCTGGCGGGAGAAATTGGCCGTCCGGTCGCGGGCCAGCGACTCGACTATCTCCCGCTGGTAGGCCACCGCCTGGGCGGAGCAGACCAGGTTGATGTGGTCGTCGCGGCCGGGCTGGTCGCGCCACAGGAATTGGGTCTGGGGATTGGTGATCCGCCGCTGTTGGGCGTAGATGCTGACGGCTGGCGTCACCACCGGGTCGCGTGCGCCCTGGACGATGAGGGCGGGGACGGCGCCGGTGTTGAGACCGTCCACGGCCGAACTGGCGGCGGCCCCGGCGCGACGCCGGGTCTCCAACCAGAAAAAGGGATATTCGATGGTGGCGAAAAACCCCATGGCGTCTTTCTGGGATTGGTTGGCGATACGCGCCGGATGGTTGAAACCGGCCACCGCCACCACCCCGGCGACGTCGGGGCGCCGGCGCAGGATCGAGGCGACGGCGTGGCCGCCCCAACTGTGGCCGTACAACAAGACGGGCAGCCGGGCGAATTGGGGTTGGCGTCGGGCCCAGTCCAAGGCGGCGTCGAGGTCGATGGCCGCCTGGGCGGCGCTGCGCGTGCCGGCCCCGCCCGAGTTGTGGCAACCGGTGCAGTCGAAGGCCAGAACCTGGTAGTCCAGCCCGACCAGCCAGTCGATGACGGGCAGCAGTTGCTCGGCCGCCCCGCCCATCCGATGCACCACGACGACCAGCGCCGCCCCGTCCAGCGGGCCGAAGAGATAACCCTTGAGGGTGTTGCCCCGGGAGTCGAAACTGACGGCCTCGCGCCCCAGATCCGGGTAATCCTCCAGCCGGGGCCGCCAACTGTGGCCTGAGGCGGTGTCGGAGCGGCCGAAACGCCGGTCGAAGCCGCGACGGCACAACAGCCAGGAGACGAGCGAGAAAATCACCAACCCGACGACGATGGCCCCGGCGGTGTGAAGCAAAACCTCTGTCATACGCACTCCTACTCTTCGAGACGGGCGACGAGAGGAACGCTCTATCCTGACCCGAGCGGGGGTTGTTTCGGGTTAAGAAAGCATCAACGATGACCGCTGCCGCCGTCAGGCCGCCAGGGCCGCCCGCAGGAAAGCCTCCAGCGAGGTGAAGAAACGCCGGCCGTCTTGCCCGGGGGCGGTCACCGGGTCGATGTTGTGCTCGGGGTGTGGCATAAGGCCGACGACGTTGCCCCGGTCGTTGGTCACCCCGGCGATGTCCAGAGCCGAACCGTTGGGGTTGTCGACGTAGCGGAAGACGATTCGGTCCTCATCCTCCAACCGGCGCAAGGCCTCGGGGGCGGCGATGTAGTTGCCCTGGCCGTTCTTGAGCACGATCTCGATCTGTTCGCCCCGGGTGAAACCGGTCGTCCAGACCGTGTCGGTCGTCCCCACCTTGAGGCGTTGCTGGCGGCAGACGAAACGCTGGCCCTGGTTGCGGATCAGGGCGCCGGGGAGCAATTGGGTCTCGCACAGGACCTGGAAGCCGTTGCAGATTCCGAGGACGGGCAGCCCCAGCCCGGCCAGCCGGACGACCTCGGTCACGACCGGCGCCAGCCGGGCGATCGCCCCACAACGTAGATAGTCGCCGTAGGAGAAGCCGCCGGGCAGGATGACGGCGTCGACATCGGTCACGCTGTCACTGGCGTGCCACAGCGGCACGGCCACGCCGCCCATTAGCCGCACCGCCCGGGCGGCGTCGACGTCGTCCAAGGTCCCGGGGAAGGTCACCACCCCAACCCGCATCTCACGCCTCCCGGCCGCCGTCGTCCGCCCAGTCCCCGGCGCTGTCCGCCGCCGCCGGGTTCCCCCCGGCGGCTTCGCCCGACAGCCGGGCCATGGCCGCGGCGGTGGCCTGCAGGGCTTCCAGGGCGTGGGCCAGGTCGGTCGACAGGTTGGACAGGGCCAAGCCGTCGAGCCGGGACTGGTCGTCTTGGGGCTGGGGGAAGAGCGGTTCGGCCGTCGTCCCGGCCAGCCGGTCGGCCACGGCGCCCCGGTCGGCGGCCGGCTGAGGCTCCGAGTGGGCCTCCGGGGTGTCGGCCGGGTCCGAGGTGATGAGGGGCTGGTGGAGATCCCGGACCAAGTCTGGAAGGGCGAGATCTGGTCCGGGGGAATCCGGGTCGATGGCACCTGGTCCGGGGGAATCCGGGTCGATGGCGCCTGGTCCGGGGGAATCCGGGTCGGCGAGGCTCGGGTCGGCGACGCCGGCCGAATCCTGCCCCCAGTCGGCCTCGTTGGCCGAGTCCGAGGACCAAGCGGTGATGGGCGACTGGAGCGCCAGCGGGGAGGGGGCGCTGAGAGGGGCGGCGGCCTCGGTGGGGGAGTCGTGATCGTCCGCCAAGGGGGTGTCGGTCGCGAAGGGGGTGTCTGTCACGAAGGAGGTGTCTGTCGCTGAGGGAATGTCGGTCCCGGCGGCGGCGACCGTCGGCGGCCGGTGGGTCCCGGCCGGCGGCCAGGGGAGCCCGGCCCCGTTCAAGGAGCTGTTCCCGGCGGCGAACCCGCCCTGGTCCGTGGACCCCCCTGGGATCGTGGACCCTCCTGGGGCGGTGGACCAGCTCGTGGCCGTGGATCTTCCTGGGGCGGTGGACCCGCCTGTGCCCGTGGCCCCACCGCCCGGGTTCACAAACCTGTCCGTGTTTGTGGACCCGACCGTGCCGGTGGAGCCGCCTTGGCTCGTGGACCCGCCTGTGCCCGTGGCCCCACCGCCCGGGTTCACAGACCTGTTCGTGCTGGTGGAGCCGCTTTGGCTCGTGGACCCGCTCGTGCTCCCATCTCGTCCGCCCGGCCCGCCGTCGGCGCCGGGCCGGTCCAAGGTGACGGCGTAGTTCTCGATCACGGCGTTGGCCAACAGGGTCTGGGCCATGGCCTCGACCTCGGCCAGGGTCTCCGGGGAGGCCGGCCGAACGGTCTCGATCTCGAACCGCTTGCCCTGGCGGACCGAGAAGCCCTCGTGGCCCAGCCGGGCCAGGGCCGCCGTCACCGCTTTGCCCTGGGGGTCCAGGATCTCGGGCTTGGGCATGACCTCGACCAGGTAACGGGTCTTGGGCAGGTAGCGCTCGGCGGCCTCGGGCGGCGGGGAGGCCGGCGTGACCGCTTTGGGCGGGGTGAAGCGGCGTCCGGTCAGGCGGGCGTGGGCCTCCAGGTAGCGGTCGCGCGTGGCCTGGACGACGACCCGGGGCAGGGGCGGCGGCGGCGTGGCCGCGGTCTTGTCCCAGCCGGAGTCGTAAGCCAGCCAATCACGCACATACTGTTTGTCGAAGCTGGGGATCTGGGCTCCTGGCGTCCATTGGGCGGCGTCCCAGAAGCGCGACGAGTCCGGCGTCAGCACCTCGTCGGCCAAGATGATGGTCCCGTCCGGGCGGCGCCCGAACTCGAATTTGGTGTCGGCCAAGATGATGCCGCGCTCGGCCGAGACCCGGGCCCCGCGGGCGTAGAGGCGCAGCGTCAGGTCGCGCAGCCGCTCGGCCGTCTCCGGGCCCACCAGCTCTTCCAAGGCGGCGTAGTCGATGTTCTCGTCGTGCTCGCCCTGGGGGGCTTTGCGGGCCGGCGTGAAGATGGGCTCGGGCAACCGGTCGGCGTGCTGCAGGCCCTCGGGCAGGGGCAGCCCGGCGATGGCGCCACAGACCTGGTACTCGGCCCAGCCGGAGCCGGTGACGTAGCCTCGGGCGACGCACTCCACCGGGATCATCTCCAGCCGCTCGGCCACGATGGCCCGCCCCTGGACGTCGGTCGGCACGTCGGCCGACAGGAAATGGTTCTCCACGATGTCGACCAACTGGTCGCCCCACCACTGGGACAACTGGGTCAAGATGGCCCCTTTGTCGGGGATCGGCGTCTCCAAAACCTGGTCATAGGCCGAGATCGCGTCGGTGGCGACGATCAGAACCTGGTTCGGATCGTTCAGGGCGTAGAGCCGGCGCACCTTGCCCGTGTGGATCAGGGGCAGCGAGGCGGTTGAGATCACGAGGCCCAGTCTAGAGGCTGGCTGAGACGGTCTCCGATCGGCCGGATCGGTCGCCGGGGAAGGCGTCGGTCGCCTCCGGCCGGGCCGGGCCGCGGTTGGGCCGGGCCGGAAAATAAGTTCGCCGGACCCTTGGGCCCGGCGAACTTGATTTCTCGGAAACCGTAACCCGAGAAGACCAACCTGTGAGCATCATTATCACCCAGCCACATTGGTTGTCCGACGGTGGGGTCTGGCTAGGGGCGACGGTCGACTAGCTGGCGGATCTGGGCTCAGACGGCGGGCCGGCCAGGAAGAGGGGGCGATGCGGGCGTAGCCGACTGCCGACGACGCCGTCCGGCGTGTCGTCTGGGCGTGCCCATGGCTTGGAATCAACCGTCTAGCCGCCCCACGAAGTGTCCTCCCTCCGCCGCGCTCCGGGTTGGTGCTTCGCGGGGACCCCGAGGTGATGAGAACTCGGCTCATTCGTCTAAGTCCGGACCACCAAGGTGCTCTAGCCCTGGTCGGTCCATTCGAGGGCGAACCACTCGCCCCGCTGGGAGCAGGGCCGGCAGTAGGCCACGGTCGAGGGACGGCGGTGGCGGCGGTACTCGTGGCCGTGGGGGCAGCGGGCCAGCCAGCGGGCCTGGAGGCGGGCGGCGGGCACCGCCACAGTGCGCCGGCCGGTGTAGCCCAGTCGGGCGGCGGCCCGGCGCCACTGGGGCCCGTGGCCGGCCCGGTGGCCGGCCAGGGCGTGGGCGATCTCGTGCAGCAGGGCCTGGTCGACCTCGGCGGCGCTCAGGTGAACCACCAGATGGCGCGACAAGGTGATCTTGTGGTCGGCGTAATGGCAGCAGCCCACCCGGGCGCGGGCCTGGTCCAAGTCGAAGGACCACCGGGGCAGGTGCGCGGCCACCAATTCCTCCCCCCGCCGCCGGGTCCAGGCCAGTGTGGTCACCCCCGTGATAGTAACCGCCGCCCGGCGGTGGCGGCCGCGCCCCGCCCCGACCGACAGCGACCGCAGTTGGCGCTGTCTCGGCGGCGGCCGCGCCCCGCCCCGAACGATGGCGGTCGCGCTTGGCGCTGGCCATTCGGGCGGCGGCGGGCCACAATGGCGGTATCGGCTCCAGCGAAAGGACTGACATGGACCTCGGCGCCCGCCCGGTCGCCCCCGACCCCTACGACCTGCTGCCCCTCATCCCCTCGTTCGTCTTGACGAGCGTCGATTTCACCGAGGGGTCGCGCCTGCCCCAGGCCCAGGCGGCCGACGGTGGCAACCTCTCCCCGGCCCTGCAGTGGTCCGGTTTCCCGGCCGGCGCCTTGTCCTTCGTGGTCTCCTGCTTCGACCCCGACGCGCCCACGCCGGCCGGCTTCTGGCACTGGACCGTGGCCAACCTGCCGGCCACCACCAACTGTCTCGGCCGTGGCGCCGGCCGCCCGGGCGGGCCGCCCCTGCCCGACGGCGCCCTCCAGGTGCGCAACGACTCCGGCGCCGCCGCCTACCACGGTGCCGCCCCGCCCCCCGGCGACCGGGAGCACCGCTACATCTTCGCCGTCCACGCCCTCGACCTGCCCCGCCTCGACCTCTCCCCCGAGACCGACAACTGCACCACCGTCGCTTCCAAGAGCCTGTTCCACGCCCTGGGCCGGGCCCGCCTGACCGGCCTCTACTCCCGCTGACGCAGACCATGCAGTCCTTGTTCGCTCACCGGGACGCTGCCCCTGGCTACCGCCAGTGGTTCTTTAAGCTAAAATATTGCGCGAGTAAGTCATGGCATTCAAGTTGGGCGCTGGTCTCAGAGGCGGGTAGCCAGGTTTCAGCGAACAGTCGGTGGACGATGATGATGGCGCTGGCCAAAGGGCTATGAAGGCTCGACCACTTTGATACGATGTTCGGTGCCAGGGTCACGGCAAATCTTTTTCTAGCCGTGTGAGTAGTGGATCGGGTAGCCTGCCTAGGTGTCAATTAGGCCAGTGGAAATACTAAAGTTACTCAAATCAGACTCATCGTGTGGCTTGCACCGTTAGGATTAAGGGCTCTTCAGAATCCAGGGTGTAGTTGGCGTCTGGCGACGGCCCGGCGATAGGGCCAATGATAAACGATCATTGGCGTTTGGCCCGGGCCCGCGGCCGGGACGCCCGACCCGACCGACG
>JAISAO010000022.1 GCA_031266665.1 Propionibacteriaceae bacterium | reverse complement strand
GATGGACACGGACAAGCTCACCGCCATGAGCCGGGACGCCTATAGCGGCGCCGTCCGGCTGGCCCTCACCCACGGCAACGCCAGCGCCCTGCCGGTCCACCTGTTGGCCGCCCTGCTGCTGATCCCGGACAACACGGTCGGTCCGCTGCTGGCCCGGCTGGGGGCCGACCCGGCCGAGGTGGCCGCCGCCGCCGACGCCCGGATCGCGCGTCTGCCCAGCGCCAAGGGCGCCTCGGTCGCCCAGCCCACCTTGTCCGGGGCGCTGGCCCGGGTGCTGGGCGAGGCCCAGACCAGGGCCCAGTCGATGGGCGATCAGTTCGTGGCCACGGAACATCTGTTGATCGGCATCGCCGCCACCGAGTCCGAGGCCCAAGCCATCCTGGTCGAGCGCGGCGTCGACGCCTCACGGCTGGCCGAGGCCTTCAACGCCGCCCGGGGCGGCAAACGGGTGACCTCGGCCGAGTCGGAGGGCGGCGAGTCGGCCCTGGACAAGTATTCGGTCGATCTGACGGAGCGCGCCCGGGAGGGCAAGCTGGACCCCGTGATCGGCCGGGACGCCGAGATCCGACGGGTGATCCAGGTGCTGGCCCGCCGGACCAAGAACAACCCCGTCCTGATCGGCGAGCCCGGGGTGGGCAAGACCGCCGTGGTCGACGGCCTGGCCCAGCGGATCGTGGCCGGCGATGTGCCGGACTCGCTCAAGGGTCGCCGGCTGGTGGCGATCGACTTGGCCGCCATGGTGGCCGGGGCCAAGTACCGGGGCGAGTTCGAGGAGCGGCTGAAGGCCGTCCTGACCGAGATCAGCCAGGCCGAGGGCCAGGTCATCACCTTCATCGACGAGTTGCACACCCTGGTGGGGGCGGGCGCGGCCGAGGGGGCGATGGACGCCGGCAATATGATCAAGCCGATGTTGGCCCGCGGCGAGCTGCGCCTGATCGGCGCCACCACCTTGGACGAGTACCGCCAGCGGATCGAGAAGGACCCGGCCCTGGAGCGCCGCTTCCAACAGGTCTACGTCGGCCAGCCCAGCGTGGACGAGACGGTGGCCATCCTGCGCGGTCTGCGCGAGCGTTACGAGGCCCACCACAAGGTCAGGATCACGGACTCCGCCCTGGTGGCGGCGGCCGCCCTGTCCCAGCGCTACATCACCAGCCGGCAGCTGCCGGACAAGGCCATCGACCTGGTGGACGAGGCCGCCTCCCGGCTGCGCATGGAGATCGACTCCTCGCCCGAGGAGATCGACGAGTTGCGCCGCCAGGTGGACCGCATGACGATGCAACAATTCGCCTTGGACAAGGAGGCCGACCCGGCCTCGGTCGAGCGCGGCGCCCGGCTGCGGGCCGAGCTGGCCGACGCCCAGGAGCGGCTGCGCGCCCTGGAGGCCCAGTGGGAGGCCGAGAAGGCCGGCCTGAACGAGGTCGGGCGGATCAAGGAGCGGATCGACCAGGTTCGGATCGAGGCCGACCAGGCCCAACGGGCCGGCGACCTGACCCGGGCCTCCGAGCTGGTCTACGGCGAGTTGCCGGCCCTGGGACGCCAGCTCGACCAGGCCGCCAGCGCCGAGCAGCAACGCACCATGGTGTCGGAGGAGGTCTCGGCCAAAGACATCGCCGAGGTGGTGTCGGCCTGGACCGGGGTGCCCGTCGGCCGGCTGCTGCAAGGCGAGCAGGAGAAGCTGCTGACCATGGAGGACCGCATCGGGGAGCGTCTGATCGGCCAGCGGGACGCCGTCCAGGCCGTGGCCGACGCCGTGCGCCGGTCGCGCGCCGGCATCTCCGACCCCGGCCGGCCGACCGGCTCCTTCCTCTTCCTCGGCCCGACCGGCGTCGGCAAGACCGAGTTGGCCAAGGCCTTGGCCGATTTCTTGTTCGACGACGAGGCGGCCATGGTCCGCATCGACATGAGCGAGTACGCCGAGAAGCACGCCGTCTCCCGGCTGGTCGGCGCCCCGCCCGGCTACGTCGGCTACGACCAGGGCGGCCAGTTGACTGAGGCGGTGCGGCGGCGGCCCTACTCGGTCGTGCTGTTGGACGAGGTGGAGAAGGCCCACCCGGAGATCTTCAACGTCTTGCTCCAGGTCTTGGACGACGGTCGGCTGACCGACGGCCAGGGGCGGACGGTCGATTTCCGCAACACCATCTTGATCTTGACCTCCAATCTCGGCTCCCAGTTCATCACCGACCCGACGATGGACGAGGACGAGCGCCGCGAACAGGTCCTGGCCCAGGTCCGGCTGGCCTTCAAGCCCGAGTTCTTGAACCGGTTGGACGACATCGTGGTCTTCGACCAGTTGTCGCGCGACGACCTGGCCCAGATCGTGGACCTCAATCTGCGCCGCCTGAACCGGCGGCTGACCGACCGGCGGTTGACGGTCGAGGTCACGCCGGCCGCCCAAGAGTGGCTGGCCGACCGGGGCTACGACCCGATCTACGGCGCCCGGCCGCTGCGCCGCCTCTTCCAGACGGCGCTGGAGGACCCCCTGGCCCGGGGCCTGCTGGCCGGCCAGGTGGGCGACGGCCAAGAGGTGGTCTTCGACGTCGGCCAGTGGGGCGACGACTTGGAGTTGCGGCCGTCCGGGGCGCCGACACCGGAATGACCCGGCCTCAGCCCTGAAGTCCGATCCGACGAAGTTCGATCCGACAAAGTCCTGATCCAGCGCTGAACGGTGGTCGGGAGGCGGTGTCGGGTCTCAGGCCCGCCGCAGCGAGGCCACCAGGGGGGCGGCCCAGTCCTGACCGGTCCCGGGAGCCACGACCGCGCTCAGGTCGATGCGGGCGCCGTCGCCGGCCACGGCGTTGATGGTGACGATGTCGTGGTCCGGCAGGGCGTCGACGCTGACGAAGCCGCTCAGGGCCGGATCGCTCAAAGACCACAGGCTGGTGGTCGGTGGGACCAGGCGCTGGGACAGTTCCGGGGCGATGTCAGCCGGGTAGCTGATGATCTCCAGGCAGGTCGGATCGTCTCCCACCGCCGGCAGGTCGAAGGTGACGTAGGAGCCGGTCCACTCCTCTGGCACCTCGACGGCGCAGGACAGGTCGTCGTCGGCCGCGATGTCGCTCGGCAGAGTCAAATACCAGTCATCGATCAGATTGGCGCTCAGCTGGTCGTCGGCCGGGGCCAACTGGTTCAGGCCGTCCAGGTCGGCCAGGGCCACCGCCGCCACGTCGACGTGGCTGATCTGGGCCTCGACGAAACCGGTCACCAAGGCGGCGGCGCCGCCGACGATGGTGATTTGGAAGCTGAGATAGGCGTCGGTGGCCTCGTAGCGCGGCGTGGCCACACCGGCCACGGCCAACGGGCGGTAGTAGACGATCTCGGTCCGGAGGACGAAATTGTCGTCGTCGGAGCCCCGGTAGACCGCCAGCGGCGCCAGGCCCAAGACGAAGGTCCTGGGCTGGCCGGCCTGGTATGGGGCCGGCTCGGCCGGCGTCAGGCCGGCGGCGTAGGTCCGGTTCTGGCGGATGACGGCGGGGTCGTCGCTCTCCTCCGGGGGCACGCCGTCTTGGCGCCAGTTGGACCAGTCCTGGTCCAGCGCCCAGGGGCCGATGGCCGTCGGAGTGAGGTTGCCGCCCTCCGCCACCAGGTAGTCGGCGAAGTCGACGTCCGGGTCGAATAACAGCCCGCTGGCGCTGACCCGGGCCGCCGCCGCCGCCCGGGTGGTCTCGGAGTCCTCCCACACCACCTCGGAGTCGACCCACTGCTCGATCAGGAAACGGGCCACCACGGCCCAGGCCAGGTCGATCTGGTCGAAGTTCCACTCGTAGTCGGGGTCGTCCGTCGTCAGGTTGTCGTGGTCAACCGTCAACAGGGCCGCCCCCGGCACCAGGCTGAGCGGGTTCCAGGAGCCGTAGCGGTCGCTGCGCGTCTCGTCGCCCAGTTCGATGCCGAGGCTGGACTGGAGGGCCAACAACTGGTCCGTCAGGTCGTCCCCGGGGGCGTTGAAGAAGGTCATCGCCCCCTGGATGACGGGGGGCGTCGGACTGGCCTCGGGCTGGGCGTCGGTGGCGGTGCAGGCCGACAATAGCATCGCCAACCCCGCCGCCAGAACCCGAACTCGGCCTAGTCTCATATAAAGATCCCTTAGTAGTGATGGCTGCCGCCGCCGACTCTAGGGCATCACGGCCCGGGCTTGTCGGCCGCCGCCCGGGTCGGCCGGTCCCCGTCAGCCCCCCGTCAGTCCCCTCCTAGGTGGCGACGACTACGCTCCACTAGGCAGCGACCGCTCAGTCGTGCCACGATTGGAGCCGGCGCGTCGAGCAAGGGGAGGGACCATGACCGGCAAGTTCGATCCAGAGGACAAGGTTGACGATCGGATCGGCTTGGAGCACGTCGACCCGGCCTTCGACGCCAGGATAGGCGGTCACGACGACGACTTCGCGGATGACGACCGAGACGATGACAACCTCGAAGACGACGAGGATGACGACGAAGACGAGGACGACGAGGACGACGAGGACGAGGACGACTTGGAGGACGCCACCTGGGACGACATCGACTTCGTCGTCGGTCTGTACCGCGAGGACGGCCAGCCGGTGGTCGTGCCCCTGGAGGCCGAGTTGGCCAACGATCTGGACGCCCTGATCGCCCAACTGCAGCGCCTGCCCGGCGACTCCGGCGCCTGCGGGCTGGTGTCGATCAACGGCGAGGTCCTGGTGGCGGTCAGCGTCCGGGGGCCGCGCCACGTCCACGTCATGACCTCGGACATCTACTACGCCGACGTCTACCCGATCGTGCGCGATGTGGCGGACTTCTTCCAGCTCAAGCCGGACGACCCCGAGACCCCGGAGGAGGGGCCGGCCGGCGACCTCGGCCTATTCGCCTTCCAGGGGCTGCGGGAGGAGCGCCTGGAAGCCCTCTGCCTGGAGGATGAGGAACTGTCGAGCGACGAGCTGGCCGAACAGATCATCCAGGGGATCCGCTTCGACGCCGACGCCTTCGCCAAGGTGATAGACGAGTACTGGGAGGGCGAGGACGACGGCCAGGACGGCTGAGCCCGACTCGGACCAGCGACCGACGCGCTGGGACGAGGCCTTCGACCTAGCCCTGGAGTCGGCCCGTGAGGCCGAGCGGCGCTGGGGCGATGTGCCGGTCGGGGCCGTGGTCTTGGACCGGGACGGCGCCGTTTTGGGCCGAGGCGGCAATCAGCGGGAACGGACCGGGGACCCGACGGCCCACGCCGAGATCGTGGCCCTGCGCCGGGCGGCCGCCTCCCGGGGGAGCTGGCGGCTGGACGGCGCCACCTTGGTGGTCACCTTGGAGCCCTGCGCCATGTGCGCCGGCGCGGCCGTGGCCGCCCGGGTGGCCCGCCTGGTCTACGGGGCGGACGACCCCAAGGCCGGGGCCGTGGCCTCGCTCTTCGACGTCGTGCGGGACAGCCGCCTGCCCCACCGGCTAGAGGTCGTCCGGGGGATCAGGCAGCGCGACTGCGCCCGGCTGTTGACGGACTTCTTCGCCCGCCGCCGCCCAGCGGGGTAAACTGTCCCCTCAGTTGCCTCGGCGAAGGGGGTCGTCCCCGTGATCGACAAGGTCTCCTTGCCGGGCTGTGAACCCGTTGACGGAGGAGAGAGCGATGGCGGACGAGATCAAGTTGGAGGTCCTGCCCCGGGCCGAGTTCGGCAAGGGCGCGTCCCGTCGGCTGCGCCGCGCTGGCAAGGTGCCGGCCGTGTTGTACGGCCACGGCACCGACCCGGTCCACCTCTCCCTACCCGGCCACCAAACCCAGTTAGTCCTGCGCGCGGCCAACGCCCTGCTGACCCTCGACCAGCCGGGCCGACCGGCCCAACTGGCCCTGCCCAAGCAGGTCCAGCGCGACCCCGTGACCGACGCCATCGAGCACGTCGACCTGGTGTTGGTGCGCAAGGGCGAGCGGGTCACCGTCGAGGTGCCACTGGTCCTGGTGGGCGAGGTCAAGGGCGAGGCCATGGTGTTGTCCGATCAGACCAGCCTGACGATCGAGGCCGAGGCCACCTCGATCCCGCCCCAGGTCGAGATCGACCTGTCGAACCTGCAGATCGGCGACGTGGTCCACGCCAAGGACCTGGTGCTGCCGGCCGGTGTGATCTTCCCGGGCGACCCGGAGGACCTGATGCTGTCGGTCCAGGCGCCGCCGACCCAGGCCGTGGAGGCCGAGGCGGCCGAGGGCGACCAGGCGGACGATCAGGCCGACACGGACTAGCCCATGGCCCGATGGCTGGTCGTGGGGCTGGGCAACCCCGGCCCGGCCTACGCCCGTCAGCGCCACAACGTCGGCGCCATGGTGGCGGCCGAACTGGCCCGCCGGGGCGCGGCCCGCTGGCAACCCCGCCGCCTGCTCCAGGCCGAACTGGCCGAGATCAAGATCGGGGCCGCCGGGACGGGCGCGGTCGGGGCCGACTTGGAACAAGTCACCTTGGCCCGGACCCGGACCTATATGAACGAATCCGGCGGGCCGGTTAAACAAATATTGTCCCAGTTGCGGCTCAAGCCGGACCACCTGATCGTGATCCACGACGAGTTGGACCTCGACTTCACCCGCCTGCGGGCCAAGTTCGGCGGCGGCGACAACGGCCACAACGGCCTCAAGTCGATCCGCGCCCGGTTGGGCACGGGCGACTACTACCGGGTGCGCGTCGGCATCGGCCGCCCGACCGGGCGAATCGACGTCCACGACTGGGTGTTGTCCAACTTCGGCCCCGACCAGACGGACGACCTGCCTCAGGTGGTGGCCCGGGCGGCCGACGCCGTCGAGTGCCTAACGCGCCACGGCCTGGAGGCCGCCCAACAAGGCTTTAACTCCTGATCCGGGCCGGGTGATCGGGGGTCGGAACGACGCCGCCGGGGCGGACGTGGCCCGCCCGGCCGTCGGTCGCGGACGGTGGAGCGGATGTGGTGGCGGGGTGACGAGGGTTTGTTCTGATGGTGAGGCTTGGCGAGAGGCTCCGTCCGTGGGGGTATATAGTCGCTTTCATGTCTCCCTCCGTAGACCACGCCGCCGTCAGCGCTTGTCGTAATGATGTCGCGGCTTTACAGCGGCGGCTGGGGCAGTTGGAGCGGCGGCGGGACGACTTGGTCCGGCTGCGCCACCGGGTGGAGGATTTCGGCGCCGCCCAGGTCACTGATGTGGGTCTGGTCGAGACCGTTTTCGCCGACGTCCGTCTGGCCCAGGGGCTGGCCCGGTCGGTCCGGGAGACGGTCACCGGGTCCGCTTTCTACGCCTCCGACGGCCAGTTGGCGGCGGCTGTGGGCCGGGCCTACAGCGATGTCGAAGAGGCGGAGAACCGGTTGTGGGCCGCCCGGCGGCGGCTGACCGCCTTGGAAGAGGCTGTGTGAGGGGGCGCGATGTACGACTTGGGCTATGACTTGGTGGTCGAGGAGGCCGAGTTCACGGATTTGGCGGCGGCTTTGGAGCGGATGGCGGGGGAGTTCGAGGCCAAGTTGGGCGATTATCAGCGCAGTCTCGACCGGGTGGCGGCGGCGGCCATCCAGGAGGGCCTGGTGGCCGAGAACCTGGGCCTTTTCGCTGATCGGGCGACGGCCCTGGCGGGTGAGGCCAGCGATTTGGCCGCCGGGGCGCGGCGGGTGTTGGAGGGGTTTGTGGGCGAGATCGACCGGGCCGACAAAGAGCTGTACTGAGAGGGGGCGACAGATGGCTGAGCGACTGTTCATCGACGGGGCCGTGCTGGCCCAGGAGATCGTCGCTTTGAGTCAGGCGCGGTCCCAGGCCGTGGTCAATTCGGCCGCTCATCTGCGGTCGCAGGGTAAGACGGCCAGGGTGGCCGGTCTTTTGGCCGATTTGTTCATCGATTTGGACCACGCCTTGAACGCCTTGATCGACCAGACCCAGGCCTTCTTGGTCAATGTCCAGGACACGTTCGTCAATGTGGACGCCGAGGCGGCCGCCGCCGCCGTCCGGCTGGAAGATGAGCTGGCCGGGTGACCAGGGACTTCTCGCAGGCGACGGTCGCCCGGTTGTACGAGGTGATCAACGCGGTCCGGAGCGACAACCAGTGGTGGGTGGCGGATTTCTTCACCGATATGTGGGAGGACGTGCCGCCCTTGGAACAGGTGGAGGCCTACCGGCGGGCGGTGTTGGACAAGTACGATATCGCCGAGGCTGAGTTTGACGATATTTTACGGGCGGTGGGGGCAGTCGACAAGGCTTGCGAGTGGCAGTTGATCGCTATTGTCGAACACGGTGGACGAGTTGGCCCAGAGGATCCGGAATATGGCCGACTTGATCACCCCGCAGGTGATCTCGTCGTCCCCGGACCGGTACGCCGGGCTGGCCGGCCAGATTGCCCTCAATTACAACTCGGTGCGCTGGGAGTCCCGCGATACGGTCGAGGCCTCGCAGGGCGGGGTGGACCAGTTCTTGGATGAGCGGCAGCCGTGGTATGAGAAACTGCTCAACGGTGTCGGCGGCGCGGCGGTGGCGGTGGTGGAGGGTGTGGTGGTGGCGCCGTTGGAGGAGTTGTTCGGGGCGACCGTCGAGTTGTGGGGGACCGGTCCCAGGGATGGTTTGGAGAATCTGCGGGACATGGCCGATGGGTATGTGGTGGAGAATTGGGTGACCAATGAGGAGTGGTATTTCGGGGGTCGGGGACGCGCTGGCGGTGGTGGGGGGCGTGGTGATGGCGGTGACGGGTTTGGCCACGATTGTGGCTAGTGTGGCGCTTGGTGTGGGTGGCGTGGCGGCCAGTGCGACTGGTGTGGGGGCGCCTGTGGGTGTGCCGGCGGTGGCGGTGGCATGGGAGGGTGTGGCGGTCGGGGCGGCTGCGGTCGGCGCCGGTGTGTTGATGATGGCCGGCAGCGCCGGCAAGGGCGGCGAGGACTGGGCTGTATCCAAGAAAGCGAAGGAAAGGGCGGAGAACCCGCCGGACTATACAGGCAAACCTGTGCCGGCGAAGGAAAAGTATGACCCTGACGCCCATGACTTGGCCGAGAGGATTAATGAGCAGGCGAAGAGTGATCCCATGAAGAGTGGTAATGCGCAAGCCCAAGCCACATTCCCAAACTATTATCGCGAGTTTGACGTGATTAGCGATGACTATATTGGCCAGGCTAAACCACCGATCACCTATGGCAGCGAGTTCCGCGATCAGGCGCAGATTACTTTTGAGGCGGCGATAGCCACGGGAAGAACACCGTATTTTCATTTCAATGGGGTGCCAGACCGCGACGTTCTTAGGGCTTTGGAGCGGTATAAGCTCCGCTACGGGCAAGACTATGTCCTTGACTTGGTTCCATTTTAGCGGAAGGAAAAATTATGCAGATTAATGGATGGGCTGTTATTTATATGTCATACATCTGGGATGAGGACCTGGATGATCAGTTGTGGTCCGTCGTGGCAGACGTCGAGACCTACATCGAGACCCACGTAGACCATTCCTATGACAATGAATTGATTGAGTTTAAAATTCTCAACGGGACTCCTGTCCTGAGTATCGCCGTAAGACATAATCACTACTCGAACGATGATCGTATTTTTGATCTTTTCAAATACATCGGTAAGGTTGCGCCTGGCTCTTACGGCCAACTTCATGTGTATGACGCCGATGGTTCCTATGGTGATCATAAAACCATGTTTCTGTTGACACTGGCCCGGGGCGAGCTGCTGCGCTGGAAAGACCCTTTTTTCAATCCGATCATTCCTAATGTCGATGGGCCGTACCCGGGGTGCCCGCCGGATCCTTTGCACGAGCGTATGCCGAAATACCTACCCCTTGGATCGGTGGTGACGATTAATGGTGGGGAGAAGAAGCTGATGATCTTCGGGCGTTGCCAGAAGGACACGGCGAATGATCGGGTGTTCGATTATGTGGGGTGTCCGTACCCGGAGGGGAATATCACCCCTCGGGCGACGTTCTTGTTCGACCATGATGATATCGCCTGGGTTCATTATCTGGGTTTCGCCGATGAGGATGAGGAAGCCTGGACGGACAAGCTCAAGTCGTTGCCGCAGCCGTGACACGGACTACGGTCCGATCTAAGAAAGGATGAGAGATGATTATCGGAGACGGTTGGGCGAATATAAGAGCGAGCGACGGCGACCTCGACGGCTGTGATCCGATCGAGGTGGTCCTGGATAATATCCGGTCGCACATCGACCCGGCCTGGGAGGATACGACCATTGATTTCGT
>JAISAO010000004.1 GCA_031266665.1 Propionibacteriaceae bacterium | reverse complement strand
CACCCTCGTCAAAACCATCTGGGACACCGGCGACGGCAACACCGTGACCTGCGACCTAGGAGTCGAACCAGTCAACGTCCGCAAAGTCAAACCACCCCCGACCGGCTGCGGCCACACCTACCTAGAACGCGGCGACTACACCATCACCGCCACCACCCACGTCCAAGTCCAATGGTCCGGCGCAGGCCGCTCCGGCACCATCCCACTGACCGTCTCCCGCTCAGCCGTCTACCACGTCGGAGAAATCCAAGTCGTTATCACCACCGGCGACTAACACCCCGCCCCTCCGAACCATACGAGACCGGGAAAGGAAACAACGGATTGGGCGCTCGTTGCTTGAGCAGCGGTGGTGCTGGGCTCGGTCAACTCCGGCGCTTCAGCGGTTGGCCCAGGCGTTTGGCCCGGTCTAGTAGCTGGGACAGTTTTATCGGGTCTTCGTCCGAGGTGCCGGGGTTGGCGGCTATGAGGGTGTTGAGCCAGCGGGCCTGGGGGTCGCTGTCGACAAATAGAGTTTTCATCAACAGGGTGGCCGGGATGGCCAGGATAGCGCCCAGCGGACCCAGCACCGTGGCCCACAGCAGCAGCGACAAGACCGCCACCGTGGCCGTGATGCCGACCGCCTCGCCGGTGATGCGCGGCTGGATGAAACTCTGGATGACGACGTTGAGAATGGTGTAGCCGACGGCCACCCACAGCGCCGTCATCGGACCCTTGTCCAACACGGCCATGATGACCGGCGGCAACAACCCCAGAACGAAACCGATATTGGGGATGAAGTTGGTCACGAAGCTGAACACCGCCCAGACCAGGGCCAGTGGCACCCCCAGAGCGATCAGCAGCACCCAGTCGCAGAAGGCCACGATCAGACCGAAGACGGCGGCCACGATCCAGTAGCGGCGCACCCCCCGGGCGAAGGCGGTCAGGGCCCAGGCTAAGGAGGCGCTGTGGCGTTCGGCCAATCGGCTCACGCGGTCGCCGAAGCCGGTCGAGTCCATCATCATGAAGATCAAGATCATGACGATCAGCGCGATCAGCCAGATCGCCGACCCCAGGCCGCTCGCCACCGAGCTGAGGGAGGACACGATCGAGCCGACGTTGAGCTGGCTCAAGGTGTCGAAAATCTCATCCAGGGTGTAATTGGTCTTGATGTTGTGGTTGTCGGCGAAGGTCAAGATGTTGGTGATCATGCGGGTGAAGGGGGCCGAATACGCGGGCAGGGCTTGGACCAGTTTGGCGATGGACCAGCCGATTGACCACAACAGACCCATCAACACGGCCACAGCCAGGCAGCCCGCCACAATGGCGGCGATGATACGGGGGAGAAAACGGGCCAGCAGGGATTGGATCGGCCAGACCACCAAGACCAGATTGAGGGCCAAGAAGGACGCCGCCACAATGTTACGGATTTCGCCGATGTCGTTGACGATGACCAACACGGCCGCCAGCCCCACCAGGATGGACAAGGCCTTGGGAACCCCAGGATATGACCTGCTGGCGGAACCGCTCGGCGGGTCTACGACCGGACTCGGGGCGGCGGGGGCGGCGGAGGCGGCGAGAGCGGTGGGAGCACCACCGTCCGCCGATGGGGGGACAGCCCCAGGAAGGGCGGCCCCCTCAGGGGCGGCGGCGTCCTTCGACAAGGCGGCGTCCTTCGACAGGATGGCCTCTTCGGGGGCGGCGCCGTTTGCCGGTGAGGCGTCATCCGGAACGGCGTCACTCGGGGCGGCGTCATCCGGGGACGAGGGCCGTTCGGCACCGTGGCTTGAGGCCTGCCCGCCGGCCGTCGCTGCTGCTGACATGGCTTCAAGTATGCCCCGTCCCCGATTTTTGGGCGCGGCTGGACCGTCTGGCGTCCGGCCGGGCAACGCGCTCGATAGCAGGTTATCTATAGCAAGTTATCTTTGTTAGGGGCCTTGTCGGCGCCCCGGGGTACTCTGGTTCTCATGTGGTCCAAGCGGGAGAGCGTCGATTACGCGCTGCAGCGGCGGCGCACCTTGGCGACCCTGCTGGGGCCGGTCCGCTCGCTGGCGACGGCCCAGGCCTGCGATGCCGACCCCCTGTTGGTGCGGGCCGCCCTCCATCACGGCGAGTTGTCGCCCACCCGCTGTCCGGTGGGCGATTGTGGCCGTCTGGTCCATCTCAACTATGTTTTCGGGGACCAACTCGGCCAGTATTCGGGGCGGATCAAATCGAGCCACGAGCTGGACGATATGGAGAATGATTTCGGCGAGTTCAAGGTCTACGTGGTCGAGGTCTGCCCGGAGTGCGGCTGGAACCACCTGATCAAGTCCTACGTCTTGGGCGACGGCAAGAAACGCCGGCCGCCCCGCCGCCAACCGACCGTCGAGGACATTTATGGCTAAACCCCCCTCATCCCCCCGCACGCCGAGCCGAGGCGGCGCCGCCGCCGGCCGGACCAAGACAAATAACTCTAAAACCGCCGGCCGGGCCAAAGCCGGCGGCTCCAAAACCAAATCCGGCCATCCCAAAGCCGGGAGCGGCGCCTCCAAGGCGTCCGCCGCCAGAAAGCGTCTAAGCTGGCCCAAGCGCATCTTATTGGGCGTCTTCTTCACCGGCTTCGCCGTGGTGGTGGTCGGCTTGGTCGCCCTGATAGTGGCCTACTCCCGGATCAGTCTGCCCGATCCCAACGCCGAGTTTCTGACCGAGACCACCCAGGTTTATTACAACGACGCCGCCCCGGACGCCGCCGGCCGGGTCGCCGGCACGCCGCTGGGCGACTTCGCGGACCAGAATCGGACCGTGGTGGACTTCGACGAGATGCCCCAGTCGATCAAGGACGCCGTGTTGGCGGCCGAGAACCGAAGTTTTTGGACCGATCCCGGCATCTCTTTCACCGGCATCGTCCGGTCGGTCAAGAACATTATTTTGGGCGAGCCCCTCCAATCCGGCTCCACCATCACCCAGCAATATATCAAGACGCTCTATCTGACGTCCGACCAGACGGCCACCCGCAAGGTCAAAGAGATCCTGCTGTCGATCAAAATGGGGCGGGGCGGCGAAATGACGAAGCGCGATGTTCTGGCCGGCTACCTCAACACGATTTATTTCGGCCGCGGGGCCTATGGCGTCCAAGCCGCCGCCCAGACTTTTTTCGGGGTCGACGCCAAGGACATGACCGTGCCTCAGTCGGCCGCCCTGGCGGCCCTGCTCAACGCCCCGGCCGACCTTGACCCGGCGTTGTCGGAGGACAATGTCCAGCCCTTCGTGGAGCGCTACCGCTATGTTTTGGAGGGCATGTTGGAACTGGGCCAGAGGGCCCGGGCGGAGGCCCCCCAGCCCTACGTCGGCCTGACGGCCCAGGAGTACGCCGCGGCCGTGGCCAACCCGCCCGACCTGGGCCAGGCCGAGATCAAAGACCGTTACGGCGGACCCCAGGGTTTCTTGTTGTCGATGGTCGAGAACGAGTTGGTCGACTCCGGGGTCTTCACCCCTCAGCAGGTCCAAGGCGGCGGCCTCAAGATCGTCACCACCTTCGACTATGCGGCCCAACAGGCCGCCATCACCGCCGTCCAACAGTGGACCGAGTCGATCTCCGCGAACGCCTACACGCCCCAGGACCCCACCCAGTTGCACGGCGGGCTGACCTCGGTGGCGGTCGGCACGGGCGAGGTCATGGCCCTGTACGGCGGCCCCGACTACGTGGCCAGCCAGTGGAACTGGGCCACCACGCCGCGCCAGGCCGGCTCGACCTTCAAGCCTTACGCCCTGATCGCCGCCCTGAAGGCCGGGCTGCCCCTGTCCACGACGCTCAAGGGCAGCACCTACACGCCCGCCGGCGACCCCGGCCCGGTCAGCAACGACTCCGGCGCCCAATACGGCACGGTGACGCTGGCCAACGCCACCACCAACTCGGTCAACACGGCCTATGTCGACCTGGTGACGAAACTGCCCGGCGGCCCCCAGGACGTCATCCAGGCGGCCCAGGACCTCGGTCTGACCCGTGACGACGAGAGCTGGGACCCTAATGACGGGCGCATCGCTTTGGGCAAGGCCGAGGTCTCGACCCTGGAGGCCGCCAACGCCTTCGCCACCTTGGCCAACGACGGCCTCTACCTGACCCCGCACGTCGTGCGCGAGGTCTGGGACCACGGCCAACTGGTCTGTTTGCGGGGCCAACCGGTGGACGGGCATTGCTCGTCGGGCGAGACTCGCCAGGCCCTCGACCCGAATATCGCCGCCACCGCCACCAGCGTCCTGCGCACGGTCATGACCTCCGGCACGGGCCGCCGCCAGGCCGGCGACTTCGCCTGGCCGGTGGCCGGCAAGACCGGCACGGCCGGCGCCACAGACGGGAGCATCCAAGCCGCCTGGTTCATCGGCTACACCAAACAAATTTCGACCGCCGTCATGTTCGTGGCCGGCGATAGCGGCGCCGCCGACCTGCGGGCCTGGAACTCGCCCGACGGGGAGTTCTACGGCGGCGTCTACCCGGGCCGGGTATGGCGGCAATACATGGATGCGGTCATGGTCGGCCGTCCGGCCGTCGACTTCACCGGGGCCACCGCCTTGCCCCAGACGACGGTGCCGGAGCCGTCCCACTCCCAGCCGGCTCCGGCCTCGACCTCAGCCCCGGCGCCGACCGCCGAGCCGGTTGAGACCTCGGCCCCGCCGGTGGAGACGACCACGACCGCCCCGGAGCCAGAGCCGCCACCCGCCACCAGCGCCGCGCCCGAGCCCAGCCAGCCGGCCCCCACCGCCCCGGCCAGCCAGGCGCCCGGATGACCCCAGGGCTTCGGCCAGCCCGCCAGCTGTTCCTCTTCACGGACTGGCTCACGAGCTGACCCGGATCCCGGATCAAGTCCCGACATCATCCTGGAGGACACGGGGCGGCGATCACGCTCCCGGGCGAACGGGCGGCCCGGTTGTGGTTCGATAGGTCCGTGCCCCTATTGACCAGCCGTCCGACGGATGGCCCAGCCGTCGAACGCTCCCCGGCCGCGCCACCCAGCCCCGCCCAGGAGCGTCACCCGGCCGTCGGCCCGGCCGATCCGGCGCCGGCCGCCTCTTGGGCCGCCTTCCTGGGGCCGTTCGCCGATCTGAGCCGCCGACTGGGCGGCCTGGTGGGCCACCACGCCAAGGCCCCACAGAGCCCGGTCGCACCGGGCCAGCGGGCAGCCGACTGGCTGCGGACCGTCCCGATCATGTTGGTCGCCACCGTCACCTGGCTGATCCTGATGATCCGACAGCTGCCTTGTCGCACGACCGATGTCAACCAGGGGGTGTCGGTCTACCAGTCGATGTGCTACTCCGACATCGGCATCCTTTACCGCGTCCGGGGCCAGGCCACCGGCTCGACCCTCTACTGGGACATCGACTGGGAGTATCCGGTCTTGTCCGGCTACCTGGCCGAGTTCGCCCGCCGGGTGACGGACTTCCTCGGTTTCACCGCCCGGGCCGACCTCGACGCCCAGAGCCAACTGACTAACGCCAACGTTTATTTTGCCGTTAACGCCGTCTTGTTGTTCGTCTGCTTCTTGGTGATCGTTGCCATACAACGTCAATTGTTGGTGTCGCACCCCTGGGCCGTGGCCGCCGTGGCCGCCTCCCCGGCCATCATGACCGCCGCCCTTATCAACTGGGACCTGTTCGCCGTCATGCTGACCGCCCTCGGCCTGTGGGCGCACAGCCGGCGGAAATCCGGCTGGGCCGGGTTGTGGTTCGGCCTGGCGGTGGCCGCCAAGTTCTACCCCCTGGTGATCCTGGGCGGTCTGTTCGCCCTAGCCCTGCGGCCGCTGCTCCGGCGCCTGATCTTCCCCCAGGAGGCGGCCGACTCCGACGACCCCGAACACGACAAACACTCATTGGCTGACTTCGGCCGGCTGGCGGCCGCCGCCGGTGGTGCCTGGCTGGCGGCCAACCTGCCCCTGATGCTGTCCAACTGGCAGCGCTGGAGCCATTTCTACAGCTTCAACCAGAACCGCCCGGCCGACCTCGGCTCGCCCTGGTACGCCCTCAATCTGGTCGGCTTCCCCACTCCCAACGCCCAGCAGTGGGCTCTGGGGCTGATGATCGTCGGCTACGCCGGTATCGCCCTGCTCATCGTCCTGGCCCCGGTCAAGCCCCGGACTGGCCAGATCGCCTTCCTCTGCGTGGCCTTGATGGTCAGCCTGAACATGGTCTACTCACCACAATATGTCTTGTGGACACTGCCCCTGATCGTGTTGGCCCGGCCGGTGTGGCCGGATTTGGCGGCCTTCACCTTGGCCGAACTGGCTTATTTCGCCGCCATCTGGATGTATTTGGACAACAATCCTTGGATCTATTTGGAGCGTGAAACCGCCACGGGAGCGCCGATCGTCTATTCGCTGACCGTCTTCCTACGGGTGGCCGTGACCTGGTGGATCATGGCCTTGACCGTCCGCGACTGTTGGCGCCCCCGCCTCGACCCCTCACGCCAGGAGCGCCAGTACAGCGCCGAGCAGCGCCGCCGTCAAGGCGTCAACCCGGACGGCTCCTTGACCCAGCCGGCGACGGATCCCCGGCCGGCCGGCCGGCGACCCCTGTTCGAGCCGGCGCTGGCGGTCTGGGTGGCGGTGGTCGGCTTCGTCCTCAGCCGGGTGGTGCTGATCTTCAGCGCCGTCGTGGTCGGACGGGCCTCCAACCTGGACGGTCTCAACGCCGTCATGCGCTGGGACGCCTTGATCTTCGCCCAGATCGGCGCCGACGGCTACTCCCCGGACCCGGCCCAGCACCAGGCCGCTTTCTTCCCCGGCCTGCCCCTGCTGCTGCGCGCCCTGGACGCCATCGGGGTGACGCCGGCCGTCGGCGGCGCCATCTTGGCCCTGGTGGCCTCGGCCGTCGCCGCCTGGGGGCTCTACCGGTTGGCCCACGGCGGCGTGGCCGGGGCGGTCACCGTCTTGGCCTGGTCCTTCGCCCCGATGGCCGTGTTCACGGCCGTGCCCTATTCCGAGGCCTTCTTCCTGGCCTTCGCCGTCTGGGCCTGGGTGTGGGCCCGCGACGGCCGCTGGTGGCTGGCCGGCCTGTTGGCCTCGGGGGCTTGTTTGTTCCGCATCTCCGGGTTGTTCCTGGTCGGCGCACTGATCTTGTTGGCCGTGCTGGGCGACCGCCGGCCCGACTGGCGCTCCTGGGACTGGCGGCGGATCGGGCGGCGCTTGGCCTGGCTGGGCCTGCCGCTGGCCGCCATCCTGGCCCAGATGGCCTGGCAGAAACAACACTTCGGCAGTTGGCTGGCCTGGTACCAGGCCCAGGCCGACGGCTGGGGCCGCAACTTCCATTGGCCCTGGGAGGCCTGGCAGGCCACCCAGAACTCCATCAACGCCCAAAACGCCGACTCTTGGATCTTCGCCGCCGAGATCTGGGCGGTGGTCATCGGGGTCGTCGTCACCATTGTCTGTTTGTGGCGCTGGCGTCTGGCCCAGGCCGGCTGGGTCGGCGCCCAGGTGGCCTCCTACGCCTGCCAGACCTGGTTCATGTCGGTCGCCCGGGGGTCTTTGCTGTGGTTCCCGCTGTGGTTGATCGTGGGCGACATCGCCAACGCCCGTCTCAAGGGGATCTGGTGGTGGCTGCGCCTGGCGCTGATCGCCGGGCTGCTGTTGGCCTCCGCCGCCCTGATGGTCGTCTGGGCGGTCCGCTTCTACCAGGGCGGCTGGTCCGGCTAGCCCCGCCTCGGCCTCACCGCCCCCGGGGGGGATGGACGGCCACGGCGGCGGCCGGGCGACGGCCGTGGGGATTCTCGACGTGGCGGGCCAACAGGGCCAAGGTGGCGATGATCAGGCCGGTCTGCGGCCGGTCGAGCCAGGTCGGCTGCAGCGCCCCGACCAGCGGCGAGACCAAGACCATGGCGGCGCACCAGACGGCGGCCGCCCGCTCCGGCGTGGTCCAGGGTTGCCCCCGGGTGCGCCGCAGCCGCCTGAAGCACCAGTGGAGTAGTCCCAGCCCGGCCAGGACCACGACGATGACGGCCCCGAGGCCGTATTCGACGGCCAACTCGACCCCGGGCGAGTAGGGTCCCGAGGCCTGGGCCAGCCCGGCTGGCAGACGCTGGGCGAAGCCGCCGGGGCCGACGCCCAAGAACCAGCTGTCGCGCAGCATCGTGAAACCAGCCTCGGCCAAGCCCCGGCGCGTCGCCTGGTCGGGACCGCCGCCCCAGCCCGCCCAGACCCAGGGTCGGCCCCCGGCGCAGGCCCAGGCCAGACCGCCGGCCACAACGGCGCCGGCCAAAACCCAGCGGGTGCGCCGGCCCAGCGCCAGCCAGAAGGCGATCACGGCCAGCCCCAGCCCGAGGGCCAGCGGCTGACGCGACCACCACAGAACCTCCACGGCGCCGGCGGCCGCCACCGGATAGGCCCACGCCAGGCGCCGGTCGTGCTCCAGGGCGTGGCCCAAGGGCATCAGGGACAACCCGGCCAGCGCCATCACCGCCAGTTGTTCGGGGGCCGGGAAGGGACCGGCGGCCAGCCCGGTGGGCTGGGCTAGGCGCTGGTAAATCGTGACCGAGGCCAGCAGGGCCAGCAGGTAGAGCCACCCCCGGATCAGGGTCAGCACGGTCTCGCCGCTGCGGTACAACTGGACCAGGGCCAGGCTCAAGACGGTGGCGACGGCCAGGTCGACCAGTTCCGCGCCGGCCGTCGCCCAGGGCAGGCCCCGCCAGACCAGCATGACCCCGCCGGTCGCCAGCAGGACCAGTCCGAGGTAGGCGATCCGCATCGTCCGGGAACGGTCTTGGAAGCGGCACCAGTCCCAGGCGGCGGCCGCGCTCAGGACGACGGCCGGCAGGCCCAGGGGGATAAAGCCGGGGCCTAGCCACAGGTCGATCCCGGCCAAGACGGGCAGCCCGACCAAGACCCAGCCGACCCAGCGTGGCGTCGGCCGCCGGTCGGCGGATCGCACTGGCTTGGTCAGCGGGGCCGTGGTCGCCTCCAGCCCCTCGGGTCGGGCCGCGCCGGGTCGCTCGCTCACTGTCCCCATTGTGCCCCCGGATCAGGCCCGCCGCGACGACACCACGGCGCATTCACGAGTTGTCCCAGATCCCGGATCAAGTCCGGGCTGACGCGGGACGCCGCCATGGCGGGCTCGCGCCCCCACCCATCGCACCCCCACCCGGCCGTGGTCGGGTTTGATCCCCGTCAGCGGCCCTGACCGGCGGTCGGCCCGCCCGGGGGCGGAGAACAGGTCTCACGGTCGACACGTCCGACCCGGCGGCGGCCGCGTCGGCCCGCCCGGGGGCGGAGAACAGTTCTCACGGTGGTCCCGTCGCCTCAATAGCGCTGACATGATCGGCGGGGCGCCACAATGAGGGCCGTGACCGACGTGACCGACCAGTCCCGCCGTCCGGCCCGGGCCGCCGTGCCCGGACCGGGTCGGCCCCCCGGGGCCGGCCGCTCCCCGAGCGCCGCCGGGCGGGCCAGTCGCCGGCCGGTCCCACCCGTGGTCACACTGCTCGTCCTGGCGCTGGCGCTGGCGGCCGCCCCGACCACTTTCGCCCTGGCCAACGCCTCGGCCCGGAACGGCTGGGAGGACCGCATCGCCACCGACTGCGCCTCGGGAGACCCCGCCGCCGCCGCGCCGGGCGACTGTGTCGGCGTCCTCAGCATCCCGCGACTGGGCGCCGACTGGCGGGTGCCGATCATCGCCCAGGGCCGGGCCACGGGCGCCGTCTGGGTGGCCGGCACTACCCCCCCGGGCCAAATTGGCAACTGCGTCTTGAGCGGGCGACGCCTCGGCGGCGGCCACCCCTTCGCCGGCCTCGAACAGTTGGCCGTCGGGGACGAGATCCTGATCACCACGGCCAGCCACAGCTACACCTACGTCATCGACATCGCCCCCAGCGACCTGACCGTCGCCCAGACCGACTCCTGGGTGCTCGATCCCGTGCCCGGCAACGCGGACCTGGCCCCACAACAAGCCCTCTTGACTTTGGTGACCCGTCAGGACCTCTGGCCGACCGCCGACCGCAGCGTCGGCATCGCCATCCTGCACGACGTTGTGGCCCGCTGACCCGGGCGGGAGGCCCGGCCGGCGACCGCCCCACGGACTGCCCCAACTCCCGGATCAAGTCCGGGCTGACGACCGGTGACATCGCCCCGCGCGGGGCCGTCCGATCAGTCCGAGTGTCGCCCACCCGCCGTTGGCGAGACGGCTGACCCGACGGGCCGGCGCCACGCGCCCGTGGCCCGGGGGCGGCGCTGCATTAGGCTGGGGCCATGACCGACCGGAGCGAGCTCGCCGCCGCCATCAAAGACCAGGCCGTGGTGTATGGGAAAGTGACCTTGGCCTCCGGGCGGGAGGCCGACTACTACATCGATCTGCGCCGGGTGACGCTCGACGGGGCGGCCGCGCCGCTGGTCGGCCGGGTGATGCGCCAACTGGTGGCCGACTGGGACTTCGAGGCCGTCGGCGGGTTGACCCTGGGGGCCGACCCGGTGGCCGGGGCCATGCTCCACGCCGCCGCCGCCCAGGGCCAGCGGCTGGACGTCTTCGTGGTCCGCAAAACCATCAAGGACCACGGTATGCGGCGCCAACTCGAGGGGCCGGCGGTGGCCGGCCGGCGGCTGCTGGTGGTCGAGGACACCTCGACCACGGGCGGATCGGTCCAACAGGCCATCGAGGCGGCCCAGCAGGCCGGCGGCCAAGTCATCGGTGTGGCCGTCCTGGTGGACCGGGACACCGGCGCGCGGGAACGGATCGAGGCCTTAGGGCTGCCCTACCGCGCCGCCTTCAACCTGGCCGACCTGGGCCTATGAGGCACCGGGGCTTATCCACCGCCGACGATCCGTCGAATCTCAAAGCGTGATGATAGAGAGGGCCTTCGACCTGGACTCTTGGGCGCGAGGCTTGGCCTGCGATCCCGCCGTCACCGGGGTGGTCGTCTTCGGGTCGGGCGCGGACACCGCTCGCGCGGACCAGTGGAGCGACCTGGACGTGTGTCTGATCGTGGCCGACGGCGCGCAGGCGCGGTATCGCGACGGTCTGTCGTGGCTGCCCGGCGCCGATCAAGCGGTCTTGGTCGTCGCGGAGACCGAGCACGGCCGCACCCTCATGACCGACGACGGCTGGCTGATCGAGGCGGCGGTGGCCTCGCTGGACGAGGTGGGGGCGTCCTTCCAAGCCACGGCGACGCGGGTCGTGATCGACAAGGGCGGTGTCGCCGCCACGATCCAGTCCATCACGGTCGCACCACCAGGCGGCGACCGTCAGCGGGGGCGGCGGAGCCTGGGGCAGTTCTTGATCCGGCTGCTGGTCGGCGTGGGCCGGTCGCGGCGGGGCGAGGTCGTCGCCGCCGGGGAAATGGTGCGGTCCGCCGGCCTGGTGGCGCTGGTGACCGCGCTGCGCTGCCTCCACCCTCGCGCCTCGGACAGCGGCGACCCGTTGAATCCGACGCGACGGGTCGAGCGGGCCTACCCGGACGAGGCCGACCAACTGGCCGCCGCCTGCGCCCACGAGGTCGAGACCTGCGCCCGCCGCCTGCTCGACCTGGCCGAGCAGTGGTTCGCCGACCAGCCGGAATGGCCCTCGACGGCCGCCGCCACGGTCAAACGACGACTCGGCTGGTGACGCCAGGGCCGTGAGCCATAGCGCTGTCGGGGCGACCAGACCGCTGGGCGAAGCCGCCGCGAGCCACCTTGGATCGGTGTGGCCGTCCTGGTGGACCGGGACACCGGGGCGCGGGAACGGATCGAGGCCCAGGGCCTGCCCTACCGCGCCGCCTTCAACCTGGCCTACCCTGGCCTATGAGGCGCTAAACCGCTTCCACCCCAGTGGGTTTAGCTCCAGGAGCGGGGAACAAATGTCTGTCTTGGATGACGCATTGACGGGTTGCGAGAGCGGCCACGTCGTCAGGGTTGTGGCTGGTGAAAACGATAGTCCGGCCTTCCTCCAGGAACTCCCGCAGGAGTTGATGGACGGCGGCGCAACTGGCTTCGTCGAGGGCGTTGAAGGGTTCGTCCAAGAGGAGGACGGGCTGGCCCTCCATGAACGCCTGAGCGAGGGCCAGCTTTTGCTTCATGCCCAGCGAGTACTGGCCGACGTGCTGTCCCTGGTCGGGGTCAAGCCCGACCCGTTCCATGGCGGCGTCGACTTCGGCCGGGCCGACGACCCGGCGAATACGGGCGAGTTCGAGCAGATTATCGCGCCCAGTCTCGTTGGAGATGAACCTTGGCCGATCAATTATGACTCCGAAACCGCTCGGGAAGACACCTTTGCCGTCGAGATAGGCCGGGTCGATCACAACACGGCCGGAATCGGGAGCCACAAACCGGCACATGATCTTGAACAAGACAGACTTGCCTGAGCCGTTGGGGCCGGTGATGGCGAGGCATTCGCCCCGGCTGACGGTCAAATCCACGTCTTCGAGGACTCTCAAACCTCGGAATCGTTTCGAGACGCCGCTCAGTTCGACAACTGCCGTCATGGTACAAGGTTCCTTTCCACGAGAGGCCGGCCGGGACGTGACAAGGCGACGGCGGCAATGGTCGCACAGCCGCTCAGCCAGGCGGTCAGCCGAATCGACACGGCTAGAGGGCTTTCGGCTTCCAACAGGCCGAGGGAGTTCTGGAGGACCGGGAATCCCAACGGGGACAGCCATAGGCCCACACCGATGAGTACAGCCAGAGCGGCCAACCCGCCGACGGTCCGCCCCGTGATCCACCGGACCAGACAACAGACGCCCAAGTACAGGCCGCCTTGCAGGATCCCATTAACCCCGAACTGCCACGCCAGCCACGCCCAGCTGCTCTCCGGACGGGAGCCGAACTGGCCGCGGGCGCGCACCGAAGCCACGACCACGGCCCACAATCCCAGCCCGGCGACATAGCAGGCATAGCGGCCCACAGCGCGGCCAACGAGGCACCACCACCAGCGCCCGGGGCCACCGCGCCGAACCAACTGGAACACCAGCGGGCAGTCCATGACCCTCTCCATGTCCACTAGGGCGGCGTAGACCGGGCCGAAGAAGACGATGACGAGGAAGGCATAGGCCACTAGGCTCGGCGGACTGGTCCCGTCTGTGCCATAGAAAGACCCCCAGAGCAGATCGGCGGCCGATCCTGCCGGCACCAGTCCGCTCATGGCCACCACGGCCAGCGGGGGCACCAGCCACGGCAGGCGGGAGACCACGGCCGGACGGTCCTGGGCCAGTCTCCGGTCGACCAACCAAGCCGCCAAAAGGCACATTGCCGCCCAGCCCGCCGCCGGCACGAACAGGGCGAACGGGGTCGCGGCGATGTCGTCCAGCGCCATGGTCAAGACCAATCCGTCGGCCACGTTGGCCCAGCTAGGAAGACCGAGCTGGAACGACGCGATAACCCACAGCACGATGGTGGCGGCGGAGACGAACGCCAACCGGGACGACAGGACGGCCGCCGCCAACAACAGGACCGTCCCGATAACGGTGAGCGACCACACCAATCCGACGCCGACGACCAAGACCAACGGCACCGGATTCCAGCCGACCGCGACCAACCCGGCCAGGTCGGACTCGATGGCTAAACCCTGGCGCCACCCCTGGCCGACTGTGAGACCGGCCCCGCTAACGGCCGCGACCGCGACCAAAGCTCCCACCAACGGACCCGCCCCTCGGCCAGCCACACCGCTAGCGAAGCGGAGCCAGCGGAGGTGAGACCCATGTCGCAGGAGTATTTGAGCGTTCGTCGAGACCTCGGCGGTCCCGGCGACGTGAACGACGAAGACAGGCAAAAGACCGTAGACGAGAAGATAGGGGTTCAGCGCCACCCGGGCCATGTGCTCCCAACACGTCGGAGGCACTGGGTAGCGCATTTCGTCATACCTGGTCACCATCGCGACCACCGCCACCACCAGAATCAGACCCGTGTGCCACCAGCCCCACCACCTGCCAGCCATCCGCCCACCGCCTCACTGAAGCCCAGGGAGAGTCGGTGCCCGGAAGAACACCCACGCGGTCAGGCAAGCCGCCACCACGGTGCCGCCGGCCAGTGGGACGGCCAGATTCGCCAGCGGCATTTGCTCCAGGTTGAACGGGAAGATCAGGTTCGGCGAGTAGGCCTCCAGGCCCAGCACCGCCATGACGTACATGATGGCGAACCAGGCGACCCAGGGCAGCGACAAGGACAGGGCGCGATTCCGAACCAGGGTCACCGTACACATCGCCAACGACGACCACACCACGGCGTTCAACCCGAGCCACCCGGAGACCGCCAGCGGGAGCGCCCATTGTCCGTGGGACAGCAACTGCGTGAACGTGCTCCAAGCCAACTCGCCCTCGGCCACGGCGGCCGGCGTGTCAAGACCATACATCTCAGGCGCATACTTGACGTCTCCGGCCACAACCCACAGATACGGCACCAGACCGATGAGGAAACCGGTCACGAACGTGGCCGTCGCGTTGGCCGCCCAATGCCCCGCCAGGGTCCGCCTGAGCGACTGGCGCGTCCTCGTGTAGGTCACAAATCGGTTCCGCAAGAGATCCGAGAAAGGCAGCGCATACGGTAAGGCGACAGCCAGGGTGAACAGCAAAGTCAGCGGGCTCTTGCGTAGCAGCAACGTGTAAAGGGCGGCCGGGAACGGTAAGCCATACGATCCTTCACTGCCATAAACGATCAGCGGCGACAAAACGGCACACAAAACAACGACGACCGACCAAGATAAGACCACTCGCGGCCGGGTGATAAAGCGCAGGACCATGAACCCTGTTCCCACAAGACGGTCGGGGGCGGACGCACAGGTTGGACTACCCATGGGTAGTGCTAATCACGCCGTGTGGGCATATCAACGGGAGGACGGAGTGCGAGCCAGTCATGTGACAATGCGGCTCGGGGCGGGCGGACGGGGCCGGGCGTCAAACCGGGCCACGGCTCGCACCAGGCGGCTGATCTTGTCCGGGTCCTTGCGGCCGTTGGTCTCGGCTCCGGAAGAGAGGTCGACGCCATAGGGGTGGCGGGCCAGCGCCCGGGCCAGATTGTCCTCCCTGAGGCCGCCGGCGATGAAGAATGGCTTGGCCGGTAGACGGCCGGCGGCGCGGGCTTGGTCGATCCAGGCGAGGTCGAAGCTGTGGCCGGAGCCGCCGCCGGGGTGGTCGAACAAGAGATAGTCGGCCGGGTGGCCCGGGTCAGTCGGGCGGTCGGGGTCTGCGGTCTCGGGAACGGCCAGGTCGGCCGGCCCGGCTACGGCCACGGCCTTGACCACTGGCACATCGACCAGGGCTTTGAGGCGACGGATGTAATCCGCCGGCTCCGCGCCGTGCAACTGGGCCCAGTCGATGGTTCCCGCCTCGACCAACTCAGCCACCAATTCGACCGGGGCGTCGCGGAAGACGCCGACGGCGGTGATACGGCGGTCCAACCGGCGGCGCAGGTCGTGGGCCTGGTCGGCGGTGACTAGACGGCGGGAACCGGGCGCGAAGACGAAGCCGGCCAAGACGAGATCGGCCTGGTCGCCCCCGGCCCGATTCAGGGCCGCCACGTCGTCCGGGCGGGTGAGGCCGCAAATCTTGATCCGAATCACAGTCTGACCTTCACTCCGCCGAGACCTCCGGGCTGGCGCCGGTGGGCACGTCCTGGTGTTTGCCGGATCACAGTCCCGACACCGCCCCGCCGCTGGGACCGTGCGGCTTGTCCAGCGTGAGATTGCGGGGCAAGCCCGCAATGACGTCGTCTCTAACCATCCCGAGCCTCGTCATCCGGACTCGATCCGGGATCTGAGCCCGCCGGGGCAACCTCATCCCCGTTCCGGCTGAGGCCGGCCAGCGCGCCCCGGTGTTTGGCGGCCAGGGCCAGCAGGTCGGCCCGCTCCGGGCCGGGCGGCGGGACGAACATGGCCTCGCGGTAATAGCGCAACTCCTCGATCGACTCCAAGATGTCGGCCAGGGCGCGGTGTTGGCCGCCCTTCTCCGGGGCGGAGAAGAAGATCCGGGGGTACCAACGCCGGGCCAATTCCTTCAGGCTGGAGACGTCGACGTTGCGGTAGTGCAGGTGGGCCTCCAGGGTCGGCATGTCCCGGGCCAGGAAGGAGCGGTCCGTGCCGATGGTGTTCCCGGCCAAAGGTGCCTTGCCGGCTTCAGGCACGAAGCGGCGGACGTGGTCCAAGACGGCCGTCTCGGCCTGGGCCATAGTCCCCCCGGAGTCCAACTCGGCCAACAAACCGGAGCTGTCGTGCATCTGGCGCACGAACGGGTCCATCCGCTCCACGGCCCCCGGCGGCGGTTTGACGATCACGTCCAAACCCTCGCCCAGCGGGACGAGATCCTTGTCCGTCACCACCACCGCCACCTCGATCAAGGCGTCGCGCGCCAGATCGAGCCCGGTCATCTCGCAGTCGATCCACACCAAACAGTCCGTCACCTATGACACTCTAGAGCACCAAGGTGGTCAGAATTTCGGCGAACGAGCCGAGTTTTCATCGCCTCGGGGTCCCCGCGAAGTACCGGACCGGAGCGCAGCGGAGGGAGGACACTTCGTGGGGTGATTAGACGGTCGGCCCGCCGCCGTCCCCAACTTGACCTGCCGCCGACAGTCCCGTGACAAACTCACCGCCGCGGGCGAGGCCGACCGCCGGGGAACACCGCCACCTATGACACCAACCGGCCGGCCCCGTGACAGGCGGCCGGACAAGCCCGCCGACGCGGGACCGGGCGAACGGTCAGGCCGATCCGCCGCCGGGGGGTGGCGGCGACCGGCGGGGGATGCCGCTGCCGAGCCAGGCCGCCCCCAGGCCGACCACGGCGCCGAGGCCGACGGCGGCCAGGCCGAGGGAGGCGGTCAGGGCCACCAGGGCGCTGATGGCGACCGGGGCCAAAGTGTTGCCGACGTCGCTCATCAGCCGCCAGCCGGAGAGGAACTGGGGCCGGCCGACGGCCGGCGAGGCGTCCGAGCCCAGCACCATCACCAAGCCGGCGCCGACGCCGTTGCCCAGACCGAGGACGGCCGCCATCACCACCACGGCCGCCGGGTGGTGGGCCAGGCTCAGCCCGGCCAGGCCCAGGCCCAGCACGATCATCGACGGCACCGCCACCCAGCGGCGGCCGTGGCGGTCCATGATCAGCCCGCCGAGGAAGAACAGGCTCGTGTCGATGGCCATCGAGACGGCGTAGACCAGCGAAGTCGACTGGGCCGTGAAACCCTGGGCGGCGCACCACAAAGGCAAGATCACTTGGCGGCAGGAGCGGGCCAGGGACAAGATCATGACCCCCGTGCCCAGCCTCAGATAAACCTTGTGGTAGTGGCGCAGCACGGGCCACAGCTTGGCCTCGTCCGGGCGTTGCCCCGGCCTGACCCGCTCGCCCGGCAGGTCCGGCAGGGTCAGCGTCAGGCCGGCCGCCAGCAAGGACATGCCGGCGGCGAAGCCGTAGGCCGCCGACAGGCTCCAGCGGTCGATGATGGCCGCCCCGGCCAGCGGCCCCAGGAAGGCGCCGAAGCGGAAGGCGCCGCCCAGGGTGGACAAGGCCCGGGCCCGCACCGCCGCCGGCGCCGACTCGGTGATGTAGCTCTGGCGGGCCAGGCCGAAGACCGCCCCGGCGGGGCCGAAGCAGAGCACGGCCACGGCCAGCAGGGGCAGGCTGCGGGACAGGCAGGCCACCGTCAGGAAGGCGGCGTCCCACAGGCAGGCCACCACGATGGCCCGCTTGTCGCCCAGCCGGGTGGCCACCCAGCTGGCCGGCAGATCGCCCAACAACTGGCCGATGGCGGCCAGGCCGGCCACCATGGCCGAGAGTTGGACCGAGGCCCCCAGGTCGAGGGCCGACAAGGCCACCAGCGGGGCGATGGCGCCGTGCCCGACGGACGACAAAGTGGTCGGGCCATAGGCCGCCAGCGCGAACCGCCCCCAGCCGCCGGCTGGTCCAGACTCAGACACCGGCCCCACGGTACTCGCCGCCGCCGGAGTGGCTCTAGTCGTTCCACGAGCCGAACCCCGGCCGATCCGAGGCGATAGGGGGACGGGCGACGACGAGTCGGACGCGACGACGAGTCGGACGCCTGGCGCCGGTTGTCGGCGGCGGCGGAGGTGGGCGCCGTGAGGACCGGATACCATGATCGCCGTGTCGGCTCGGGGCCGACGCCGGGTCCGCCCGGCTCCCGGGGTGGCCGCGGACGGCCCCATTAGCTCAGCTGGATAGAGCAGTGGACTTCTAATCCACCGGCCGGAGGTTCGAGTCCTCCATGGGGCGCCGGGAGGCCCCGGCCCCGACGACCGGCTGCGGCTCAAGTTCGGAAGTCGAGTTCCGATCCGGGTCGGCGACTACCGACTGATCTATGACCGGTTCGACTCGGAGCTGACTGTTTCCGTGGTGCGGGCCGCGCACCGCCGCGAGGCCTACGACCGTTGACCGGCGGCGATGGTGGGATGGGCTCTCACCCGGGGGCGGCCGAGCCCGGGGCCGGCGGCTTAGGCCCGGCCAAGCGGGCCAGGAGTTCGTCCGGGCTGACGGCCGGGACCGTTGAGCGGGCGAAAGCGGCCCGGTCGCGGGTCACCAGCCAATGGGCGCCGGCCGCCTCGGCGCAGGCCCGCACCACCCCGTCCTCGAAATCCGGCTCGCCGCCCGCCAAAGCCGCCCGGCAAACAGCGGCGTCGACCGCCAGAACGCCGACCGCTTTGACCAGGACGCCGATGGCGCGACGGGCCGCCGGCTCGCCGGCCGTGCGCCGGAGCACATAGTAGACATCCGTCAGGCTGCTCGCCGGCACACCGACCTCGGCGCCGCCGCCGACCAGTCGGCCGAGCAACTCGACGGCGGCCCGGTGCCCGGGACGGCCGGCGTCCAGGAAATCGATCAACACATTGGTGTCGAGGACGGCCTTACAGGCCATAGCGCCGCGCCGCCTCGTCCCAGCGCGCCCGCTCATAACCCTCGTCAGTGGCGATAGCCGGATCGCGCGTCAGGCCCGCGACCGACCGCAAAGCCTCCCAGCGCCGCCGCCGGTCGGCCCCGTCGTCGTCCGTCGGCCGCATGAAAGCGGGCAGGTCGCGCTGGTCGGCCAAGTACTGGTAGAGCGAGCGGATGGCGTCCGTCGGCGTCTTGTGGTGGGCCGCCAAAACCTCGTCCGCCTGCCGCTTGACCCGCTCGTCCACCCGCCCGTTCACCAACACGAGAGCCATCGGACCAGCCCCCTCTCCAACCCCTCCACAGGGTCGCGTCTTACAGTAAGACAAGTCTAGCCGCTCCGGTGATGGCAACGCCAGCGCGGTTCTCTCCCGGCCGACTCGGCCCAGACCGGCCGCCAGTCAGGCGTCGGCAACCTCCCAGAAGTTCAGGCCGTGAACCGGTGTCGGCGCGGACTGGAAGCGCCGGCCGGCCGTGAACAAGCCTCATTGGCCGAGTTTCTTCAACTCACGGCGCGTCCGCGCGAGTTCGGACTTCGACTCCTGGGTGTCGGGATGATAGGGACCGAGAACACGTTTCCTATCGGCGACAATCTGTTTATGCAACTTGACCGCCTCCCCCAAGTCTCCCGGACCCCGACGCGCCCCCAGCGCGCGGGCGAGGCTGTCGCGGACCGAGAGGGTGAAGGGATGATCGGGACCGAGGGCACGCTCCAGACCGGCGACCACCCGTCCGCACAGGCTGATCGCCTCGGCCAAGTCCCCCAACTCGCCGCGCGCCCTCAAGGCGATAGCGAGATTGTTGCTGGCTAAGAGCGTGGCGGGGTGGTCGGGGCCGATGGCACGCTCCGAGCCAGCGACAACTCGTCTATGCAAGTTGACGGCTTCGCCCGCATCGCCCGGCCCGTGACGCTCCCCCAGCGCGAGGGCCAGGCCGTCACAGGCCGCGAGGGTGTGGAGATGATCGGGACCGAGGACGCGCCCCATGTCAGCGACCACCCGACCGCACAAGTCGACGGCCTCGTCCACATCGCCCGGCCCGTGACGCTGCACCAGCGCGAGGGCGAGATTGCCACGGAACAAAAGTGTGTCTAAATGATCGGGACCGAGGACGCGCCCCCCGTCAACGGCAACCCGCCGACACAAGTCGACGGCCTCGTCCAAATCATCCGAGCCGAGACGATCCCGCAGCGCGACGGCGAGATTGTTGCGGGACCAGAGTGTGTCTAGGTGGTCGGGACCGAGGACGCGCTCCCTGTCAGCGACAACCCGCCTGTTCAAACCGACGGCCTCGTCCAAATCACCCGGGCCGAGGCGATCCCGCAGCTCGCTGGCCAGACTGTCACAAGCCGAGAGGGTGTCGCGGTGATCGGGGCCGAAGACGCGCTCCCCGCCGACGACAACTCGCCTATGCAAGTCGATGGCCTCGTCCAAATCACCTGGGCCGAGGCGATACCCCAGCTCGTTGGCGAGATTGTCGCAGGCCGCGAGGGTGTCTCGATGATCGGGGCCGAAGACGCGCTCCACGCCGACGACAATCCATCTGTGCAAGTCGATGGCCTCGTCCAAATCACCTGGGCCGAGGCGATCCCGCAGCTCGCTGGCGAGATTGTTACTGGCGGTGATGGTTTGGCGATGGTCGGGGCCGAAGGCACGCCTCATGTCGGCGACAACCCGCCTATGCAAGTCGATGGCCTCGTCCAAATCACCCGGCCCGCCCCGCGCCGCCAACTCGTCGGCCAGACTGGCGCGGGACGAGATGGCGTCGGCAGGGTCGGGGCCGAAGACGCGTTCCATGTCAGCGATGAACCGCCGATGCAATTCGATGGCCTCGTCCAAATCCCCATACCAACCCCGCGCCGCCAGCGTGGTGGCGAGATTGGCCCGGGCCGAGAGGGCATCGGGGTCGTCGGGGCCGAGCGCCCGCTCGACGCGCTCCCGGTCCCATCGGCTGAGGGCGACCGCCCGCTGGTGCGACCCCTGCTCGGACAAGAACCGGGCGACATATTTAACGACAAACCCGGCTTCCTGGTCCACCCCCTGGCTGGGCCGCCAGCACCTCGGCCGGCCCGACCAGGGAGCGCAGGATCGGCCAGACCGCCGGGTCGCCCGTGTTGCGACCCTCGAGCATCAAAGCCAGCGCCCTGACAGCCGTGGCCCGCGCCTCCCGCAGCCGCTCGCGGGCGCGTTGCGGCACCGCCTCGTCCGGGGTGCGCCACACCATATGCAGCAGCGGATGAACGGCCACGGCGTCGTCGCTCAAACTGAGCAGACCGGCCGCCGCCGCCGCCCGCAGCGGCCGGTCCGGGCCGTCGGGTATGACGCTTCCCCCCAGCCAGCGGAGCATCGACCGGGGGATGCCCTCCGGCGGACCCCACCAGCCGAGCACCGACAAGAGGCGCACGGCCGAGGGGTCGCGCTCTTCCAAACGGCTGATCGCCAGATTCCACAGCCGCGCCACCGTCCGCTCCGGCGCCGCGCCCGCGACCGCCTCCAGCGGATGTGCCGCCGCGGTCTGCCGCCACCGGGCCAACAGCGCCGACGGGTCCCGCGCACCGTCGAGGCGGAGCAACGATCCGGCTTGCGCGACCGTCAGCGGCCAGCAACCCAGTTCCCGGACCAACTCGCCGGCCGGGCCTGAAATCTCCCAGCCCTTTGGCGATGCCGGCTCGGCCCGCGCCAGCAGCAGCCGCACGGCCTCAGCCTTTGTCAACGGCTCGACGGCGACGGCCGTCAGGGCGAGGTTTCGCCAATCCTGGTCCACCCGCGTGGTGACGATGAACTTGCCCGTCGCCGAGACCATCGCCTGCCGGACCGCGGCCTCATCCGTCACCCCGTCGAGCACCACCAGCCAACCGGCGCCGCCGCGCAACCGGCCAAGGGCCCGCTCGGCCGCCTCGGCGTCGGTCGTCGACTCGACAGCGGTGGCGCCGCTGGCGGTCAAAGCCTTACGGCCCTCCACCGCCAGGCCGCTCCACAACGAATACTCGGACGAGGCATCGCACCACCAGACCCACGAGTAGTCCCCGGCCCGGGAGCGCACATACTCCTGAGCCAAAGTCGTCTTGCCGCTGCCGTCGACCCCGACCAGCGCCGCCCCAGCGCCGGCCAACGCCTGTTCCAATTTAGCCAATAGTTGTTCGCGGGGGATCGAAGCGGTGACAGCCGGCGGCGGCCCGACGCCCGCCGGCGCCGCTGCGCCCGCGCCCACATCTGACGCGTCCGGTTTAACGCCCTTGTCGTCTGTCATGGCCGCCTCCACGTCCTCTGTCAGCCAGACCAACATTACCCAGAGTGTCGGGTGTCAGCCATGGCTACCGTATCTCTGGCGGCGGGGCGGGGCTCAGAAAACCGTCTCCACCACGACGTCCAGTTTGTCATACAACTCGAGCGCCCGCCGGTCGCGGCTGGCGAGCCTGTTGCCGGCGGCGGCCAGAGCCACCAAGGCGTCATAGATCTGGCCCCCCGTGAAGCCCTGCCGGGCCAACAGGTCGATCACCTCCCGGTCGGGCAAGCCGAGGTGATACTCGTTCTGGGCGTACTGCCCGATCAACCGGCCGGCCTGGTCGGGCGTCAGCCGGGAGGCGGCCGGTAACCGGGTCAGCACGGCGTAGGTCTCGAAGACGGCGTGCCCGGCGAAAGCCAGGCTCCGACCCTTCGCCCACGCCGCCACCCGGGCGTGGTCCGAGTGGCCGGCCAGCAACAACGGAACCGCCACGGAGGTGTCCATCAGGACGACGCTCATCGACGGATGTCATCCAAGATGGCGCGGACGTCCTCGTCCGTCACCGGGGCGCCGCCCACGGCCACCAGTCGGCCGTCCTCCTCCACGATCTCGATTGGGGCCGGCTGCGGCGTCAGGCGGATGGAGGCCCCGTCCTCGCTGACGTCCAGTTTCACGCCCTCACGCAGGCCGTGCCGCTCGCGCAGTTGTTTCGGCAACATCACTCGGCCCGCCCGGTCCATGGTAACAGCCATGGGAAAAATTTACCGCATACCGGTGGGAGTAATCGCCCGCCGTCTCGCCGTGAGCAGGCCTCAAGGGACACCCACCCACCCGAGACGGGCGGCCATGGCATCGCGCAGACGGGCGCGCTCAGCCGGCGCGACTCAGCCGACCGGCCGGGAGGCCATTGAGATAAACGTCCAGGACATCCGTCACGGCCGCCGCCCGAACCCTTGGTCCAACGCCGCCTGCGAGCCGTCGGGCTGGGTCTCCGGCAGCACGGCGACGCGCCGCGGAGCCTCGATCACCAGGCCCAGCCGGGCCCGCAAGTTCCTTCAGCTCCAGGCGCGGGCGGCTAAACGGATAGCCGTTGGGCGGCCCGCTGGTGCGACACGCCCACGACGGCGCCGGTCCGGGCCGGCCGCCTCGGGGGCGGCCGAACCAAGACGGCGTCTGTGCGGCCGGGCGCGCGTAACACCGCTCAGCTCTCGGATATGGCGGCGACCGGGGCTTGACAGTCTGGACGGTACCGGTTAGAGTTTCTGGACGGTACCGGTCAATCACTCGGACGGGGGGACATCATGGAGGATCTGGCGCGGCGGCTCGATCAGCGGCTGAGGCGGTTGTCGTGGCTGCTGCAACGCCAAGACCGGTTGCGCTGGTCGGCCGCGCCGGGCCGGCCGGCCGACCCCAACGCCGGGCAGGGGCGCGTCCTGGCGCTGTTGCGGCTGCGCGACGGCGTCTCCACCAAGGACCTGTCCTTCCTGCTCGGCATCCGCACCTCGTCGCTGAACCAGACCTTGGCCCGCTTGGAGCAGGCCGGCCTGACTAGGCGCGAGCCGTCGCCGGGGGACCGGCGGGTCATGTTGGTCAAGCTGACCGACCGGGGGCGGCGGGACGAGCCGGCCGCCGCCGAGGCCGGCGACGTCTACGCCTGCCTCGACCAGCGGGAGCAGACCGAGTTGTGCGCCTACCTGGACCGGCTGATCGCCGCCCTGGAGCGCGACCTCGGCCCCTCCCCGGCAGAGGCCTCCGAGCGCCTGGCCGGCCTGCGCCAGCGGCTGGGCGAGGATTACGCGGATTATTTCCAGCGGTCCGGCGGCCAACGCGGCTGGCCCGGGGCGGGCGGGCGCCCTGGCGGCGACCCACGAAGCAACTGGGACGGCAGTGACCCCCGCGGCGGCGGCCGGGGCGACCCCAGAGCCGACGGCCGAGGCGGCGGCGACCCCCGAGACGGCCGGGCCGGAGCCGACCCCCGGAGCGGCTGGAACGGCGAGGACCCACGGAACGGCGGCCGGGGCGACCCCAGAGCCGATGGTTCCAGGGGCGGCTGGGCCGGCGCCAGTCCCTACGTCGATCCCCGCAGCGTCGACCCCAGGAGCGGCGACTCTAGGAACGCCGATCCTCGCGGCGACGGCCGCCGGGCCGGAGACCACGGCGACGACGGCTCCCGGGGCGGCGACCCGCCAGGTCGCGGCTCTCGGGGCAACCGGCGTGGCCACCGTCGGGGAGGCCCGCCGCAGGACTGACCTCCCGGCGGGGCTGACCATCCCAGCAACCGTTTAATCACCTTTCCCCACCGACCCCGACCGGGGCCGTCGGGCGGGCTCTGCCCGGAGTGCCCCGTCCGCCGCCGGGCATAGTCCCCGCCGAAACCGTCCACCCCGGCCGGGCGCGACCCGCCCGGCCGACACCACCCTCGTCGGACGCGGTCCGCCGGGAACACCCATCCACCCACCACGACCGGGCGCGCCCCGCCCGACAGACCCATCCACCCCGACCGCCCGCCTCGGGCGGCCCGCCCCAGAAAGGCCCTCCCATGTCCACCCCTGACAACTCCACCACCCCTCCCCCGCCCGGCCCGACGGCCCCTCCCGACCCGACGGCCGCGCGGCCGGGAGGACGTGAAACCACACCACCCCCGACCCCGACACTCCCGCCAGACCCGACGGCCGCGCGGCCGGACGAATGCGAAACAACGCCAACCCCGGCCCCGTCCGGGCGCCCGGACGGTAAATACCGCCACGCCTGGCCCCTGCTGGTGGTGATCACCTTCTTGAACTCGATCGGCATGAGCGTCGTCTTCCCCGTCCTGCCCTTCGTCGTCGGCCGCCACGTCCTAGAGGCCGATCTGGGCTGGTGGGTCGGCCTGTTGGAGGCCGTCTACGCGGCCGGCGCCTTCATGGTGGCGCCCTTCCTCGGCGCCCTGTCCGACCGGGTGGGGCGCCGGCCGGTCATCGTCCTCGGCCTCTTCGGCTCCGCCCTGGGCTTCGGCCTCTTCGGCTGCGCCCAGACCTTGTGGCTGCTGATCGTGGCCCGGGTCGTCCAAGGCCTGACGGCCGGGGACATGCCCGCCATGTTCGGCTACGTGGCCGACATCACCGCCCCCGAGCGGCGGGCCAAGCGCTTCGGCTTCCTCGGGGCCGTCACCGGCGTGGCCTTCATGGTAGGGCCAGCCATCGGCGGGCCGCTGGCTAGGGTCAACCTGGCCCTGCCCGTGCTCACCACCGCCGCCATCGGCCTGGTGGTCGGCCTGCTGTGCCTGGTGGCCCTGCCCGAGAGCCTCGACCCGGCCAACCGCGCCGGCCGTTTGCGGCTGTCCCAGCTGCACCCCTTCAAGGTCGTGGCCGACGCCTTGGCCCGTCCCCGGCTGCGGCCCCTGCTGATCGGTTTCGCCCTGATCACCCTCCCCTTCATGTTCTTCACCTCCAACTTCTCCGTCCTGGCCCTCGACACCATCGCCTGGGGGCCGACCCAGGTGGGCCTGTTCCTGTCCGTCGTCGGCCTGCTCGACCTGATCATCCAGGGCGGCCTGCTGGGCCGGCTGGTGTCCCGCTGGGGCGAGCGCGGCGTCGTCCTGGTCGGGGCCGCCGTCCAGTTGGCGGGCTGCCTGGGCCTGGCCTGGACCGCCCAGTGGGCGCCGTGGCCGGTCCTGCTGACAGCCGCCGCCCTGATCCTGGCCGCCGGCCAGGGGGCCACCACCGCCGCCCTGGAGGCCCTGTTGTCACGCCAGGTGGGCGCCGACGAGCAGGGCTGGCTGGCCGGCGGCGTCCAAGCGGTCACCTCCGCCGTCCAGATGGCCGGCCCGCTGCTGGCCGGCTGGCTCTACAGCGGCCTCGGCCACCCCGCCCCCTACTGGCTCGGCGCCGTCCTGAT
>JAISAO010000102.1 GCA_031266665.1 Propionibacteriaceae bacterium | reverse complement strand
CGGCGACCGCTTCCGGGCCGGAATCGTCCTATATACCGGCGAACGCACCCTCCCCCTCGGGGACCGCCTGTGGGCGATGCCGTTCAGCGGCCTGTGGCTGCGCTGAACGGCGCGGCGGAACCATTAACTACGCACGGCCAGGGTCTTTGTAAAGTACAATTGTCAAAACTTGAAGCAGTGATTGCCACGCTCGACGCGCTGGGATCACGCCTCCCAGATGGCTCTGACCGGCAGGGCGCGCAGGCGCTCGCCGAAGGGCAGCGACTGCTGGCCCAGGTAGAGGACGAAACCGGCAGCATCGCCGTCCGTATGGGGCGATATTCGTCTAGAATTTGGCTGAGAATGTGCGACATGCTCTCGATGACCCGGGATACGGTCGGCCGCGACGCTCCAGACCACTAATTGTTAATTCTTCATTATGAATAGCCATCAAAGTGTCAGGAGTGGTTCAGCGAAGTGAGGCCTCGGCCTCTTTCACGAGTGCTCGGGCGCCACGCAGAGCCGACTTTCTAGTGGAGTCGGTGAGCCACTCGTCGCCGTACTGCGACTTGGTTTTGAGCCGGTTGAGCGAGCGCAAGGCGCTACCCAGCTCTTTGTCGACACGATCAAGGCCGTCGGCCGCCTGGTCGTGGTCGGGGCCGGAGTAGCGCTCGCCCAGGCGGGCGTAGCAAACCGCGTCGGCGGCCGCGATCCCCGCCAGCACGCAGTTGCCGATACAGGCGTTGATCGCGCCGTCTGACGGGTCGTCCTCCAGCATCCCGGCAAGGGCTAAATATTGCGCGGCGATGTTGAGACGGCGGCGTCCCTCGGCTGGACCGCCGGCGCTGGTGCGATGTTTTTTGGGGCTCATAAGGCCGCCGCGACCTTTCGGGCCGCGCGGATCAGGCCGCGAGCGTCCGAGCCGACGATGGTGCGCGCGTCGCGTTCCCACTCGTCCATGATCCCGGCTTTGGCCGCCGCCATGAGGGTGAGTTGCGCCCGGGTCACCGTCACGGTCTGGAGAGGGTTGCCGGTCCAATCCCGCGCGCCTCGCTCGAGACCGTCGATCTGCCGGGCCCACGTCTCGGCGTCGGGGTCGAGACCGTCCGCGGCGATGACTAGAAGGTCGATGTCACTGTCCGGAGCGGCCTCGCCCCGGGCGACAGAGCCGTACAGCGCGGCGCTGAGCGGCTGGGGGGCCAGGCGGTCGACGGCCTCGGACAGTCGGCGGTCGGCCTCGCCGCGGACTCGGACGGCGGCGATGACGACCGGGGCCAGGACATGGTCCCGATTCAGTCGGTACAGGTTGCCACGGGAGGCTGGAATGGCGGTGACGACGCCGTGACCGACCAGACGTTCTAGCGCGAGCACCAGTCCGTAGCGCGACCCCCTCCCGGCGACACGCTGGATTTGAGTCGCGGACAGGGCCGTGTCGGCGCCGGCGAGCACCGTCAAGGCCGCGCTCTCGAGTCCCGGCGCGATGGTCGAGAGCGGAGTCGTCAAGTCCATGCAATTATATTAGCGTAACGCTAGGAGAGTTGCACTCTGACGGCCAACGCCGACCGCTTACCGTCAGCCGCGTGGTCGCCTTTCCTCAGGTTCAACCAGCTGCTGAAAAGCGCCACCTGTCAGCGCCGGGGCCGTCGGGAGGCGATCAGGGCGTAGCCCAAGACGGCGCCCCAGACCAGGAACCAGGGGTCCCATAGGAAGACATGGCCGTTGATGGACCGCGACGTCCACTCCCCGCCGGGCAGCTCCAGCGCCCCGGCTTTGGCCAGGGCGAACCAAACCGTCTGGGTCAGCCCCCAAGCGGCGATGACGGCGGCGGCCGTCCAGCCCAGCCCGCGGGCGACCGCCAGCGCCCACCCGGGCAAGACGCGGGCCACCGCCGGGACGGTCGCCAAGCCGAGTAGGGCCGCGCCGGTCTTGAGGACGATGGCCGCCCATTGCACCGCCGGCGGCAGGATCGCCCCAACCTCGTCCAACGAGGCGGTGGGGAAAACCGTGTCGACCAGCCAGTTGTGCCCCAAGGCCCAGTAGAGGTTGAACCCGGTGAAGCTCAGCCCCAGGAGGCAGGCCACGACACCCGGCCAGGTCTTCGCCCGTCGCTCCACGGACTCACCGTACCGCCCCATCCGACCAGGCCCATTCCCCCGGCCAGGCGGCGGTAAAACCTGGACCGCCCTGCCATCACGCCCGCATCGCCTTCCACGTCGGCCACCCGGTCCGGACGCTTCGCCAACCGCGATCTGGCTTAACTGGCCCAGCGAGCGCCGAAGCCTCGCCGCCCAACCACGGCCCGGTCCGGGACGGGGTTAGACCAGTTCGGCCGCCGGGTGGGTGGCCGCCAGGGCGGCGTCGAGGGTGGCCAGCCGGCCGCCATGATGTTGGGCCAGGGCGACCAAGTAGGCGTCGGTGACTTGCTTATAACCCTGGAGTGGGGCCAGGTCGAGGCCGGCGTGGGGCAGGTCGTCGGGCCAGAAATGGTGTCCGGGCAGCCCGGCGACGGCCTCCAGGACGGCCGCGACGACCAGCTTGGACTCGCCCACCCGCAACAGCAGGCGGACCAGGGCGCCCTCGGTGATCGGACAGGTGGCGAAAGCGTCCAGGCCGGCGCTCCAGGCGCTGGCCCGGTCATGGTGGACATGGTCCTCGACCACCAAGGCGATCAGCACATTGGCGTCGAGCAGGCGGATCACCGCTCGTCCTCGTCCAACAGGTCCACCACCTCGGCCGCCGTCAGCGGCCGACCGAGCCTGACCGTGGGGAAGCCGGAGACGGGATCCCGGGCCAGGTCGGGCGCGGGCTCGGCCGCCTCCAAGCCGAGGGCGACCAGCCCGGCCAGGGCCGCGGACAACGACTGATGTTGGCGGGCGGCGTGGTCCCTGGCTCGCTGGTGCAGTCGCGGAGGCAGGTCAACTGTGGTGCGCATAGCCGCATCATAGTGCGATGCACAGTCTTGCACCATCCATTTCCCGCTGGCCGGTCCCCGACCACGACTACCACGACGGCCCGGACCCGCCGCTCAGCTCTGGGCGGCGCGGGCGGCCAACTCGACTGTGGCGGCGTCGAGCAGCACCGGGGGCGCGAAGTCGGCCGGGGCGAGGTCGCGGCCCGCGCCTTGGACCAGGCACTCCCAGGTCTCGCCCGGCAACAGGGTGACCGGGCCGGCGTCGGCCACAGCCCCCAGGCGGTCGGCCTGCAGCAGCAGGTCGCGCACCAGGGAGCGGGCCGTGACTTGGAGCCTGGCCCCGGCCGGGTCCGGGCTGGTCTCGACCATGAAATCGGCCGGACACAATTCCAGTTGGCGATCCGGGCGGGCCAGCACGCGGCGCCCGGCCGGGTCCGGGGCCCGGGCGTCGGCCTCGACCAGCAAGATCTCGTCGCCCGCCAGGCCGCGGCCGGGCAGCTCGCCCGGGCCGGGGGCCGGGGCCACCTCCAGGGGCAGGGGCACGGACAGGACCTGGCCGGCCGGGACGGTCAAAGACTGGGACCAGCGCGCCCGCGTCTGGCCGTCCAACCCCAGCCGGGCCACCAGGGGGCGAGCCGACCAGGGCTCCGACGAGTTGTTGACCAGGTGGAGGACGTGGCCGCCGCCGTCGGGCGCCGCCAGGACTAGGGCCAGCCGGGTGGCGAAGGAGCGCCGGACGGTGTGCCAGACCGGTTTGCGCCGCCCGGCCGAGTCGACGGCCGACCAGCTGATAGCCGGCCAACAGTCGTTCAGCTGCCAGACGACGGCGCCCTGGCAATGGGGCCACAGCGACCGCCAATAGTCCAGGCCGAAGCCGACCGCCCGGGCCTGTTGGACCTGGCTGGCGTAGTGCCAGCCGGCGAAGTCGGCCGGCGGGTGGAAGGCCGACTCGATGGCCCGGCGCAGTTTGGCCTCCCCCTCTTGGGCCTTGTAGTGGCCCATCAGCACCGAGTCCCAGGGCCGCAAATGCTCGGCGCCCACGGCGGCCTCCAACGTGGCCCAGGCGGCCGGGGCGCAGTAGCCGAACTCGGCCATGAAACGGGGCCGGTCGTTGGCGTAGGCCCCGTAGTCGGCCTGGTTCCAGACCTCCCAGGAGTGGTTGCAGCCATAGTCCGGGTCGTTGGGGTGACGCTCGGGGTCGCCGGAGTAGGGGCTGCCCGGCCAGTAGGGCCGGCCGGGGTCGAGCTGTCCGATCAGCTTGGGCAACAAGTCGTAGTAGTAGCGCCCGCCCCAACCCCGGCCCTCGAGGACCTCGTCCCAGCCCCAGTCGCGTTGGCCCCAGATGGTCTCGTTGCCGCCGTTCCACAGCGCCAGCGAGGGGTGCGGGGCCAGCCGGAGGATGTTGTCGCGCAGCTCGGCGGCGATCTCGTCCGCGAATTCGTCCGCCTCCGGGTAGGCGGCGCAGGCGAACAAGCAGTCCTGCCAGACCATCAGGCCCAGCTGGTCGCAGGCCTGGTAGAAGTCGTCGGACTCGAACAGGCCGCCGCCCCACACCCGGACGAGGTTGGCCCCGGCCTGTTTGGCGTCCAACAGACGCTCGTGGCAGTCGGCCGCCGTCGTCCGGGAGGCCAGCAGGTCGGCCGGGATCCAGTTGAAGCCTTTGACGAAGACTGGTTGCCCGGCGACGGTCAGGCCGAAGGCCTGGCCGGTCTGGTCCGGCGCCGTGGCCAAGGCGATGTGGCGGAAGCCAAGTTGCTGAACGGAGGCGTCCAGGAGACCAGTGTCGTCCGCCAGCTCGACCGTCAGCCGGTAGAGCGGCTGCTCCCCCAGATCGTGCGGCCACCAGCGCCGCACCACCCCCAGCTCGGCCTGGAAACAAGCCTGGTCGTCGGTGACCGTCTGGCGGCCCCGCCAGCACTCGCCCCCGTCCGGGTCGGCCAAGACGGCCGTCACCACCACCGGTCTCCGCTCGGCGGCCCCCGCCACCGCCGTCGGCCACCGTCCTGCGGCCCGCCCCACCGCCGTCGTCCCACGCTCGGCGGCCCCATTCACCACTGCCGCTCCACCGTCGACGGTCCGCCCCGCCACCGACTCCCCCTCGGCGGTCCGCTCCAGTTCCACCGTCAGTTCCAGCCGCCCCCGGTCGCCAGCGGCGCTCTCCAGGCTGGCCGTAGGCCGGACGGCCGCCAGCCGCGCCCGGCTCCAGGCCTCCAGCCGGATGGGCCGCCAAACACCGGCCGTCACCACCGTCGGACCCCAGTCCCAGCCGAAGTTGGAGGCCATCTTGCGCACCAGGGGGAAGGGCTCGTCGTAGGCCGCCGGGTACTTCCCCCAGGCCGCCTCGGCCCGGGCCGCCAGCCGGTAGACCGACTCGAACTCGACCGTCAACCAGTCGCCCGGCCGCGCCCGGGAGGCGATCTCCCAGCGGTGGCGGCGGTGCTGGTTCCGGGTCGTGGCCACCACTTGGTCGCCCAGGCGGACGGTGGCGGCCGTGTCCAGGCCCTCGGCCACCAGGTCGACCCGTTGGCAGTCGTGGGGCCAATCGGGCAGCCTCGTCCGGTAGCGCCAGTCCTCCCGGCCGACCCAATGGGACGCCGCCTCGGCCGATCCCTGGTAGGGGTCGGCCAGCAGGCCGTGGGCCAGCAGGTCGTCGTGGACGTTGCCCGGCACCACGGCTTGAAGCTCGGCGCCGTCGGCGAAGGCCGCCGCCACCCGCCCCGGCAGGTCCCGGGCCGAGGCCGGACGGAAACTCCAGCCCGCCAGCGCGATCCGCCTCAACACAGTCGTCCTCCCCCCAGAGGTCTCATCCCGCCCGGACCCTAACCACGGCGCCGCAGCTGGGCCAGGCGCCGCTCCGGGTTGGGGGCGGCGGCGGCCAGCTGCTTGGTGTAGTCGGCCCGGGGGTTCAAGATGACCTCGTCGGCTTGGCCGCGCTCAACCATCCGGCCCTGGTGCATGACCATGATCTGGTCCGAGAAGTGCCTGGCCGTGGCCAGGTCGTGGGTGATGTAGAGCACCCCCAGGCTCTCCTCGCGCTGCAGCCGGCCCAGCAGATTGAGCACGCCCAGGCGGATCGAGACGTCCAGCATCGACACCGGCTCGTCGGCGATCAGGATGCGCGGTTTGGGGGCCAGCGCCCGGGCGATGGCCACCCGTTGGCGCTGGCCGCCGGACAGCTCGTGCGGGTGGCGGTCGACGAAATCGGCCGCCGGGGTCAGCCGCACCCGTTCCAGCAGGCCCAGGACCTCTTGGCGGCGGCGGGTGGCCGTCAGCTCGGGGAAGTGCAGCCGCAACGGGCGGTCCAGGTGGTGGGCCACGGTGTGGTACGGGTTGAGCGAGGCGAAGGGGTCCTGGAAGACCATTTGGACATCGCCGCGGTACTGGCGGATCGGCCAGTGCCGGATGTCGCGCCCGTCCAGGCTGATGCTGCCGGAGCTGGGCCGCTCCAATTGCAGGATCAGCTTGGCGATGGTCGACTTGCCCGAGCCCGACTGGCCCACCAGGGCGATAGTCTGGTTGGACGACAACTCGAAGCTGGCGGCGTCGACCGCCACCAGCTTGGCCTGGCGGAAGCCGCTGCGCAGGTGGTAGTGCTTCGTCACCTGGGCCAGTTCCAAGGTCGGCATCTCAGCCCTCCCCCACTTTGGTCCGAGCCTGGCCCCCGCCCCCATCGGACGGGGTCTCGGGCGGGGTCTCGGCCCGGCCCCCGGCGGTCCCGCGGTCCTGATCCTCGGCCTGGGCCAGGCGGTCGTCGCTCAGGCCGCTGCGGATGAACCCGCCCCGCTCCCCGGTCAAAGACGGGAAGGAGGCCAACAGGCGTTTGGTGTAGGGGTCGCGCGGGGCGGTGTACAGCTCGTAGGCCTGGTTCAGCTCCACGATCCGGCCGGCCTTCATGACGGCGATCCGGTCGCTGATCTCCAGCAGCAGCGGCAGGTCGTGGGTGATGAAGATGACGGCGAAGCCGGACTCGGCCCGCAGCCGGGTGATCTCGTCCAGGATCTCGCGTTGCACCACCACGTCCAGGGCCGTGGTCGGCTCGTCCATGATCAGGACCTGGGGGTCGAGGGCCAGGGCCATGGCGATCATGACCCGCTGGCGCATCCCGCCCGACAGCTCGTGGGGGAAGGCCCGCAGCCGCCGCCGGTCGACCCCGACCCGCTCCAACAGGTCGCCGCAGCGCCGCCGCCGCTCCTGGCTGGACAGCTCCGGGCGGTGGGCCGTGAAAACGTCCTCCAACTGGGCGGCGATGTCGATCACCGGGTTGAGCGAGTTCATCGCCCCCTGGAAGACCATGGCGATCTTGTCCCAGCGGAATTGGCGCAGGTCCTCGCCCCGCAGTTGGGAGATGTCGATCTCGTAGCCCTCGCGGGAGTGGAAGATGGCTTTGCCGGAGGCGATCACGGCCGGCGGCCGCAGCAGCCGGGTGACGCCATAGGCCAAAGTCGACTTGCCACAGCCGGACTCCCCGGCCAAACCCAGGATCTCGCCCCGGGCCAGGCTCAAGGAGACCTCGCGGACGGCGTGGACCGGGTTGCGGCCGAGGTAGTCGACGCTGAAGTCGGTCACGCTCAACACCGGGGCGCCCAAGGCGGATTCGGTCATCTGACGTCCCCCTCCTTCAGCAGGGCCAGTTGCTCCGGCGTCAATCCCCATTGTTTACGGGCCGCCCGGGTCGACTGGCGCAGCTTGGGGTTGATGATCTCGTCGATCGAGAAATTGATCAGCGACAGGGCCATGCCCACCAGGGCGATCAGCAGGCCCGGCGGCACGAACCACCACCAGGCCCCCTGGGTCAGGGCCAGCGACTGCCAGGCGAAGTACAAGATCGTGCCCAAGGTGAAGGAGCCGTTGGCCCCCAGGCCCAGGAAGGACAGCCCGGCCTCGCCCAGGATGGCGAAGATGATGGCGAAGACCAGTTGTCCGGCCATCACCGGGATCAGGTTGGGCAGGATCTCGACCACCAGCACGCGCCAGGTCTTCTCGCCGGCCACGCGGGCGGCCGCCACGTAGTCCCGCTGGCGCACGGACAGCGTGACCGCGCGCAGCACCCGGGCCGAGGCGGCCCAACTGGTGATGGCCAGCACGGCCGCGATCAGCAGCAGGCCGCGGCGGTCGGCCGGCACGTAGTTGGCGATGACGATGGTCAGCGGCAGCCCGGGGATGACCAGGACGACGTTGGTGAACAGGGCGAAGCCGTCGTCCGCCACCCCGCCCAGATAGGTCCCGAGGACGCCGAAGAGGGCCGACAGCACGGTCGCCATCAGTCCCACGGCCACCCCAATGATGAGCGAGCCGCGGACGCCGTAGGCCAATTGGGCGAACAGGTCCTGGCCGGCCTGGTTGGTGCCCAAGAGGTGGCCCGAGGTCCCCGGCGCCACCAGCATGTCGGTCGAGATGGCCCTAGGGTCGTCCACCAGCCAGGGGCCCAGGACGGCGAAGAGCACCACCGCCCCCAACAGGGTCACCCCGACGACCAGCTTGGCCGAGCGGGAGGGCAGCAGTTGGGCCAGGGAGCGACGGCGCTGGAAGACCCGCTCGACCGCCCCGGTCTCATCGACCAGCTCGTCGGCCGGAGGCGGGGCGGCCGGATCGGCCGGAGGGGCCAGTGCCGGAGTGGCCGCCGGGGCCAGCGCCGGGTCCGGGAGCGGAGCGGCCGGGTCGGCCGCCGGAGTCAAAGTGGCGTCGGTCGCCGGGTCCGGCGCCGTGGTGGCGTCGGCCGCCGGCCCCGCCCCGCCCGTCGGGCTCACCAAATGGTCTGACATGTCGCCTCCCGCCTCAGGCCCGGGCCCTGGTCCGGGGGTCGATCAGGCCGAGCAACAGGTCGACCAGCAGGTTGGCCGCCAACACGGCGATCGAGATGACCAGGAAGGTGCCCTGCATCAAGGGGTAGTCGTTGTTGGACACGGCCTTCCACAGTTGGAAGCCGACCCCGGGGTAGGAGAAGACGGTCTCCATGACGATGGAGCCGGCCACCACGAAGCCGAGCGAGATGGCGAAGCCGGACAGGCTGGGCAGGACGGCGTTGCGGGCGGCGTAGGTCCAACGCACCCGGCCCGGCTTGAGCCCCTTGGCCTCGGCCGTCAAGATGTGGTCCTCGGACAGGGTCGAGACCATCATGTTGCGCATCCCCAGCATCCAGCCGGCGATCGAGGACAAGACGATGGTCGCCGCCGGCAGGCAGCCGTGGTAGACGGCCGATTTGACGAAGGGCCAGTTGAGCCCAGGCGTGATGATGGGCCAGGCCACGGTGTCGTAGCCCTGGGCGAAGGGGAAGACCTGCCAGGTGCGGCTGAGCAGCAGCAACAGGATCAGGGCCAGCCAGAAATAGGGCACGGCCTGGAAGAAGGTGGCCACCGGGATGAGGTTGTCCCAGACCGAGCCCCGCCGCCAGCCGGCCAGGATGCCCAGGCCGACGCCCAAGACGAAGGCCAGCACCGTGGCCAGGCCGACCAGAGTGACGGTCCAGGGCAGGGCGTTGCCCAAGATGGTCGAGACCTTGACCGGATAGTTGGCGATCGACACCCCCAGGTCGCCGTGGGCCAGGTTGACCAGGTACTGCCAGTACTGGGACCACCAGCCGCCCTCGCCCACGCCGCCCAGTTGGACGGTGATGGCGTGGCGGGTCTCCGGGGTGATGACCTGGCCGGCGGCGGCCATCTTCATGACGATGATCGACACCGGGTCGCCCGGCATCAGTCGGGGGATGGCGAAATTGAGGGTCAGGGCCGCCCAGAGGGCGACCAGGTAGAACAAGACCTTCTGGAAGTAGAAACGCACCGTCCGTCTCCGAGTCTGGCCGGCCGCATGGCCGCCGGCCGGGTTGGCGTCCGGCCCCGGGCCCGCTCGGGCCCGGGGCCGGACGGACCGGTCAAACGACCGGGCGGATGGTCTTCAAGACGATGCCGGTGCCCCAGTTGCCGCCCCAGGGCAGCGGGAAGGCGTAGAGGTCGTCCTGCGACGGCCAGCCGGTGGCGTGGGTCAGGTTGTACTCGCACAGGGCCGAGTTGACATAGATGGGGATGATCGGCATGTCCTCGACCAAGGCGTCCTGGATGATCTTGTACTGGGCCGAGGACTCGTCCGGGTCGTTGGTGGCGGCCAGGGCGGCCACGGCGGCGTCGACGGCCGGGTTGCTGTAGCGCATGGTGTTGGTGGTGACGGCGGCCTCCCCCACCGGCCGGGTGCCGACCCCGTTGACGTAGTTGTTGTAGGTGTAATACGGGTTGGACGAGGCCCCCATGTTGACCGAGTTCATGGACAGCTGGAACTGGCCCGAGACCTCGGCCTGGGACCAGGCGTTCTGGGCCACATGGCTGACGACCAGTTTGATGCCGGCCTGCTTGAACTGGCCGGCCAGCAACTCGCACATGGTGTTGTAGTCGGTCCAGCCGGAGACGTCGGACAGGGTCATCTCCAGGGTCTGGCCGTCCTTGGCGTAGTAGCCGTCGTCGGCCATGGCCCAGCCGGCGGCCTCCAGGATCGACTTGGCCTTGGCCACGTCGGCGGTCTGCGGCACCTCCAGGTAGTCGGGGCTGGTGATCTCGTCCTGGTTGACGAAGTTCGGCAGCAGGGTGGGCGAGGCCGGCAGGGCGAAGCCGGCGGCGGCCTGGGTGTTGAGCTGGGCGCGGTCCATGGCGTAGTACATCGCCTGGCGCACCGCCTTGTCGGTCTGCGGCCCCACACAGCCCAGATCGGCGTTGGCGCAGGCGAACAGGCCGGTGGTGGCCTGGGGCGTGTTGGAGTAGGCCAGGGTGCCGTCGGAGTCGGCGATCAGCTGCTTCAGAGTCGGCAGGAAGGAGCCCTGCCAGTCGACCGTGCCCTGCTGCAGGGCGGTGGTGGCGGCGTCGGCGTTGGCCAGCGAGATGTAGCGGACGTACTCGACCGCCGGGGCCTCATCGCCCTGGCCCCAGTAATAGGGGTTGGCCTTGAGGATGATGGCCTGGGGCTGGTACTGGTCAAACATGTAGGGGCCGGTGCCGACCGGCTGCTCATTGGTCCCGGCCGTGGGATCGCCGACATCTTGCCACAGCGCCTTCGGCACGATCGGCTCGCGGCCCAGCAGCAGCGCCTCCAAGGTGAAGGCCGGCTTGGGGAAGGTCAGAGTGACGGTTTGGTCGTCCTGCTTGGCGGTCTGCCAGGTCTGGCCGGAGGTGTTCAGGGCGGCGGTCTTGGACACCAGGTCGAGAGAGAAGACGACGTCGTCGGCGGTCATGTCGGAGCCGTCGGAGAACTTCACCCCCTGGCGGACCTGGACCGTCAAGACGGTGCCGTCGTCGTTCCAGGAGAAGGACTCCCCCAGGACCGGCCGGGGGTCGTCGGCCCGGGCGATGTTGTAGTAGAACAGGGCCTCGTAGATGGCCCCCTGGGTCGGCTGCAGGTATGAGCCGGTGGTGTTGAAGGGGTTGAAGTTGGGGGCCGTGAAGTCACCCACCTGACCGGTGAAGACCGACACCGAGCTGCCGGCCACGACCGCGGCCCCTACCCCCCCCCCGGTCGATTCCGGGCCGTCGCCGGTGTCGCCGGCGCAGGCCGCCAGGCTCAGGGCCAGGGCGGCGGCGCAGGCCAGCGCGGCCACCCGCCGATGTCGTTGGACCATCATCATTAACTCCTTTGTCTCGATGCCCTCTAGTCGATCTAGTCGATGCCCCGGCGCGGTCGCCCGCGCCCGGCAGGGGTGGCCCGATGTGGGCGGGAAGCGGGCACGCCTGTCGTGATCCTCCCCCTCGGTCCTGGCCCGCGTCAATGAACCGGTTCTCGCCGTTATCTTTTTGTGACTTAAAACATGTGGCCACAAGTATCTGAACCGGTTAAGCTAACGATGTTTGAACCAGCGAAGGACCAGCGAAGGAGACAGGCTGTGGCCGACCCGGATCGAAGCGGCTCTCGCCGCCCCACAATCGCCGACGTGGCGCGTCGCGCCCAGGTGACCAAGAGCGCCGTCTCCTACGCCTTGAACGACAAGCCCGGGGTCTCCCCTACCACCCGTCGACGCATCCTGGCGGCGGCCGACGAGTTGGGTTGGCGACCCTCGGCCGCCGCCCGGGCGCTGATGGGCCGGCGCTCCCGCCTGATGGGCCTGGTGGTAAACCGGCCGGCCCGCCTAATCGGCCTGGAGCCCTGGTACATGGAGCTGATCTCGGGCCTGCAGGAGGTCCACGGTCCCCTCGGCGTCGGCTTGGCCCTCCAACTGGTCGACCTCCCCGAGGACGAGGCGGCGGCGCTGCGCGACTGGGCCGGCCGCCGCCAGGTCGACGCCGTCGCCCTGACCGACGTCGGCTGGCGCGACCCCCGGCTGGAGATGCTGGCCGGGCTGGGCCTGCCGGGGGTCGTCTTGTCGCCGCCCTGGCCCGGCGACGACGACTTCGGGCCGCCCGCCCAGCCATCCCGGTGGCCCTGGCTGTGGATCGACGACACGGTCGGGGCGCGTCTGGCCCTGCGCTACCTGGCCGCCCTGGGGCACCGCCGCATCGCCCGGGTGGCCGGCCCGGCCGACTACGCCCACACCATCGCCCGCGACGCCGCACTGGCCCAGGAGGCCTCCCGGCTCGGCCTGTCCGCCCCCCAGACGGTGACGGCCGACTACAGCCAGGAGCGGGGCGGGGAGGCCGTCCGGGGCCTGCTGATCGCGCCCGACCGTCCCAGCGCCATCATCTTCGACAACGACATCATGGCCGCCGCCGCCCTCCAGGTGGCCCACGAGCTCAATCTGACGGTGCCGGACGATCTCAGCCTGGTGGCCTGGGACGACTCGATCGTGGCCCGGTTGACCGCCCCAGCGCTGACCGCTGTCAAAACCGACGTCCGGGCTTACGGCATGCGCCTGGCAGAGGCCATGAACCAGTTGGCCGACGCCATACCAGTGGCCTCGGGGCCTGTCGGGACAGTCGGACTGGAGGTTCGCGGCTCCACCGCCACCGCCCTCTGAGACCCGGGGGCGGGGATCATTCTGGGGTTCGGCCCTACTCATTCTGGCCTGCGGCACTACTCTCAAACCGGCCTCGCGAGCGGGCGCTGTGGCAGAATTAGGGGGTCGGAGCCCCTCAGGGGAGAAGCCCCCTCAGGGGAGAAGCGCCGACCGGATCGGCCGACCCGAGAAGCGGCCCGCGCCCCATCCTCTGGAAAGGTAACTGATGTCGTCCGCGCTCTACGCCTTGGGCTGCTGGGTGGCGCGCGCCAAAGGCCGGGTGGTCCTGGCCTGGGCCGTCGTTCTGGCCCTATTGGCCGCCTTGGCGCTGACCTTCGGCCATGGCCTGGACGACTCCATCACCATCCCCGGCCTAGAGAGCTCCGAGGCCCTGGCCGCCCTGGGGCGGACCTTCCCCGAGGCCTCGGGCACCAACGCCCAGTTCCTGATCCTGGCCCCCGAGGGCCATTCCGTGCTCGAGCCGGGCTACCAGGACGCCATCGACCAGGCCGCCGAGCAACTGAACGGCCTGGACCAGGTCGCCTTGGTGACGCTACCCCAAGACGACAACCAGGCCGGCATCAGCGCCGATCGGCGGGCCGCCCTCTTGACCGCCCAGGTGCGGACCGAAGACGCCGTGGTGACTCAGGCCACCCGGGACGGCCTGGACCAGGTCCAAACCCAACTCCAGGCCGCCCTGCCCTCCGGGGCCGAAGCCAGCTTGGGCGGCGGCCTGTTCTCCTACACCCTGCCCCGGGTCACCCTGGTCGAGGTCTTCGGCATCGCCGCCGCCCTGGTGGTCTTGATCGTCAACTTCGGCTCTCTGCTGGCCGCCGGCATGCCGCTGCTGGTGTCGCTGGCCGGGGTCGGCGTCACCACCACCGGCATCTTCTTGGCCACAGCCGCCATGTCCATCAACTCGACCACGCCGATCCTGTCCTTCATGCTCGGCACCGCCGTCGGCATCGACTACTCGCTCTTCATCATCTCCCGCCACCGCCAGCAGTTGCGCCAGGGAGTGCCGGTGGTCGAGTCGATCGGCCGCGCCCTGGCCACCTCCGGTTCGGCCGTGGTCTTCGCCGGGCTGACCGTCATCGTCGCCCTGCTCGGCCTGGGGGTGGCCGGCATCCCCTTCCTGACCATCATGGGGATCAGCGCCGCCGTCGGGGTGGCCATGGCCGTGGCCACCGCCGAGACCCTGCTGCCGGCCGTCCTGGCGGCGGCCGGCGACCGTCTGCGACCCGGCCGCCGCCGGACGGGCGTCCCCGAGAAGGGCGTCTTGGGGAAGACCGCCGCCGGGAAAGGCGCCTTCGCTAAGACCGCCGCCGGGAAGGCCGCCGCCGAACCCACCAGTCCAGCCCCAGCCGCTCCGGCCCCCATAGCCACAGCCGCTCCGGCCCCCACCGCCACCCCGGTCTCGGCCGCCACCACCGCCGACCCGGCCCTCGCCCTCCGCCGGGGGGAAGCCTTCTTCCGCGGTTGGCTGGCGCTGGCGACGAGCCGCCCGATCCTGACCGTGGTGGCGGTCGCTCTGATTCTGGGAGCCGCCGCCATCCCGATGTTCGGCCTCCGCCTGGCCCTGCCAGACGCCGGCTGGCGGCCGCGCGACGACCACGCCCGCATCACCTACGACCGCATCTCAGAACACTTCGGCGAGGGTGTCAACGCCACCTTGGCCGTCACCGCCACCGTCGTCACCTCGACCGACCCGGTGGCCCTGATGACGGCCATGGCCGACGACATCCGCCAACTCGACGGGGTGGCCGCCATCCCCGTGGCCACGCCCAATCGGACCGGCGACATCGGCATCGTCCAGATCACGCCCACCACCGGCCCCTCGGACGCCGCCACCCAGGACCTGGTGCATCGTCTGCGCGGCCTGCGCGACGACTTCAAGGAGCGTTACGGCGTCGATATCAAGGTGACCGGTCTGACCGCTGTCATGATCGACGTCTCGGACCGGCTAGCCGCCTCGATGGTGCCCTTCGCTCTGATCGTGGTCGGCCTGTCCTATGTCTTGCTGACCCTGGTCTTCCGCTCCCTGTGGGTGCCGCTGAAGGCCGCCGGGGGCTATCTGTTGTCGGTCGGCGCGGCCTTCGGCACGGTCGTGCTGGTCTTCCAGCACGGCCTCGCCGCCGACCTGCTCAACGTCGCCCGGGTGGGGCCGATCATCGCCTTCATGCCCATCGTGGTGATGGGCGTCCTGTTCGGGCTGGCCATGGACTACGAGTTGTTCCTGGTGTCGCGGATGCGCGAGGCTCACGCCCGGGGCCGGCCGGCCCGCCAGGCCATCCAGGAGGGCTTCCTCGGCTCCAGCCGGGTGGTGACCTGCGCCGCCATCATCATGTTCGTCGTCTTCACCGGCTTCATCCCCGAGTCCGACCAGATCATCAAGCCGATGGCCCTGGGGCTGACCGTCGGCGTCTTCGCGGACGCCTTCCTAGTCCGCATGACCCTGGTCCCGGCCGTTCTCACCCTGCTGGGCGAGCGCGCCTGGTGGCTGCCCCGCTGGCTCGACCGCCGTCTGCCCCAGGTCGACGTCGAGGGCCAGGGCCTGGCCCGTCAGATCGAGCTGGAGGACTGGCCCGAGCCCGGCTCCCAGGCCGCCCTGGCGGCGCGCGACGTCCCCGTCCCGACCGCCCAGCCGGACCGGACCGCCGCCTGGACCACCTTGGTGGAGCGCGGCCAGGTCCATCTGGTGCGGACCCCGGACGCCGTCGCCGGGACCGCCGCCCTATTGTTGGCCAGCGGCCGGCTGCGGCCAGATGGCGGCTGGCTCAAGAGCCTCGGCCTGGTCTGCCCGGGCCGCGCCGGGGCGGTCCGGCGGCGCAGCGTCTACCTCGACCTGGCCGCCGGCGACCCCGCGAAGACCCTCTGCCGGGCCTTGGCCGAGCAACCCGACCTGCTGGCCCTGGACGGCTGCGACCGTTTGACCGCCGCCGTCCGAGCCGAGTTGCGGCCGATCTTGGCGGGCCGGCCGCCGCAGACGACCGTCCTGTTGACCGCCTGGTCGCTCCCCGAGCTGGTCCAACTGATCGACCCCGACACCCGCTCGGATCTATCGCCGGCCCCGTCCGGCGCCGCTCACACCGGAGCGCCCACATGACCCGCCCCACCGCCCGCCGCCGCCACCACCGTTCCCGGGAGGTCTCCCGATGACCACCACCGCCCGCCGCCGCCACCACCGTTTCCAGGAGGTCCCCCGATGACCACCACCGCCACCACCCGTCCCGCGCCCGACCGCCGCCCGCCCTTGGCCCAACTTCTGACCGGCCCGGTCCGCCTCCCCCGCCTGGTGGCGGCCCTGGCCCTGGCCATCGGCCCGATCATGTTGTTGGCCCTGTGCACCTGGGTCTTCTGGCACCCGGAGGAACAGCTCGACCGCTTGGACGCCGCCATCGTCAACCTCGACCAGCCCGTCACCATCAACGGCCAGTACCTGCCGCTGGGCCGCCAGTTGACCGCCGAACTGGTCGGCGGGGACGGCGCCGACCAGCCGACCTACAACTGGGTCATCACCACGGCGGCCGACGCTTGGGCCGGCCTGCGCCAAGGCGACTATGTGGCTTTGGTGACCGTGCCCGAGGACTTCTCCCGGGCCGCCACCAGCGTCTCCGGCCCGCCGCTGGAGGCCCGCCGCGCCACTATCGAGGTTGTCACCTCCGACCAGGCCGCCGCCTACGACGACCTGACCAACCGGCTGATCGTCCAGCGGGCCGTCGACCGGCTGTCCCAACAGATCACCGGCAGCTACCTGCAGACCGTCTACCTCAGTTTCTCCAGCCTGCACGACGGCCTGGCCCAGACGGCCGACGGGGCCGACCAACTGGCCGACGGCACGACTGCGGCGGTGAACGGGGCGGCCCAATTGGCGGCCGGCGCCGCTCAGGTGGCGGCCGGCACGGACCAGTTGGCCCTGGGCCTGGATCAGTCGCGGGCCGGGGCCGCCCAGCTGGAGCGGGCCACCGGCCAGTTGGCCCTGGGATCGGCCCAACTGGCCCGGGGTAACGCCCAATTGGCCGACGCCGCCCCCGGACTGCGCCAAGGCCTGGTCGATCTCAACAGTGGTTTGCAAAAGCTGAAGGCCGCCGGCCCTCAGCTGCGGGCCATCGCCCAGCCGGTCCACGACCAGGCCTCCCAGGTGGCGGCCTGGGCCGAGTCTCTGAGCGGTGACGCCGGCGCCCAGGCCAAGTTCTTGGCCCAGCTGGCCCAAGACTGTGCCGACAGCACGGGCGACCGCCAGTTCTGCGCCCGACTACAGGACTATCTCAAAACCGCCCTGGCCGACGAGAACGTGGCCCGGGCGCTGAACCAGTTCCTGGACTGCCTCCTGGACACGGCCCTGACCGTGGACGGCTGGGCCACCGACCTCAACTCTTTGGCCGACGGTTTGGACCAGGCCGCCGCCGGCTCGGCCCAACTGGTCTCCGCCACCAAGGACCTGGTGTCTCAGACCGCCCAATTAGCCGTCGGGGCGGCTCAGGCGGCCAGCGGCGCCGCCCAAGTGGCGGCCGGGGCGACAGCCCTGGCCGACGGCTTGGGCCAACTGGGCGACGGGGCCTATCAAGCGGCCAGCGGCGCCGCCCAAGTGGCGGCCGGGACCGCCCAGTTGGCCGACCAGGCCGTCCAACTCGAGGCCGGGATGGGGCAATTGGCCGACGGTGTGGGCCAGGCCCGGGACGCGGTGCCGGATTATTCCGCCGCCGAGCGGGACCGCCTGAAAGACACCGTCAGCCAGCCGGTGACAGCCACGGCCGGGGACTTCGCCGGCGCCGCCCCCCTGTCCCTGTACGCCAGCCTGGCCCTGTGGCTCGGCTCCGCGGCCGTCTTCTTGGTCACGCCGACCCGGCCGGTGGACGCCTTCGGGTCGCGCCGCGGCGGCTTCCAATCGGTCTGGCGCTGCTGGCGGCGGGCGGGGGTCTGGGCCGTGGCCCAGGGCGGTCTGATCGGCCTGGCGGTGGCGGCGGCGGCGCGGGCCGGACTGGGCCAGAGCCTGGGCCTGGTACTGGCCGCCGTCGGTCTGGGGCTCAGCTTCACGGCCGTGGCCCAGGCCCTGGCCTTGATCTGCGGCGGTCCGGCCAGCCGGGTGATCGTATCCCTGGCGACCGTCGTGGCCATCGCCCCGGCGGTGGTTTCGGCCCTGCCCCCACCGGTGGCCGCCGTGGCCGCCGCCCTGCCCAGCGCTCCGGGGGCCGACTTGATCCACGCCATCTTGGGCGGGCCGGCCAACCCGGTCGCCCAGGTCGTCGCCCTGGCCGCCTGGCTGGTGGTCGCCTGGGCGGCCTCCACGGCGGTGCTGGCCCGCGACCGCAACCTGACCACCAACCGGCTGATGGGGCTGGTCTCACGGGGTGCTCCCGGAGCCGCCGGGGGTTAGCTGCAGCCGCTGGTCGAGCCGCAACCCTCGCAGACGTAGCAGCTGCCCGAGGGGCGCATCTTGGTGCCGCAGACCAGGCACAGGGGCGCGTCCACCGCCTGGCCCAGGGACTCCATCAGCTCGCTGGTGGTGCGGGGCTCGGCCGTCGGCTGGTAGGCCACCAGCGGCGGCTGGATCGGCCCGGCTTGGTCGATCCGGAGGTCGTCGGCCGAGTCGTTGCGCAACGTCTCCGACTCCAACAGTTGGGCCTCGTCCTCCTCCGACAGGTAGGAGCCGGTCTCGACGTAGCGCGCCCGCTCCCCCGCCGTGTAGATGCCCAGCTCGGCCCGCTCGTCGAAGGACAGGAAGTCCAAGGACAGGCGGCGGAAGATGTAGTCCATGATCGACTGGGTCATGCGGATGTCCGGGTCGTCGGTGGCGCCGGCCGGCTCGAACTTCAAGTTGGTGAACTTCTGGGCGAAGATCTCCAGCGGCACGCCGTACTGCAGGGCCAAGGAGATGGCGATGGAGAAGGCGTCCATGACGCCGGCCAGGGTCGAGCCCTGTTTGCCCAGCTTCAAGAAGACCTCGCCCAACCGGCCGTCGGCGTAGGAGTTGGCCGTGATGTAGCCCTCGGCCCCGTTGACCGAGAAGGAGCGGGTCACCCCGGAGCGGGCCTTGGGCAGGCGGACCCGGCGGGGGCGGTATTCGACCCGGGTCTCGACCGCCGGCGCGGCCTTGGTGTCGGTCTGGCCCTGGGACAGCGGCTGGCCCACCTTGCAGTTGTCGCGGTAGACGGCCAGGGCCTTGAGGCCGAGCCGCCAGCCCTCCAGATAGACGTGGGCGATGTCGTCCACGCTGGCGGCCTCGGGCAGGTTGACGGTCTTGGAGATGGCCCCGGAGATGAACGGCTGGATGGCCGCCATCATGCGGACGTGGCCCATGGCCGAGATCGAGCGCTGGCCGACGGCGCAGTCGAAGACCGGGTAGTCCTGAAGCCTGAGGCCAGGGGCGCCGACGACGTGGCCGTGCTGGGCGATGAAGTCGACGATGGCCTGGGACTGGTCGCCGTCGTAGCCCAGGGCCCGCAGGGCCCGCTCGACCGTCTGGTTGACGATCCGCATGGACGAGCCGCCGACCAGTTTCTTGAACTTGACCAGGGCGAAATCGGGCTCCACTCCGGTGGTGTCGCAGTCCATCATGAAGCCGATCGTCCCGGTCGGGGCCAAGACCGAGGCCTGGGCGTTGCGGAAGCCGTGCTCCGACCCCAGGGTCTCGACCAGGTCCCATTGCCCCTGGGCGGCCCGGTGGACGGCCGCCGCCGTCTGGCCGGCCGGGGTCAGGGCCTGGTTGGCGGCGCGGTGCCGGGCCATCACCTGGCGGTGGGGGGCGGCGTTGTCGGCGTGGCCGTCGTAGGGGCCGACGACGCCGGCCAGCTCGGCCGAGCGGCGGTAGGCCGTTCCGGTCATGAGCGAGGTGATGGCCCCGGCCAGCCCCCGGCCGGCGTCGGAGTCGTAGGCCAGGCCGCTGGCCATCAGCAGAGCCCCGAGGTTGGCGTAGCCGATGCCGAGCTGGCGGAAGCGGCGGGTGGTCTGGCCGATCGACTCGGTCGGGAAGTCGGCGAAGCAGATCGAGATATCCATGGCCGTGATCACCAACTCGACGGCGGCCATGAAACGGTCGGCGTCGAAACTGAGGTCGTCGCCCAAGAACCAGAGCAGGTTGAGCGAGGCCAAATTACAAGAAGAATTGTCAAGGCTCATGTATTCCGAGCAGGGGTTGGAGGCCCGGATGGGGCCGGCGGCGGGCGTGGTGTGCCAGCGGTTGATGGTGTCGTCGTACTGGATGCCGGGGTCGGCGCACTCCCAGGCCGCGGTCGCCAGTTGACGGAACAGGTCTTTGGCCGAGACGGTTTCGACCACCTGGCCGGTGAGGCGGGCGCGCAGCCCGAAGCCGGCCTCGGCCTCGACCGCCCGCATGAACTCGTCCGACACCCTAACCGAGTTGTTGGCGTTCTGATATTGCACCGAGACGATGTCCTGGCCGCCGATCTCCATGTCGAAGCCGGCATCGCGCAACGCCCGGATCTTGTCCTCCTCGCGCGCTTTGGTGGCGATGAACTCGGCGATGTCCGGATGGTCGACGTCCAGGATGACCATCTTGGCCGCCCGCCGGGTGGCCCCGCCGGACTTGATCGTCCCGGCCGAGGCGTCGGCCCCGCGCATGAACGACACCGGCCCCGAGGCCGTCCCGCCGGAGCTGAGCAATTCCTTGGCGCTGCGGATGCGCGACAGGTTGACCCCGGCGCCGGAGCCGCCCTTGAAGATCCGGCCCTCCTCCTTGTACCAGTTGAGGATCGACTCGATCGAGTCGTCGACCGACAAGATGAAGCAGGCCGAGACCTGCTGCGGGCTGGCGGTGCCGACGTTGAACCAGACCGGCGAGTTGAAGCTGAAGACCTGGTGCAGCAGCAGCCAGGTCAGCTCGTCGGCGAAGACCCGGGCGTCAGCGGCGCTGGCGAAGTAGCCGTGGCTCAAGCCGGCCTCGCGGTAGCGGTTCACCACCCGGTCAATCAGGGTCTTCAGGCTGGACTCCCGCCGAGGACTGCCGAGCGCCCCGCGGAAGTACTTGGTGGTGACGATGGTCGAGGCGTTGACCGACCAGAAGTCCGGGAACTCGACCCCGGATTGCTCGAACACGACCGCGCCGGTCTTCCAGTTGGTCTGGACGATGTCGCGGCGCTGCCAGACGACCTGGTCGTAGGGGTGGACGCCGGCGCTGGAGAAGACGCGACTGACGGTCAGGCCCCGGGCCGGGCCGGGCCGGTCGGTCGGATCGGATCGGTCGGACGGGGCGGGCTGATCGCCCCGCTCGGCCAGGTCGGCGGAGCGGGACGCGGCGGGGGCGGTCGGTGTCATGGGAGGACGCCTTTCTGGTCTCTACGGTCTCTGGGTTTGGGTTGGTCTGGTCGCGGGACGCAGCCTACGGCGCGGCTCGGACATCGTCGGCCGGACGGTCGCCATCTCGGACGGCATCGTCGTCTGGCCGGTCGGCCCTCAGTTGGTGGATGGCCTGCTCGAAGTCGTCCGCCGACTCATAGTGGCGATAGACCGAGGCGAAGCGAAGATAGGCCACGGCGTCGAGTTGGCTCAGGGGACCCAAGATGGTCAGCCCGATGGTCTCGCTCGGCACCTCGGCCTGGCCGGACTGGCGGATGGCCTCCTCCACCTGTTGGCCCAGTCGGGCCAGGTCGGCATCGGACACCGGCCGGCCCTTGCAGGCCTTGCGGACGCCTTGGACGACCTTCTCCCGGGCGAAGGGCTCAACCACTCCGGAACGCTTGACCACCGCCAGTTGGGTCTGCTCGACGGTGGTGAAGCGGCGTTCGCACTCCGGGCACTGACGGCGCCGCCGGATGGTGGCGCCGTCATCGGCCACCCGCGAGTCGATCACCCGCGAGTCGCCGTGGCGGCAGTAGGGACAATGCACGCTTCTCCTGATGCCTCGATATTTGTCAGCCAAGGTATAGCCACAAGCTATTGGGAAATTACAGCGCCGTGACTACTAGATGTAGTGATACTAGCGGTCTGGCGGCCGACGTCAACTTCTACCGGCCGGTCGCGCCCCGGCGTGTCGCCGCCCGCCGGGGCTCGACGGCGAGTCCTGGACCCGACGGCGAGTCCGGGGCTCGACGGCGAGTCCGGGGCCAGGTGGCGCGTCCGGGGCTCGATGGCGAGTCCGGGGCCAGGTGGCGCGTCCGGTGCTCGGTGGCGCGTCCGGGGCTACGACGACGGATCCAAAATGGCGGCGAGTCCACGGCGGCGACGGCTCTGACGGCGCGTTCAGTGTCCAGTGGCGCGTCCCAAGCGCTAGTCACGCTAGCCTGGTGCCGTCCAAGACCACCTGGAGGCGACACACTATGACCCAGAATCCCGACCCCGGACAGCCCGGCTCGCCCTTCGACCTGCCGCCGCTGCCTCAACCCGACCAGCCCGCGCCCGGCTACGGCGTGCCGAACCAGGGCTACGCCACACCGGGCCCAGCCGCGACGCCCGGCTACGGCGTGCCCACCCAGGGTTACACCCCGGCGACCGGCCCCGGCTACGGCCAGCAGCCCTACCAAGGACCCGCCCAGCCCTACCAGGTGGTGCCGCCCTACGCCAACGCCTACGGCAACCCCGCCGCCGACGCCCAGCAGAACAAGGCCTTTGCCGTTCTGGCCTACTTCGGCCTGCTCGTCCTGATTCCCCTGCTGGCGGCCAAGAACTCCCCCTTCGCCCGCTTCCACACCAATCAGGGTTTGACCTTGTGCATCGCCGGGATCGGCCTGTCGATCATTGTTCAGATCCTCTCGGCGGCGGGCCTGGGGTTCTTGTCCGCAATCCTCGGTCTGGCCAGCATCGCCGTCTTGGTCTTCATGATCATGGGCATCGTCAACGCCGCCCAGGGGCAGATGAAGCCGCTCCCGCTGATCGGCGGCTTCAAACTGCTCAAGTGAGCCAACCGCTGCAGTGAGGCCCGACGCCCGTCGACTGTTGTCGGCGGGCGTTTTGGGTCGCCTTTCGCCCGCCACCGAGCCGTCGCCGGCCCCGGTGTCTAGATGATTAATTCCAAGCCATGGGCTCGTCCTCGCGCTCAGACGACACGCCGGCGGCGTCATCGTCGGTCGGCGATGCCACACATCGCCTCTCTCCTCTTCCTTGCCGGCCCGCCGTCTGAGCGCGAATCCATCGCCCAGCCCTTGGAATTAACCATCTAGATCAGTGGCACGCCCCGGGCATCGCGGGAGGCGGGCGTCCCGGGTTGGGCGACCAAGATCAGAATGCCTTCGATCAAGCCCCAGATAGCCGAGACCGGGCTCAAGATGAACAAGGAGAGCACGGTGATGAGGAGTTGGGCGACGGCTTTGCCGACATGGCCGAGGTAGAAGTTGTGGACGCCGAAGGCACCGAGGAAGATGCCGAGCAGGCCGGCCGCCATCTTCGACTTGGCGCCGGGGATGTAGACCGCGCCGGCCTGGGGGTTGTAAACCACCGACTGGCCGGCCTGGCCGTAGGCCGGCTGACCGGTCTGGCCGTAGCCGGACTGGCCGTAGGCCGGCCACTGGGGTTCCGAGCCATAGGACGGCGTCTCCCCCGGGGCGTAAGGCTGTCCGTAACCGGCGGCTGAGCCGTAGCCGGCGGTCTGACCGTAGGCCGTCGCCGGCGGCACGGACTGGCCATAACCGGCCGCCTGACCATAACCAGACGACTGGCCATAATCCGCCGCTTGGCCATAACCAGTCGACTGGCCATAATCCGCCGCCTGGCCATAACCAGTCGACTGGCCGGACCCCACGCCGGTCGCACTGGACGCGGCCGGATAAGCGCTGCCGGTCGTCCCGAGGGCCGGCTGATAACCGCCATAGGGCGGGGTGGACGCCGGGGCCGAGGGAGCGGACGGGACCGAGGCGACCGAAGGAGCGGACGGCACCGAGGCGACCGAAGGAGCGGACGGGGCCGAGGCGACCGAGGGGGCGGACCAGAAGTCGGCTCCGGCGGCCGAACCGGGGGCGCCTCCGGGTCCGGTCGGGGCGGCGAACTCGGGAGATTGAGGCTCGGCCCCGGCTGGGGGCCATGCGTTCTGATCAGTCATGGGGTTCAGGGTACAGTCCCTCGAACAGCCCGACAGACAGACGTCCAGCCTGACAGACGGACATCTCACCACCGCGCCACACCGCCCCGCCGTCTGCGGTCGAAGTCCGGTCATAGCAGAGCCACCGACCGCGCCTAATTTTCGACCTCGTCGTCTGTCCGCGGTCGAGGGCCGGTCAGAGTGGAACCACCGGGGGGAGGCTGACGAGGCCCCAAACCAGGGTGGCGGCGGCGCCGGTCAACAGCGTTCCGAGGCCGATCAAGACCAGCGCCATCCCCCGCCGGGTCAACTCCCAGGCCTGACCGCCGCCGAGTCCGCCCGCCACCTCGGCCGCCCGACAAGCCAGCGCCGCCGACCGCGCGGCCGGCCGAGCCCTGGTCCAGCGCTGATCGGCCGGGCCAGCGGCGTCCCACGGCTGCGCCGGCGGTGGGATCGGCGCGCCGACGGACTGGACCTTGGTCAAACGGCGGCGCCGCCGCCAGCCCGCCCGAGCCGAGTCGCGCCAGCCCGCCCGAGCCGAGTCGTTCGACAACTGAGCGTCGCCCGATCCGGGATCGGGCGCCAGCCGGGGCGCCGGACCGACGACTGACCGGTTGGGCCGGGCCGGGGCGATCGTCCCCCGGACCGGGTTGTTAGCCCGGACGAACCGTCGCCCGACGGGGGCGCCCACACCCTCGGCCGAGCCGACTTCCCACTTGAACGCCGTCATGGCTTCCCCTCTCTTGCCTTAGAACGATTGTTCGAATACTCTATTCTTAGCACAACCTGTTCCAGAAATCAAACGCCAGTTCTATTCGTCTCATTGGTCCCAGTCCAGCACAGGCCTGAGACGGCCGCCGGGCCAATCTCGAACAGGTGTTTGATTGATCTGGGATTCCAGGCTAGGCTGAGCCCATGACAACCAGCCCCAAGCGCGGGCCCGGCCGACCGACCAACCGTGAGGTCCGCCGCGCCATCGGCCGGGTCAAGCCGTTCGCCGAGGCCGACGGTCTGAGCCCGCGCCAACGCCGCATCCTCGAAGTCATCCAACAAGCGGTGGCGGAGCGCGGCTATCCGCCGACCATCCGAGAGATCTGCGACGCGGTCGGACTGGCCAGCTCGTCCAGCGGCGCCCATCAGCTCAAGGTCTTGGAGTCTCGCGGCTTCATCCGCCGCGACCCCAAGCGGCCCCGGGCGATGGAGATCGTCTGGCCGGACCCGCCAGCCGGCCAGACCCCCTCGACGGCGCTCCGGCCCGGCGGCGACCCAGCCCCGGACCTGAGCGGACCCCAGGTCACGATCCCCCTGCTCGGCCGCATCGCCGCCGGGCGGCCGATCCTGGCGACCGAGGAGGTCGAAGACCGTTTCAGCCTGCCCGAACGCCTGGTCGGCCACGGCCAGTTGTTCATGCTCCAGGTCCAGGGCGACTCCATGACCGGCGCCGCCATCTGCGACGGCGACTTGGTGGTGGTCCGGTCCCAGCCGGAGGCTGTCAACGGCGAGATCGTGGCCGCCCTGCTGGACGACGAGGCCACGGTCAAGACCTACCGGCGGACCGACGACCAGGTGTGGCTGCTGCCGGAGAACCCCGCCTATGACCGCATCGACGGCAATCAGGCGACTATCCTGGGCAAGGTCGTGACCGTCCTGCGTCGGCTCTGAGCCTTGATCCACTGATGGGCCGTTCGGTGGTCGAAAATCGGTGGATCTGGGCTGAGGCTCGGCGGCGACCGCCCCGACGGCTCGCCGGAAGGCCCAACGCCACCCGGAACGGCGGCGGCCCGAAACCGGTCGCCGTCACTCCGGGCCGCTCCCCAGCCATCCGGCTCACCCCCGATCCCTGACGTCCCCCAGCCATCGAGCCGGGGAGGACGGGGAGCTATCCCCTGCGCCGGGCTATCCCCGGCGCCCCGGGACCGGGCGGACGAAGGGGAAGGTCAGGGTCTGACGAATATTGGCCCCGGTCAGCAGCATCACCAGCCGGTCCACCCCCAGCCCCAGGCCGCCGGTCGGGGGCAGGCCGAACTCCAAGGCCTCAAGGAAGCTCTCGTCCACCTCCATGGCCTCGGGGTCACCGTGGGCGGCGCGCAGAGATTGGTCCATCAGACGCCGCCGCTGCTCCACCGGGTCGGTCAGCTCGCTGTAGGCGGTGCCCAGCTCCATCCCACAGGCCACCAGGTCCCAGCGCTCCGCCAGGCCCGAGACCGAACGGTGGGGGCGGGCCAGGGGGGAGGTCTCGGCCGGGAAGTCGGTGTAGAAGGTGGGCGCCACGGTGGCCGGCTCCACCAAGGCGGCGTAGAGGTCCTCGATCAGCCGGCCGGGGCCGGCGCCGGGACGGACGGCCAGGCCGTGGTCGGCCGCCGCCCGGCGCAGGGCCGCCGGGTCGCCGTCCGGCGACACCTCCACGCCGACAGCCTGGGAGACGGCCCGGCAGACCGTCACCTGGGGCCAGGGCTGGTCCAGGTCGAGCGTCGTGCCGTCGGGGGCGAGGGCCACCGGCCGGCCGTGGACGGCCACGGCCATGGCCCAGATCAGTTCCCGGGCCAGCCGGCGCATGGTCTGGTAGTCGGCCCAGGCGCAATAGGCCTCGACGGCGGTGAACTCGGGGTTGTGGCTGGCGTCGACCCCCTCATTGCGGAAGTTGCGGCCGATCTCGAAGACCTGGGGGAAACCCGCCACCACCAGCCGTTTGAGGGCCAACTCGGGAGCGATGCGCAAACTGAGGTCGACGTGGTGGGCGTTGATATGGGTGCGGAAGGGGCGGGCGTTGGCCCCGCCGTGGACGGCTTGCAGGATGGGGGTCTCAACCTCCAGGTAGCCGGCCTGGAGCAGGCCTTGGCGCAGCGCCCCCACCGCTTTGGAGCGGGCCACGATGAGGTCGGCCGCCGCCGAGTCGCAGGCCAGTTCGACGTGGCGTGGTAGCCGTCGGCCCGCCGGACGCCGCCGGCCGGCACACTGTCCGGGCAGGGGCTGGAGGGATTTGGCGGCCAGCCGCCAGTCGTCGCCGATAAGGCTCGGCCAGCCCGTGCGGCTGTGACCCAGCCGGCCGCTGACAGACACGATGTCGCCCAGGTCGAGCCGGCCCAATTCCCGGTAACGCACGGTCCGGTCGGCGCTGGCGATGACTTGCAACCGGGTCCGCCGCTCGGCCAGGTCCAATAGGTCCAAGAAGGCGACGCCGCCGTGGCGCCGCCGGCCCACGATCCGCCCGACCGCCGTCATCTCCCGGCCATCCCAGACGGAGCCGTCGGCCAGCACCTGGGCCGGGCCGCAGCTGGTGGGCACGGCCGCCGGGTAGAGCTCGACCCCGGCCTCGGCCAGGGTCGCGGCTTTGCGCCGCCGGGCGGCCACGGCGGCCGGCCGCTTGGGCTCGGCCTCGGCCCGGACGGCCTCCAGAGCCGCCACCTGGCGGCAGAACTCGGGCGTCACCGCCTCGGCCTCCGGGCGCCAGCGGGGGCCGGGCAGAAAGCCCTCGGCCCGGGCCACCGCCGCCCCCACCCGCAGCAGCGACAGCCCCCGCTCCCAGTTGAGCAGGCGACGACGCCACAGCGGATGGTATTTCTCATTCGCCCGCCGCAGGCTGTCGAGCTGCCACCAGCGCGAGGCCACCATCAGCAACGCCCGTTGGGCGCGCAGGAGGCGCCCCGCCCCGGCCCGGGCGCCGGCCACGAAGGTCTCCCGGAACATGGCGAAGTTCAAGGACAGGCGTGTCACCCCCAGCTCCTCCGCCCGGGCGACCAAGGCGGTCACCATGAACTCCGTCACCGAGCCGACCGCCGCCGGGTGGCGGCGCATGACGTCGAGGGACAGGCCGTCGCGGTTCCAGGGGGCGAAGATCAGCAGGCCCATCATCTGGTCGAAGCGGTCGTGGGCCGTGACGACGACCGCCTGACCGTCCGTCGGGTCGCCGACGCGCGACAGGGCCATGGAGAAACCCCGTTCCGGCCCGCCCTGGCGCCAGTCGTCGGCCAGCCGGGCGATCAGCGCCAGCTCGTCCGGGGAGCAGTCGGCTTGACGGCGCACCCGGGCGCGGTAGCCGGCCCGGCGCACCCGCCGCCGGGCGGCGGCCAACTCCTTGTCGGCCAGCAGGTCGCGGGCGGTGTGGCCGTCCGTCCGCAAAATGGCCTCCTCGCCCATCACCAGGGAGCGCAGCCCGTGGCGGGCGTAACAGTCGGCGGCGGCCTCAGAGGTCGATGTCGCCGCCGGCCGGAAGCCGAAGGAGCGCATGGTTTTGAGCCAGTGGGCCACCGCCTCGCCCCAGTGCTGGCCCGGTCCCAGCGGGTCGCCCGAGGCCAGGGCGACGCCGCCCACCACGCGATAGGAGACGGCGGCCTTGTGGTCCTCGGTGAAGAGGACCGATTTGTCCCGCCGGGTGGCGAAGTAGGCCAGCGAGTCCTCGGTCTTGGACTCGGCCAGCAGGCGGCGGACCTCTAGCTCGTCCGCCCGGCTGAGCAGGCGTTGCCGCTGGGCGCTGCGCACCAGGATGAGCACGGCCGCCAGCAGGCCGGCGGCCGAGATCGAGGTCACCAGCAGGACCGCCGGCTGCGGCCAGATCCCGACATCGTCGGCCAGCACCACATTGGGGAACAGGCCGACGGCCCCCAGCAGCGCCCACAGCCAGCCCTGGTGGGGCGACTCCAGGCCGCCCGGGCGTAGTTCGGTGTAGATGCCGCCGGCCAGCACCGCCGTCACCACCCCGCCCAGCAAAGCCGCCAAGGCCGCCCGCCAGTTGGCCGGCGACAGCCGGGCCGAGAACTGCTGGCGGCAGGCCAGCACCAGCCCGATCAGCCCCAGCGCCACCAGCCCGGCGGCGCCGTCCAGCGCCACCGCCCCCCAGTCCGGCGGCCCCGTCAGGTCTAGCAGGACCAGCATCATCCCGGCCGTCAGCGCCACCGGGATCTCGAACAAGACGATGAACACCACCACGCCGCGCTTGCGCCGCTTGGCCGCCGCCCCGACCAGGCCCAGGAGCAGGGCGTTGAAGATGAAGGGCTCCGGCGTCAGACCCAGCAGGGCGAAGTAGGAGGCCGCCCAATAAACCTGGTCGGGGACGAAGGCCCAGGGCAGGGCGACCAGCACCAAAGTGACGGCGACCAACTGCAGCCACCGCCCCAGCCACAAGGGAGCTTGTTCTTGCCAGTGTCGGGCGGGGCGGCCGGGCGAGGCGGGATGACGGCCGCTGGGAGACGGCCGGGCCGGGACGGACGGACGGGCGGAGGGGCTATCCGCGACCGCCGGGCGACCCCGGGCGGTCGGACGAGCCGGGGCGGTCGAACTAGCCGATGCGGCCGGCCGGCCCTGGGCGGAGGGGCGGGCCGGGGCGGTCATGCCGGCCGCTCCCAGCCCAGGCGTTGGGCGACCCAGACCAGGCCGTAGGGCATGATGGCGCGGGCCGCCGTCCAGTTGTGGTCCAGGCCGGGGTAGATCCGCAGGGTCGAGTCTTGGCCCTGGGCTCTGAGGGCCTGGTTGATGGCCTCGGCCTCGGCGCTGGACTCGCGGTCGCCCTGTCCCAAAAATATTTGTTGTCCGCTGGCGCCAGGCCGGGCGGCGATCAACTCCAAAGGCGAGTTGCGACGAAGGGCGGCCGGGTCGGCCAACACGTCCGCCGCCTGGGGGATGGTGTAGGGCATGATCGAGATCACCCCGGCGAAGACCTCGGGACTGTGCAAGCCGTAGACCAGGGCGCCGAAGCCGCCGGCCGACATGCCGGCCACCATCCGGTGGTCGGCGTCGGCCAGGGTGCGTAGTCGGCGGTCGGCCCAGGCCACCACATCCCGGACGACGTAGTCCTCGACCTGGGCCCCGCCGGGATGGTTCAAGGGCTCGTGGCCCACCGGCTGGCCGCCGCCGTTCAGATCCGGCGCCACCACGATCAGCGGCGGCACCGCTCCGGCGTCGATCAGCCCGTCGACCACGACGTCGATTTGGCCGCCGGCGAACCAGTCGGCCGCCGAGCCGGGGGCGCCGTGGAGGGCGTAGACCACCGGGTAGCGCCGCTCGTCGCCGGCGGCGTCGTAGCCCGGCGGCAGGTAGACCCAGGCGCCGTCGGCCGGGTGTCCCTCCACCTCGACGACGGTTTGGAAGGCCCGGCCCCGCTGGGCCGGCGCCGCCGGATCGGTCCCGTCCCCGGCCGGCGAGACCGCCCCCAGCTCGGTCCGCGACCGGTCGAGCCAGCGGCCGAGGGCGTCGCCGGAGGGGAAGTAGCCCACCCAGGTGTTGACCGCCAGCGCCACCCCCAGGATCAGGCTGAGGCCGCCGAGCGATCCCCAGGCCGCCGCCTGGGCGGACCGGCGGCGGCGGGACGAGAGCGGCCTCAGACGGCGCAGCAGGAGCAGGGCGGCCAGGCAGACGGCCGCCAGCGCCCAGGCGACGGCGGCCGGCCAGTAGGTGGCCAGCCAGTCCGTGCCCCAGTCGTCGACCAAGCGCCAAGAGATGTCGATGGGGTCGTCCAAATCCATCCGACCTCCTGCGCGACCTCTCGGGGGGACTGCCCCGCGGCGCGCGCCCGCGGGGACAGGACGCGGCCGACGGCCGCAAGGGTCATTGTACCGTCCGCTCCACCCGAGGCAAATCCCAAACTCAATTTGAGACAACTCTTGTCCCAAATTGAATCAATCTTTAGATGAGCGCGGCTCGCCGCTCCCGGGGTTCGTCCGCGCGGCCGAAAGCCGCTTCACCGACCTCTCAAGAGGCCGCTCCGAAGATCATCCGACAACCCGAGTCATCTGACAAGAGACAATGTTTTTACGCATAAGGCTGGCGTTGCTAGCGTTACTTCTCAGTCATCCGAAATGTGACTCGGCCCCGGGCCGCCCCATCAGAATCAAGCTTGTCCCAACCCAGATCCACCGATAGTCGCTCGATAGTCGAGAATCGCTGCATCAGGGCTCAGGGACCGGCCGGACGGGCGCGACGGGCGGGGCCGAGGGCCGTCCAACTGACGCCCCGAGCGGCCCAGCCGGCCAGGAAGTCGGCCCCGGCGGCCGCGTCGTCCAACTCCACCGCCATCGTCAGCGCCACCGCCTCGGCGTCGTGGGCGACCTCGTCCAAGTGGCCGCCGCGAGCCGCCAGCCAGCGTCTAAGGGCGTGCTCGAAGTCGCCGGCGGTGGCGTGGGGGGCGCGGGCCGCCAGCCGGGCGACCGGCCGCCAGACGACCTGGGGGGCGTCGGCCAAAGCCTCCCGGACGGCTTGGGCGTAGGCCCGCGTCAGCGGGCCGAAACCGAGTTTGACGCCGCCGAAGTAGCGGCTGACAACCGCCACCACATCGCTCACCTGGGCCTGGCGCAGCGCCGCCAGCATGGGCGCCCCGGCCGACCCGGCCGGCTCGCCGTCGTCGTTGGAGCGCTGCTGGTCGCCCTGAGGCCCCAGGATCGAGGCGGCGCAGTGGTGGCGGGCGTCGTAGTGGGCCTTGCGCCGGGCGGCCAGCACGGCCGCCGCCGCCCGGGCCGTCGTCACCGGCTCGACCCATCCCAAAAACTGGGATTTCTTGATCTCCAGCCGCGAGCGGCCCGGCCCGGCCAGGCCGCGGTGGCCGGCGTCGTCGTAGCCAGTCGCCATGGTTCGACCCTACCGGCCGGCGCCCTGGACATCGCCGCAGTCGGGCCTAGCGACCAGACCCGGGTGACGACGACAGCTGGGCCCGAACCGATCAAGCCCGCAGAACTGACGACGCCCCCGGACATCAGGCCCAGTGGGCGGCGGCAGCGCGGCGGCCTCGCCCGCCCAGGCTGACGCCGCGCAGGATGGCGTCGAGGCCGAAGACGGTGGCCTCGACCAGGTCGACCGCCGCCGGGTCGAGCAGCCACTGGACCTGCAGACCGTCCATCAAGGCGATGACGTTGCTGGCGGCGGCGCTGTACTCGGCCTCGCTCAACGGGTCGTCGGCCGGGGACAGTTGGCGCAGCTCGTCGGCCACCAGCTGGCGCAGCCCGGTGAAACGGCGGCTGAAGTAGTCGGTTCCCGGGTTGCCCTCGGTGACGGCCTCGGCCGACAAGACGACGTAGGTCTGGACGATCCCGGGGCGGTCCCGGTTGGCCCGGGCGGTGGCGACGAGGTGGTGGAAGAAGTCCGGGCCGTGGGCCGAGCGGGCCTCGGACGAGCCGATCTCGTCGCGATAGTCGATGACGGCCCGCAGCAGGTTCTCCTTGGAGCCGAAATGGTGCAGCACCCCGGCGTGGGTCATGCCGACTTTGTCGGCCACGTCGGCCAGGGTGCCGCGGTGGAAGCCCTTGGCGGCGAAGGTCTGCATGGCCGCCTCCAGGATGTCCAGCCGCCGCTGGGCCGTGCCCTGGCGGCAGCCGTGACGCTTGCGCTGCCGGTCACCCTCCTCGGCGGCGTCGGCGGGACCGTACCCCCGGTCGGGGTCGGACAGCGCCTCCCGGTCGGGGTCCTGGGTCCTGTCCGGGCTGGCGGTCGAGTCGGATGAAGTGGTCACACCGGGGAGCTTACCCAGCGGTCAGCCGCCCAGTTCAACGAGGCGTCCTTAACCGATTCGTAACATAACGGTGGGCTGGGCGAAACGCGGCTGGGCCAAGCTGGGGCCGTTCAAGCCGACTTGGCGAGCCCCGGCAGCCCGACCAGAAGCAGGAGGCGCCCGTGACGGCACAGGCCCCCGTGACACCGGACGACGGTCGGGCGGTGGTGGCCGAGTTGCGTCACGTCGACAAGCACTTCGGACCCCTCCACGTCCTCAAGGACATCAACCTCAGCATCCACAAGGGCGAGGTGGTGGTCGTCCTGGGACCCTCCGGCTCCGGCAAGTCGACCCTCTGCCGAACCATCAACCGGCTGGAGCCGATCGACTCGGGCGAGATCCTGATCAACGGCCAGGTCCTGCCCCAGGAGGGCAAGGCGCTGGCCCGCCTGCGGGCCGATGTCGGCATGGTCTTCCAATCCTTCAACCTCTTCGCCCACAAAACCATCCTCGACAACGTCACCTTGGGACCGAGGAAGGCTCGGGGGCTGCCCCGGGCCGAAGCCGAGGCCGAGGCCGAGGTCCTGTTGGAACGGGTCGGCATCAAAGACCAAGCGGGCAAGTTGCCGGCCCAGCTGTCCGGCGGCCAGCAGCAGCGCGCCGCCATCGCCCGGGCCCTGGCCATGCGTCCCAGCCTGATGCTGTTCGACGAGCCGACCAGTGCCCTCGACCCCGAGATGATCAACGAGGTCTTGGACGTCATGGCCCAGTTGGCCGGCGAGGGCATGACCATGGTGGTGGTGACCCACGAGATGGGCTTCGCCAGCCGGGCCGGGGACCGGGTGGTCTTCATGGCCGACGGGCTGATCCTGGAACAGGGGACGCCGGAGGCCTTCTTCTCCCAACCCCAAACCGACCGGGCCAAGGATTTCTTGGCCAAGATCCTGCACCACTGAGCACTCAGCAAGGAAGGCAAATCATGAAGCGACTATTGCGACTGGCCGGGTTGACGGCCGGCCTCGGCCTGGCCTTGGCCGCCTGTTCCAGCCCGTCCGGCGACCAGCCGAGCGGCGACACCACCACCGACGCCGGCGGCCCGGCTCTGACCGTCATCGGCCAGCCCTTCACCACCGAGTTGTACGGCGTCGGCCTGCCGCTCGACTCGCCCTACTGCGAGCAGGTCAACACCGCTATCAAGGACATGATCGACGACGGCTCCTGGCAGGCCGAGTTGGACGCCGAGATGGCCGGCGTGGCCTACACCCCCAACCCCGAGACCAACCCGCCCAAGAGCTTCGAGACCTGCGACCACACCGGCTCCGCCGCCTTGGTGACGAACGGCAAGTTGACCATCGGCATCAAGTTCGACCAGCCCCATCTGGGCTTCAAGGACGGCTCGACCTACACCGGCTTCGACGTCGACGTCGCCACCTATGTGGCTGGGAAACTCGGCTTCACGCCGGACCAGATCGTCTGGGTGGAGGCCGTCTCGGCCCAGCGCGAGACCCTGTTGCAGAACCATCAGGTGGACATGATCTTCGCCACCTACTCCATCACCGACGCCCGCAAGGAGAAGGTCGAGTTCGCCGGCCCCTACTTCGTGGCCGGCCAGGACCTGTTGGTGCGCACCGGCACGACCGACATCACCGGCCCCGAGTCGCTCAACGACGGCAAGAAGCTGTGCTCGGTGGCCGGCTCGACCCCGGCCCAGAAGATCAAGGACAGCTACGCCAGCGACGTCCAGCTGATCGAGTTCAAGACCTATTCCGAGTGCGTCCAGGCGCTGTTGGCCGACAAGGTCGACGCCGTCACCACCGACGACATCATCTTGGCCGGCCTGGCCGCCGCCACCAACGCCACATAGCTGAGACGACCGCCGCCGAGAGCGGGGACGACAGCTCGTTCCTGCTCCCGGCCTGGTCCCGGCCGGCCGAGCGCCCGAGCCCTTCGAAGGAGATCCGGTGGGATTGCTGCGTCAGTATTGGACCTTCATGTCCCAATACGACGTCCCGCATGCCTTCTGGATCAATATCTCTTTGACCCTGCTGGCCGGCGGGCTGGCCCTGATCCTGGGCACGTTGGCGACCGCCATGCGTATCAGCCCGGTGCCCTCGTTGCGCGGCCTGTCGACCTTCTACGTCAACGCTTTCCGCGACATTCCGCTGACCGTGGTGATGGTGGCGATGTCGACCGTGTTGTGGCTCAATCTCGACGTTCAGTTCTCCGACAATCTGGCCGATAACTTCTACGTCCTGGCCGTCATCGGGCTGGGCCTGTACCACTCCAGTTTCATCGCCGAGGCGCTGCGCTCCGGCGTCAACACCGTCCCGGTGGGCCAGGCCGAGGCGGCCCGCTCCATCGG
>JAISAO010000080.1 GCA_031266665.1 Propionibacteriaceae bacterium | reverse complement strand
TCATGACCATCCTTCTATTAGGTGTCGGTTGCGCTCTCGGGTGATATGGGTTGGCGGCTACCCTGGCTTGGCGTTCGTCTGCTCCCAGAAGATCGCGTCGAAATCCTCCGGGGTCAGGTAGAACACGCCCCCTCCGTCCAGCTTATTGTTCGGGCCGTGGGGGTTGCGCAGGCCTATCAGACCGTCCTTGATGTCCACCACCTCGTAGGCGTGACTGGCGGCTATCAGCACATGGTCGGTGACGCCGGAGGGGCGGGTCACGGTCACCTTTTTGTTCGGGCCGCCCAGTATTTCCGGTGTGACGGTGGAGGCGATGGCGATGCTGCCGTCCGCCGAGCCGCCGGAGGCGATGGCGTCGTCCGAGACCTTGGGGCCGACGCCGGCCGCTATGAGGCCGGGCAGTATGCCGCCGGCCCCTATAAGCCCGTTCCTATCGGCGCTGTCCCGCATGAAACCGGTCCCGATGTGGAAGTCGGTCGCCTGGTCGTCCACAACAGCCGGGCCGACCCAGGGCATCTGGCTCACCAAGTTGTTGAAACCGCCGGCCTGGAGAACGGCGGCCTCGTACAATGAGACGACCCCTGGCCGGCCGTCAACAGTCGCACCCTCGGCTATGACCTGAGTCACCAAGACCTCCATCGGCTGTCCTACGACGTAGAGGGTGACCCAGTAGCCGTGCTCGGCATCATCCCAACGGATCGCGTCCCGCAACCGCTGATCGCCCACGTCTGTCTCCATGACACCGTTGAGCGTGGAGATCAACCAACAGTCGCCGACGTAGCGCTGCTTGTTGTGATCGGGGTCGAAGGGGTCGGTGTCAAGGATGTCCGGGGGCACATTTATCAAGTTGAACCCGTAAGGCAGATCCCACTTGACGAGGTCGGTAATGCTATCAATTAGTCGGCCCAGCATCCCGAAGATCGTGTAGTCCTCTCTCCCGGGGCCGGTCAGGAACTCCCCGAAGAGCGGGAAGGTCAGCCCCAGGGTCAGCCCGGAACCACCCAGGGGTTTGATCTGGGCGGCCTGGTCGATCCGGTCCATGGTCCGGCGGGCGGCCCGCTCCCACTCGGCGGCGACCTGCTCGACGGCCTGGCCCCGCTGCCGGACGACCTCCCGGGCCTCGGCCGCCTCCTGGGCGGCCAGACGGGCCTTAACGGCGTAGAACTCCCTCTCATAAGAGGGCTCGGCCGCCCGCCTGGAATCCGCCAGCCAGGTCTCCCGCCGCCGGTCCGCGAAGGTGGCGTCCTCGAGGGCCTGACGGGCCCGGGACAAAGACCAAGCGGCGTCCTGCTGCAACTGGTCTACGACGAAGGCGAACTCGGCCAAGACCCGCCCAGCCTCCTGGAAGACCGGGGCCGCCAGGGCCAAAGCCTCGGCCAAGCCCTCCCGGCGACGCTCCAACACGGCCACCGACATCGCCCGCGACCGGCAGTTGGGGACGGCCCTCAGCCTGGCGGCCAGGTCCGCCAGGGCCTGGCCAGCCTGCTCGAAGGCCTGCCCCCCGGCCCGGATGACGGGCGGGTCCCCGGGGACCGGATCACCGGTCAGGCCGAGGGGCGACCAGTCCAAGTCGCTCATAGATCCCCCCGGCCGGTTCGGGGAGCCACCGCCTCCGGCACACCGGCGGCGGCCCGCCGGTCGGCCTCCTGGAAGGCCGCGCCCACCCGCTCCAACCCGGCCGCCAAGGCTTCCAGGTTTTGGGCGGCGCCCTCTCTGAGGCTGTTCCACGCCCGGGCCAAGGCGATCACCCGCTCGGACAGCCCCTCGTGGGCGACCGCCCAAGAAGCCGGGACCATCGAGCGGTAGAGGTCGGGCGGCCCGCCGGCCGCCTTGACGGCCTGGGCGGCGGCGTCAAGACCGGACGAGTCGATGGTCAAAGTCTCGGTCACAAGATCTCCTCGGGGCTAGGAGACGGGGCGACAGCCACACTAGCAGCCATGAGGCCCAATAGTTCAGAGGGAACAATCAGGAGGTACGAGGTCACACCAAGCCCGGCCAGGCGGCAGAGCTGTCTAGCCACATCCTCATCGCCGGTGACAGCCTGGCCTGGCCCTGGTCGGACTCGGCCGCCTTCAGCGGCTATTGGGCGGCAGGCCGAGTCCTCGCCCGCTGGGCTCGGTGAGCGCGCGCCGACTGGTTGGCGGACCTAGTCGTCTGCCGCCGCCATCCCTTCGAAGCAGCCGACGGTCAACGGCGCGGGGATCCGGCGGCGGCCGGCGCCGGGGCGAGCGGCCGACGGCGGGCAAGGGAGGGCCGGCGGCCCCGACAGGAATCGAACCTGCGACGCCGGGTTTAGGAAACCCGCGCTCTATCCCCTGAGCTACGAGGCCTGGCCCGGTCACGATACCGTGTCCTCGGCCCGGGCGACATCAGCCCGGGGGCGGAGGGAGCGGGATGGAGCAGCCGACCTGGGGGTCGTGTCTGGCGCTGGCCCTGACCGGGGCGGTGACAGCGCTGCCCAAGGTCGGCTCCCCCGGCGCCGTCTTGGCGGCCCTGGCCGAGCTGGGCTGGGACCGGGCGGCCATCGCCGGTCACGCCCGGGCGGTCACAGCCGCCGGCCGGCCCTGGCCCCATCCGGCGCCTGAGGCCTCGGCCCGCTTCGGCCCGGCCCGCTGGCAGGCCGCCTTGGACGAGTCGCGGCGGCTGTTGGGCTTGGAGACAGTGGTGCGGCCGCCCAGCCGACGGTCGACCCTGACGGCCGACGAGCGCCGCCTGTTGGCGGAACGGCCGCCCCATCACGACCGTTGAGCCCAGAGGCCTTGCACATTGGTGCAGAATGATGAACAAACGCCCAGAGCGATTGGGGCATAAACCCGGCCGGCCAGGCGTTATTGATTCATGTGACTCTGATTAAAGTTGATCATTCCTCCCTCAACGACACCGTTCAAAACAGCCCTGTGCTAGTGGTCGATGTCTGGGCCTCCTGGTGCGGCCCCTGCCTGCGCTTCGCCCCCGTCTTCGAGGCCGTTGCCCAAGGCCACCCCGAGGTCGTTTTCGCCAAGTTCCAGCTCGACGCCAGCGAGGCCAACCAGGCCATGGCCGACCACCTCGGCGTCCAAGCCGTGCCCAGCCTGCTGCTGTTCAAGGACGGTCATTGGGTCGACTCGGTGGCCGGGGCCCTGCCCAAGGCCGAGTTGGAGCGGATGGTGGACCAACTGGGCCAATTCCAGCCGGCGGCCCAGGAGTCCTGACCCACCAGGCGCTACCAGCGGCGGAGCCGGGCTGAGCCCAGATCAAGCGCTGATCGGCGGGGCCGCCCGGTAGCCGAGAAGCGGTGGATCTGGGCTAGCCCACGAACACCTGGTCGGCCCAGTCGGCGTCCAGGTCGCACTCCCCGGACTCGCCCCGCAGCGTCAGGCGGGTGCCGTCGCAATCGGCCGTGATGGTCATGCCCGGACGGATGCCGGCCTGGTCGATGGCCGTCAAGGCCTCTTGGTCACGCTGCAGGTACTCGCCGATGCGGACGAAACGGACCGGCCCCAGCCGGGGCCGCAGCCGCAGGCGCTCGGACACCGGATCGACACCGGAGCGGAAACGGGCCAGGGCGACGTCCACACTGTCCTCCAGTCGTGGCACCGGGGTGCCGTAGGGCGACAGGTCGGGCACCCCCAGCAGCGCCACCAACTTGGCCTCCACCGTCTCGGAGATGACGTGCTCCCACTTGCAGGCCTCCTCGTGCACCAAGGGCCACTCCAGACCCACCACGTCGATCAGCAGCCGCTCGGCCAAGCGGTGGCGGCGCATGACGTCCATGGCCAGCCGCTCGCCCTCCTCGGACAGCAGGATGCGACGGTCGGAGTTGACTCGCAGCAGGCCGTCGCGCTCCATCCGCGAGACGGTCTGCGACACCGTCGGCCCGGATTGCTGCAACCGCTCGGCGATGCGGGCGCGCAGCGGGGCGATGCCCTCCTCCAACAACTCCCAGATGGTCCGCAGATACATCTCCGTGGCGTCGATCAAACTGCTCATCGCAACCTCTCCGTCCCCCGGTGTCAGCGCCGCAGGAAAGCCAGCACCCCAGTGATGAGGGCCACGGCGCCGGCGGCCACCAGCATGATGAGCGTACCTCGAAGACCGGACTGGTCGGACTCGGACAGGTCGAGGACGGTCGCCTGGTTGACCCGGTCGCGCGATGGCACCGGCACAATCGTCACCGCCGGGGCGGCCTCGCCGCCGACGGTCAACAACTCGGTCCCGGCCAGCGACAGGGCCAGGCTCTGGCCCGGCGCGGCGATGGCGTCGGACTCTCCCACCGCCAGGGTGACGGCGTCGACCAGCAACACCTGGTCGGCCGTGCGCACGGCTATCAGGGTATCGCTCAGGTAGAGCCCGTCGGTCACCCCGGCCGGCATCGCCCCGACCAGGCTGAGGCTGTTGACCTGATCGGCGACGGGCAAGTCGGCGGCGTAGAGGTTGGCCCCGGGCGTCGTGGTGATGATGAAGAGCCGGCCGGACGAGTCGATCAGCAAAGCGGCGGCGTCGTGCGGCCCGTCCGGGTAGACGAACTCGAAGGCTGTCACCGGAACGTCTTGGTCCCCCGCCACATTGCTGGCCGGGAGGCCGTAAACCGTCACCGTGGCCCGCTCCAGGGCGGGGTCGGCGATGTCGGCGACGTAGAGCGACTGGTCGAAGAAGGCCACGGCGGCGGCGTGGGGGGTGGCCGCCTTGAAGCTCAGCCGGGCCTGGACCGTCCCGGCGGCGTCCACCCCGACGACGGTGCTGCTGCCCGGCGGCGCCTCCGGCTCGACGTCGTCCCAGGGATCGTCGTCCTCGGGCGGCGGCGGGGCCGCCTCCCCCGGCCGCACCAGCCAGTACAAGGAGTTGGCCGTGTCCCGGGTCATGCCGGTGACGCCGGCCACGGCCGGGTCGGCGACGGTGAAGGCCACCTCGTCGGCCGGGCCGTCGGTCGGGTCGTCGGCCTGGGCCAGGGCCGGGCAGGCCATCAGCCAGGCCAGGCCCAGGGCGGCCGACCCGGCCCAGACGGCCAGCTGGCGGCGGGGAAGCAGATGCACGGCCGATAGCCTAACGGTCCCGGTCAACCCGACCGCCGTCCCGGGTCTGGCGGGGCTCAGGCGACCCACTCCAAGATGACGCCCTGGGCGAAGTAGACCAGGAAGAGCCCGCCCACGACCCACAGCAGGGGATGGACCTGGCCCCACTTGCGGCGCACCGTCTTGATCAGCAGGTAGGCCAGGAAGCCGACGCCGATGCCGACCGTGATCGAGTAGGTGAAGGCCATCAAGGTGACCATGAAGAAGGCCGGCAGGGCGACCTCAGGGTCCGCCCAGTCAATCTCCGAGACCTGGCGCAGCATCAAGAAGCCGACCAGCACCAGCACCGGGGCGACAGCCTCGGACGGCACCAGCTTGATGATGGGCGAGATGAAGACGGCCAAGATGAAGCACAGTCCCGTCACCAGGTTGGCCAGACCAGTCCTAGCACCGTCCTCGACCCCGGCGGCCGATTCGATGTAGCTGGTGTTGGACGAGGTCGAGAACAGGCCGCCGGCGATGGCCGCCACCGAGTCGACCAGCAGGATCTCCTGGGTCCTGGGCGGGTTGCCATTGCTCTTCAGCAGGCCGCCGGACTGGCCGACGGCGACGATGGTCCCCATGGAGTCGAAGAAGTCGGCCAGCATCAGGGCCAAGATGGTCAACACCAGCGTGATCCAGACCTTGGGCCCGCCGCTGAAGGCCCCCACCAAGTCGACGTGGTCCCAGAAGCGCAGCAACTCGAGGTCGGGCCAGCCCCAGGCGTCGGCCGACCAGGCCGGGACGTTGAGCATCCAGCCGGTGTCGTGGCCGTCCGCCTTGCCGCCCGTCTTGACCAACAGTTCGACCAGGATGGACAAGATAGTGGCGCCGGCGATGGTGATCAGCATGGCGCCCTTGACCCGCTTGACGAAGAGCACCACCAAGACGCCCAGCCCGACCACGAAGACCAATAGCGGCCAGCCCAGCAGGTTGCCGCCCACGCCCATGGTCACCAGCGCCCCGCCCGGCCGCACGAAGCCGGCGTCGGCCAGCCCGACCAGACAGATGAACAAGCCGATGCCGACCGAGATGGCGGTCCGCAGCGGCTTGGGGACGGCCGAGAAGACGGCCTTGCGGAAACCGGTCAAGACCAAGATCGTGATCAGTACCCCCTCCCAAACGATCAGCCCCATGACCTGGGGCCAGGTCATGGTCGGGGCCAGGGAGTAAGCCACCACGGAGTTGAGGCCCAAGCCGGTCGCCAGGGCCACCGGGAAACGCCCGATCAGCCCCATGGCCGCCGTCAGCACCCCGGCCACCAAGGCCGTGGCCGCCGCCACCATGCCGATGGTCAGGCCAACGTTGACCGGATCCGAGGCCGGCAGGCCCGAGACCAGGTTGCCGTTGGCGTCGGCCACCGTGCCGACGATGAGCGGGTTGAGGGCGATGATGTAGGCCATCGAGAAGAAGGTCACGAGCCCGCCCCGGATCTCCTTGGGAACGGTGGAGCCGCGACGGGCGATCTCGAAGTAAGCCTCGAACGCCGACGGCCGCTGCGCCGGGACGACCGGCGAGGCCTTGGCCTTGGGTGATTTCAGAACCATGGCTCACACCCTAACCGTCCCCGCCGACGTCGCATCACCGCCCACGGATTAGCCCGCCCCAGCGGGCGCCGGACCCGGACCAGACTCAGGCGAAGAGCGACTGGTCGTCGGTCAGCGTGTCCCAGACCGGCGGCGGCAACTGGGCCTCCCGGTGGTCGTCGACCACGTCGGAGTGCGCCCCGCAGCCGTTGCCGACGCTCACCACCCGGCCGTCGAAGGACGAGTACTGGTTGGCGCAGACGCCGAAGCAGGCCCCCAGGCCGCCGCGCAGCCGGATCAGGTAGCCACAACTGGAGCAGGCGGCCGGCGCCTGGCGGGCCGACTCGGTGTCCGGGCCGGTGGCGGCCAGCCAGCGCTCGGCCGCCAGATCCCGACCCTCCGGGGACAGGACTCGTTGGCGTCCTAGCCCCAGCTCGCGCACCACCGCTTGGATCTCGACCGTCTCCAAGGCCGTCTTGGGGTCGGACCCGGCGGTGTAGCCGGGCTGCAGCCGGGGGTCGTCGTCGGGGGTCGGCATCAGCATCCCAGGGCCGACGTCGCCCGGGGCGACCCGGGCCGACCACGGCACCCAAGGGGGCGCCAGCAGCGCCCCGGCGGCGGGCAGCAGCACCACCTCGGTGACGGTGGCCTGCTTGGCCCGCGAGGCCCGGACCAAGGTCACGGCCCACTGCCAGTCGATGTAGCCGGGGTGGAGGCAGGCGAACAGATGGGTCATCACCCGGTCGGCCTCGACGGACGCGCCCAAGTGGTCGCCCACCTGGTCCAGTCCGGCCGCCTCGACGGCGGCGGCGCGGGCCAGCTCAACCGCCGCCGCCACCACGGCGTCGGCCTTGGCCTTGGCCACCTCAGAGCTCCAACTCGTCGGCCACGGCGCGCAACATCTGGGCCACCTTCTCGGCCGTCTTGGAGTCGGGGTGGCGACCGCGCCGGTAGGCGTTGCCCAAACCGTCCAAGAACTTGATCAGGTCCTCGGTGATGACCACCATCTGATCGGTCGACTTGCGCTGCGCCTTGGACAAGGAGGGCGGCGGCTCGATCAGGCTCAAAGACAAGGCTTGTTCGCCTCGACGGCCCTCGGCCACGCCGAACTCGACCCGTTGGCCCGGCCGCAGCGTGACCACCCCATCGGGTAGCACCGAGGCGCGCAAATAGACATCGCCGCCGCCGTCTTTGGCGATGAAACCAAAGCCTTTCTCAGCATCATAGAAGCGCACCTTACCTTCGGGCACCTCACACCTCCGTCGCTCGCCGCCTGAAACAGCTCGCCCAGCCTATCTCACCGGTCCGCCCCCGGGCCATGCCCCTCGGCCCGGCGTTGCTGGGGGCGGGCGGGTTGACTAGCCCGCCCGCCCCCAGCGGCTCAGCCGTTCAGCCGTTCGTCCGCGCGCTGGCGCCACCCGGCCCAACAGGCGACCAGCCCGATCAAGACCAGCAGTGCCGCCCCGGAGGGCAGCGCCGGCAACACCCTGGTGCCCGTGTCCGGCAACCCCTGAGGCCCGACCGGCGGCTCCACGGCCGGCACGCTCACTTGGACCGTCACCGTCTGGCTCCACCAGCCCGTCGGGTCAATGGCCACGGCCGTCAGGTCATGGCGGCCGACGGCCAAAGCCTGGGGCAGGACGCAAGACCAGGCCCCTTGGGCATCGGCCACAGTCTGGCAGGTGTTGTCGTCGCCGGCCGACACCACCACGGTATAACCGGGTTCGACCTGTCCGGACACTGTCGGCCTCGGGTCGCTCAGGACCGCCCCGTCCGTCGGCTGGTCCAGCGTCAGATCCTGGGCGTCGACGCAGATCAAGCCGTCGTCCAACCGGCCCACGCCCCAGCGGGCGGTCGACTGATAGCCGTTGTTGGTCGGGTCGGCCCAGTTGTGGATGGCGCCGCGGGCGCCGGCGGTGGCGTCGTTGACCTGGAAGTCCAGCCCCTGGTAGGTCCCAGGACCACCGTCCGGCCCCAGATCGATGGCGGCTTCGACCAGGTAGCCGGTGGCCGTCCGGACTGTGGCCGACGTCACCAGCGCCCGTTGCTCCGCCTCCGTCGCGCCCCGGCCGAAGGACAAGGCGTTGTCGGCGCTGATCCGGATCTGGGTGTCGGTCGTGAGGTAGGCGCCATTCTTCTGGTTGCCCCGGTCGACGTAGATCTCGACCGAATCCTGGACCCAGGGGTCGGAGCCGCTGACGTCGACCACCGGGTCTGTCACGTCCATCAGGACGTAGAGCGTCTGACCGCGCCAGAGCGTGGCCGCCAGGGCGGTCGCGCCGCCCGTGCCCTCGACCAGCTTGTCCGTCCAAACGACGCCGGCCGCCGCCCAGTCGGCGTCGGCGGCCCCGCCCCGCGCGGCCGTGATCACGGCCGGAGTGAGGCCGTCGAACCAGACCGCGTCGACCAGCCCGTCGATGACCGGCGCGGTCGTGGTCGGCGGCACTGTCAGCCGGCTGAGCGATTCGACGAAGGTCAGAGTGCCCCAGGCGCCCGGCGTGTTCCAACCCTCGGCGGCGGGCTGGCCCGCGCCGCTGTAGGCCACCGAGAGGTCGAAGCCGGCCGTGTCGCCGATCACTAGGCCGGGTGCCGGGACTGCGATGGCGTACCAGGTGGTGGCGCAGGACAGCCCAGCGGCGTCGACGCAGGGCGACTCGAAGACGGCGGCGTCCAGGTCGCCGGAGCCGTCGCGGTGGACAGTCCAGGTCTGATCGCCCAGGGTCAGGCTGATGTCAGCGCTGGCGGCGGCCACACCGGCCTGGGCGTAGTCCTGTGCCCGCAACAAGACGGTCAGACCGTCCGCGTTCCAGCGGGCCTGGAAGCTGGTGTGTTCGCCCATCGGGTGCTGGGGCAGGTCGGCCAACTGGTCGGCCAGAACGCCGCAGGCGTTGGCCAATTGGTCCGGCGGCGGTCCGGCGAAGACATCCGCCTGTCGGACCAAAGCGGGCAGGGCGCAGTGCTCAGCCCCGACGATGCCGCAGTAGGCCGGCTTGGTCTGGTAGGCGTTGTCGAAGGCCAGCGGCGCGCCCCGGTCGTCGCGCCAACTGCGGCCGTCCGTCAGCCCCCAGAGGGTGACAGAGAAGAGGTCGGCGGCGTGGTCCCGGAAGACGTCGAAAGCATCGCGGTAGTAGTAGCCCTGCTCGATCAGGTTGGCCTCGGTCACGGGCGTGCCGGTGGGGACGTCGAGCTCGGTCACGGCCTGCTTCAGGCCGAGCCCCTGGAAAGCGGTCAGGGCGTCGTCGAAGTAGCTCACCGGGATGTCGAGGGTCGAGTGGAACTGGTGGCCGACGCCGTCGACCGGCGCGCCCTCGGCCAGCAGTTGCTGGACCAGCGCCAGGTAGCGGGCGCGCTTGCCGGACTGCTCGGTGTTGTAGTCGTTGATGAATAGGCTGACCGGACGCTCGGCGGCCGGGTCGGCGTAGGTCTGGTTGAAGGCCTCGTCGGCGTACTGGAAGGCCAGTTTGATGTAATCCGGGCCCAGTGTGGTGTACCAGGGCGAACGGCGCAGCCCGTCGGCGGTGGTGGTGCCGTCGTCCACCACCTCGTTGACGACGTCGAAGGCCACTAGCGGGTTGGTGGCCGAGCCGAAGGGGCCGTAGCTCTCGGCCAGGGTTCGGGCCACGTTCGTGATGTGGTCATGCAGCCGCTGGGTCAGCAGCGCTTTATCAGCCGCCGAATCGGTCAGCGGGGCGCCGTTCTCGTCGCTGAAGAACCAGGCGGGGGTCTGCGAGTGCCACACCAGGGTGTGGCCGTAGAGCCTCAGGTCGTTGGCCTGGGCGAAGTCCATCAGGGCCTGTGCCTGGGGGTCGAGGCGGAAGTTGCGGTCCTGGTCGTACCAGGCCTCGGGCTTCATGTGGTTCTCCGGCGTTATCTGGTTGAAGTGCTTGAGCAGGAGGTCGGAGCCAGGCCAGACGGTCTCCCGGGAGTCGATGGCCACGCCGACCGGGAACGGCGTCGTGTCTTTGATCGGGGTGACGTCCTGGATCTCCACCGGGGCCGGGGCCGAGCCCGTGATCACGATGTCGTCCAGATAGAAACTCGGGTTGACCCCGCCGGCCGGGGCGGCCTCGACGTAGACCACCACGCTGGTCGAACCGGCCGGGAGTTGGTAGGTCCCGCCGATCTCGGACCAGCCGTCGGCCGTGACGGCGACGGCGCCGCCGATCCACTCGTACTGCGTGGCGCCCGAGGCGTCGACGCGCTGGACGGTGAAGTGGGAGGTGGTGGCGGGCTGGCCGTCGACCAGACGGACGTAACCGTCGAAGCTGTAGGTCCCGCCGGCCACGAGCAGGCCCGAGGCGTCGCATTCGACCCCTTGCCAATCGGCCGCCCGGTCCGCCACCAGCAGCGACTGCGACCCGGCGTGGGCGGCCTGGTCCGTCAAGGTGATGGTGGCGGCGCCGCGGTTGCGCCAGGGCGCCGCCGTCGACTCGAAATCATTGTGCAGGATAGTTTCGTCGGCGGCGTTGGCGACGGGGCCGGCCTGGCCGAGGGCCAGGGCCAGACTGACCAGCCCGGCGGTCATCAGGGCGACGGCCCGGCGGCGGGTCGCGAACAGTGGCGGTAATGGTCTAGTCATAGGTTCACATCCTTGTGAAAGCGGCAGAGACTCCGAGTCGACGGCGACGGCTCGGCGGACTCTTGGGTAACAGGCAGTGCTCCGAGTCTGCCCCAATGCCGCCGCCCCTGCCAAGCTATTGAATCAACCACTTTAGGAAAGTTACGCGATTTAGGAAAGTTACGCGACGGTCTTCCCGAGACGGCCCTCGGCTACCATCTAGCCCGTGTCTGAGCCTGGATCCATCGCTGCTCAGCCACCACACGACCCCGGGCGGGAGGAGCGCCCGCCATCGCCCACTTCCGAGGTCTTGGCGGCGGCCTTCTGCGGCCTGCTGCTGGTGGCCAATGTGGCGGCCACCAAACTCATCGGCCTGGGCCCGCTGGTCTTCGACGGCGGCGCCTTGGTCTTTCCTCTGACCTATGTCTTGGGCGATGTCTTGGCCGAGGTCTACGGCTTCAAGACCGCCCGTCGGGCCATCGTCACCGGTTTCGTCTTGTCGGCGCTGGCGGCCTTGTCCTTCTGGCTGGTCGATCTGGCCCCGGCGGGCGGCGACTGGCCCAATCGCCAGGCCTGGCACGCCGTCCTCGGCCTGGTCCCCAGGATCGTCGCCGCCAGCCTGGCCGGCTACCTGGTGGGCCAGTTGCTCAACGCCCGGGTCTTGGTCTGGTGGCGCGACCGGACCCGTCCGGGGTCGCTCTGGTCCCGCCTGCTGGGCTCCACCGCCGTCGGCGCCGCCGCCGACACGGTCTTGTTCTGCGCCCTGGCCTACGGCGGCGCCGTCTCCGGGGCCACCCTGGCCGTCTACACCGTCACCGGCTACCTCTACAAACTGGCCGTCGAGGCCGTCCTCCTACCCGTCACCGTTCTCGTCGTCCGCCGGGTCAAGGCCCGGGAGCCAACCCCTTAGGTCCGCCGGTCTTGGTCCGTCGGTCTTAGGTCCGCAGGTCATCGTGCAGGCGGACGCTGGCCAGTTCGACGCCTTTGTCGTGGCGGCGCATGTAGTGCAGCCGGCGGGCCGAGGCCGTCCCGACTTGTAGAGCCACCCGCCAGTAGGTCTCGCCGTTCGGCCCCAGGCGCACCGGGTCGTCGCCCCCCTGTCCGCTGCGCAACTGGTGCAGGTCGCGGCCCCGCAGCTCGGCGTCCAAGCCGGTCAGGACCTCGACGATGACGTCGACTATCTTGGTCCGGTCGATGCCCTGGAGGGCGCGCAGGGTATCGAAGAAGTGGTCCGAATAGCTCCAGTCGGCCAGCGGCCGACGGTCTTTCTCGGCCGCCGGGATGCGCTTGGCCCAGGCCAGCCGGATCTCAAAGTCGAGTTGTTCCGCCTCGTCCTCGAAATAGGTCTCGCCGCCGGACAGGGAGCCCCGTCTGAGGGCGGCCAGCTCGGCGGCCGTCTTGGCCAACTCCTGCTCGCTGGCCCGTTGGCGCGTCCTGGCCCCGGCCAGCTCCAACCGGGCCGACTCCCGCTCCCGGCCGGCCTTGACGGCCTCCTGCTGGGCCAAAACCAGTTCCCGGCAGAGACCGCCGATGATCTCCGTGGCCGAGTCCATATCGGCCGGCACCAGCTTGGACAGGTCGCCCGGGTCGAAGCCGGCCCAAGGGGCGACCTGGGACTCGGCCACGGCCGGCTCCGGGGGTGGGGACAGTTCCAGCCAGGGCGGGCCGTCCGGCAGCAGGCTGGGGGCCGGCACGACCTCCTCGCCGGCCTCTTTGATCGACAGCAGCCACTGGTCGCCGTCGGCCTCCCGCTCGACTATCAGAACGGGCAGGGTCTCCCCCACGGTCAAGACGAAGCGCAGGTCGGGTGTCTCGGCCACGTCTTCGGCCGCCAGCTTGACCACCTGGCCCGGGAATAGCTCCACCCGGCAACTGCGGGGCTCGACCCGGACCACCCGCCCGGGCACGGTCAGCCCCGGCTGGTGGCCGGCCAGGGCCTCGGCCGCCAGGCGGCGCGACGGCCGGACGTCGATCCGGCGGCTGGCCGGGTCCATCAGCCCCGACACCCGCATGTCTTTGCAGAACAGGCGCTCGGGTGGAATCTCGTCGGCCACCAGCTCGGGCCAGATCACGGCCATGTCGAGTTGGCTCTGGCTGTTGTCCAGTTGGACCCAGGCGGCGCCGCCCCGGACGCCCATGACCGTGCCCGCCACCAGCTCGCTGCCAGCCACCGGCCGGGCCGAGGAATAGGTCTGGGCGGCGGACTGGCGCAGGGCGTCGGACAGGATCCGACTGGTCACGACCGGCCGTTCGTCCATCCGGTAGGCCAGGTGGAGACGTAGGGACTGGGGCCGGTCCAGCCAGTCGATCCCGACCGGGTAGACCCGGCTGGAGCCGCCGTAGGTCTGGCAGTCCGCCGGCAGGTTGGAACTCAGCTCCCAGGCCACATTGGGCCGGGTGATCTCGACCACCTGGGCGATGCCGCGCAGCTCCCGGGCCAGCTCGGCCGTGTCCGGGAAGGCGGCCGACTGACCGGTGGCGCGCGACGCCACCACCACCGGGTAACGCCGCCCGCGCGAGCGGAGGTAGCGGGACAGACGGCGGGCGGCGGGCAGATTGTCGATCAGGGTGACCTCGCCCGGCCCGGCGAAATCGGCCGGAGCCTCTTCCGGGGGTGGTGTCGGGTCCGGCGGCCGAGGCGACGGTCCGGCCGGAGAACCGCCTTTGGGCGGTCCGGGCAAAGGCCCGCCCTGGGGCGGACGGGGCCGAGGACCGGCCGGTGGCGCCAGACCGGGCGGCCTCGGCAAAGGCCCACCTTGAGACGCCGGAGCGGGCGGCCCCGGCAAAGGCCCGCCCTGGGGCACCGGAGCGGGCGGACGGGGCAAAGGCCCACCCGCAGAAACCAAACCAGGCGGACGAGGCGTCGGCCCGGCCGGGGGGGCCGGCCCGGGCAGTCCGGGAGACGACTCACCCGCGAGCGCCGGCCTGGTCGGAAAGGCGCCGCCGAGCGACCTGGGCGAAGGCCCGCCCTGGGGCGCCGGAGCGGGCGGACCCGGTGGCGCCACGACCCCGCCGTGATGGGCCGCCGGCCGCGGGGTGGCGACGCGGACGGCCCGACGCTGTCGCGACACCGCCTCAGACCGGCGCCAGGACTGGGCCGCCGGCCGCTCGGCCAATTGGAGTTGTCGCTCCAGATCGGCCGACAGGCGTTGGGGCAAGGCGGAGCGGGCGGCCGGCGTGTGGGCCAGGTGGAGGGGGGTGCGGCGGGGATCGGCCAGCCAGTCGTCGCCCGGCGGATAGACCCGGCAGGCGCCGCCGAAGACCGCCGCCTCGCGGCCCAGTTGCTCCGCCAACGCCCAGGTCAGATCAGCCCGTTGGATGACCACCACATCGGCCCGTCCCCGGACCTGCTCCAAGACTTGGGCGACATCGACCACGGGGTCTTGCTCCCCCGGCGGCACGGTCAGCGCCACCACCGGCCGACGGCGGTCGAAGCGGCGCAGATAATTGGCCAAGGTGGCGACGTCAAGCGCATCACGCGGTCTCACCACCTCGTCGCTGGGTAAATCCATCGCGCACTCCTCGGCTCGCCGTCAACCGTCATCGGCCACGCTCCAGCGCCCATTCTAGGGATTTTCGGCCCGCCGCCCCCGGGAGCGCCGTCCCACGCCTCACCCCGACCGGACATCCCTGGCCTGCCGGGCGTCCCTGGCCGGTCGGGGCGAAGCCTCGGCTCGTCGGCCGTCTGCCGTCGAAGCCTCGTACCCGGCCGTCGGCCCGCCTGATCGATCCGGTCACGACAGGGGGCGCCCGGTCAGACGATCACCCCATCGGCGGGACCGCGACCCCGCTCGCGGACCGGCCCACAATTGTGGTTTACCGAAGCTTGAGAATTGTTCACGGCGAGATTACGAGTCCAGCCCGCAACAACGTTACCCCCCCTCACCCTCCCGAACCTTAACCGAGATCCGGGGCAGCCGTGAATCGTCCCCTCGGCCACACGGTCCTTCTAGGCTCTCATTCACGGCGAGATCGCGGATCCAGCCCGCAATGACGTTGCCCTTCGTCATCCCAGACTTGATCCGGGATCTGATCCCGCCCGTGAATGAACCTCTTTGTCCTGTGGGCGATGTCGGCGACGTTGACGCGCATCCATTTCTGACTGCGAACCCGGCGCCAGCCGATGACTAGGCGGACGACCTCCTCGCAGCTGAGACAGAGGTAGACCAGCCAGATCGGGTAATGCAACCAGAAAGCGGCGGCCAGAGCCAGGGGCACACCGATCAGCCAGGTCGCCAACGTGCCGCTGACGAAGAAATAACGGGTGTCGCCGCCGGTGGCCAGAACGCCGTCATAAATGACCTTGTTACAGGCTTTGACGACCAGAAAACCGGCGAACACCATCAGGCAGGCCACGGCCGAGGCCCGCACCTCGGCGGAGACGTCGTAGAGCCCGGCGTAGAGGTTGGCCAGGGCGGCGACCAGGCCGACCAGGGCGAGGGCGGCGGCCAGCGTGACGCCCAACAGTCGGCGGGCGGCGGTCTGGGCCCCGGCCCGGTCGCCCAGGCCCAGACGGCCGCCGATCAGAGGGGTGGCGGCGGCCGAGATGCCGGTGAACAGTCCCATGACCAGGTTTTGCAGCGGATAGGTCATGGCCATGGCCACCAGCAAGCTGGTGCCGATGTGGCCGTAGACGGCAGCGTAGGTGTTCTCGCTCAAGACCCACACCAATTCGTTGAGGACCAGCGGCGCGGCCGTGGCCAGAATGGCCCGTCGGGTGGCGGGCGCCAGGCCCTGGTCCGGGACGCGCCGCCCGACCGCCCGCCGGGCCGCCACCAGCAGGATGGCGCCCTCGACCAGGCGGGCGGCCAAGGTGCCGACGCCGCTGCCCAGCAGGCCGAGGCGGGGGGCGCCGAAATGTCCGAACATCAGCGTCCAGTCCAAAACCAGGTTGAGCAAGACGGCCAGCACGGAGGCGTACAACGGTGTCTTCATCTTGCCTATGGATCGCAGCAAGCCGCTGGCCGCGACGACGCCGACGGTGGGCAGGAAGGAAGCAGCGATCAGGCGGATGAAAGCGGTCCCGACGGCCATCAGGGCGGCGTCGTCGCTGAAGGGCCGCATCAGAACGGCGGGGGCGATTATCCCGACGCCGGCCACCGGCAGGGCGATCAGCAGCGAAAGGCCGGTGGAGAAACGGTAAGTCCCCCGGGCGGCCGGCCGGTCTCCCCTGGACCAGAATTGGGCGGTGATGGCGCTGACGCCGACGACCAGTCCGGTGAGGACAAAGCCGACCAAAGCGGTCAATTGCCCGGCGATGCCGGCCGCGCCGATGGCCTTATCGCCCAATTGGCCGACCAGTAGTTGATCGGTCAATGACACCAGCCCCATGAACAAGCTCTGCAAAGCCACAGGGAGGGCCAGCGCCAAGATCCGTCGCAGGCTGGTTTGATCACGGGAGGGCAAGGTTGAGTTCCTTTGGGCGGTGGCGGGCGGTCGGCCGAGGCCGGGAGAGCCGGCCGGGGACGAGACATGGCGGCAGCTTATGATCTAAAATGATCGTGTGCAACGATCACAAAGACTAAAAACGATCACCACGGCGGTGGCGGCGGAGCGGCGCAGCGTGGCCGAGTTGGCCCGGCTGACCGGCGTGTCGGCCATCACGATCCGCCGCGACCTGGACGAGCTGGCCGACCTGGGTGCGGTCCGACGGGTGCGGGGTGGTGCCGAGGCGTCCGTCCAGCGGGGCTCGTCCTACCCCTTCGCGCTGCGCGCCGACGACCGGTTGGACCAGAAGACGGCCATCGCCGCCGCCGTCTCCGCCCTCGTCCGGCCCGGCGACAGCCTGTTGCTCGACAACGGCACCACCGCCATCGCCGTCGCTCGTTGCCTGTCCGGCCGGGGCGTCACCGCCATGGCCTTGTCCCTCCACGTCGCCGCCGCCCTGGCCGAGCGGCCTGGCGACGAGATCCTGGTGCCCGGCGGACCCGTCGACCATGACGACCTGGCCTTCACCGGTGCCGGGGCCGTCGAGGCCGTCCAAGCCATGCGCTACGACCTGGCCTTCGTCAGCGCCTGCGCGGCCGACCTGGCGACCGGGCTGACCGTCGAGCGCTGGGGCGACGCCCGAGTCAAACAAGCCGCCCTGGCCAACGCCCGCCGGGTCGTCCTGCTGGCCACGGCCGATAAGTTCACCCGCACCGCCGCCCACCTCTTCGCTCGCCTGGCCGACCTCGACACCGTCGTCACCAGCGCCGACACCCCGGCCGACATCGTCCAACAACTCCGCCTCGACGGGCTGGAGGTGATCGTCGCCCCTTGATCGCGAGTGCGGCGGCCCGTACACAGCGATCCGGGTGAGGCCGCCGCCGAGGTCGAGTGATCGGCCGCGCCGGCCCCGCGCCCTTGGCGCCGACGACCGCGCCAGACCTCCGTCTGAGCCCGGGCCGAAGACTCACGGACAGTATCGGCGAGAGGTCGCCGGTGTTCGCACCATCTCGCGGACTCCTCCGGCGCGACGCCTAGAACTTGCCGCCGGCGTGGCCGCCGCCGACCGATATGCCGCCGCCACCACCGCCGCCGCTCGAGGAGGGCGGCGGCAGGGGCACGACGGCGGTGCGGCTGGAGATCAAGTGGTCCTCTTGAATGCTGAAGACCAGACTGCCGGGGGCCTGGTAGGAGGCGGCCACAACGGCCGGGCGAGCGGTCTTGAGGCCGCGCCGCCACCACAGGACCAGGCTGAGGGCGACGATGGCACCGACACCGCCGCCGATGGCCAGGGCCACCAGCAGCGGGTTGTAAGCGCGATAAGGGTTGTCCGTGTCATAGGGGGCGCCGCTTTGGGCCTGGGCCAAAAAGGCCTCGGCCAAGTCGATGAAGCTGTCGCCGGCCTGGCGATAGTCGCCGGCCGACAGTTGGTCGCGGACCTGGCGGCCGATCAACTCCAGGCCGTAGTCGGTGAAGACCTGATGGCCCCGCCCGGGGGTGGCCCAGATGTCCCAGTCGCGCGAGCCCATCACCACCAGCAGGGAGAGGCCGTCGCCGAGGTGGTCCGCCCGGAAGCGCTCCTCGTTGGTTTGGGCCGGGGTCTGGTTATCCAGCCAGTCGAGGGTGGTGATGGCCAGGTCGAAGTCGTAGCGCTGGCGCAACTCCTCGATCCGGGCCCCGAGGGCGGCCTGGTCGGCCGCGGACAAGATACCGGCCTGGTCGGACACCGGCGCCGCCTGGGCGGCGGGGGCCAGCAGGGCGGCCCCGGCCAGCCCGAGGGCCAGCCCCCAGCCGATCAGACGCCGCCAGACGGATCGTGCGGCCCTCATAGCAGCCTCAGCGCCAGGTAGGCCAGCCCGCCGGCGATCGCGCCGACGGCCACGAACAGGCCGGACAGCCAGCCCCAGAAGCGGGACCAGGACATCGGCAGTTGGCCGACGAAGCGCCCGGAGCGGCCGTTCATGGCGAAGCTGTAGGTCTGACCCCGGTAGACGGTGTTCAGCAGCCAGACCGGCAGCAGGGCGTAGTGGACCTGCTCGGCCGTCACCTGGATCTGCTCGTGGCGGGTCTGGAGGGAGTTGTAGGGGCGGACCGAGGCGGCGAAAGACTGGCGCAGGGCGGCCACCATGCGCTGTCGCGCCCGGGGACGGCAGGCCTCGGCGGTGTCGTCGTAGGTCTGGGCCAGATAGCCCAGCAGGTAGCCCGGCTGGTAGGGGACGGCGGCGCTGTAGTCGAAGGGCTCGATGGCCTCGGTGTAGTCGTTGTCGATCTTGGTGGCGGCGTCGACCGGCACCCGCTCGTAGACCACTTGGCCGGCCCGACGCACGGCGTAGGTGTCGGTCCGGGTGTACTGGTTGCGCGAATCGCTCCAGGAGGTGATCTGCTTGCCCTCGAAGGCAATGTCGGCCGCCAGCGCGGTGTCGAAGAGCCAGAAGGGGACATAGACCCCGAGCACCGCGTCGATCCGGGACTCGGCCAGGAACAGTTTCGGGGCCAGGCGTTTGCCCTTGAGATGGGCCCGCAGGGCCTCGGTCACCTCGGCCTTGGTGACCTTGAAGGGCAGCACGGCGTCTGGCCGACGGACCCCGGTCAGCCGGACGGGCAAGATGGTGGGCGAGTCGCAGAAGGGGCAGTGGGTTGCGGCGGTGTTGGCCTCGGTCACCAGTTGGCCGCCGCAGCTGGGGCAGGTGTACTGGCGCAGCTGGGCCAACTCCTCGTCCGTCCAGGCCTGGCCCTCCCAGCCGTCCGCCCCCGCCGGGGCGGCCCCGTCCCAGGGCGGCAGGGCGTCCGGCTGGGGTTGGACGGCGACGGCGGCGGTGTTCTGGAAGGTCGCCGGGTCGAAGTCGGCCCCGCAATAGGCGCAACGCATCCGTCCCGAGACGGCGTCGAAGGCCACCACGCCGCCGCAGTTGGGGCACTTGTACTCCACCGTCCCGGCGGGCCTCCCGGCTCCCCCGTCAGCCGGCACCGGAGCGGGCGGGGCGACGTCCATGACGGGCGGCGGGACAAACGGACCAGCAGACGGCGCCACGGCCGCTGGCGGCGTTGGTCGGGGCACGGCCGCCGCCCGGTCCGGCGGCTGTTCCGGACCGGGGGCGGGAGGCTGGGGAACGGTCACAGAGACTCGATCACACAGGCGGGCACAAACGGACGGCGGCTAGGCGGCGGGCTGGTCGGCGTCCATCGGGGCGCCGCAGTTGGCGCAGAAGCGGGGCGCCGGTCCCGGCCCGGTCGGCCGCCAGCCACACTTGGGGCAGATCGTCGGCGCCGGCTTGGGCCGGCCGCAGTTGGTGCAGAACTGGCCTCGGTTGGCCGCGCCGCAGTCGGGGCAGACCCATTGCTCCGGGTCGGGAACGGCCGTCGCCCCCGGGACCGCCACAGCCGGCGCCGGCGCGGCGGTCGCGCCGGGGGCCGGCGCGCTCCCGCCCGCCGCCCGGGCGGTCTGGCCCAGGGCGAAGAGGTCTTGGGCCGACACCCCGCCGGTCGCCTGGGCCATCCCCAGGCCGGCGAAACCGGTCATAGCCCCGGCCTGGTTGGCCGCCGCCAGGCGCATGGCATCACTCTGGGCGGCCACCAGGTTGGCCGCCGCCAGGGTCGGGTCGCGCATCACCGCCGCCGCCTGCAACTGCTTGATCATGGCCTCGTCCTCGGGCGAGGCGGTGGCCGAGCTGATAGCCAGGCTGGCCAGCCGGATGCCCCGGGCCGCGATCCACTGCTGGGACAGGACCTCGTTCAGGGCCTGTTGCAACTCGGGGGCGTGGCCGGGCAGGGCCGAGTAGCGGATGCCCTGCTGAGAGACGCGGGCCAGGGCCGGCTGCAGGGCCGCCAGCAACTCGGCCTTGAGCTGGGGGTCCAGGGTCTGGCGGCGATACTCGTCGGCCACGTTGCCGGCCACCTGGGAGTAGAACAGGATCGGGTCCTCGACCCGGTAGGAGTAGACGCCGTGGCAGCGGATGGCGATGTCGACGTCCAGGCCGATATTGGCGTCGACCACTCGGAAGGGCACCGGGTTGGCGGTGCCGAACTTGTTGTCGGTGATCTCCTTGGTGTTGAAGTAATAGACCCTTTGATCGACCCCGGGCTCGCCGCCGAACTGGAGGCGGCGGGCCAGCCGCTCGAAGCTGGCCTGGACCGAGCTGGACAGGTCGCCGTAGAGGATCGAGGGCTCGGCCGAGGCCTCCCAGACGAGCTCGCCCGGCTCGGCGCAGATCTCGACCACCAAGCCCTGTTGGACGATGATGGCGCACTGCCCCTGATTGACCACCACGACCGAGCCATTGGAGATGACGTTGTCGTCGCCCTTGGTGTTGGAGCTGCGCTTGCCGGCCCGCTTGCGGCCCTTGGCCATCAGGACGTCGCCGGCCAGGGCGTCACAGTAGAAATAATCCCGCCAGGAGTCGGCCAGCATCCCGCCGACGGCCCCGACGGCCGCTTTGATGAAACCCATGTTCTCCTTCTCTCAGGGAGCGCCGGCTGGGGCCGGAGACAGGGCCAAGTCTAGTGGCCCGATCTCGCCCAAGGTAGTTAGGACGTGACGTCGGGGCACGGCCGACGAGGGCTCCGCCGCCGGGCCGGAACGCTATGGTTGAAGCTCTCCAGCGGTGGCCCCTCGAACACCTTCGAACACCTGTACGACCTTTAATCGGACCCCTGGTGTGGGCGCCGCTTATGCTGGCCGCGAACCGTCAGGGGCGGGAGAGGAGAGGCCATGGCGCAGTCAGCCGTAGCGACGGCGGACCGGGTGATGGCGACCGCCATGCGGCTACGGCGCGCGCTGCGGGAGGACGATCCCTCGCTCGCTCTCCTGCGGGCCGATCTTATGCCCGTCCAGGTGGCAGTCTTGTCAGAGCGTTTGGGCGGGCTGGACCGGCAGGTTTCCTCGACCGAGTTCTTGGCCGCCTTGGCGGACGACCTGGACGAACTGCGGGGTCTCGGCTTCGAACTGCCCCGGACCGCGCCGGCTTACTTCTCCGACTGGATCCGCTCCGGCGTCCTGATCCGCCGGGCGGGCGCGGGCCGTGAGGAATTGGTCGAGCTGTCCCCCCAGGCCCAGGTGGCCGTCCGTTTCGCGGCTGGGCTGGACGCCCGCCGGAGCGGGGTAACGGCCTCCCGCCTGGCCAATGTGGCCGAGTTGCTGGCCCGACTGGCCCGCGACACGAGCCCGCGGCCCGAAGAGCGCCGCCGCGCCCTCTTGGCCGAGCGTGAGGCCTTGGACGAGCAGATTCAGCTGGTCGAGGCCGGAGAGTTCGAGCCGCTCGGCGACGACGACGCTTTGGAGCGACTGTCCGAGGCCCTCCGCCTGGCGTTGGAGATTCCGGGCGACTTCGCCCGTGTCAGCGCCGACCTGGAATCGATCAACCATGACCTGCGCGAGCAGATCATCAACACGGTCGGCTCGCGCGGCGACGTCTTGGAACAAATTTTCGCCGGCGTCGATCTGATCGACAGCTCGGAGGCCGGACGGACCTTCGCCGCCTTTTACACCCTCGTCCTCGACCCGACCCGCGCGGCCGAACTGGACGAGGCCGTCTCACAGGTGCTCAGCCGTGATTTCTCGACCGCCCTGACCAACCGCGAGCGGGCCTTCCTCCAGGCCCTCCTGTCTGCCCTGCAGCGCGAGAGCACCCAGGTCCGTGCGGTCATGACCGGCTTCTCGCGCAGCCTGCGCAGCTTCGTCCAGAGCCAGGCCTTCCTAAAACACCGCGCCCTCAGCTCCGCCATAGCTGAAGCGCGCAGCCTGCTGTTGGAGTCGGTCAAAGGGGCGCGACTGACGACGGCGACCGGCTACGAGCTCCCGGCCACCTCGTTCGCGCCGGCCTCGGTCGGCTCCTGGAGGCTGAACAACCCGGCGGATGTGCGCACGGCCGATCCCGTCCGAGCGCAGGAAATAGGCGAACTTGACCTGGCCGAACTGCGGCGGCGGGTCCGGCTGTCCGAGATCGACTTCAAGGAGTTGCGCCAAGCCATCAGCTCGACGCTGGACGAGCGGGGGCCGTCGACTGTCGGCCAAGTTTTGGCGGCCCATCCCGCCACCCAGGGGCTGGCCTCCGTGGTCGGCCTGCTCGACCTGGCCGCCTCCGTCGGCCAGGCGGGCGGCGGGACTGAGGCGCTGACCTGGCGGAGCGCCGCGGGCGGGTCGAAGACGGTCACCGTGCCGTGCCACCTCTTCACTCACGTCCCCCAGACCTGGGCCACAACCAGGCCAAACCAGGAGGCCGTGAGATGATCTCGCCCCGCCGCGCTTTCCTCGATCTCAGCCCCGCCCCGGCCGATGAGCCAGCCGCCGACAGTGAGACGGTGGGACTCTTCGGGCCCAACGACCGAGGCACGCTTAGAGCCGACACCCGGCGGGCACTGGTCCAACTCGTCCGGGGGCCGTACATCATGCGCCAGCGCCACGCCCACCTGTGGGCCGCGCTGGAGCGCGACGAGTCCGCCATCCGACAGGCCCTCGGCAATCTGTTCTTGGAACTGGTCATCGAACGCGACGCCGGGCTGGCCTTCGCCCGCAACCTCGAGACCGACGAGGACGTCCCCAAGGTCATCCGCAGCACGCCGCTGACGCTCATCGACACGGCGCTGGTCTTATTCCTGCGCGACCAGCTATTGCGCGGCGAGACCGAGCGGGTGTTCGTCGGGCGAGACGAGATCGACGACCAATTGGACGTCTACGGTGCGGCCGCCGGCCTGGACGCTGTGGGCTTGGCCCGGCGGATCAACGCCTCGGTCGACAAGCTGAAGAATAACAACATTCTCTTACGGGCGGCGGAGGAGGGCCGTTTCGAGATCTCGCCCGTGCTGC
>JAISAO010000057.1 GCA_031266665.1 Propionibacteriaceae bacterium | reverse complement strand
ATCGTGTGGCCGATCTACAAGTCGATCACCGGCCACGACCCGATCACCGGCGAGGACCTGGAGGCGTGGGAGCGGGCCGTCGGCGCCGGCATGGCCGTGGTCGACCTGGCCGCCCTGCTGGCGGTCATCCCCTCGGGAGGCGCCTCGGTCGCCGGGGCCGCGGTGGCGCGGACGGTGGTGAGGGAGTTGTTGGTCAACGCGCTCGCGACCGGTGTGTCTTTGTTGACCTATGACATGGCCGTGGCCCTGGATCTGCCGCCTTGGCTGGCGACCCTGGCCGCCATGGGCGTCGGGCTCGGCATCTCTGTGGCCGGGACTAGGGCGGTCATTAGACGTCTCGACGCCGCCGGGAAACCGGTCGGCGATCCCATCGAAATCGACCTCGCCAAACCAAAAACACCTCAGCCCGAGCCGCCGCCCCCCAAAGGCGTCGACCCGGACGAGCCCTGGCCCGGCGGCGGCCTCGCCGCGGACGTGATCCCGGGCAAGCCACCCGCCATCACCGACATCCCCAGCGTCCATCCGCCCGACCCCCCTCCGCCGCCCAAACTGCTGCCCGAACCCGACCCGGCGCCCATAACCCCAGACAAACCCAAGACCAAACCACGGCCCGAACCCGACCCGACGCCGCCCAAGGTCCCCGAGGAATGGGTCGACGTCAGCCATTACAACACCCATCCGGCCGACGACTTCGTCCGAGTCGTCGGGGTCGACTCCACGGGCCGCCTCGCCGACGTCGCCGACAGCGCCGCCGACGAGGCGGCCGCCATGGCGGCCGTCAACCCCGCTTCCAACGACCTCGTCCTCGGCCCCTGGGTGCCCGGCGATCCCAAGTCTTACGAACAAGTCGCCCACGCCGCCGGCGCCACCTACTTCGACATGGGCCAGGCCTACGACCAGATCTATGCAATAGTGGAAAGGACCGTCGGCGAGAAAGCCGCTAGCGAGGCGATGTGGAAGATCAACCAGCGGTTCCTCGACCAACAGATAGCCCAAGGCAAAACCATCTACTTCACCAGCGACCCTCGGCTTATTGATGACTGGCGGGCGACCTACAAAGAATGGACCTACATCAAGGCACGACTAGGAGGTAAAGTGGAGCTGGAGCAAGTCGGCGACTACTGGGTGGTCGTGCCGCTATGACGAAGAGCAAGGACTCGTTGGCCGACGCGATTGAGGGAATCCGGGGATCCCTCGCGTACAAGAACCTGCTCGAGGCCCTCGACCGGGTTTTCGGCGGGCGTTGGTCTGAGCGGTGGATCCGCCCGGACGGTATTCCCCATGATTTCCAGATGATCATCGACATCGACGGGGAGGAGGGGGCCGCGTATATCGGGGTTGGTCGCACGTACATGTCGGGCATGTGGTCGGCCGGACCCGGGGGGTTCATTTCCGTCTCGGTTCCCGTGTCTTACATCCCGGAATCAGAGTCCGCCGGCCCCGACGGCCGATACCGCGACTGGGTCAGAGACATGGTCGGTACCGACGAGGAAAAACGCGAGTACCGGTGGGGCGCGCTCGGCAAGGACGTGGACGACATTGTTGGTCTGCTGCGGATTTTAGAGCGCTACCTCGTCCAACGGGATGGCCGGGAGAGCCAGTTGTGATACTAACTAGTTCGGCGAGAGACGGTAGGACCGTCGAATAGCTGGACGGTCGTGGATTCAACGCCGAGACCGATGTGGCGGCGGCCATCTTCGACGCGATCACGCACGGCTCGCCCGTCAACTCGGGGTAGACGTGGGAGATCGTTGCCAATGGGCAGCGGATTCGCGTCGTGCTCCGGTGGAGGGACGGGCACTGGGTCTCATCAGCCCATCCGATGGAGGGGTAGAATGCGACCCATGACGTTCGGCATTGAAGCCGATTCCGCGAGCAAGGCCCTCGCCGGCCGAATGATCGCTGGGACTGCCGGGCTGGACGACGATGACGCGTTGTTCGTCGACGAGCTTTGGCGTGCTGGCGAGTGGGACCAGGTCGGCGTCCAACTGCTGAGCTACTGGCTAGAGGGTAGAGCAGACCTTGACGCCGCCTTGGTGAAAGAGGCCGTCAAGCTGTGGCCGGATGCCATGGGCGACGACCTCGCGAAGCGGTTCATGGCGCTCGCCTAGGATGTGTCTCTTTATTTGTCTCGTAAGCATGTGATGATCCCGGCGAGGATGAACGGAGAACTAGATTGAGAACGATTAGGTTCCTGTTCGACTACGGTGCCGATGTCCTTTGGCTGTGCGACGAGGACGGCGGTCTGATCGATAACTGCGCTCCACCAGAATTGTTGGACCATCCGGATATTATCTCGGACCTGCACTGGATCGGGGAAACTTATATGTCACTATTTCTAAACACGCCCCATGTGTTCGAATGGGTCGGATTCAAAAATGACGCGGAGCGGGACGGGTTTGTGGCCTTTGTGCGAGACACCATTGCCAGAATCCGAACCACCGTTGGAGACCGGTATCTAATAGAGGACAATTCGGACCTCGACCAATTCTACCAATAAACGGTGACGTGAAAGTTCCAGACGAGGCCGAACTTCGCCATTCTCGACGTACTGTTGACACCGTCCCGATGACCAACACGACTGAGGGTATCCGCGAGTCCATCGCTTACAATAACCTGATCGCGGCTTTGAACCGGGTCTTCGGCGGACGCTGGTCCGAGCGGTGGATCCGCCCGGACGGCAACCCCCACGATTTCCAGATGATCATCGACATCGACGGGGAGGCGGGGTCCGTGTATATCGGGGCCGGCCGCACATACACGTCGGGCATGTGGTCGGCCGGACCTGGAGGGCACGTTACTGTCTCGGTGCCCGTGTCTTACGTGCCGAAATCAGAATCCGTTGGTCCCGACGGCCGATATCGCGACTGGGTCGAGGACATGATCGGCACCGACGACGAGAAGCAAGAGTACCGCTGGGGCGCGCTCGGCAAAGACGTGGACGATATCGTTGGTCTGCTGCGGATTCTGGAGCGCTATCTCGCCCAGCGTGGCGGCTCAGAAGGCCAGTCGTGATCCTCACAGAGCCGCCGGGAGGCGATGCACCACCGAGGCCGACCGGCGACGACTGGGCGATCATGCCGGGCTGACCGCGAGCACGGACCTGTCGGACGACGCGCTTGGGGGAAGACGTAGGGTGGGTGCGTGGCAGGCAATTCGGCCCGGCGGGGCGCGCGACAAGGCGGCAAGGGCGTGGGCGCGCGGGGGCGCACCGCCGGATCGGGCGGCAGGCCCCGCAAGGCTCTGGAGGGCCGCGGCCCGACCCCCAAGGCCGAGGACCGGGTCTACCACCAGGCCCACCGGGCGCAGCAGGCCCGGCTGCGGGCCGAGGCCAAGGCGCCCGACCGCCGGCCTGTGGCCCGTTCCGGGGCCGACTGGGTGATCGGCCGCAACCCCGTGCTGGAGGCCCTGCGGGCCGGCCTGCCGGTCAGCGCCGCCTATCTGGCCGAGGGGGCCGAGCGCGACTCCCGGCTGCGCGACATCTTGCGCCTGGCCGCCGCCCAGTCCCTGCCCCTGCTCCAGGTCACCCGGGCCGAGTTGGACCGCCTGGCCGGCGGCGTCCACCAGGGCGTGGCCTTGAGGCTGCCCCCGTTCCAGCCGGCCGACCCGGGCGACCTGTTGGCCGCCGTCATCGCCGCCGACGGCCTGGCGGTGGCCTGCGACCACATCACCGACCCGCACAACCTCGGCGCCATCATTCGCTCGGCCGCCGCCTTCGGGGCCGTCGGCGTGCTGATCCCGGCCCGCCGCTCGGCCCAGGTGACGGCCGCCGCCTGGAAGGCCTCGGCCGGGGCCGCCGCCCGGCTGCCGGTGGCCAGGGCGACCAATTTGAACCAGGCCCTAGCCGAGTTCCAGCGCGCCGGCTGCCTGATCGTCGGCTTGGACGGCGCGGCCGCCACCGACTTGGCCGACCTGGCCTTGGTGGAGGGTCCGGTCGTCTTGGTGGTCGGGGCCGAGGACACGGGCCTGTCCCGCCTGACCCAGGAGCGTTGCGACCAGTTGGTCCGCATCCCCATCGCCGGCGCCGTCGAATCGCTCAACGCCTCGGTCGCCGCCGGCATCGCCTTGTGCCACCTGGCCCAGCGGGTCTGAGACCCCAACGGGCCGACCTCTAGTCGATCACTCGATTTATCGATATACATTCTTATAGAGGATCGCTGCGGCCCCGGCGCGACGTCGGGGCAGCCCGAGATCCCCACCGACACGGCTTGGCCCGACCCTTGGAACGCCGGACCCGATCCGGGATCGCGGCCGGCGGCTCCCGGTGGCAGCCCCAACGCGACCGGCTCGTGGCTTATCCGCACACCTGGCTGCCGAGTGTGGAACCGCAGGCCGTCGGTGGACCCGTCTGTTGTGGTACGAGCCGGCCGAGAGGCCGCCTGCGGTATGTGCCGCCAATATCGGCGCCGTGGACAACCCTTACCGGCCCGGCCCGGCGCGACGGCGGGGTAGGGTGGGCGGCCGTGACAAATATCAATCGCGCCGCCTCCCCGGTCTACCGCCAAGCCCTTGAGTTGATCGCCCGGGTCGAGCCCCGGGTGGCCGCCGCCACCGCCCAGGAGTTGGCCGACCAGCGGGCTTCGCTCAAGCTGATCGCCTCGGAGAACTACGCCTCGCTGCCGGTCCTGCTGGCCATGGGGACGTGGCTGTCGGACAAGTACGCCGAGGGTGTGGTGGGCCACCGCTTCTACGCCGGCTGCCGCAATATCGACACGGTCGAGGCGGTGGCCGCCGAGCACGCCCAGGCCCTCTTCGGGGCCCACCACGCCTACGTCCAACCCCACTCCGGCATCGACGCCAACCTGGTGGCCTACTGGGCCATCCTCAGCCAGCGGTTGGAGTCGCCCGCCCTGGCCCGGCTGGGGGCCAAGACGGTCAACGACTTGACCGAGGCGGACTGGGAGCGGCTGCGGCACGAGTTCAACCAGCAGCGCGTCATGGGCATGGCGCTGGACGCCGGCGGCCACCTGACCCACGGTTTCCGCCACAACATCTCCGGCAAGATGTTCCAACAACACTCCTACGGCGTCAACCCGGCCACCGGCCTGGTCGACTATGACGCTTTGGCGGCGGCGGCCCGTGATTTCAAGCCCCTGATCATCGTGGCCGGCTATTCGGCCTACCCCCGCCGGCTGGACTTCGCCCGGCTGCGCCAGATCGCCGACGACAACCATGCCACATTGTTTGTTGACATGGCCCATTTCGCCGGCCTGGTGGCCGGCAAGGTCATGGTCGGCGACGAAGACCCGGTGCCCCACGCCCACATCGTGGCCTCGACCACCCACAAGTCCCTGCGCGGACCGCGCGGCGGCTTCGTCCTGGCCACCCCGGAGTACGCGGCGGCGGTGGACAAGGGCTGCCCCATGGTGCTGGGCGGCCCGCTGGGCCACGTCATGGCGGCCAAAGCGGTCGGCTTCGCCGAGGCCCGCCAACCCGACTTCCAGGTCTACGCCCGGGCCGTGGCCGCCAACGCCCAAACCCTGGCCGAGGGCCTGAGCCGGCGCGGCGTCGCCCTGGTGACCGGCGGCACCGACAACCATCTGGTGCTGTTGGACGTCACCGCCAGCTTCGGGCTGACCGGCCGCCAGGCCGAGTCCGCCCTGCTCGAGGCGGGCGTGGTGACCAACCGCAACTCCATCCCGCACGACCCCAACGGCGCCTGGTACACCTCCGGCGTCCGCCTCGGCACCCCGGCGCTGACCTCGCGCGGCTTCGGGGCGTCCGAGTTCGAAGAGGTGGCCGACCTGATCGTGACGGTCCTGTCCCAGACCAGCCCCGGGTCCAGCCCGGCCCGCTGCCAGACCGTCACCGGCGTGGCCGACCAGGTGCGCTCCCGGGCGGCCGACCTGCTGGAGCGCCACCCGCTGTACCCGGGCCTCGACCTGGGCGCCGAATTCGACCAGTCGTAACGGCGCCGACTCAGACAGTCAGCCAGGCCGAGGCGTGGCCGGCCTCGACCAGCAATTGGGCTTACTCATCCCGTGGCTTCGGCGGCACCGCCCAACTTGTCCTTGTAGAAGGCAATCTCGTGACGGGTGCGGAGACAGTCCTCATGTTCAGGGCCGAGAACCCGCTCCTGGTCGGGCAACAAACCCTCGAACATCGCCAAAGCCCCGGCGGCGTCACCCGTCTTACCCGTGCAGAAGGCAACCTGATGGCGGGTGGTGAGAACGTCACGGTCGTCGGGGCCGAGAACCCGCTCCCGGTCGGGCAACAAACCCTTGTACAGGGCCAAAGCCCCGGCGGCCTCGCCCACCATGCCCGTGCAGAAGGCAACCTGATGGCGGGTGATGAGAACGTCACGGTCGTCAGAGTCGAGAACCCGCTCCCGGTCGGGCAACAAACCCTTGTACAGGGCCAAAGCCCCGGCGGCCTCGCCCACCTCGCCCGTGTAGCGGGCGTGTTCATAGCGAGTTGCAAGAGTGTCAAGATGGTATTCGCCGAGGATGCGGGCTTGGTCGCGCATCAGGCTCTGGGCGAGACCCAGGGCCTCCAGGGGGCGGCCGGCGTCATTCGTCCAGCGGGCGATCCAGTATCGAGCCGTCAGGATTTCATGTGCGCCGTCCGGCAGGTTGGTCCGGTACTGTTCCATCGCGTTAACGGCGTTGTCGTAATGGCCGAAGTCGGCGTGCAGACGGGCCTCCAGCTTGATAGCCGTGCGGTAGTCGGGGTGGAGACCGGCCTGGTCGAAGTGTTTGATGGCCGCCTTGTAATGGATGTTGGCTTTCTCGCGCAGAGCCACCTCCGCCCGGCCTTGGAGCAGTCGTCGCGCGATGGTCGCGTGGAGGACGCCCAGGGTCTGGCGCAGTGACGCGGCTTGGTCTGGATCTCCCGCTCCCTCTTCGAGAAGGGACTGCCAGGCCTCGATGACTTCTTCGTCGCCGCCGAGGTCGTGGAGGTGTTCCGCCACCGCCGCGGCCAGAACCGCTGATTGCTGGATCAAAGCCGCCTGTCTTAGGAGATCTTCGACGCTCTTCCGCGTCACAGGAACGTGCTGGTCCCGGGCCAGGCGGAGGTAGAGGGCGATCCACGGGGCGGTCCAGGCGCCTTCGGCGTTGGCGACCGTGACCGGGCCTGACCAGCCGTGATGGATGGCCGCGCCCAATAGGGATCTGGCCACGGGTGGCGGGAACGCCCGGTCCACCTGCCGGGAGGTTAGCTGGTCGAGCATGTGGCGGCCGAGTCGGGTGCGTTCCATCCGGTCGAGTTGGCCCCCCGTGTGGGCCAGGGCGATCTCGTAGAGACGCGGGGACCAGAAGGTGTACGTCGCCGGGGTCTTAGCCGCCCAGCGGACGGGCGAGCCCCAGGGCAGGTTGCTGGAGCGGGCTTTGAGATTGCCGACCGCGCCGGCTTGCCGCCGAAACGCCCCATTCCAAGCCTGGTCCAGGAGTTCCTCCTCGAGCAGGTCGGCGGGGACGGCGGGGCCGTACTGGGCGGCGATCGAAAGGCAGGTCCTGTCGTCCTCCGGCAGTCGGGCGAACTCCTCCGTCAGCACGTCATCCTGCCGGGGACCGCCGGGCCGAGCGTCCAAGACCAGGCGCGTCACCTCCACCGACTCCGGGAACTGCGGTCCCGGATTATGCGGTCCCGGATTGTGCGGTCCCGGGCGGGACGGGGTCTGACAGGCCCAGACGACCAACAAGTTGGCGCGCATATCGTCCAACCCGGGACCGACCAGATTCGCGAGAAAGGCGCTGGTGGCGCGGTCCAACATCTGCGCGTCGTCGACGACCACGACCAACGGTAGATCGACCGACAGTCGGCGCAGCAAGGCGGCCAACCAGGCCAACTCGGTCGTGGACCAACTTCGCGGGCTAAGGTCAATCGTCGGAGTGTCGGGGTCGGCCGGGTCTTCCAACATCGTCTTGTAGCCTTGGTGCCGCCTGCGGTACAAGGTCACCGTCCTCGCGAAATCAGCGCTCCTGATTATCGAGTTGGCGACAGCGGCCCAGGCTGGCGGCGCCGGGATCAACCCCGCCGCCTCCGCCAGCACGGCCACCGCGCCCCAGGCGATCATCCGTTTCGTCGGCGCCGACCCACGGGCGGTTCCCTCCAGGGCGAGCCGGACATCCTCCAGGCGGCCTGTTATTTGATGCATCTCGTCGACCGCGGCGCACCGGTCAGCGCCCCCGTGCAGTCCCCACCAGAAGAAACGCATGCGGTTGTCCGTCACACACATGCTCCGCAGTGGGAACAAACGCTCCCGCGATGCCTGACCCGCCTGCTCGGACGACAAGGCTTCAGGCCAGTACTCCAACCGCTTAGAACTCGCGTGCTCGTACAAACACCGGATCAGTTCCGTCTTGCCCGAGCCCGTCGGCCCTTCGATGGCCACGACCCGTGACTCGCCATTCATGTTCAACACCTCGTCGGCCGCAGAGTGCAGCCGGGTGAGAGCCTCGCCGAACGTGCCGACGCCGCCCGGAAACTCACTTGCCCTCTCCATTCCGCCTCCTGACGCCGTTCGACAGACTCCCTCAGTTGACCAGCGACGCGCCCATTCTCAACCGAGGCGCCTAGACCAGGGCCACGGCGGCGGAGAACGCGGCGCTTGACGGTGGCGCGAGGCCGCGAGAACCATCGCGTCCGCTTCCGCAGATATTACGGCGGCATAAGGAGCCTCCACGCCCCGACGCGCTCACTCTTTGCCAAGGCTCCCGCGCCCCGGGGCCGCCCGGGTCAGGCGATCAGCCAGGCCGGGGCCTCGCCCTTCTCGCCCAACTCGGCCCACCACTCAAGCCGATCAGCCGGGTCCCAGGTTCTGATCTCGGCGTAACCTTCGGCCAGCCGCTGCTTGAGCCACTCGGGCTGCCTGTCCTCGTCAATCGGATATGAATACTGATCGGTCACGTAACCCTCCGGGGGGAGCGGATAGCCGCCGCCCCCAACCCGACTTAGCGGCGACCGCTCGCGGGCGGACAATCCGGTGGTCACCATCTTCGGTGGCCACCGCGCCAGCTTCCCCGTGGCCGTGGTCGGAGCGCTCCGGATCCTCCCGATCAAGGCGGTGCGCTGACACCCCGGCCGCCCCGGCCCCCGAAGAATCGGCGTCGGCCGGCTATGTCGCCTGACGTCATCTCTGACCCGATCCGGGATCTCGTCCCGGGGCGGGTCGAGTTGGCGAGTCCCGCCCACCCCAATGTTCCCCCGTCATCCCGGACCCGATCTGGACCTTCGGCCGGACGGGTCGGGGCGGCGGGTTGAGGCCGATCCGGGTTTGCCCGTGGTCGGGCGCCGGTTGGGATTCAATGGGCTGGGGGTGGGGGGAGTCAGGGGGTGGGAGCGGTGGGGGGCGTGACGCCGGAGCCGTTCGGCCACCCTCCGCCACCCCGGTCGAGGCGGTGCTGGGCGATCCAGACCAGTGCCGGGGGCTGGTCCGAGCCGTCGCCCAGGTGGTGCTCGACGGCGGTGATCAGCTCCGGGGCCGAGGCCAGGATCGGCTGTCGGCGGGAGCGGGCGTCCAGGCGGCGCAGCCAACGCTCGACCAACTGGCACCAGGCCGAGTCGGCGGCGAAGTGGAGGTGGGAGCGGGGATGACGCTTGAGACAGGCCGTGACCGCCTCCTGGCGGCGGGCGGCCGGACCCTCCACCAGCAGGTGAAGGTCGAGCCGGCTGGGACAGGCCAGGTCGACGGTCTTGAGGAAGTCGAACAGCCTGGGGGTCTGGCCGGACAGGCGGTCGGGGGCGGTGATCTTGGCGCAGGCCACGTTCAAGACCGAGAACAGGGTCGAGTCGATCTGGCTGCGCCGCGACCGCTGGGAGCGGCGCTCGGCCGGCGTCGGGCTGGCCTCCACGGTGTTCGACCGGTCCTGCTCCAGGGTCTGCTCCGAGGTCTCGGCGTCCAGGCACAAGACCATCGCCTTGTCCGGCGGGGCCAGGCATAGCCCCACCAGATCGACCACCCGGGTCTCCGACGTCGGCTCGCAGCCGTCGTCGCGATGCGGCTTGAGCCCGTGGGCGGCCCAGATGCGCTGCACCTGGGCGGCCGACACGCCGACCCGGCGAGCCATCGACCGGACGGACCAGCGGTCCCGGCCCTCGGGCCGGTCGAAGCGGGTCAAGCGGATGATCTCATCGACCTTGGACTGGGTGATGGCTCGCTTGCGGCCCCGGCCGGGCCGCACCCGGCCGAAGCGGGCCAGCCCGTCCTCGGTGAAACGACGCCGCCAGGCGCGCACCGTGGCGGGGGCCACGTCGACCTGTTGGGCGATACGTGAATTGGCCAGGCCGTCGGCGGCCAGCAGCAGAACACGGGCGCGCAGGATGTCCCGCGGTGGGTCTTCGAGCGATTCCACGATGGTCTGCAGCGCCTCGCGTTGGGCGACTGTCATGGGCAAGGGGGGGGCGGGTAACCTCATCATGACAAAAATAATACCGAAGCGGTCAAAAAAAGGGTTTTTATTTATGAGACTTAACTTAATTCGCAAGGCGTTATAGTAAAACCATCAGGCTGGGTTTCGCCCCAGCGCCCCGCTGGCCGACGCCCCCGTCACCGCTCCCAGACGGTTTATCGCAGCCGTCCCGGCGCCCCGACGGCTCACCGTCTCAGCAGCGCCGCCGACGGGCCAACCGCCGGTCGGGCCGGGCCGTCCGGGCGGACGCCCGAGCGATGGTCCGGTTGTCCGACACCACCCAGACTAGCTCGCGCCGACAACTCCACCGGCGGGCCGCCGTCTCCGTCGCTCGACGCCCGAGCGGCGCTGGTGCCACCCTCCGGCGAAGCCGAGAGACCCGGACGAGGGCGGCGCCTGGGCGGAGGCGGGAGGCGGGCCGGGCGCCCGCGCCCCGCCGACCGCGCCGGCGCCGCAGCGCCGCCGTCCGACGGTTCCAGCCCGACGCTCCAGCGGCGCCCGTGGGACGCGCCACCAGCGGGGTCGCCGGTCCAGTCTCCTCGCCGTCAGCGGCCCTGGACGCCGGACGGTCTTGGTGGGCGCCGCCCCGTGCCGCTGAGCGCTCTCATGCGGGGCGCTCTCGTGCGGGCGCGCTGACGGCGCCATCACACCCCTGGGGCGCCGCTCGCCCGGCCGCTCGGCGACAGCGGATCTGGGCCGCTGGTCCAGGGTGCGAGCGGTGTCGGGCGACATTCCTGGTCGAATCGGGGGAGGGGGCCTGTCAGCCAGCCGCGACCGCCGACCCCGGGGGCGGGAACAGCTGCGGCTGTCCGCTCGCCGAGGTCGGACGCCTGCCCCACCTCATCCAGCCGACGCCGCCGGGCTCGCCGGCCTCGGTCCCGGGTCGCGGCGGCGACCGCCCGCCGCAGCGGCCGGCGCGGACGGCCTGGCGCCTCGACGCCCTGGTGGGCCGTCGCGCCTAAAACGTCAAACTGGCATCGCCGAACGATGCCGCTGGCGGCGTCATCGTCGGTCGACGGGCGTCCAGCCCGCCTCCCCCTCAACCTGGCCAACGACAGCGCCCGACACCGCTCATCACCCAACCTCTAGCCGCGCCGGCCCACTAGCTCCGCTGGCTCAGCAGGTCACGAATCTCGGTCAACAGCTTGACGTCCTCCGCCGGCTCCTTCGGCTTCGCCGGCAACAGTTTCTGGTTCATCTTGTTGACCGGCAGGACGATGAAGAAATAGACCGCCGCCGCCGTCAGCAGGAAATTCAACAACGCCGCCAGGAAGCCCCCCAGAGCCAGCACCGTGTCCGGCGTGCAACCGGTCGCCCCGGCGGCGCAGGTCGAACTCGTCCCAGCTTTCAGCACGATATTGAGCGAGTCAAAACTGGGTTTCCCGATGATCAGCCCGATGAGCGGGTTGAGGATGCCGTCGACCAATGCCGTCACAATTTTCGAGAATAATGCCCCGGTGATGACGCCGACCGCCAGGTCGACGACGTTGCCGCGGGTGATGAAATCCCTGAAGCCTTTAAGCATGTGTCCCTTTCCGATTGACATTCCGCGTCGAGCGGATAATTCGTGGGCCGGTGAGTCCAGGCTTAGATCCCGGAGCCAGTCCGCGGTGGCGTCGGCCGGACGGGGCGGCAGCCGGCGTCCCGCCACCGCCAAGCCCCTCCGACTCCGATCCCAGGCCGGGCCGAGCCGACCGGACGGCGAACCGCGCCGAACCCGGATCGCGCCGACGGTTGGCCGGCGGCCCCGACAGTTCTGCCACGCTTCCACCTCTAACACCGGCTGGTAAAACACCCGACCGCCCACCAGTGGACACCGAGGGGGGTTCCCCGCCCCTGGGCGGTGGCCGGTCGCGGGTGGCCGACTCAGCTTCGCTCCGCCGACGCTCGGCGGATCGGAGCTCAGCCGGACGTCAGTTTAGCCGGGCGCAGCGGCCCAACCGGCCCCCACCCGCCGGCCCCCGGCGGCGACCGGCCCGGGATGAGAACCACTTACCAGCCTGGTTCGCGGGGCCGAGCGGGCCGCGGGCCGCGCCCCGGCCGCCGAACTAGAGAGTTACATATATATCGATATAGATTTATAAAGCTACAGCGCGCGGTCGTCCAGGATGGCGATGATGCGGTCGAGGTCGTCCAGACCGGCGAACTCGATCAGAATCCTCCCCTTGTGGCGGCCGATGTCGACCCGGACCCGGGTGTCGAAGCGATCGGACAGGCTGTCGGACAACTCGGTCGCCCGGGGGTTGACGGCCGCCGGTTGACGCGGCCGGCGCGGCGCCTTGGCCTTGTCTGAGCCGAGGGCGACCAGTTCTTCGACCGCCCGGACCGACAGCCCCTCGGCCACCACCCGTTGGGCCAGGCGCTCCATCTGGGCCTCGTCGGGCAAGCCCAGGAGGGCGCGGGCGTGTCCGGCGCTGAGCACGCCGGCCGCCACCCGCCGCTGCACCGCCGGCGGCAGTGTGAGCAGCCGAATGGTGTTGGCCAATTGCGAGCGGGAGCGTTTCAGCCGTTGGGCCAACTCCTCCTGGGTGCAGCCGAAATCGGTCAGCAGCTGTTGGTAGGCCGCCGCCTCCTCCAGGGGGTTGAGCTGCACCCGGTGGATATTCTCCAGCAGGGCGTCGCGCAACCGGTCGGCCTCCTCGGTCCGCCGCACGATCGCCGGAATCGTCTCCCAGCCGGCCTGCTGGGCCGCCCGCCACCGGCGTTCGCCCATGACCAGCTCATAGCGATCATCGGCCAGCGGCCGGACCACGACGGGCTGCAATAGCCCGACCGCTTGCAGCGACTGGGCCAACTCGGCCAGGTCGTCGGGGTCGAAGACGGCCCGGGGCTGGTCCGGATTGGGGCTGATGGCCGTCAGCGGCAGTTCCGCCAGGTGGCTCTCGCCGGCCGCGAGGGGTAGGACGCCCGTCCGCCCAGAGCTGGACAGTCCCGTGGCGGACGACCCCGGAGTGGCTGCCCCCGAGGTGGCCGCCGCAGTCCGTTGGAACAGTTCGCCCAGGCCCCGACCCAGGCCGGTGGGCTGCTTGGCGGCGTTCATGGCCGTGCCTCATTCATGGCTGTTCCTCTCCTCAGGGGTGGCTTCCCAAGTGATTGTCGGTGAGGCCGCGCCGGGCGATCTCGCCGGCCAGTTGGCGGTAGGCCTGGGCGCCGCTGGACTGGCTGTGGTAAGTCATCACGGTCTGGCCGTAGCTGGGGGCCTCGGCGATGCGCACCGACCGGGGGACGACGGCCTCCAGGGTCTGGGCCGGGAAGTGCCGCCGCACCTCCTGGGCCACCTGGGCCGACAGCCTGGTGCGGGCGTCGTACATGGTCAAGATGACGGTCGATAGCTCGAGCGCGTCGTTCAGGTCACCGGTCACCAGCTCGATGGTGCGCATCAGTTGGCTGACGCCCTCCAGGGCGTAGTACTCGCATTGGATGGGGATCAGGATCTCGGTCGCGGCCACCAAGGCGTTGAGCGTCAGCAGGCCCAACGACGGGGGACAGTCGAGCAGGACGTAATCCGTCTCCCGCTCGTCCAAGTAGAGCCGCAAGGCGTCGGCCAGCCGCCGCTCCCGCCCCGCCACCGACACCAGGGCGAGTTCGGCGGCGGCCAGGTCGATGGTGGCGGGCAGGACCATCAGCCCCGGCGCCTCGGGGCTGACGACGATGTGCCAGGCGATGGCGTCCCCGTCCAACAGGACCTCGTAAGTCCCCCGGATGCCCTCCCGATGGTCCACGCCCAAGGCGGTCGAGGCGTTCCCCTGCGGGTCGACGTCGACCAGCAGGACCCGCAGCCCCCCCAGGGCCAGGGCGGCGGCCAGATTGACGGCGGTCGTGGTCTTGCCCACGCCGCCCTTCTGGTTGGCCACCACTAGCACCCGGGTGCGTCGCGGCCGGGGCAGTGTTTCATGTGAAACATTCCCCGCCGCCGGCCGCGCGGCCTCCGGCTCCTCCAACGGCGGGATCTCCGGCCCGTCGAACAACTCAACCCTCGACCTGGGGTCGCCCTCGAACGCCATCCGCCGCCTTTCTCCCGTATTCGCCCGCAGCCTACCGTCCGCCACCCTCCCCCTGCCGTCCGCCATCCTCCCCCGCCGCCCCAAGGGCTATGCCACTGCCGAGATTCACGGCGCGCGCCGTCTGTGGTCTCTAGGCCGACTCGGACCACAACAGACGGATCACCAGTGAGACTGGTTCAAGGGCCGGCCCAGCTCCCGGATCAGGTCGGGTAGGACGTGGGGGGCGGGGCGGACTTGATCCGGGAGCTGGCTTAGTCTGTGAATAAGACTTGTTGATAGAGGACGGGGCCGCCGGGCCGCGACCGGGCGGCGCACCACCGAGAGCTGCCCCCGTCCTCCGGCCGACCACCAGCCGTAGGTGTCTTACTCTATTTATCGATATACTTCTATGCCGAGACTTCCGGGAGCGGGCGGGGAGATTCTGCCGTCGCCGCAGGTCGAATCTTTGACCTGGCGGCGCGGCGCTGGTCAAGACCAGGGCTAGATGGTTAATTCCACGGGCTGGGCGATGGATTCGCGCTCAGACGGCGGGCCGGCCAGGAAGAGGAGAGAGGCGATGTGTCGCATCGCCGACCGACGATGACGCCGCCGGCGCGTCGTCTGGGCGTGAGGACGAG
>JAISAO010000055.1 GCA_031266665.1 Propionibacteriaceae bacterium | reverse complement strand
CTCGTCCTCACGCCCAGACGACGCGCCGGCGGCGTCATCGTCGGTCGGCGATGCGACACATCGCCTCTCTCCTCTTCCTGGCCGGCCCGCCGTCTGAGCGCGAATCCATCGCCCAGCCCTTGGAATTAACCATCTAGCGGCTCAGTCGACGACCTCGTCGCGGGCCAGTCGGACCACCTGGGCGGCGGCGTCGGCCAACGCCACCTCCCACCGCTGGCCGCTGGCCCGGTCCCGGACCTCGACCAGCCCCTGGGCCAGGCCCCGGCCGACGATGACGATGGTGGGGAAGCCGAGCAGCTCGGCGTCGGCGAACTTGACCCCGGGCGAGACCTCCCGGTCGTCCCAGACCACCTCCAGGCCCAGGGCGGACAGCTCGGCCGCCAGGGACTCGGCCGCCGCCGCGATCTCCTGGCCCCGGCCAGCGGACACCAGAATGACGTCGTAGGGTGCGACCGCCCGGGGCCAGACCAGGCCCCGCTGGTCGCAGTGCGACTCCGCCACCAGGGCCAGGGCGCGGGACAGCCCCAGGCCGTAGGAGCCCATCGTCACCGTCCGCAGTTGGCCCTGCTGGTCCAAGACCTTCAGCCCCAAGGCCTCGGCGTACTTGCGGCCGAGCTGGAAGATGTGGCCCAGTTCGACGCCCCGGGCCAGTTGCAGCGGCCCGGAGCCGTCCGGGGCCGGGTCGCCGTCGCGCACCTCGGCCACGTCGATCACCCCGTCGGCGGTGAAGTCACGGCCGCAGACCAGGTTGACCAGGTGCTGGTCCAAGACATTGGCCCCGCTGGTCCAGACCGTCCCAGGGACCACCCGGGGATCGAGCAGATAGCGCACCCGGGACTGGCCGGCCGTCCCCAGGACCGCCGTCAGGCCCTCCGGCGTCAGTCGGACGGGACCGATGTAGCCCTTCACCAGGGCGGGCCAGGCGGCGAAGTCGGCCTCCTCGAAGGGCGTCGCCCAGTCCGGGTGCAGGGCCGCCTCCAGCCGTCGGGGGTCGATCTCACGGTCCCCCGGCAGCCCGATGATCAGCGGCTCCCGCCGGCCGTCGGGGTGGGTCAGCATCAGCACCACGTTCTTCAGCGTGTCCGCCGCCGTCTGGGGCGGCTGGTCCGGCCGCAGCCGGTTGACGGTCGTCACCAAGGCGTCGATGGTGCCGGCGCCCGGCGTCATAATGGCCTCCGGCTGGGGCAGGCCGGCGGTCTGACCAGGCGGCGGCACAGGCGTGCGGACCGCCTCGACATTGGCCGCGTAGCCACCGGGCGAGCGCACGAAGCTGTCCTCGCCGTGGGGCGACAGGACCAGGAACTCCTCCGAGCGGGACCCGCCCATGGCCCCGGACTGAGCCTGGACGATGACGTGTTCCAGACCCAGCCGCCGGCAAACCCGGCTGTAGGCCTGGCGGTGGGCCTCGTAGGCGGCCCCAAGCCCAGCCTCGTCCAAGTCGAAGCTGTAGGAGTCCTTCATGACGAACTCGCGGCCCCGCAAGATACCGGCCCGGGGGCGAGCCTCGTCACGATACTTGGTCTGAATCTGATACAGGATCAACGGCAAATCTTTATAGGAAGAATAGAGATCCTTGACCAGGAGGGTGAACATCTCCTCGTGGGTGGGGCCGAGCAGGTAGTCGGCCCCGGTGCGGTCGCGCAGCCGGAAGAGGTTGGGCCCGTACTCGTCCCAGCGGCCGGTGGCCTCATAGGGCTCGCGCGGCAGCAGGGCCGGGAAGCGGACCTCCTGGGCGCCGATTTGGTCCATCTCCTGGCGGGCGATGGCCTCCAGCTTGGCCAAGACCTTAAGCCCTAGCGGCAGCCAGGAATAGACCCCGGGGGCGACCCGGCGGATGTAACCGCCCCGGACCAGCCAGCGGTGGCTCGGCACCACCGCGTCGGCCGGGTCTTGGCGCAGGGTCTTGACCTTCAACTGGGACATCCGGGCCGCCATCGCACCGACCTTTCGCTTGATCCGGGCTTGATCCGAGGACATACCCTATACCTTGGCTAGAGCCGAACCATGATAGAACCTTAACAAAACCAGCCTGCCCCATCAGGGTATAGCGTTATGCTGGACCCTGGTCATCCGACCTCCGGAGCAGCTTCGCCATCCGTCAAGGAAAAATGTGATTTCAGTCGACACCCTGCGCAAGCGGTTCGGCAACGTCCAAGCTGTCGACGATTTGTCCTTCGAGATCGCTGACGGCGAGTTGTTCGCCCTGCTGGGCTCCAACGGCGCCGGCAAGTCGACCACCATCGCCTGTATGACGACGACCCTGCGGCCGGACTCCGGCCGCATCCAGATCAACGATCTGACCGTTGACGGCGACCAGGAGTCGATCCGCCGCAACACCGGCATCGTCTTCCAGCAGTCCTTGCTCGACCCCAAGCTGACGGTGGCCGAGAACCTTCACCTCAAGGCCTCGCTCTACCGCTTGGACCACGCCCGGGTGGGGGCCGTCTGCGACCTGGTGGCGGTGGACCAGCTCAAGAACCGCTTCTACGGCCACCTCTCCGGGGGGGAGAAGCGCCGGGTCGACATCGCCCGCGCCCTATTGCACCGCCCGCCGGTGATGTTCTTGGACGAGCCCACGGCCGGCCTCGACCCCCAGGCCCGCTCCCAGGTGTGGGAGGCCATCAACCGGCTGCGCGACGAGGACCGCATGACCGTGGTTTTGACCACCCACTACATGGAGGAGACCGAGGAGGCCGACCATGTCCTGGTGATCGACCACGGCCGGGTCGTCACCGAGGGCACCCCGAATGAGTTGCGGACGGCCTTCTCGGCCCCGGTGTTGCGGCTGATCCCGGCCGGCCCGGCCGACCGGGAGCGGCTGGAGACCATGCTGCGGCGCACCCGGCCCGACCTGTGGTGGATCGAGAACGACGCCTACCGGGTCGAGGTGCGCGACGCCCAGGACGCCATCCGGGTGCTCGACGTCTACCGGCCGACCCTGAGCGACTTCGAGTTCGTCCACGGCTCGATGGACGACGTCTTCCTCAACCTGATCGACTCCGACGACCGGGAGTCCGTCGGCCAATGACCAATATGCTGCTACTGGCCAGGCGCAACCTGACAATTTACCTGCGCGACAAAACCGGCGACTTCCTGTCCGTTCTGGCCGCCTTGATCTTGCTGGCGCGATACGTCCTGTTCTTGCACCAGCTCAACGCCGAGGGCATCGCCCGGACCCTGGACGAGCAGGGCCTGCCCTACGTCACCCAGGACGTCGACTACTTCATCAACTGCTGGGTTTTCGCCGGTATCGTCATGGTGACCACGGTCACCACCAGCCTGGGCGCCCTGGTGGGCTACGTCGACGACCGCTCGACCGGGCGTTTCACCGAGTTCGTCGTCATGCCGGTGAAGCGCTGGCAGATCGTCGGCGGCTATTACCTGTCTTGTCTGTGCTCGGCCTTCTGCATGTCCAGCGTCGTCTTGGCCGTCGGCTGGGGGTTGATCCGGGTGCTCCACGGCCAGGCCCCCAGCCCGATGGCCGTGCTGGCCTCCTGGGGCTGGACCCTGCTCTGCGCCGCCGGCTTCTCCGCCCTCAACTGCCTGCTGATCACCTTTATCTCGACCACCGGGGCCTTCGTCGCCCTGTCCACCATCACCGGCACCATGGTCGGCTTCCTGGCGGCGGCCTATATCCCCGCCACCATGATCCCGGTCGACGTCCGCAATGTCATCAACGTCTTGCCCTTCGCCCAGGCCGCCGCCCTGCTGCGCCGCTCGCTGGCCGGCGACGCCCTGCTCGATGTCAGCCAGGGGTCGCACGCCTACGCCGTCAAGCTGCGCGAGAGCTACGGCTTCGACCTCCAGGTGGGCTCGGCCACGCTACCCGACTGGCTGCCAATGCTCGTTCTGGCGGCCATGATCCTGGTCTGCGGCGCCTTGGCCACCTGGCAGTTGCGCCGCCGCATCAAGTGACCGCCCGGCGTCACCACAAGACGGTGGCGAACTCGCCCGCCTGGACGAAGCCCAACCGGCGGTAGAGCGCTCGGGCCACCTGGTTGTGCTGGTTGACGTACAGGCTGACAATCGGCCAACGCCGCCGGCAGGCCCGGACGACGGCGGACAGGGCGGGGGCGGACAGGCCCCGGCCGCGCCATTCGGGGTGGAGCCAGACCCCGCCCAACTGGCAGACCGGCCCCGAGGCCACCGCCACATCGGTCTTGAAGACGATCTGCCGCCCGTCCCAATGGCCGAAGGTCCGGCCCTGGCGCATCAGGTCCTCGACGTGGCGGCGGTAGGAGCCGGTGGCCTCGACCGGGCTGAGGCCGATCTCCTCGCTGTACATGGCCACGGCCGCCTGGTAGTAGGCCGGGGCCAGATTGGGGCCGACCGGGCCGACCGTGGGGTCGGCCGGGACGTCGGGGTCGTGGTCTAAGACCAGCAGGGGCTGGTAGTCGCGGAAGTCTCGCGGCCGGCCCCACTGCCCCGGGGACAGCCGGACCAGTTCCGACCACAGGGCGACCACGCTGTCGCGCGGGCCGGCCAGGGAGCCGGCCCGCCGGGTCGGCCCCAGACGGCGGGCCACGGCGGCGGCCAGGGGGGCGGCCAGCTCCACCGGGGTCAGGCTGATGGACTGGCTCAGCAGGCCCGCCAGGCGGCCGTCGGGGTCGAAGGCCCCCAGGATGGGATGGCCCACCAGCTTGGGCTCCAAACCGGAGGAGCGCATCTTGGCCAGCACCAAGACATTGTCGACCGGATGGCGGCCGGCCAATTCCAGGGCCGCCGTCAAATCCCTCGCCCCCAGGGGCCGGACAGTCGTCACCGTCCGGCCTCAGCCTTGATCCAGCGCTGATCGGCGGGGCCAGCGGCGCCCCACGGGTGTGATGGCGTCGGCGCGAAGACGGACTGGAGGTCCGCTGGGCGTCGGCGCCGCCGTCAGCGCGCCCGGATGGGGTCGCTCGGTGGTCGAGAAGCGGTCAGTCAGGGCTCAGACCACCTGGACCAGCGCGGGGCCGGACTCCCGCTCCCCGGCGGCCGCCCGTTCGGCCGCCAGCCGGTTGGCCTCGGCCAACAGCCGAGGCACAATCTCAGCCTCTGACACCGTGGTCACGACCTCGCCCCGGACAAAGATCTGGCCCTTGCCGTTGCCGGAGGCCACCCCCAGGTCGGCCTCGCGGGCCTCGCCCGGCCCGTTGACGACACAGCCCATGACGGCCACCCGCAGCGGACAGGAGAAGTCCTTCAGGCCCTCGACCACCGCCTCGGCCAGCCGGTAGACGTCGACCTGGGCCCGCCCGCAGCTGGGGCAGGAGACGATCTCCAGTTGGCGCGGCCTGAGGTTGAGGGATTCCAGGATTTGGCGGCCGACCTTGACCTCCTCGACCGGCGGGGCGGACAGTGACACCCGGATGGTGTCGCCGATGCCCTCGGCCAGTAGGACGCCGAATGCCACCGACGACTTGACCGTCCCCTGGAGGGGCGGCCCGGCTTCGGTCACCCCCAGGTGGAGGGGGTAGTCGCAGGCGGCGGCCAGCAGGCGGTAGGTCTGGACCATGACCACCGGATCGTGGTGTTTGGCCGACAGCTTGAAGTCGAAGAAGCCGACCTCCTCGAATAGGCGGGCCTCGTTCAGGGCCGACTCGACCAGGGCCTCCGGCGTGGCCCGGCCGTACTTGGCCAGTAGCCGCCGGTCGAGCGAGCCGGCGTTGACGCCGATGCGGATCGACACCCCGGCGTCGGCCGCCGCCTGGGCGATCACCCCCACCTGGTCGTCGAAGGCCTTGATATTACCCGGGTTGACCCGGACCCCGGCGCAGCCGGCGGCGATGGCCGCCAGGACGTAGCGCGGCTGGAAGTGGATGTCGGCGATCACCGGGATGGGGCTGTGGCTGGCGATCCGGGGCAGGGCGTCGGCGTCCGGTTGGCCGGGCACGGCCACCCGCACGATGTCGCAGCCGGCGGTGGCCAGTTCGGCGATCTGGCGCAAGGTGGCCTCGGCGTCGCTGGTCTTGGTGGTGGTCATGGACTGGACCGTGATCGGGGCCGAGCCGCCGACCAGGACCGATCCGACGGCGATCTGGCGCGAGGCCCGTCTTAGGGCCAAGGTCGACGCCGCCGGCGGTGGCGCGCAGACACTCATCTGATACTCCCTCCCCAGAGCTGTCGAACCAGAGCGGTTAAAAGATTTGGACCGGCGACAAGACATCGGCCAAGACCAGGGCAACGCCCAAGACGACGATGCCGGCCCCCACGATATAGGCCACGGGCTGGAGCTTGGCCACGTCCACCGGCCCCGGGTCGGCTCGGCCCCGGCGCCGGGCCAGCCAGGAGCGCAGCCCGCCGTAGAGGCCGGCGGCGACGTGGCCGCCGTCGAAGGGCAGCAGCGGCACCAGGTTGAAGATGGCCACGAACAGGTTGATCGACCCCAGCAGCCGCAGGTAGAGGGCGATCTTGTAGTCGGTCCCCAATTGGTCCGTCCCCGCCACCTGGCCGGCCAGGCGGGCGGCGCCGACCACCGACATGACCCCCTCGGGGTCGCGCGGGCGGCCGGCGATCAGGTCGCTGACGGTGTCCCAGGCCAGTAGCGGCAGGCGGACGATGGCCTTGAGCGACAGCCAGGTCATCGACCCCATTTCCCTCAGCGTGCCGACCGGTCCGACCGGGTGGCGATTCAGCAGCAGGCTGACCCCGGCGTAGGGGCCGATGTCGCCGTCGTCGAAGGTGACCATCATCCCGGCGGCGGCCGGCAGCTCCAGGCGGCCCGCGGCGGGCCGATCGACTGTCAGTTGGAGGTCTTGGACCGCCTGGTCCGCCTTGACTGTGGCCTCTAGGGCCTGCTGGTAGTCGTCGTAGGTCGCCACCGCTCGGCCGTTGACGGCCACGATGGTGTCGCCGGCCTGGACGCCGGCGGCGGCCGCCGGGGTGGGGACGCAGCCGGTGGAGCCGTTGACGCATGCCACCACCGAGTGGACGGTCAGGCTGACGTCGTCCGGGTCGGGCTGGCCGTGGACCAGGTTGACGCCCAGGAACAAGGCGAAGGCCAAGACCAGGTTGGCGCCGACGCCGCCGGCCATGATCAGCAGCCGGTGGGGCAGGGACTGCTGGTAGAAGAGCCGCCCGGAGGCCACGTCCTGGTCGCTGATGTTCTCCCAGTCGGCTTGCCGGATGGAGTCGGCCCAACGCTTCAGACGGGTGTCCTTACCCTCACGCTGGGGCGGCAACATGCCGGCGATGGCGCAGTAGCCGCCCAGCGGCAGCCATTTGACGCCGTACTCGGTCTCGCCTCGACGGCGCTTCCACAAGGTGGGGCCGAAGCCGATGAAGAACTGGTCGACCTTGACGCCGAACAACTTGCTGGGCAGGAAGTGGCCCAACTCGTGCAATCCGACCGACACCAGGATGAGGGCGAAGAAGCCCAGGCCGGCCAGGATCTGCCAGACCACGGTCACCCCTTCCCGGCCACCTGGGCGGCGGCCTGCCGGCGGGCCCACCAGTCGCCGGCCCGGACGGCCTCCAGGGTGAGGCCGTCTCTGGGGCGCTGCGGCCCGGGGCCAGACTCTACCGGGGAGTCCGGGTAACAGGCCGCCAACCGCCCGGGGCGCCCGCTGGGGGCCTTGTCCGACACCCCGGCCGAGACTCCGGCGGGGGCGGACGCGGTCCGGCCGGCCAGGTGGCGCTCCAGGATCTGGGCCAGGCCGTCGACAATGTCGAGGAAGCCAATGCTGCCGGCGCAGAAGGCGTCGACCAGGACCTCGTTGGCCCCGTTGAGGACCGCCGGGGCGATGCCGCCGGCTTGGCCGGCCCGCCGGGCCAACTCCACCGCCGGGAAGGTCACATTGTCGACCGGCTGGAAGCTCCAGGCCGTCGCCCGGTCCCAGCGGCAGGGCCGGGCGACGTCGGCCAGCCGCTCGGGCCAGGCCAGGGCCAAACCGATGGGCAGGCTCATGTCGGGGGGCGAGGCCTGGGCCAAAGTGGCCCCGTCGTGGAACTCGACCATCGAGTGGACCACCGATTGGGGGTGGACCACCACGGTGATGGCGTCGTAGGGCAGGCCGAACAAGGTGGCGGCCTCGATCAACTCCAGGCCCTTGTTGACCAAGGTGGCCGAGTTGATCGTCACCACCCGGCCCATCCGCCAGGTGGGATGGGCCAGGGCCTGTTGAGGGGTGACTTGGGCCAACTGGGAGCGGTCGCGCCCCAGGAAGGGGCCGCCCGAGGCGGTCAGGATGAGGCGGCGGACCTCGTCCGCCCGGCCCGACCGCAGCGCCTGGGCGATGGCCGAGTGCTCGGAGTCGACCGGCACGATCTGGCCCGGGCGGGCGGCCCGCAGCACCAGCGGCCCGCCCACCACCAGGGACTCCTTGTTGGCCAGGGCCAATAAGGAACCGGCTGCCAGGGCGGCCAGGGTGGCGTCCAGGCCGGCGTAGCCGGTGATGGCGTTGAGCACCATGTCACCCCCCCGGCCGGCCAACTCGGCCGCCGCCTGGGGCCCGGCCAAGACCTCCACCCGGTTCATCCCGCGGGCGGCCAAGCGGGCCTCCAGGGGTTCGGCCGCCGCCGGGTCGGCCACCGCCACCGTGCTGGCCCCGACGGCCGCCGCCTGGTCGGCCAGCAACTCCACTTGGCCGCCACCGGCCGCTAGGGAGGTGACTTGGAAGCGCCCGAGACGCGGGGCCATGACCGCCAAGGCTTGACGGCCGATGGAGCCGGTGGAGCCCAGGACGACGACGCGGCGGGGATCAGACATGACCCCCAGTATCCTCCCGCCGGCCGACCAGGGCGGGGCTCACCTAGCTCCAGGCCGGGCAGACTCGGGCCGGAACTGGTCCGGAACCGGGCTGGGGCTCAGAGGCGGGGCTCAGGGGCGGGCCAAGCCGCTATTGGGCATCACGCCGGTGGAGTGGAAGCCGCCGTCGACGTGGACGATCTCGCCGGTGGTGGCGGGGAAGAAGTCGCTCAACAAGGCGCAGGCCGCCTTGGCCACCGGGGTGGCGTCGTCGGCGTCCCAGAACAGCGGCGCCCGCAGCTGCCACATCCTGTCCTGGTCCTGCAACAAGGGGATGGAACGCTTGGACAAGGTGTTGACGGGGCCGGCCGAGATGATGTTGGAGCGGATGCCCTGGGGCCCCAGATAGCGCGCCAGGTAGCGCGAGACCGCCTCCAAGGTGGCCTTGGAGACCCCCATCCAGTCGTAGCTCGGCCAAGACACATTGGCCTGGAAGCTCATCCCCACCAGGGCCGAGCCGGCAGTCATGATCGGCAGGCAGGCGCGGGCCAGGGCCGCCAGCGAGTAGGCCGAGATCCGCATCGACACCGCCACGTCCTCCCACTCGGTGCTCAGGAAACGCCCGCCCATGGCCTTGAAGGGGTCGGCGAAGCCGATCGAGTGGACCACGCCGTCCAGGCCCCCCAGAATGGGCTCGACCCGCTCGGCCAAGCTGGCCAGGTGGGTCTCGTCGGTCACGTCCAGTTCTAGGACCTCGGGCACGGGGTCGAGTTTGGCCGCCGCCCGGCGGGTCATACGCATGGCCCGGCCGAAGTTGGACACCACCACTTTGGCGCCCTCCTGCTGGGCCACCTGGGCGGTGTGGAAAGCGATCGAATTGGTGGCCGTCAGGCCCGTGACCAAAATACGTTTGTCGGCCAGGATACCCACTGTCATTTCCCTTCTATGATCCCGGCGCCAACCGGGTCTAGCTGGTCGTCCGACCCCGGGAGGCCGGGGCGGAGTCGGCGGCCAGACGGGGCGCCCGCCGAGCGGACGGGCCAAGCCTGGCGGACGACGTTCAAAGCCGGGGGTTGGGGGCCGGTCCGAGGCAGGGCCAGGCTCCAGGGGTTGGGGGTGGCGGCGGTGAAGACCCACCAGCGGTCGTCCAGCGACGACTGCCAGCCGCAGCGCCAAGCGTCGCCCAGCGGGATCTCGCCCGGGACGGGCCGCCGCTGGCCCCAGCCGGCGGCCTTCCACAGCGCCTCGGCCTGGGTCCACTGCTCGTCCGTGCGGATCTGGCCCCGGATCCAGTCCGAGGCCCGGCGGTAGGCGCCGGGGCGGTGACGGCCGTCCTCGACGTCGACTCCGACCGGCTGGTCATAGCGGGCGACGGCGGCGAAACGGGCCACCTGGGCCACCGACCACCAGGCGCCGCAGTCCGGGCAGCGCCAGCGCCGGTCCGCCAACCGGACCGGTCGACAGCCGTCCTGGGCGCCGGGGCAGGGACTGGTGGTCGCGGCGGCGGCCAGCAGCCCCTGCCCGGGCCAGCCCAGGGCCCGTCCCAAAGCGTCGGTCGCTCTAGGCGGTAGCCCGAAGTGCCACACCCACAAACCACTTGGGTTCACGACTGCCACTCCCGCTTAGGCCGCGTTGACCACAATGGCGCTGAAGTGGGCGCCGAACTCGAAGGACGACACCAGACAGCTGTCGGGCCGCCCGGCCAGCGGCCCGAAACGGTCGCAGAAGCCGAACTGGTCCGCCGTCACCTGGTCGGCCCGGGTGAGCCACAAGGCCTCCATCAGACTGAGCAGCGGCGTCACCGACGAGACATCGCCCAAGAGGGCCTTGGGCGTGAAGACGGGTTTGCCGTCCAGCCCGCTTCGGACGATGGCCGAAGCCTCGACGTCATCGATCTGAGGCCGGCCGGTGGCGGCTGAGATGACCGCGTCGACCCCATGGCCGGCCTCGGCCAGGGCCAACTCGAAGGACCTGGCCCAAGGCGTCTCGTCGCGCCCCACCCGGCCCAGGCCGGGGGTGTCGCCGGCGAAGCCGAAACCGTCGATCCGGCCCAGCACCTTGTCCGCCGGGGCGACCTCGGCCGCCTCCAGCAAGACGGCGGCGCCGCCCGCCCCCAACACCCGCCCGGAGCCCTGGAAGGGCCGGCTGTCGCTGGTCGAGAGGTAGCCGGGCAGGACGCCGTAGGCGTAGGTCAAGACCTCATCGATCTCGTCCGACGCCGCCACCACCACGCGGTCGGCCTGGCCCCGGGCGATCATCCGCTGGGCCAGCCACAAGGCGGCGAAGGCCCCGGTGCCGCCGGCGCAGAGGGTGGCCGTGGGGCCTTTCAGCTGGTGCAGCACGGCGACGTGGCCGCTGGGGGCGTTCATAACCGTGTTGGGGAAGTATTTGGCGTTGCCGGCGCCGGTCTCGATCAGGCCCTTCTGGAAGACCTCGACCGACTTGATCGGCCCGGAGCCGGTGGCGAACATCAACCCCGTGCCAGTCGTCTCCTCGAAGCTCAGCCCCCGGCCCTTGAGCAATTCGGCCGTCGCCAACTCGGCCAGCCGAGAGAGCGCGTCCATCTTGCGGACGTACTGCGGGTTGATGCCGCGCTGCAGGTTCTTGGCCGGCATGTCGACCACGGCGAAGCGCGACATGTCGCCGGGCTGGATGAACTGATCGCTGTAGATGCGCTCCCCCGTCACCAGGGCCTGGCGAATTTGCTCGGCCGATCCGGCCCGGCCGGTGATGGCGCCGTAGCCGGTCACGACCACCGGCCGCAGGGCCGGCAGTGGCGCCGGCGTGACATCGGGACGGGTCAGGATCAAGGCGGCGTTGTTGCCGCCGAAGGCGAAGGAGGTCGACAGGGCGGCCTTGTAGTCCTGGGGCCGGGCCAGGTTGGGCACGATGTCCAGGCCCTCTTGGGGGCTGGCGTCGGGCGGCAGCACGGTGGGCGGCAACAACTGGTCGCGCAGCCCCAGGACGGTCACCACCGCTTCGACCGCCCCGGCGGCGCCGAGGGTGTGGCCGATCATCGACTTGGTCGAGCTGATCGGCGGCAGCTGGGAGAAGACGGCCCGCATGGCCCTGGGCTCGACCGTGTCGTTGGCCGGGGTGCCGGTGCCGTGGCCGTTGATGTAGCCGATGTCGTCCGGGGTCAAGCCGGACATGTCGAGGGCCGCCCGGATGGCCCGCACGGCCCCCTGGCCGCCCGGGTCGGGGGCGGTGGCGTGGTGGGCGTCGGCGCTCAGGCCGTAGCCGGCCACCACCGCCAGAGGCTCGGCCCCCCGGGCCAGGGCCGCCGCCCGCCGCTCCAGCACCAAGAAGCCGGAGCCCTCGCCCAGGGTCAGGCCGGCACTGCGGGAGTAGGGCGAGCAGGGCCGCTGGTCGAGCGATTCCAGGGCCGAGAAGCCGCCGAAGGCCAGGTAGGCCAGCGGGTCGGCCCCGCCCACCAGCACCAGATCGGCCTTGTCGTCCAGCATCAGCTCCAAGCCGTAGGCGATGGCCACGGCGGAGGCGGCGCAGGCGTTCGACGGCACCGTCCGAGGCCCTTTGAGGCCACAGCGCCGGGCCACATAGTCGGCCACCGAGAAGGGCGGGTTCTGCCACAGCAGGCGGGCGTTGGCCTCCATCAGACCACGGTGGAGCCACTGGCGCTGGAAGACCTCGGCCCGCCGCACCCCGCCCAGCAGGGTGCCCAGGACCAGGCCGCTGCGCTCGGCGCTGTAGGGCCGGGCGGCGGGATCGCCCAGCCCGGCGTTGTCCAGGGCCTCCTGGGCGCCGTGCCAGGCCAGCTCGTGGCAGCGGTCGATCACCACCGCCTCGGCCTGGGGGGTGTCGTCGGCCGGCACATCGTCGGCCAGCGCCACCGATCGCACCTGCGCCCCCACCCGCGTGATCAAGCTCTCGGTGTGGATGATGGAGACGTCCTCGATACCACAGAGGCCGCGCTGGATATTGGCCCAGCTCTCCTCGGCGTTAGCGCCGACCGAGGTCAGCAGGCCGACGCCGGTAACGACCACGTCGTTGACGGTGCTGCTCACGTTGGTCACCCTCTCAGGCCGGTGCGGCCGCTCAGCGTTGTTCGTTCAGGAGTTGTTCCTGGGCCTGCCAGTGGGCCGACGACCGGATGGTGGAGGAGCCGACCGTCTCGCTCCAAGACAACGGGTCGACGGCCGGGCGGGAAACGGTCCGCAGGTAGACGCCGCCGGCCGTCAGGTCTAGGCCGGGGACGTCGAAGGGGGCGTCGAGCAGGGCCAGGGCGAAGCCGTCCGGCTGGCCCACCTGGGGGGCGACCAGGAAGAGCGACCCCACCGGCTGGCCGCCGGCCTCGACCGTCGTGCCGGTGGCGGGCAACTCGGCCCCCGGCGCCCGGACCGCCACCAGTCCCCGGGAGCGGGGCTCGCCCAGCTCGGCCGGGCGACCGCGATAGTCGTCCTCCCGGCTGCTGCCGGCCAACCATTCGACGCCGGCCTGACGCAGGCTCAAACCCTCCATGGCCTGGGGGAAGACGGGATGGTTGATCTCCAGCTTGGCCCGCAGCAAGGCGTCGGGGGTGGCCTCGGCCCCGCCCTCGGCCAGCGCCCGGTTCAAGAAGGCGGCCTCGGTCGGGCCGGCCTCGGCCCGCCCCAGCCAGAGATAGCCGTACTCGGCCGTTTGGCCGGTGCGCACCAGGATGCCGGCATCGCCCAGGGGCGAGCGGGCCGGGCGGCGCTCGTTCAAGGTCATGGAGGCTAGGTCGTCGTCCACCAGGTCTTCCACGATCCGCCAACTGGACGGACCCTCGACGGCGATGGCACACCAGTCGTCCAATTCGGACTGTGCCAGGTCGGTCAACTCCAGGCTCTGGGCCAGGGCCGGCAACTGGTCGATCACGCCGGAGGCGACATCGCTCACCAGGATGGCCCGATCCTCCTCGAAGATGACCAGGACCAAATCGATCGGCCGGCCGTCGTCGTCTAGGGCCAGGGTCTCCAAGGAGGTGCCGGGCTGGGCGTACTCGGTGCTCTTGGCCAGGGCGTGGGTCAGCAACTGGCCGCGCTGGGCGCCTGTCACCTCGACCAGTCGGGCGCCGCGGCGGTAGACGGCGACCGACTGGCGGATCGCCTGATAGCCCTTAGCGTCATCCATCGGAATCAATCTCCTTATATTTTATTTTGGCTGTGGATCAGAGGTCTGACGCCCCGGGTGGGACGACGAGATTAGGCGGAGGCTCCAGCGAGCCTGGGAACGGCCGGCGGCCCCGACGCGGGCCAGCAGGCTGATCAATGGGCCGGCCGTCAGCCAACGGACCAAGATCTCGGGCTGGTCGCCGGCCAGCGGGCGCAACTCCAATAGTTGGTCCTGGCCCACCGGCAGGCAGAGGCGGCGGGTGAAGCCCCACCACAGGCCCCAGGGACGCTCAACCTGGTCCCGGTCGGCCATCAGTCGGGGGCGGCCGGCGGAGTCGTCCATCCAGCAGACGGCCGTCTGGGAGTTCGGCTTGAGGTGGAGGGCGGCCTCTCGGCCGGCGAAGACGGCCGGAACGTCGGTCACCAACTCCAGGGCGGTCAGGTCGTCGGCCGCCGCCACCACCGACCACTGGGCGACATCGCCGGCCACTGGTTTGAGGCTTTCGGCGAAGCCGATGCGCGGGTCCGCCCCGGACCACTCCGCGCCCCGGTCGATGTCGCAGCGGTCGGAGTCGAGGCTGGCCCAGAGGGCGGCCGGGACGGCCGTCAGGGCGCCGAAGCCGTGGTTGGCCGGTTTCTCCAGCAGCCACCGGCCGCCGGCCCGCCAGCCCATCAGACCGGCCGCCGGATCAACCAGCAGCTCACCCTCGCCCGGGGCCAGGCAGCGCCGCCAGCGGGGGCGGGCGCGGCCGGCGTCGGACCACAGCGGCGGGCGCGGGAGGGGCGGCGCTAGGACGGCGGCGGGGGAAGTCGGAGCCGGCGCGGCCGGGTCGGAGTCGAACCGGTCGGAGTCGAACCAGGCTGGGTCGGACTGCTCCGGGTCCAAGGCGTCGTGCAAGCGCAAGCGGTAGCACAGCTGTGGCCCGTGGGCGCGACACTCGCCCTCGGCCCGCAGGCGGCCGGGGTCCAGCCACTCGATCTCGACCGCCAGGCCGGCGGTCCGGTCGATCCAACGGCTGACGGCCCCCTGAGCGGGGTAGGACCATTGGGCGTCGCCGGCCGCCTCGTAGGCCGGCAGCCGGGGCGGCCAGCGGCCGGGGCGCAGCGGGCCGGCCAATGGCGCCCGGTCGGCGGGGGCGAGGCTGAACTCGGCCGGGCGCAGCCCGACCCAGGGGTGGACGGCCAACTGGTCCGGGGCCGACTGACCGGCGCCCAGACGGCACTCGACCTCGATCACGCGCCCGACGAGGCGGTGGACCCGCTCCAGACCGTCCGGGCGGCGGGCGGTCCAGCCGTCCGGCCGGCCGACGATCACGACCTCGGACCGGGGGGGGCGGCGGTAGGCCACGGTGTGGCCCTGGCCGTCGGGGAAGCAGTCGACCAGCAGCGGCCCCAGTTGGCGGGGGTGGTCGATCCGCAGGCCGCCCCAGGAGTCCAAGCTCAGGGCGAAGTCGCCCAGCCGCAAACGGCCGGCGGTCGCCGCCGGGCGGGGGCGGGCCGGGGCGACCAGGCCGTGGCTCAGTTGGAAGTCGCGGTAGTGCTGGCTGTAGTCGACACCGTTGCTGACGATGCGCTCGATCTGGCCGGAGTCGCCGTCCAGCCAGAGGTCACCGACAACATCGCTGTCGGCCACATGGTAGAGGATGTGCCAGCGCCCGTCCGGGTCGACCACCACCCCCTCGTCGAAACCGTGGCCGCGCAGGCCGCGCAGACTGCTGAAGGACAAGCGGGGCAGCCGGATGGAGGGATTCTCGGCCGCCACCAAGCGGGTGGTCCGAACCAGCGAGGGCAGATGACTGACGACCTCTAAGAAGCCGTCGCAGTCGGGCCGGGCGCCGGTCTTGGCCCGGCAGCCTATCCGGGCGTAGAGGCTGGAGGCCAAACGGTTGTTGGGGTTGATCCGTAGATTGATGCTGGTGATGCCCTGGTCGGTCAGACGGTCGAACAGACCCCAGACCAGTTGTCCGGCCACGAACGAGCCCCGGACGCCGGCGTCGATGACGAAGTGGTCGCCCCACACCCGGCCGGGGTCGGACGAGCGGGCGCCGTCGATCCGCAGCCCCCCCAGCAGGCCGACGACCTTGCCCTTGATCTCGGCCACCAGGCAGCAGACCAGGGCGTTCTGAGCCATCATGGCGGCGAAGTCGTCTCCCGTCAGGGGCAGGCCGTTGCCGATGGCCGCGCCATAGGCGTAGCGTTGGTAGAGTCGCGTGATCTGGTCGGCCTGGCGCTCCAGGTCGAGGTCGCCGACGACGATCCCGGAGACAGCGGCCCCGGGACGGCCGTCCACCGCCTCGGACTCGCCCCCGGCAAAGGCCGGGGAGCTATGCGGGCCGGCGTCTGCCAGAGCTAACAAATCAGACCCCGGCCGGCTCGGCGGCCGCGTCGATCAAATCGTTTTGGGCTTGGTAATCCTGGATGAAGTCGGCCAACTTGTTGACCGAGCCAAAAACGTATTTCTTGTCGTCGGTCACCGGCACCGCCCATTTATCGTCGATCAGAGAGACGATCTCCAAGGTGTCGAGCGAGTCTAATTCCAGCCCCCGGCCGAAGAGCGGCTGATCGGAGTCGATCTGTTCCACCACGACCGGTAGTTCCAGACCCTCGACCAGGATCTCGCGCAGTTGCCGGTTCAGCTCCGACCGAGTCTCGGCTTGTGCCCTGATCTCATCATACGAAACGCTCATGGTGTCTCCTTAATATCCCATCTAGATCGTCTAAGCTGTCAGGCCGCCGTCAACCGCTATCACCTGGCCGGTGATGTAAGAGGATCCCGGCCCGATCAAGAATGTGACGACGCTAGCGATCTCCGCCGGATCGGCCACCCGATGCATAGGCACATTGGCGACGAACTGGTCGAGCACCCCCGGTGGCATAGCCTTGACCATGTCAGTCTCGGTGAAACCGGGGGCAACGGCGTTGACCCGGATGTTCATCTTAGCTCGGGCCACCTCCAAAGCCAAGGTGCGAGTGATGGCGACCACCCCGCCCTTGCTGGCGGAGTAATTGACCTGGCCGGGCGAGCCTTTCAAACCGGCCACCGAACTCATCAAAACCAACGAGCCGCCGGTTTTACGCATCGCTTTGATGGCCTCGCGGCAGACCAGGAAAATCCCGGTCAAATTGGTGGCGATGACATCGCTCCAACTGGCCAGCGACATCATCGGGGCCATGGCGTCGCGGGTGATGCCGGCGTTGGCCACCACCCCGGCGACGGGGCCGTGATCCTGGGCGATGGCGCGGAAGGCCCGGCGCACCTGGGCCTCGTCGGTGACGTCGGTCTGGAAGGCCCAACCCCGGGCACCGGCCGCCTCGACCGCCTGGACCGTCTCCCGGGCGGCCTCGTCCTGGTTGCGGTAGAGGATGGCCACGTTCCAGCCGGCCTGGGCCAGGCTGAGGCAGCAGGCCCGTCCGATGCCGCGCGAGCCGCCGGTCACCACCACCGTCGCCCGGCCCACAATCTTCTCCGTCACCGGTGGGGGCCTCCCTTGACGTAATCGTCGTCCACCAACTCCAAGGACAGTCCCCGGGGCTTTGAGCGCCACATTTTAGCGAGCGAGCGGCCCGGCCCCAGCACGGCCCCGCAGTTCTGCCGCGCCGCCTGCTGCAGCACCAGGTCCCAGCGCACCGGGGCGCGCAGGCCGTGGCGCAGGTCGGCCGCCACCTCGGCGGCCGAATGCACCAGCGAACCGGTGGCGCTGCCCAGGTAGGCCACGCCCGACTCGTGGAAGTCGGTCTCGGCCAAGACTTGTTCCCACTCCGGCAGCACCGGGTCCATCAGGCGGGAGTGGAAGGCGTTGGAGACCTCCAGCAGGAGCGAGCGCGCCCCCAGTCGCCGCTTGGCCTCCAGCACCGGCTCCACCAGTCCGGAAAGCACAATCTGTTGTTGCCCGTTGACGGCGGCCACGTCGAGGCCCAGGTCTTGGGCTGTCTCCAAACAGGCGGCGCGGGCCTCGGGCGAGGTCACGGCCACCGCCAGCATGGTCCCCCGGCCGGGCACGGCGGCCATCAGTTGGCCCCGGCGGCGGGACAGGCGGGCCACCTCGGCCACTGTCAGGTAGCCGCAGGCGGCGGCGGCGGCCAGCGCGCCGATGGAATGGCCGGCCCCCCAGGCGATGGCCGGCGCGGCCTCGCGGGCCTCGTACCAGACGCGGAAGGCGGCCACGGAGGCCACCACGATGGCCGGCTGGGCGTTCTCGGTCCGCTTCAGCACCTCGGGGGTGGAACGCCACATCAGGGCGCGCAGGTCGAACCCCAAAGCCTCGGAGGCCTCGTCCAAGACGGCGCGGGCGGCGGCGTAGTTGTGGTCCAGGCGCTGGCACATGCCGACAGACTGACTGCCCTGCCCCGGGAATAGCAGAAACGCCTGGTCTCCACCTCCGGGTACCGAGACATGGATCTCAGTCATTCTCGACCGCCTCGCGAACTACTAAACTTGGACCAGAACAATAACCAGGCCGACTCGGCGCCGACGGCCTAAACCGTCGTTCAACCTGGAGGACCTGTCAGCCCGGCTGTTCCGTCTTGAAAACTAGCACACGACCCACCTCCCGCCCCAGAGCCATAAGCCCGCCCCAGCCCCTTCTTGACAGTTTCTTGACCGACCCCGCCGCCTCGGACCGGGGGCCTTACCAGCGCTCGGGCCTTAATACTCGGCCCAGCCTGATCCGGCCCAGCCCGGTTAAGTCCGACTAACAGACTAAGGCCGTCGTACCGGCCCAGACCGTCGACCAGCTCAGCCCGGGGCCGGGTGGCGGCGGCCCTCCGGCCGGCGGGCGGCCAGTTGGCCGCAGGCCCCGTCGATGTCCCGCCCCCGGGTGTGGCGGACGGTGGCGGGCACCCCCAGCTCGGCCAGACGGCGGCCGAAGCGGGCCGCCGTCTGAGGCCGGGAGGCGGTCCAGGGCGAGCCGGGGGTGGGGTTGAGCGGGATCAGGTTGACGTGGCACCAGCCCCAGTCGCCGCGCCGCCGCAGTTGGCGGGCCAGGGCCTCGGCCCGCCAGAGCTGGTCGTTGACATCGCGCATCAGGGCGTATTCGACCGACACCCGGCGCTTGGTCTGACGGGCGTAGTCCCAAGCGGCGTCGAGCACCTGGTCCACAGGCCAACGCCGGTTGACCGGCACCAGGCGGTCGCGCAACTCGTCGTCCGGGGCGTGCAGGGAGACGGCCAGGGTCACCGGCAGGCCCTCTTGGGCCAATTGGGCCAGCCGTGGCGCCAGACCGACGGTCGAGACCGTGATATGGCGGGCGGACAGGCCGAAGCCGTTCGGAGGGGCGGCCGTCAGCGTCCGCAGGGCGGTCAGGACAGCGCGGTAATTGGCCAGGGGCTCACCCATGCCCATGAAAACGACATTGCGCAGCCGGCCGGGCCCGCCGGGCAGGTCGCCGTCGGCCAACCGGAGCTGGGCCAGCCGGACCTGCTCGATCATCTCGGCGCTGGACAGATTGCGCTCCAAGCCGCCTTGGCCGGTGGCGCAGAAAGGGCAATTCATGCCGCAGCCGACCTGGCTGGACAGGCACAAGGTGGTCCGGGTGGCCGCCGGACCCAGGGTCAAACCCTCCGGGGTCGGACCTCCCGGCGACGGGTGGCGCATCAAGACGGTCTCGATCAGGCCGCCGTCGTGCAACCGGTAGAGGCTTTTGACGGTCGTGCCCTGGTCGCCCACCAGCTCGTCCACCAGTTGAAGCAGGTCGGGGAAGAGGTCGGCGACGGCCAGGCGGTGGGCCGGCGACAGGTCGCTCCAAGTCTGGGGATCGTTTGACCAGTGGGCGAAGTAGTGCGCCCCGAGTTGTTTCGCCCGAAAGGCCGGCATCCCGGCCCGGGCCACCGCCGCCAGCCGCTCGGCCGGGCTGAGGCCGGCCCAGTGGCGCGGCCCGGTCGGGCGGCGCGGGGCCCGCAGCACGACCCCGGGAAGGTCCTCCCCCGCCGGGTCGCCCCGGTCAACCTCCCCGGTCGTCGTCAGCCCGACCTCGGCCCCGGCCGTCGTCGGCTCGGCCTGGTCCCCCGCCGGGCCGCCCTCGCCAACGCCCCCGCCCGGCTCAGGCACCCGGCACCACCAGGGCCAGGACCAGCCAGGCCACCGGCGCCGCCAGGAGGTAGGAGTCGACCCGGTCCATGACACCGCCGTGGCCGGGGATGATGCCGCCCAGGTCCTTGATCCCGAGGTCGCGTTTGACGGCCGACTCCACCAGATCGCCCAAGATGCCGGCCACGGCGATGGCCTCGGCCGCCAGCACGGCCTGCCACCAGGGCAGGGGCAGGACCACGGCCACCACGATGAGGGCGGCGGCCGGGGACAGCAGCAGCGCCCCGACGACGCCCTCCCAGGTCTTGTGGGGGCTGATCCGAGGCGCCATCCGGTGGCGTCCGAACAACACCCCGGCGACATAGGCGCCGGTGTCGGAGCCGATGATGGCGAGGACGAAGAAGGCCATCCGGGCCGGCCCCAGACGGTCGGTCAGCAATAGCACCAGGCAGCACCCGAGCAGGCCGTAGGCCAGCAGGAACAAGCTGGCCGAGACGTCGCGGATATAGCCCTCCAGCCCCCGGGCCAGCCGGACCGCCAGGCAGACCGCCGCCGTCCCGGCCAATAGGCCGAGGGCCAGCCGGTCGGCCGACCAGGGCAGCAGGCCGGGGGCCAGCCAGGTCCACCAGCCGCCCTGCCCGACCTCGGGCCGCTCGCCGGCCGGGGCCCCGAAATAGGCCGCCAGGATGGTGGCGCCGGCGCCGACCAAGACCGGGATCAGGACCGGCCGGATGGCGGTCTGATGACGCAGGCCGCGGTCGATCTCCCAGATGGCCCGCACCAGCAGGACGGCCGCCAAAATGACGAACAGCCAGTTGAGCCAGATCAAGGTGACGACCACCAACGCGATCAGGGCCAGCCCCACCGGCACGGCCACGTAGAGGTTGCGGCCCGCCTTGGCGTAGTCCTTGGTCCGCTGCTCCTCCGTCTGTGGGGCGGCCGTGGCGGCGGCGACGGGGACGACGGCGGCCGACCGGCCCTGGACCGGCTGGTCGGCGGAGCCGGTGGCGGCAGCGCTAGCGACCGGCTGGCCCTCGTGGCCGGCGCCGGCCTCATTGGTGGGCATCAGACCTCGAGCAGTTCGGCTTCCTTGCGTTTGAGCAAGTCGTCGATCTGGTCGACGTGTTTCTTGGTCACCACGTCAAGCCGTTTCTCCGCCCCCCGGGCGTCGTCCTCGCCGGCCTGCTTGTCCTTCACCAGCTTGTGGACGGCGTCGTTGGCGTGGCGGCGCAGGTTGCGGATGGCCACCTTGGCCTCCTCGGCTTTGGACCGGGCCAGCTTGGTGTACTCCTTGCGCCGCTCCTCGGTCAGCTGGGGCAGCACCACCCGGATGGAGCGGCCGTCGCTGGCCGGATTGACGCCCAGGTCGGAGTCGCGGATGGCCCGCTCGACGGCGGCCACGGCCGACTGGTCGTAGGGGCTGATGATCATCGTCCTAGGCTCGGGCGACTGGAAGGTGGCCAACTGCTGCAGCGGGGTGGGCTGGCCGTAGTAGTCGGCCGTCAGCTTGTCGAACATGGCGGGGTGGGCCCGCCCGGTCCGAATGGTGGCGAAGTCGTCCCGGGCGAAGTCCACGGCTTGGGCCATTTTCTTGTCGGCGTTGGCGATGATGTCGGGAATCACGATAGCCCTCCTTGGGCGCTCGGGCTGGAGCCATCAAGATTAGCGGCTGGCGGCTGGCGGGTGCGACAGCCCACTAGACATGCACCCTGGTGCCGATGGGCCGACCGGCCACCACCTGGGCGATGTTGCCCAAGACGTCGAGGTTGAAGAAGACCATCGGCAGGCCGTAGTCGCGGGCCATCGAGATAGCGGTGGCGTCGGCCGCCTTGAGGTTGCGGGCCAAGAACTCGTCGTAGCTCAGCTCGGCGAACAGCTTGGCCTCGGGGTTGGTCCTGGGATCCGAGTCGAACACCCCGTCGGCGCCGTTCTTGCCCATCAAGATGACCTCGCAGCCGACCTCCAGGGCGCGCTGGGCGGCCACCGTGTCGGTGGTGAAGTAGGGCATGCCGGTGCCGGCCCCGAAGATGACCACGCGGCCCTTCTCCATGTGGCGGATGGCCCGCAGCGGGATATAGGACTCGGCCACCTGGACCATGGTGATGGCGGTCTGGACTCGGGCCTCGACCCCGACCCGTTGACAGGAGTCTTGCAGGGCCAGGGCGTTCATGACCGTGCCCAACATGCCGATGTAGTCGGCCTTGGAGCGGTCCATGCCGCTACTTTGCAACTCGGTGCCGCGGAAGAAGTTGCCGCCGCCGACGACGACGCAGACCTGGACGCCGCTGGCCACGATGTCGGCCACCTGGCGGGCCGTGGCCGCCAAGATGTCGGGGTCGACGCCCAGTCGGCCGCCGCCGAAGGCCTCCCCCGACAGCTTCAGCATGACTCGCTTGTAGATCGGGGTGAGGGACATCGCGGCGCCCCTCAGCGTCGGGCCGGGTCCGGGCCGGCCGAGAAGCGGGCGAAGCGGGAGACCGCGATGCCGTGCTCGGCCAGCAGGGCGCCGACGGTGGGGTGGTCGTGGGCGATGGGCGACTGGTCTTGCAGGCAGACGTCCTTGTAGAAGTCGGCTATCCGGCCGTCCACGATGCGGGGGATGACCTGCTCCGGGCGGCCCTGCTCGCGGGCCGCGGCCTCGGCCAGGCGGCGCTCATTGGCCACCACCTCGTCCGGCACGTCGCCGATGGCCAGGTAGACCGGGTTGGAGTGGGCGATCTGGAGGGCGACGTGGTGGACGATGTCCTGGCTGGCCCCGGAGTACTCCACCAGGACGCCGACCTGGGGCGGCAAGTCCTTGGAGCGGCGGTGCAGATAGACGTGGGTGTCGCCGTCGAAGTGGGCCACGTTGACCAGCTCCATCTTCTCCCCCATCTTGGCCGACAGGGCTTGGACGGCCTGGGCCACGCTCTGTCCGTCGGGCAAGTTGACCACCAAGGCGTCGTCCAGGTTGTCCGCCCCGGCGGCGTCCAGCGCCTCCACCACGGTTTGGCCCAAGGCGATGAACTCCTGGTTCTTGGCCACGAAGTCAGTCTCGGACCCGAGTTGGATCAGGGTGTGGCCATAGGCCGCCACCAGGCCGTTGGCGGCCTCGCGGCTGGAGCGCTTGGCGGCCTTGGCGGACCCGGAGATGCGCAATTGCTCGATGGCCAGGTCGAAGTCGCCCCCGGCCTCGGTCAGGGCCTGGCGGGCGTCCAACATGCCGACGCCGGTGGCATCGCGCAACTTCTTGATCTCGGCGGCGGTGATCGCCATGAAATTCCTCTTTCTGTCTGGCTGTCTCTAGTCTCTGTCTGGCGGTTGGCTTAGATCTGGGGCGGGTCCGCCGGGGCCACGGGCTGGTCGGCGGCCTGAACGGCCTCGACCGGCTGAGCAGGCTCGGCGGGAGCGGCCTCGACCGGCGGCGTGGGCTGAACGTCCTCGACGGCCTGAGCGGTCGCGGCGGGAGCGGCGGCCTGAGCGGCCTCGACCGGCTGAGCGGGAGCGGCCTCGGCGGGCTGAGCGGCCTCGGCGGGAGCGGCCTCGACCGGCGGCGTGGGCGCGGCCAGTTGGGCGGCCTCGGTCGCCGCAGCGGTGGCGGCGGCCGGCGGCTGGTCGGAGGGGGCGGGACCGGACGACAGCGAACCGACCAGTAACTCACGCTCCCAGTCGGGCATGGCCTCGGCCTCGGACTCGGACTGGGGGGTGCGCGACCGGGCCATCAAGCCGTCGGCCACGGCGTCGGCCACCACCTTGGTGAGCAGGCTGACGGCCCGGATGGCATCGTCGTTGCCCGGGATCGGGTAGTCGACCTCGTCCGGGTCGCAGTTGGTGTCGAGGATGGCGATGACCGGGATTTTGAGCTTGCGGGCCTCGTCCACCGCCAGGTGCTCCTTCTTGGTGTCGACGATCCAGACGGCGCTGGGCAGCTTGCCCATGTCGCGGATGCCGCCCAAGGACTTGGCCAGCTTGTCCCGCTCGCGCGACAGGCCGAGCAGTTCCTTCTTGGTCAGGCCGGAGGTTTGGCTGGAGAGGTCGCGGGCCTCCAACTCCTTCAACCGCTCGATCCGCTTGGACATGGTGGGGAAGTTGGTCAACATGCCGCCCAACCAACGCTGGTTGACGTAGGGCATGCCGACGCGGTTGGCCTGGTCGGCCACGGCCTCCTGGGCTTGCTTCTTGGTGCCGACGAATAGGACCTGGCCGCCTTGGGCCACCAGATCGCGGACGAAGCTGTAGGTGGCGTCGATGCAGGCCACGGTCTGGTGCAAGTCGATGATGTAAATGCCGTTGCGCTCGGTGAAGATGAAACGCTTCATCTTGGGGTTCCAGCGGCGGGTCTGGTGTCCGAAGTGGACTCCGTTGCGCAGCAACTCGGTGGCTGTGATGACGGCCATGGCTGTCCTTCCTGGGCGGGCGAAGCCCATTTGAGTTGTCCGACGCCGGGCGGCGCCGCCTGGCACCGAAACCGGACCCCACCCAGGCTTGGGACCGCGGGGCCGGCCCGCCCGCGACAGCTTGGGCGGTCATCCGATGCGCGTTGTGCCCGCGCCTCAGCGCGGACCAAAGCTGGAGTCTATCCCAGGGCGACGCCCGCCTCAACGCCAGCTCAGACTTCGCGATCAACTTGACTTGAGGCAAGACGCCGGGCGGCTCAGGACTCAGGCCCTAGGGTGGGCCTGCTCGAAGACCAGGCGCAGCCGCTCCGAGGTGACGTGGGTGTAGATCTGGGTGGTGGCGACGCTGGCGTGGCCCAAGACCTCTTGGACGGTTCTGAGGTCGGCGCCGCCCTCCAACAGGTGGGTGGCCATGGCGTGGCGCAGCCCGTGGGGGCCGAGGTCGGGGGCCCCCGCCACCAGGGCCAGACGGCGGTGGACCAGGCGACGGACCACTCTGGGGTCGATCCGGCCCCCCCGGGCGCCGAGGAAGAGGGCCGAGCCGCTGGCCGGTGTGGCCAACTCGTCGCGCCGGGCCAGCCAGGCCTGGAGGGCCCGACCGGCCGGACGGCCGAAGGGCACGGCCCGCTCCTTGTCCCCCTTGCCCACCACTCGGACCAATTCCCGCGACCAGTCGACCGCCCCCAAGTCGAGGCCACACAACTCGGCCACCCTCAGCCCGGAGGCGTAGAGCAATTCAAGGATGGCGCTGTCCCTGACCCCGGTGATCTCTCCGCTCTGGTGGGCGACGGTCTGGGCGGCCGTCATCAGGGCGGCGGCCTCGGCCTGGCTGAGGGTGTCCGGCAGCCCGCGCCGCGCCCGGACCGGCTTAAGGCCGGCGGCGGGGTCCGTCGTGGTGCGGCCGCGGCGGACCGCCCAGCGCCAGAACCCCCGGACGGCGGCGGTCCGGCGTTGGACCGTGGCCCGGCTGAGCCCGCCCTCCAGACCTTCGGCCAGCCAGGCCCGCAGTTGGCGCAACTCCACCGCCTGAAGGGCGACCGGGCCGTGACGGTCCAGGAACTCGGCCAGGTCCCTCAGGTCGCCGCCGTAGGCCCGCCGGGTGTGGTCCGCCAAGCGGCGGTCGGCCAGGTGCTCCAGGTAGGGCTCGATCAACTGCTCCAGTCGGGCGTCCGCCGGGTCGGCCGGCTGGCGGGAAGGGGTCACCGTTTCAGTCTCCCCCGCCGCCGCCGCCCGGGCCAGCGCCGCGCCGGAGCATCGGCTAACCTGACCGGATGCCTGACGCGACGCCTCGAAGCCTGTCCGGGGAGGACCCTCTCTCCGGCGGCCGACCCCTCCGCATCACCCGCTGGGGGGAGGCCGTGCTACATCGCCCGACCCGCCCGGTGGTCGACTTCGACGCCGGCCTGCTGGAACTGGTGCGAGACATGTTCGCCACCATGGCGACGGCCGACGGGGTGGGCCTAGCCTCGACCCAGGTGGGCGACGACCGCAGTTTCTTCGTCTTCCGCTGCCCCGACGCCGACCAGCGCCTCCACGTCGGGGTGGTTTGCAACCCGGTGGTCGAACTGCCGACCGGTCCCGGCCGCCATCTGGTGGGCGATGAGGAGGGCTGCCTCTCCCTGCCCGGGGCCTACGCCACCCTGGCCCGTCCCGACCGGGCCGTCTGCCGGGGCCAGGACCAGACCGGGGTGCCGGTCGAGATCGTCGGCACGGGCCTGCTGGCCCGCTGCCTGCAGCACGAGACCGACCACCTGGCGGGCACGGTCTTCGGCGACCGCCTGTCCGGGCGGCTGCGCCAAAAGCTCCAGGCCGACCACGCCGCCGTGGCCTACCGCTACCCGGACGATTGGCCGATCACGCCCAAGGCCGATTTCGACCCCGCCCGTTCGGCCTGACGCCACCCCGCCGCGTTCGGCCTGAAGCCACCCCGCCGGACGACGATCCGGCCCACTCCCCCACCACCACCGGGGATGTCCGAGACGGCCCGCCCCAGCCTGGTGTCCGACCATCGACGCGACCCGGCCGCCCCATTTCCCACCCTCAGGGAGGGGGCGCAGTCCTCTGGGAGGCTGTGCGGACGGGAGTCATCCCCAAGCGGCGACGCAGGGGACGGGTTATCCCCAGACGGCGCCGGGGATGGCCCAGCCAGGGGCCGGCGCCACATGGTCAGGACATGAAGCCCCAGGTCATGAAGCCGATCACCGTCGGATTAATCCTCGTCCTGGCCCTGGCCCTGCCCTCTCAGGCGGTGGCGGCCCCCGTCCTGCCTCCGGCCGTCGCCCCCCTGCCGGGGGCCGTGGTGCGAGCCTTCGAGCCGCCGGCGGCGGACTGGCAGCCGGGCCATCGCGGAGTCGATATCGCCGGCCAAGCCGGTGACACGGTGGTGGCGGCGGCCGCCGGAGTGGTCCACTTCGCCGGAATGGTGGCCGGCCGGGGCGTCGTCAGCATCGACCACGGCGGCCTCCGCACCACCTACGAGCCGGTCGAGGCCTTGGTCCGGGCCGGCGACCAGGTCTTCCCCGGCGACGTCATCGGCCGGTTGCGGGCCGGCCACCCCTGCCCGGCGGAGGCCTGCCTGCACTGGGGGCTGAAACAGGGCGAGACCTACCTCGACCCCCTGTCCCTGCTGGTCTCCAACGAGGTCCGGCTGATCTCGGCCGAGGCCTTCGCCGACCTCGGCCGGCGGCGTGACGCCTGGGTCGAGGCCATGGCCCAGCAAGCGCTGGCCCGACAGTCCCGCTCCGGCCTGCTCCAACCGGTCGACGCCCCGATCACCTCCCCCTTCGGCTACCGCATCAACCCCCTGGGCGGTTACCAAGAGCTGCACGACGGCACCGACTTCGGGGCCGCCTGCGGCACGCCGGTGCGGGCGGCCAGCGCCGGGACCATCGTCCAGCAGGGCTGGTACGGCGGCTTCGGCAACCGCGTCCTGATCGACCACGGCACCGTCGGCGGGCAGCAGTTGCGGACCAGCTACAACCACCTGTCGGCCTACGCCCTGGCCCAGGGGGCGACCGTCGCCCAGGGCGAGGTCATCGGCTACGTCGGCACAACCGGCTGGTCGACCGGCTGCCACCTCCACTTCAGCCTCTGGGCGGACGGCGCCCTGGTCGACCCGATGACCCGCTTGGGAGGCTGAACCGCTTCTCGACCACCGAGCGACCAGCGGTGGATCCGGGCTCAGCGGCTGTGGCTCGGCGGCTCGGACCGTCGGGGCGGTCCCGCCGGGCGGCTCCACAGCCAGGCCACGACCAGGGCCAATCCGGCGAAGACCACCAGATAGAGGTAGCCGTGACCGGGCCAGGCCCAGGCGATGACAGCGGTGGCGGTGGCGGCCAGGGCCAGGCCGGTGAAGATGGTGTCGCGGCGCAGCAGTTGCAGCCCGACCAGCAACAGGGCCGCCAGCAGCCACAACCACAGCGGGTGGTGGCCCAGCCAGACACCGAGATTGTCCGTCATCAGACGGCGTCCGGACGGCCGGCGAAGACGGCTTGGGCCCACCAGCGCCCGCCGCGCCGCCCGACCTCCAGGGGCAGGTCGAAGGCGGCGGACAGCCAATAGCTGTTGATGACATCCTCCAGGCGGCCGGCGGCCACCACCCGGCCCCGCTTGAGCAAGAGGCCGTGGGTGATGCCGACGGGGATCTCCTCGACGTGGTGGGTGACCAAGATCGAGGCCGGCGCCCTAGGTTCCAGCACAATCATGGAGAGGGTGTCGAGCAGCAGCTCGCGCCCGGCCAGGTCGAGTCCGGCCGTGGGCTCGTCCAAGATCAAGACCTCGGGGTCGGGCATCAGGGCGCGGGCGATCTGGACCCGTTGACGCTCGCCCTCGGACAAGGTGCCGAAGGTCCGCCGGGCCAGGTGGCCGACGCCCAGGTCGGCCATCAATGACTCGGCCCGCCAGATGTCCTCGACCCGGTAGTCCTCGCGCCAGCGGCCGTAGACGGCGTAGGCGGCGGACAAGACGACATCGCGCACCAGCTCGTCGGCCGGCACCTGCTGGGCGACGGCGGTCGAGCTGACTCCGATGCGGGGCCGCAACTCGAAGACATCGACCCGGCCGATCACCTCGTCCAGCAAGGACACTTGGCCGGTGGAAGGGAAGAGGGCGGCCGACACCAGCCGCACCAAAGTTGTTTTACCGGCGCCGTTGGGGCCGATGATGACCCAGCGGTCGGTCTCGTCCACCGTCCATGAGACCCGGTCCAGGATGAGATTGCCGCCCCGCCGGACGCTGACATCCCTGACCTCGATGACCGTGCTCATGGGAAGACTCTAGTGGGCGACCCCGCCTTGCCTATGAGCCGATGGAGTGAACGCCGCCGTCGACGTAGAGGACATGGCCGGTTGTCTTGGGGAACCAGTCTGACAACAGCGCCACCACGGCCTTGGCCGGCGGCTCCTGGTCGTCGGCGTCCCAGGCCAGCGGGGCGTGCTTGATCCAGGCCAGGTCGATTTCGTCCGAGCCGGGGATGGCGCGCTTGGCCAAGCTGTTGATCGGGCCGGCCGACACCAGGTTGGAGCGGATGCCCCGGCCGCCCAGATAGCGGGCCAAGTAACGCGAGATCGACTCCAGGGCGGCCTTGGCCACGCCCATCCAGTCGTATGAGGACCACGACAGCGAGCCGTCGAAGGTCAGCCCGACGACCGAGGCGTCATCCTCCAGCACCGGGGCACAGGCCCGGACCAACTCGACCATGGAGAAACTGGAGACGCGCAGGGACTCGGCCACGTCCACCCACTCGGTGGACAAGAACTTGCCCCCCAGGGCGGTCTCGGGGTTGGCGTAGGCGATGGAGTGGACCAGGCCGTCGAGACGGCCCAACGTGGTCTCGATCTGTCCGGGCAGGGCCGCCAATTGGGCCGGGTCGGTGATGTCCAACTCGATCACGGCCGGTGTCGGGTCGAGCCGCTGGACGACCCGCCGGGTCAGGCTGAGGGCCCGTCCGAAATTCGACACCACGACCTTGGCGCCCTCGTCCTGGGCCATCCGGGCGACGTGGTAGGCGATCGAATTGGCCGACGTCACCCCCGTCACCAACACCCGCTTGCCCTCCAGTATCCCCATGCCGAACTCCTCACTCCTCCGCGAATCTCGAGACTGTGGCTATGACGCTGTGAAAGCCGACGCCAGTTTAATGCCACTAGACAAGCGGCTCCATGTTAGGGACATTTTTAATACATTAAAGGCAAGCGTAAAGCAAGGTGCCTCGCCGGGCGGCGGCCGGGGCTGGAAGGGGCGGCCGGCGGCGGCCGGCCAGGCGCTTCGGCGCCCGGGACGACGGCTACCCAGACCAGAGCTTTCCCAAACCAACACCAGGCATTAACCCAGCCGTGATGGTTGGACGGGTTCAACCCTGATCCAGCGGCCGGCCGGGCGGCTCCGCATGGCGGCCAGAGCGCCCGGGCCTCGTCCCGCCCGAGGCCGTTCGATGGATCGGGCGGCGGGCTAAGCGGGAGCGTGGCAGGATAAGGACATGGGCCTGACTGCCGCCGCCGAGCTCCTGGCCTGCCCGGCCTGCCGCCAACCGCTCGGCCTGGTCGACGCCGCCGGCCGTCTGATGGCTGTCGGCCAGCCGGGCCGGCCGAAAGCCGCCCGCTGCTCGGCCGGGCACAGTTTCGACGTCGCCCGCTCCGGCTACCTCAACCTGAGCCAACGCCCCGCCCCGGCCAACGCCGACACCGCCGACATGGTGGCGGCCCGTCAACGCATCCTGTCCGGCCACATCTTGGACAACCTGCTCTCCCGCCTGCTACGGCCCTTCGCCGGCGGTGTGGCGCTGGAGGCCGGCGCCGGGCCGGCCTTTTTCCTCTCCCAATGGATCGACGCCGCGCCCGATCGGATCGGCCTGGCGGTCGACATCTCCCGCGCCGCCGCCCGCGTGGCCGCCCAGGCCCACCCCCGGGTGGCCTCCCTGGTGGCCGACATCTGGCAGGGGCTGCCGGTCCGCGACGGCGTCATCACGACCTTGTTCAGCATGTTCGCGCCGCGCAACCTGCCCGACTTCGAACGCCTGCTGGCGCCGGGCGGCTGCCTGGTCGTGGCCCTGCCCAACCCCGGCCACCTGGCCGGGCTGCGCCAACGCTTCGGCCTGATGCAGATCCACCACAACAAGCTGGAGGACCTGATCGAACGGATGCCCGCCAGTCTGAGCCTGGAGGAGACCAGTCAGGTCGGCCTGGCCTTCCCGGCCACGGCCGAGCAGGTGGGCGATTTCATCGCCATGGGCCCGAACGCCTTCCACCCCCGGCGGAGCCCCATCACCGCCGCCGTCATCGACCTCGACATCAGCTTGTTGTTGTGGCGCAAGGCCGGCCCGCGCCCCCCGGAAGCCGCCGGGGTCCAGGATCAAGTCCTAGACGACGAGGACTGACGTCGGTGGCCGAGGCTGACGCGGGCGACCATAGCTGGGACAGACTCGGGCGTCACCCCGGATCAAGTCCGGGCTGACGCCGCCGCTCAGCCCTGACTCACCGCCGCTCGGCCCTGACTCACCGCTGGTGGATCAGGGCTCAGGGCAGGGTCGAGACCACCGCGTTGGCCAGTTGGGACAGTTCCTCCGCCGTTTGGGCGGTCACACCGACGACCGTCAGAACGCCGTCCACCAGCGGGGTGATGCAGGCCATCTGAAGGTCGTCCTGGTTGCGGTCCAAGACGCCACAACGTGACTGTCCGAACCACTGGTCTTGGCCCAGCGGGGTGACGGCGTAGTCGAACGTCGGGTCCAGCGCCACCTGGGCCAAGATAGCGGCGTCCGTGTCCAAGACGTAGGTGGCGGACAACTGGTCCGCCACCGGCGCCTGGCCCAGGGCGGAGTAGCCGCCGGCCCGAGCGGGCAGGACAGCGCCTTGGACATGGCCTTGGGGAGGGACCGGGGCGATGGTCATGGGGTCGCCCGACTGGCCCTGACAGCCGGCCAACCCGGCCAGGGCCAAGGCCAGACCCAGGGCCAGGGCCGGGCCGGGCCTGGGAACCGTCAGCCGTGTCATGTCGTCTCCGCTCTCGTCTGTCGCCTTGGCCATCGCCAAGCCGCTCGGCCCGAGTCCAGCGCGCACGCACCCGTCCGGCTCGCCCGGGCGATCAGCGCTGGAGCTGGGCTCAGGCCAAAGCGATCAGCTCGCCGTAGTCATGGTTCCACAGATCCTCGGTGCCGTCGGGCAACACCAGCACCCGTTCCGGCCGCAGGGCCTCGACCGCGCCCTCGTCGTGGGTCACCAAGACGATGGCCCCGCGATAGGCGCCGATGGCGTGCAAGACCTCGGCCCGCGAGGCCGGGTCGAGGTTGTTGGTCGGCTCGTCCAACAACAAGACATTGGCCTGGGAGACCACCAGCCGGGCCAGAGCCAAACGAGTCTTTTCGCCGCCGGACAACACCCGGGCCGGCTTGTCGGCGTCGTCGCCGGTGAACAGGAAGGCCCCCAAGATGGAGCGCGCCCGGGTGGGGTCGAGGTCGTCGGCGGCGGACAACATATTGGCCAACACGGTGGCCGACAGGTCCAAGGTCTCGTGCTCTTGGGCGTAGTAGCCCAATTTGAGGTTGTGTCCGGCCACCACCTGGCCGGTGTCCGGGGCCTCAATGCCGGCCAACAAACGTAACAAAGTGGTCTTGCCGGCGCCGTTGAGGCCGAGGACGACCACCCGGGAGCCGCGGTCGATCATCAAGTCGACGTCGGTGAAAACCTCGAGCGAGCCGTACCACTTCGACAATCCGCTGGCCGACAAGGGGATCTTGCCCGCCGGGGCGGGGTCGGGCAGGCCGATGCGGGCCACCTTGTCCTGGGCCCGGGAGGCCTCGGTCCGGGCCAAGAGTTGTTCCGCCCGGCGGGCCATGTTCTGGGCCGCCACCGCCTTGGTGGCCTTGGCCCGCATCTTGTCCGCCTGGGCCATCAGCTGACCGGCCTTGCGCTCGGCCGAGGCCCGCTCGCGCTTGCGCCGCTTCTCGTCGGACTCCCGCTGGGCGACGTATTTGTCCCAGCCCATGGCGTATTGGTCCAGGGTCTGGCGGTTGGCGTCGAGGTGGAAGACCTTGGTGACGGTCTCGCCCAGTAGGGCGACGTCGTGCGAGATCACCACCAGGCCGCCGGCGAAGCCCTGCAGGAAGCCGCGCAGCCAGATGATGGAGTCGGCGTCGAGGTGGTTGGTGGGCTCGTCCAACAACATGGTGTCGGCCCCGGAGAACAAGATCCGGGCCAACTCGACCCGGCGGCGCTGACCGCCCGACAAGGTGGCCAGGGACTGGGCCAGGGCCCGCTCCGGCAGGCCGAGATTGGCGGCGATGCGGGTGGCGGCGGCCTCGGCGGCGTAGCCCCCGGCGGCCAGGAACTCGGACTCGGCCTGGGCGTAGCGGGCCATGGCGGCCTCCCGCTCGGCCGCCGCGGCCTGGCCCATGGCCTGGCCGTGGCGCTCCAGCCGGGTCGCGATCTGGTCCAGGCCGCGAGCCGACAGGATACGTTGTTTAGCCGTCCGCTCGGCCTCGCCGGTCCTGGGGTCCTGGGGCAGGTAGCCGATGGCGCCGCCGCGCTGGACCGACCCGGCGGCCGGCAGGGCCTGCCCGGCCAGCACCCGCATCAGAGTGGTCTTGCCGGCCCCGTTGCGCCCCACCAGACCGATCTTGTCGCCCGGGTTGACGGTGAAGCCGACCGGCTGCAGCAGCAGCCGCGAGCCGGCCCGCACCTCGAGCCCGACAGCGGAGATAGTCACGAGCCTTGGACCCTACCCGACGATCCGACGCCTCGCCCGGTCCGGCCCGCCGCCGGCCTGGAAACTCGGGCCGAACGAATCGTGTCCAGATCTGTCCAGCGGCGTCAATCGCTCCTAAGCCTGACTTAGACTCCCCTTGATTTCTTCCAGGTTCGGTCGCTGATCGCTCGGACCGCTTTCCCGTCCGTCGCCGCAAGGAAAGAAGTAAACCCATGCGCCACTCCCTCATCCGCCGCCTCATCGGCCTGCTTGCCGCCGCCGGTCTGGCCTGTGCCGGGCTGGTCGGCCTGACCGCCCCGCCGGCCGTCGCCGCCAGCTCCGAGGGGACCGAGTTCTGGCTGGTCTTCGACGCCAACGAGATTGCGAGCGGCTCGCTGACCGTCTACGTCTCCGGGGCCGCCGGCACGACCGTGGTGGTGGAGGTGCCGGGCCTGTCCTTGAGCTATCCCTTCACCATCCCGAGCGACGGCCTGGCCGACGTGGAGGTCGACTCGGCGGCCCGGCTGGGTATGAACCTGAGTTGGTCTTGGGGCGGCCAGACGACCGCTGAGCGGGCCGTCCACGTCACCGCCTCGGCCCCGGTCACGGTCTACGGCCTCAACCGGCTCCAATACACCACGGACGCCTTCCTGGCCTATCCGACAGACGCCCTGGACACCCGCTACCGGGTGGTCGACTACGGCGCGACCAGTGACACGGGCCTCACCAAGGCCCAATTCTCAATCGTGGCCAGCCAGCCCGGCACGACCCAGGTCCACATCGAACCGACGGCCGCCTCCGGCCTGGCGGCCACCGACATCAGCCTCCAACTGGGCGAGGCTTTCGAATGGCAGACCATCACGACCGCCACCGGCACTCTGATCACAGCCGATAAGCCGGTGGCGGTCTTCGGCGGCTCCCGCTGCGCCAATGTCCCTTCCAATGTGGCGGCTTGCGACCACCTGACCGAGCAACTGGCGCCGCCCTCGACTTGGGGCCAGACCTTCGTCACCTTCCCCCTGGCCACTAGGACCAAGGGCGACACCTTCCGGCTGGTGGCCGACCAGGACAACACCACCATCACCGTCCAGAAGAGCACCCCGGAGACTCTGACCCTGGCGGCCGGCCAATATCACGAGTTCATGGCCGACGAGCCGATGACGATCCAGGCGGACAAGCCCATCGCCGTGGCCCAGTACTCCAACGGGTCTGATTGGGACGGCGTCACCTCCGACCCCTTCATGGTCATGATCCCGCCCCAGGAACAGGGCTTCACCACATCGATCTTCGCCACGCCGACCACGACGCCCTTCGTGAGCAACTTCGTCAATATCGCCGTCCCGACCGCCGACACCGCCCAGGTGACCCTCGACGGCCAGGTCATCAGCCAGGCTTGGACGCCCATCCCCGGCTCGATCTATTCGGCCATCGCCTTGCCGCTCGACCCCGGCACCCATCAGGTGACCGCGCCGACCACCGCCCAGACGATCATCTACGGCTTCGACCAGTACGACTCCTACGGCTATCCCGGAGGCGGCAACCTGGCTCGGATCGCCACCATCAAACAGTTGGCCATCACCCCGGCCACGGTCACCGGCCGGGCCGGCCAGGAGTTGTGCGCCACCGTCAAGGTGACTGACCAGGACAACCAGCCGGTCGAGTCGGTCAACGTCGACCTGACGCTGACCGGGGATTTGGGCCAGACCGCCGTCGTCACCACCGCCGCCGACGGCCAAGCCACTTTCTGCCGCACCCTGGACCAGGCCGGCGCCACGACGATCACGGCCCGACAAGGCCAATTGACAGCCCAGTCCCAGTTCGTCTGGGTGGACAACCAGATCCCGCTGCTGGCCCCGCTGACGATCCAGGCGCCCGAGGGCTCGCCGATCGTCTTAGACGCCTCTGCGGCGGTGGACGACGACGGCGACCCGCTGACCTTCGCCTGGGATCTGGACGGTGACGGCGTCTTCGACGACGCCACCCAGGCGACGGCCAGTCTGCCGCCCCTGGCCCTGGTGGGCGATGTGGTCGAGGTGGCCGTGCGGGTGTCGGACCAGACGAACCAGCTCACGGCGCCGGTCACGGTCACGGCCGTCAACGTCGTGCCCCAGCCTGAGATCGACCCGATCGACCGGCTCGACGCCACCACCAAGCAGCTGTCTGTCGCTGGCGCCTTCGTCGACCCCGGGGCGGACACTTGGACAGCCACCGTCGACTACGGCGACGGCGCCGGACCCCAAATCCTGGCGCTGAATGGCAAGACCTTCCAACTGGAGCACAGCTACGCCCAGGCCGGCGTCTACACCGTGACCGTGGCCGTGTCCGACCAAGCCGGGGCCTCGACCGGCACGGTCACGGCCCAGGTGGTGGTGCCCGACGTCATCGCCCAGACCGGCGTCGGCCCCCTGGCTCGGCCGCTCATCCTCTGGGCCAGCGGCCTGTTGATCGCCGGCCTGGCGGCGCTGGCCTGGCGCCGGCGGCGGCTGAACGCGGCCTTCCGGCCCGCCCGACCATTCCTCTGACCTGATCGTTGGGCCGTCGGGGACCCCGGCGGCCCAACGGCCCGGGCCATGGCATAGTTGCCCCTGTCCCGGCGCCGGGTCGGCGTCCACGATCCGTGAAGGAGGACGACATGACGACAGATCCCGCCACCGGTCGGGGGGCCGATGAGATCGAGCGCGACCTGGCGGCGGCCCGGCAACGCCTAGCTGACAACATTGGTTCGCTTATTGGCGAGGTCCACCCCAAGGCCGTGGTTCACCGGACCATCGACGAGGCCAAAGAGTCGGCCCGTCAGACCGCCCACGACGTCAAGGCCAAGGCCAAGGAGGGCTTCGAACGCCTCAAGGCCGAGGTCAAGGACGAGGACGGCTGGCGCGTCGACCGGCTGGCCGCCGCCGGCGGTGTGATCGGATTGCTGGCCCTGGTCGGCCTGGTGCGCGGCCTCCGGCGGTGACGGCGGCCAAGCCGGAGTCGGACAGCCCGGACGCCCTGCCCATTCGCATGCTCCACGACCGCTTGCTGGTCCAGGCCGAGGAGGCGCCCGGGGAACGGCGTAGCGGCGGCGGCATCCTCATCCCCGCCACCGTCCAGATCGGGCGCCGTCTGACCTGGGCCCAGGTCGTGGCCATCGGCCCCAACATCCGCTCCGTCAAGGAGGGCGACCGCGTCCTCTTCGACCCCGAGGCCACCGCCGAGGTGGAGCTGCGGGGCAAGGCCTACTCCTTGCTGCGCGAGCGCGACCTCCACGCCGTGGCCGCCACCCGTCTGAGTGAGGGCCGGACCGGGCTCTACCTCTGACGCCCCTCCCCCGGCCCGCCCCAGCGGTTCCCATCCGCCGTCGTCCAATCCGCCGTCGTCCGAGACACGGCGGATTGCCCGATCCGAGGCGGTCCGGTATTGTGTTCGGGTGCCGCAAGGCGGCCGGGGGCTATGGCGCAGTTGGTAGCGCGCTTCCATGGCATGGAAGAGGCCACGGGTTCGAATCCCGTTAGCTCCACCACCCCCCAAACCCGCTCCGACTAGGGCGGGAACCGTCCTCCCACAAGGGATTCCCCGACCAGCCGCTTGCCGCTCGACACCGCTCGACACCGCTCGACACCGGTCTCTGGTGGTTCCGTTGGAGCACGCGGGGGCACGACGCGTTAGACCCATCCCCATGGGACGACGCCTGTTCGGGACTCTCCGCGAACTCCCCTCCGGCCGCCGGCAGACCTCCTACATCGGCGCCGACGGCAGACGCCACACGGCCCCGTCGACGTTCATGACTAAAAAGGCTGGGTCGTCCCGACACCTGCTTGACTGGGCGAACCATCCGGGTCTATTGTGCATGTATGGCATACACATTAGACCCGGAGGTGACGCCGCTGCTGCAGGTCGGCCACCTGGTGAAGCGCTACCAGGGCTTCACGCTGGACGACGTGTCGTTCCGGCTCGACCCCGGCTACATCATGGGGTTCATCGGACGCAACGGCGCGGGCAAGACGACCACGCTGAAACTCATCATGGGCCTGGTCAAAGCCGACGCCGGCACGGTCGCCGTCTGCGGCCAGGACTTCCGCGCCCACGAACTGGCGCTCAAACAGCAGATCGGCTTCGCGCTCGGCGAGACCCCTTTCTACCCGCGCACCCGCCTCGGCGCGATCACCAGCGTCTACCGGCGCTTCTACGAGAAGTGGGACGACGCCGCCTACGGACGCCTCCTGCGCCGCTTCGACCTCGACCCGGCGAAAAAGGTCGAGCAGCTGAGCGCGGGCATGAAGGTCAAATACTCGCTCGCCCTGGCCCTGTCGCACGGCGCGCGCCTGCTGATCCTGGACGAGCCGACCTCCGGGCTGGACCCGGTGTCGCGGGACGAGGTGCTCGACTTCTTCCAGGAACTGATCGAGGACGGCACACGATCCATCCTCTTCTCCACGCATATCACGTCCGACTTGGACAAATGCGCCGACTTCCTGACCTACATCGTGGACGGGCGCATCGTCGCGTCCCAGTCCAAGGACGATTTCATCGCGTCGTACCGGCTGGTGCGGGGCAGGCGCGGGCAACTGGACCAGGCGGCGCGGACGGCGCTGGTCGGGGTCAAGGAACACCAATTCGGCTTCACCGGCCTGATCCGCGCCGACGACTGGACGCGGCTGGGCCTGGTCGGCCTGGAGTCGGCCACGCCGACCGTCGAAGACATCATGGTCTACCGCGGGCACGGGCTCGCCGGGGACGAGTGAGAAAGGAGCCATGACCATGCTGAGCAACCTGATACACAAGGAACTCCGGCTCAACCTGCCGGCCGGCCTCTGGCTCTGCCTGGCCTTCCCCAGCCTGGTGCTGGTGCCGACGTGGCCGTTCGTCATCGCCTTCGGCTACGTCTTCGTCCCCGTCATGGTCATCATGCAGATGGACAAGGCCAACGCCGATCTGCTCTTCGCCACCCTGCTGCCGGTGCGCAAACGCGACATCGTGACGGCGCGGACCATCACCCTGGCGTTGATCGAGGCGGGCTTCGTCGCCGTCGGGGCGGTCTTCGCCGTGGTCCGGTACTTCCTGTACGACAGCCCCAGCCAGGCGGGCATGAACGTCAACCTGGCCTTCTTCGGCGTCGTGCTGACGATGTACGCCGTGCTCAACGCCATCCTGCTGCCCGGCTACTACAAGTCGGCATACCGGATGCTCTGGCCCATCCTGGGCGGCTCGACCGTCTCCGTGCTGGTCGGCGCGGTCCTGACGATTCTGCCGCCGCTGGCCCCGGCGCTGGGCGTCGTCAACGATCGAGGGCTGGGCCACGTCGGCTGGCAACTGGCCGTCCTGGCCGGGGGGCTGGCGGTCTACGCGGCCGCGACGGCCCTGGCCCACCGCCAGGCTGTGTCCAACTTCGAGAGGGTCGACCTGTAAATGGACATCGTCCTCCAGCCGGCCTCGGACGTCCCGCTCTACCAGCAGATCGCCGCCCAGGTGGCGGCCCAGATACTGCGCGGCGACCTGCCGCCCGAGACGATGCTCCCTCCGATCCGCACGCTGGCGCGCGAACTCGGCATCTCCGTCATCACGGTCAAGAACGCCTGGGAAGAACTCCAACGGCAAGGCTTCCTGTACGGCCACGCCGGACGCGGCACCTTCGTCGCGCCGCACCACCCGTGGGAGATGGCCGACAAACGCCGCGACATCGCCGAAGACCAGATGCGCCACGACCTGGCGTTCTACCGCAACCTCGGCCTGACCGAAGCCGACGTGATCGCGCTGGTGCGCCAAGAATGGAACCAGCCGGACAATTAGCACTCGTCACTTTCCACCAGACCCCGCCGCCCCAACGACTCCGTGCAGGGGATCGTCACGCCCGTCTACTCCCCGCAGACGTTCACCGTCCTGGCCGAGGCGCTGGCCGCCCTGGAGGCTGTGGCCGCCCCCCGGTTCGCGTCCGAGCTGGCCCGCGACCAGGCCACCGCCGAGCCGGTGGAGGGGCAGTGCGCCCACGTCGCCTCGCTGGGCCTGTGCTGCTTCGACGGCGGCGAGTGGAAGTACGCGGCGTGGCGGTGAGCGGTGTCTGGTCCGGATCACTGTTCAGCGACCGTGTGAAGGCGGTCGACCGGCGCTGGGGCCGGGTCACCGACTTGTCGACGCGGTTTCCAGGAAGCGGTCCAAGGCTTCGCGGACGATGGACGCCTCCGTCCGGCCCAGCGAATTGGCGACGGCCCGGAGTTTGGCCTTGGTGGCCGGGGGCACCCGGAAGGCGATTTGGGGAGACACGCCGCTGTCGAGCGACGGCCGGCCCGCCCGCTTGCCCTCGAAGTGGTCGGCGTCCGCGTCGGCGTCGGCGTTGGTGTAGCGGCGTCCACTGGGCAGGATCACGGTCTCGGCGTCGAGGTCGATGTCGGGTCCGATGGTGACGGTCATTTCTTTCCTCTCAAGGCTGTTGGCATGACGTGGATGACAAGCGCTTTGTCGGGGTTGAGCGGGTCGCCGGAGGGTCCAGGACCACGGCGACGATTTCCAACTCGCGGCCGGTCGTGTCCTCGCCGATCCAACGGAGGGCGGTCTCCCCGCCCGAGGTGGAGGTCACGGCCGGCGCGTGGGTCGCGATGACGTGGCGGCTGTGGGCCTTGCCGATCCGGTGGCGGCGGGCCGACTGCGTGTACCTCAACTCCACGCCGAAATTATGACAGACAGAATATATTCTGTCAAACAAAATGGGGGCGCGTCGTGACCGGTGGGACGCGGGTATGGGTGGGCCTGTTGTGGACGGACCGGGTGCGGCTGGTTCTAGACCGGTACGGCGACAGGATCACCGACATATCCATCTTCGGGTGGCGCGTCAACCGGAATGGTGTTTTGACGGCGACGTTCGCCCCGGCCCGGTTGGACCCGTACCGGGAGAAGTGGCCGCACCTCCGCTGGTGGGGTTGTTTCCGGAATCTGCGGCTGCCAGGCGGTCGAGTTCCACGGCGATTTCTAGGACTGGGAGCCCACCCCGGACGAGTGGGAGTACATCCGCCTGTACCTGGCGTCGAACGAGTCGCGCATGACTGGCGCGGAGACGGCCGCCGCCATGCGCGCCAACGGGCAGGGCATCGTCAACGACGCCGACAAGCCGAAGACCAAGAGCGACGGGTCGGGCAAGGGCGGTGGTGGCGGTAAACTCCACGTCGTGCCTTCGCCAGGGCCGGACGAGTACCCTTCCCTGTCTTCTGGCACGACGCCGCCGCCGTTCACTCCGAGTACGCGGCCTCACGTCTCGACCGGATCGCTCAACCATGTACTCCAGCGCCACCAGGACACGCCTGAAAGACGGGCGGCGTGGCCCAACAAGACGAAGTTCCCGCCGTCGTGGTCCGTTGAGGAAATTCGCGCGTCGTTGGATGAGGTGCTGCGGAAGCCAGAGGCCGTGTGGCATTTCGGGGACACGTACCGCTTCAGGGGCACCGTCAATGGCAAGACGATCATCGTGAACGTGCGTACAGACAAGCCCCGGCCTTTCATCTGGTCGGCGTACCCGGTAGACTGACAGGCATGGATATAGCTGCGCTCGCGGAACAAGAGGTCGCCAACCTGGCGCCCCGTCTTGACGCTGCCCTGGCCGAGTGGCTGAGTGAGCTTGTGGACGCTGGAGAGCCTGAGCAAGCCATGATCGGTCTTGTTGAGAACGCCCCAGAGGCCGTGTCCGTCGGTCTTGCCGCCCAGATCGAGGAGGCGTTCGTGCCTGGCACGAGCTTCCGCCCAGTCGCCCTCAAAGCGCTGGCAAGGTTTCGCGAGCGGCAACTTGTAACCGCCTGACGGATACCACTTGTAGCCGCCTGACGGATACCGATGAAGACCCCGCATGTCGGGGTCTTTTCCATGCCCGGACTCCGGGCTCCTGAGTTACGCCCACCCGAGCGGTGATCGGGGTCATACGCCACTGGCGGAAGGAACAAGATGGGTGAAGAGTCCGGAGGCACCGGACTACAACGCCATCAAGCGGCGCATCCGCGACGACATGGCCAAGGGTAAGACACGGTTCATCATTGACATTGGCCCGCACCAGCTCGACGCCGGTCTGTTGTCATCCCTGACCAGGTACAAGACGGTCAGGCGAATAAGCAGATTAGTTGTCATGTCTGACAACGGGAAGACCCTCACGGAAGTGTGAGCGAGGGCGTCGGCCTGGCGGCTAACAACCTCACCCAGGGGCGCCCTCGTGCCTCCAGTGTAAGGCCGGCCCGCGCCCATGACAAGGCGAACGCGAAAGGGGTTATCGGCAAAAATGTGTCATCGTGGAGAACTCTGAACTCGGACCCCGGCCAGACGACGGGGGTCATTCCCTGGGCTCCTACAGAGAGCCCGACCCGGCCGCCCAGAAGGCCATGGCCGCCCGAGAGGCCGACTTGGCCGACTTGTGGATCGACGCCCTGACCACGGGCGGGATGACCCTCGTGTGGGAGGGCCGTGCCTACCAGGTGACTTGAAGGCAAGGTGACTTGAAGGTTTGGCGAGCTCAAGGCGCGTCGGCCACGGCCGCGAAGGCCGTCCGGCTGGCCGCGTTCTGGGGGACACTACTGGGGAGTCCGTGGGGTTACCGGCCCGAACCGGGCGGCTGGGACAGGTCCGGGTCGGTGTTCCCTGTAGACGTTAAGCAGGGACACCCACTGTACTCATGCGGGCTGTTATTCCAAGCCGAACGGGAAGGCGTCCCTGATGGTTCAAGCATAAGCCTATCATGCGACCCGGATCAAGGTTCCGATAGATGCGAAAGGTGTCGTTGTGGAGGGGCGCCTCCGTATTCTGACGGGCTTTTATTTCAAGCCTAACGGAGGGGCACCTCCACGTCTCCAGTGTAAGGCTGGTTCGCGCTCAGGACAAGAAGGAACTCGTTGTCATGTCGCACGGGAAGCTCTACGACATCAAGTTGACATAGACCGACGACATCTATCACTTCAGCGGTCAGTCCCAGACTGGTCGAGCACTCTGGGGTGGAACGCCGATGTCGCTAATGGGCCGGTCGACGGATGCCTGGCTGGTGAGGCGGGCGGCTGTGATTCGGTCGAGGCGGAACCAGCGGATCGCCTGTCGGGTGTGGCAGTACGCGATCAGATACCAATGCCCGAGGGTGTGACCGAGGAGTTGCGGATCGACCCGGCGTTCGGACTCGGCGCCGTTCCCGTCGCGGTAGCGCAGAGAGATGGTGCGCGCGGTGGCCAGGGCTTCTTCAACCGTTCCCCGCAGGCTCGGGCTGGTGGGCGCCTGGTCGTTGGCGTGGTTGATCCACACCCGGCTGGCCAGGCGTTCGGCACGGTCGCGGTCGGCTGGCAGGGCGACGGCCAGAATCTTGGCCAGCGCCGTTCGGGCGTGGGCGGCGAAGGGCTGTCCGGTTTGGGTGGCCAGGAGGACGGCCAGGGCAGAGACCTCGCTGGGGGTGAGGTTGACCGGAGGAAGGGTCGCGTGGGCGTCCACGACATACCCGCCGCCGGGGCCTGGGCAGGCCCAGACGGGGAAACCGCCGGATTGCAGGGCGCTGATGTCGCGTTTGATGGTGCGGACGCTGACCTCGAAGGTTTCTGCCAGGCGCTCGGCGGTTCGGCCGCGTGGTCCAGCGCGGCGCAGTTCTTCACGGACCGCGTACAGCCGATCAGTTCGGTTCACGCCACAAATAGTGCCATAAGGGTGACATTCGCGCCTGGCAGGATAGAGCCATGACTGCTTCTACCGCACTTGAATCCGCACCGCTACTGCTCGTCCCCGGCTACTGGCTGGGAGCTTGGGCCTGGGACGCCGTGACCGCCCGTCTGACCGCACTCGGCCACCGCTCACAGGCGGTCACCTTGCCTGGCCTGGAATCTGCGGAGGCCTCCCGCCAATGGGTCCGCTTCGCCGATCATGTGGCTTGTGTGACCGACCGGATCGCCGCGCTTGGCGGCCGGGTGGTGCTAGTGGCGCACAGTGGCGCTGGCGCGGTGGCGACGGCGGTGGCTGACCGGGCGCCAGACTCGTTGACCCGCCTCGTCTACCTGGATTCCGGTCCGGTCGCCCCCGGCACGGTGCCTCGCCCGGACGTGACAGAGGCCGACACTGAGTTGCCGTTTCCCGGTCTTGACGCCCTGGCCAACTCCGGGGCCAGCCCGGAAGGTCTGACCGCTCACGACCGGGCACAGCTCGAAGCTAAGGCGGTGCCACATCCTGGCGGCGCCGTCCGTGAAGCGGTGCGGCTTGACAACCCGCGCCGCAACGCCGTCCCCACAACGCTGGTGTGCTGTTCCGCTCCCAGCGGCGCCGTGCGGGAACTCGCCGCCGCAGGCTTACCAATGTTCTCACCTTTGAACGACCTCACCGACCTGACCCTGGTGGACCTGCCCACCGGGCACTGGCCCATGTTCTCCCGTCCGGCCGACCTGGCGGACCTGATCGCGACGGAGGCCGCTCGCGACTGACCCTCGCGACATGGTTGCCAACCTTAGTTTACCCCTTTGTCAGAACGGGTCCGCAGCGCGAGAGGCTGGACCGGGAAGACCGGCTGGTGGAGGTGGGAGACCCCAACCGGACCGGCCGCCACACCATCGAATCCGTGCTGGAGGCGGCCCGACCTAGCGGACTGGCGCGGTGGACTGGCGCGGCACCAGTTCCGGGGCCAGCAGGACGGACTCATGGCGGTGGGGACGGTTGTCGGCGGCGGCCGCCATCTCCGCCAACAACAACGCGGCCGCCCGGGCGCCGATCTCGCGCCGGGGCTGCCGCACGGACGACAATGGCACCGCCGCCGCGGCCGCGAAGGCGATGTCGTCATAGCCGATCAGCGCCAGATCCTCGGGCACCCGCAGCCCAGCGGCGACGAAGCCCTGCAGCAGGCCGATGGCCAGCAGGTCGTTGCAGGCGAAGACGGCGGTGGGGCGCTCGTGTGGGGCCATGGCGGCGATCTGGCCCGCCACCGCCACCCCGGGCGCGGCCGTCAGGGTCGGGGTCGAGATGGACAACAGGGTGGCGTCGGCGGCGGCCTGGCGCAGCGCGGTCGCCGCGCCGACGCGACGGTCACGGACCTGGGCCAGCGCGCTCGGCCCGCCGACGATGGCCAGCCGCCGATGCCCCAACTGGAGCAGGTGGGACACCGCCAGCCGGCCGCCGGCGATGTCGTCCAGCCCGATCTGACAGAAGTCGTTGTCGTGCGAGCGGTCGATCATGACCACCGGAATACCCCGCCGCCTCAGCCCACGAGCACATTCGTCGTCCCCTATCGGGGCCAGGATGACGCCGCGCACGCGGTACTGCTCGAAATGGCGCAGGAGTAACTCCTCCCGGCCCTCCTGCTGGTCGGAATTCCCGATATAGACCGAATAGCCCTCCGCGTACAAGGTGTCCTCGGCGCCGAGGCAGACGTCGGCGAAATACGGGTTGCCGATGTCCATGACCACGATGCCGATCGTCTGGCTCTGCCCGGCGCGCAACTGCCGGGCCGACTCGTTGCGGGTCCAGCCGAGCTGGTCGATGGCCGCCCGGACGCGCTCGCGGGTCGGACCGCTCACCCGGTCGGGCGCGTTGAGGACGTTGGACACGGTGCCGACGGACACGCCGGCCAGGGAGGCGACATCCCTCATGCTCGCCGGGCGACCCATCCTGTCACCTCCTAGAACCGGACCCGTCGGCTCGCCTAGCAGAGGGGCATCTGTCAGACGCCCAGGTGCTGGCGGATGAAGGCCCGGGCGCCGACCGCCAACTCCATACTGTCGTCCCACAGGTTGCGCCAGATCGCCAAATCGTTCGAGAAGGTCGAATGCACCACCTGGGACGAGAACGACTCGAAGGTGACGACACCGTCGTAGCCGACCTGGCGCAAGGCCTGGAAGAACTCGGGCCAGTTGATCGTCCCCGTGCCCAATTGGCCGCGATGCGACTCGCCGACATGGACGTAGCCCAGCTTTCCCGCCGCGGCGGCCTGCTTGATCGCCCCCGCCATCGAACTCTCCTCGATGTTCATGTGGTAGGCGTCGAGGTGGGCGACGATGTTCGGGCGGCCGATGGAGTCGATGAAGGCCAGCGTCTGGGCCGTGGTGTTGAGGATGTTCGTCTCATAGCGGTTGCAGAACTCCAGGCCGAGCTCGATGCCCGACGCGGCGGCCTTGTCCGCCAACTCGGCCAACACCCGGCGCGAGTTGTCCAGGCCTTTCTCCGTGGCCGGCCGGGAATGCTTCATCAGGGCGCCGTAAATGACGCCGCACAGCATCGTCCCGCCGCAGTCGCGCACCAGGTTGAGCGCCAGGTGGAGACGCTCCCGGCCGGCTCGGACCGCGTCCGCGTCCTCCGAGGCGATGTTTGTGCCGGCGCCGAGCCCGAGGGAGGCGCTGCAGCCCAGGCCGTACTGTTCCAGCAGGCGGGCCGTGTGCGCCACGTCGAAGGTCTCGGGCGCGATGGCCGACAACTCGATCAGGTCGTAGCCGGCCTCGGCCGTCTGCGAGATCGCCTGCTGGGCCGCGGCCCGCGACCAGTCGCCCACCCAGACCATGGAATGAATACCGACGCGCATACTTTCTCTCTTTCTCCAGTTGTCAAGCGTCTAGCTCAGGCGGGACCGGGTCAGCCGCCGCCCGCGTAACGTCTATTGGTGAAACCGTTGAGCAGCGCCGAACCGACCAGGATCACGCCCAGGGCGAAGAGTTGGAACTGCGTGCCCCCGTTGCCCTCGATGGCGATGAGGATGCCGGCGTTGAGCCAGACGACCAGCAGGGCGGCCAGGCCGACACCGGCCACCCGGCCGATGCCGCCGGTGATGGCCACTCCCCCGAGCACCGCCACGGTGACGGCGGGCAGGGCCATGCCGTTGCCGGACACACCCGCGTCCGGCCGCGCCGAGGCGAACTGGCAGACGGTCACGACCGCCACCAACCCGGAGATGGCGCCCGACCCGATGTAGGCCGCCGCCCGGGTGCGCGGCAGGCTGATGCCGGCCCAGGCGGCGGCCACATCGTTCGTGCCGATGGCGAAGAGGCGGCGCCCGTAGGTGGTCTTGGCCATGATCAGCCAGACCACCAGCAGCGTCGGGATGAGGAAGATGAAGACCCCCAACGGCACCAGCGGCAGGTACTGGCCGATGAGCGGCAACTCCACCGCCTTGGACAGGGCGTACAGCTCTTGGACCGGCTTGGTGCTGATCGGCTTCTGGCCGTTGATGACGAGCGAGATCGACCACATGGCGTAGTATGTCGCAAGTGTGACTATTAATGGAGGATAGCCCAAATAGGCCACCAGCACGCCGTTCACCAGCCCGCAGCAGGCGCCGAAGAGCACCGTGGCGATGATGCAGGGCACTAGCGGCCAGCCCCACAGGCCGTACGTGAAGCCGAAGATCATGCCCGCCAGGCTGACGATCGAGCCGACGCTCAGATCGATCCCGCCCCCGCCGGAGACGATCACCAGCGTCTGGGCCAGCGCCAGCATCGTCAGCGGGACGAGGTTGATCAGGGCCGCCGACAGGTAGTCGGCGTTGTAGTCGGCCTTCAGCAGGCCGGCCGCGCTCAGCAGGCTGAAGCCGCCGACCACGATCACCAAGAGCGCCACCAGCATCACCGTGCGGTTGGTCAACAGCAGGCGCTTCCAATCCCTGGCCGCCCAGTCGGCCGCGAGGCTCCGTTTCTGGCCGGTCGGCGGCGCCGTCAGATTGCTCACAGTTTCGCCTTTCTGCGTCGCTCGCGTATCAGGTCCGCCCCCACGGCCACCACGATGAATAGGCCCACGAACAGATTCGACAGTTGCGAGGGCCAGCCCAGTTGGGTCACGCCGCTGGACACCGTCTGCACCAGCAGCGCGCCCAGCACCGCCCCCAGCACCGAGCCCCGCCCGCCCATAATGGAGGTGCCGCCGATCACGGTGGCCGCGATGGTGACCAACTCTTGGCCCTTGCCGACATTCTGGTCCAGGGTCGACGTCCCGCCCGCGATGGTGATGGCCGCGGCCAGGCCCACCAGCAGCCCCGTGACCAGGTAGGCCAAGAAGATACGCCGGCGGACGTTCACCCCGGCCAGCGCGGCGGCGCGCTCGTCGTCGCCGATGGCATAGAAATGCCGGCCGCCGGGGAAATGCCGCAGGTAATACCAGGCGAAGGCCACCAGCACCACCATAATGATGAAGGCTATCGGCAGGCCGAGAAACCGCCCGCCCTCGCCCGGCCCGAGGATGCCGCGCTCCGCCGGCAGCCCGTTGACGGTCTTAGAGTTGAAGATCCTCAGACCGAGGAATTGGAATAGATTGGCCGTGCCGAAGGTGATGATGATCGCCGGGACCCGGCCATAACTGATCAACACCCCGTTGATCGCGCCCAGCGCGGCGCCGATGACCAGGCTCACCCCCACGGCGAGCCAGAAATTCCAGCCGTTCTCCGCGATCAGTTTGGCGATCGTCACCGAACACACCATCAGAATCGCCGCGATCGAGATGTCGATGCCCGCCGTCACAATGATGATGGTCATACCGATGGCCATGATGCCGACCGGCGCCAGCCGCCACAGCATATTCTGGATCGAGTACGGCGCCAGGAATCCCGGATTGGCCAGCGCCAGCAACACCCACAGCAACGCGATGACCCCGATAAGGATCAACTCCTGCCCGGTCACGGCCGGGGGCAACACCCGTTCGCGCCGGCGGGCCGTCAAGGTGGTGGCGCTCATATCGCCTCCTGTCGCGCTAATTCCCGCTCCTGCTCGCGGGTGAGCTCGCCCGACGCCGCCGCCAGCACCTCGGCCTGTCCGACCCCGTGGGCGAACTGGGCGAAGTTGGTGCCGTTGCGGATGACGATCAGCCGATCCGCGATCCGCATGGCCTCGCCCAGGTCGGAGGTGGCGATCAGGACGGCGGCGCCGCGCTCGCACAACTGGTCAACGATCTTGTGAATCTCCTCTTTGGCGCCGATGTCGACGCCCTGGGTCGGCTCGGCCAGCACCAGCACGTCCGGGAGGGTGACCAACTGGCGGGCCAGCACCACCTTCTGGGCGTTGCCGCCCGAGAGGGTGGAGACCGACCGGGCCGCGTCCGGCGTCTTGACGGCCAAGGTTTTGATCATGCTCGCGGCCACGCCCCGCTCGCGGGCGGCGTCGGTGAAGACGCCCAGCCGCTTCAACAGTCTGAGCGATCCGACACAGATGTTGAAGGCGATGGACTGGAAGGAGAACAAGCCCTCACGCTTGCGGTTGGCGGGCAGCATGGACACCCCCTGGGCCTTGGCCTGGGCCGGGGAGGTCGGACGGTAGGGCTGGCCGCGCAGCCGCATCGTCCCGGACAAGACGGGCGCCTGGCCGTAGGCCGCCGCCGCGATCTCCGCCACGCCGGAGCCGACCAGGCCGTACAGCACCACCACCTCGCCGGATCGAAGGTCGAGGCTGACATCGTGGAAGCGGCGCGAGGTCAACTCCCGCATCGACAACACCACCTCGGCCGCGCCACGGGCCTGGCGTCCGGCGGCGGCCGCGAACTCGCCGCCCACCATCGCCTCGGCGATCTGGCCGACGGACAGTTCCCCCACGTCGAAGGTTCCCAGGGTCACGCCGTCCCGCATGATGGTGACGACATCGGCGATCTGGAACAGCTCGTCCAGACGATGGCTGATGTAGATGACGGACACGCCCTGGGCGGTGAGGTTGCGGATGGCGACGAAAAGGTTCTCAATCTCGCTGTCGGTCAAGATGGCCGACGGCTCGTCCAAGATCAAGATGCGGGCGTCGCCGACCAGCGCCTTGGCGATGGACACCTGCTGCTGCTGGGCGGCCGACAACTCCTCGACCTTCCGGGTGGCGAACTCGTCGCTCAGGCCGACGGTGGCCAGGGCGCGGCCCACCTGCTCGTTCTGGGCCGCCCAGTCCACGCGGTGGCCCCGCGTCAGCTCACGCCCCAGAAAGGTGTTCTCGGCCACGGTCAGCTGTCCGAAGAGCTGCGCCTCTTGATAGACGGTCGCCACGCGCAGCGCCAGCGCGTCCGCCGCCGACCGGATGGTGACCGGCGACCCGTCGATCAGAATCTGCCCCGTGTCAAACGACTCGGCCCCCGAGGCGATCTTGATCAGCGTCGACTTGCCGGCGCCGTTCTCGCCCACCAGCGCGTGGACCTCTCCGGGCATGAGGTGGAATTCCGCCTGCCGAATGGCGTGGACGCCCCCGAAGCTCTTGGTGACCCCCGTCATGGACAAACGGGGCACGCCCGCGCTTGGCCGCTGGGCTAGCAGTGTCACGGCCATATGCCATGCTCTCCTGTCGGTATCGAACCGGTGGGTGAGGGCACCCGAGGCGCCCCCACCCACATTAGGCTTTCTGGTACTGGCTGATTAATCAGTAATCGTACTGAGCGGCGTTGTCCTTCGTGAAAACGGTTGGCGGGCCGAGCAGCAGCGTCTTGGTGGCCGCGTCCCAGGTCACGCCCTGGAGATCGCCGACGGTCTGGGTGGCCTCGAACGAGTTGCCGTAGTACAACTGCGCCCCGGCCCAGGCGGCCAGGTAGCCGAGCCCTTCGACATCCCACAGCACCGAGCCGGACGACGACCCGTCCTCCAGGTAGGGCAGCATCGCCTGCGGCGTGCCCAGGCCGGTGGTGAAGACCGTGCCGATCTTGCCGGCGTCCTTGACGGCCTGCGCCACGCCCGGAGCCGAGGTGGTGCACTGGCCGATGAGACCCGTCAGGTCGGGGTTGGCGTTCATCAGGTCGGTGGCCATCTCGGTGGCCTTGGCCTGATCCTCGCCCGCGTAGACGGTCGGGAGCAGCTTGATGTCGGGATACTGGCTGGCGAAGGTGGCCTCCTCGACCGCGATCCAGGAGTTCAGGTTCTCGGCCGTCTCACCGCAGGAGACGATCGCGGCCGTGCCCGAGCCGCCCATGGCGGTGGCCAGGGTCTCGGCGATGGTGGTGCCCAGGCCCTCGGCCGTGGCCTGGTTGACGAAGACGTCACGCACCGAGTTCGGCGCGTCGGTGTCGGCCGTCGCGACCTTGATGCCGGCGGCCTTGGCCTCTTCCAGGACCGGGGCCAGCGAGTCGGGGTCGTTCGGCGCGACGATCAGCACGTCCACCTTCTGCTGGATCAGCGAGCGGACGATATCGGCCTGCTTGGCCGGATCGGCCTCGGTCGGGCCCTGGTACAGCCAGGTCAGGCCCGGGATGTCGGCCTCGGCGGCCTGGCCGCCGGTGTTCATGGCCTCGAAGTACGGGATGCCCTGGAGCTTGGGCACGAAGGCGACGGTGAACTCGGCGGTCTCCGTGCCGGTGTTGGCTTCGGTGGATACGTCGTCGGCCGGCGTGTCGCTGCGGGCCGTGCAGCCGGCCGACAGAACCAGCGCGCCCGCTGCGGCGAGGGCGACGACGGCCTTGAGGGGACTCTTCATAGTCACTCCTGTTCTAGTCGCCACGCAGGGCGACGATACGAGTACGGGGAACGCCGATCTGAGGCACCGGAGTCGTACAAGGTGCGCCTTCGCAGCCTTTGAAACGTTCCATTGGAATGCCCACAGTTTAGCCGGACCCGCCCGCCCCGACTAGTCGCGAAGCAACTCGTTATCCGATTGTTACGTCTGCCCCCGGCGCTCAAGTCCCGCCCGGCGGTGTGATTTCCAACGGCGGTTGTGGTCAGACAGGTTGTCTTCGGGCCGGGCCGGGGGCGGGGCGCGTGGGGGCGCGGCCGGCGGGGCGACCGGCGCATAGATCTAGTTTTGAGTCCATTTTCTGTGCCCGGTTTACATGTCCAGATGCTGTGTCCAAATATTGTGTCCAACTGTTGTGTTCAGATGTTGAAACGAGGTCTGATCTTGCGCCGTTCGGCCTGATTGTGGGGTTATCACGAAAAATATCTCCCGGCGGCGGCGCGGACCTCAATCGCTCAAAATGGGGGCGGGCGCTTCACCGTCGGACTCAACCCCGATCCCCGTCACCCCAGCTCCGGTCCCCCATCATCTCGGACTTGATCCGGGATCTCGGCCAGACCACGACTGGGCTCGAAGACGGGAGCCAGTTCGGCCCAGCGGTCCGACCGGCAATAGACCGGGATCGAGGTCCGGGTCGGCAGCGGCCGGAGGACGACGGCGCCGCCGGAACAGCTCTGGCCGCTCCAGACGTCCACCCAGGCGGTGCCGCCGGGCAGGTAGGTGGTTTGACTGGTGGCGCCTGCGGTGGTTGCCGGGCTGATCAGGAGGGCGTCTCCGAGTTGCCATTGCAGCGGATGGTGCCAGATCTCCTGGTCGTGGGGGTGGTCGAAGAACAACCCCCGCATCAGCGGCTTGTCGCTGGCGATGGCGCGGCCGGCCTGGTCGGCCAGGTAGGGCACCAGCCGCTCGCGCAGTTCGACCAGGGCGCGGAAGTCTGTGATCACTTCCGGATCGTCGAATTGGGCGGCGATGTTCCAGGGGGTGCGGTCCCGCAACGGCAACTGGTGATGGTTGTATTCGGAGTGGTATTGCATGATGGGCATGAACACAGACGCGGCGGCGGCCCGCAGATACAGTTCGGGCGTGGGCAGGGGGCCGGAGAATCCGGCGATGTCCCAGCCCCAGTAGACGACCCCGCAGGCGGAGAGGGTGATGCCGGCCCGGATGGAGGCGCGGAAGGCCTCCCAGGTGGAGTCTTCGTCGCCGGCCCAGAAGGCGCCCTGGGATTGGCTGCCGATGTACCCGGAGCGGGAGAACGTGACCGGGGGCCGGCCTTCGGAGCGCAGCAGGTCGGCGTAGGTTTGGGCGTAGCGCACCGGGTTGAGGTTGTTGCCCTCGTCGCCGCCGGTGCCGTCGTTGTAGCGCAGGTCGGCGCCCCAGGCGTGCTCGCCGCCGTCGGTTTTGAACCCGTCGATGTCGAGGTCGCGCACCAGGTAGCGGCGGCGCTCGGCCCACCAGTCGCGGCCTTCGGCGGTGGACAGGTCCGGCATGAAGGCTTTGGGGAACCACCAGCCTCGGTTCAGGTAGGGGGTGCCGTCGGCCTCCTTGATCTCCAGGCCGGCGGCGACCATGGCGTCGCCGTCGGCGATGACTTGCGGCCCGTGGGGCTGGTGTTCGGCGGCGAATGTGGCCGGGCTGCTCAGCAGTTGGACCTGCCAGAGGATGACCCTGACGCCGCGTCCGTGCAACTCGTCGATCATGGCTTTCGGGTCGGGCCAGGCGCCGTCCGGCGGGTAGGTGAAGTCGGCGCCGCTGTGCGGGCTGCCGTCCTCGTGGACGGCGTACTTGGCGTCCCGGAAGATGGTGATGCCTTCTTCGTCGCTCCAGGCTTCGATCACGACCGCGCCGACGGGGATGCCGTGGTCGCGATGGGCGTCCATTCGGGCCATGACCAGTTCTTGGGTGTTCCATTCGTTGCCGGAGGCCCAGAGGCGGTGGACCCATGCGGGCAACGGCTCGGCCCGGCCGGCCTGGTCCAGGAAACCGGCCAGGACGGTGATGGGGTCGCCGTGAAAGATGTCGAGGGCGAGTTGGCCGTCCGCGCCCACCTCGGCTTCGACGGTGAGTTCGCCGAGGTGGGTGGCGGCCACGTCGAACCAGACCCGTCGGGAGGTGCGGACGTGGAAGCCCCAGCCGGCGCCGCCGATGACATGCGCGAACGGCATCGGGAAGTAGGTGCGGTGGTGGCGGCCTTGGCTTTTGTATTGTTCGAAGACCACCGAGTCCAGGGTGAGACCGCGCTGGTCGATGGCGTCGTAGCGTTCGCCGAACCCGGCGACGTGCTCGGCCTCGGCCAACGGGAGGGAGAATCTGACCCGGTGTGGGCGGTCCGGCCCGGCCAGCCAGGCCAGGTCGGCGACCGGGACGCGGCCACTGCCGTGCTCGGTCACGAGCAGCTTGCCTGGCGGGTACTGGCCGGGGCTGAGCCAGGTCGCGCTGTGGAACTCGAACCATCCGGTGGCTGTTTGCCAGCCACCGCTGTCGGCCAGGAAGCGGTAGCGGCAGTGGCCGCCGCGAGCGGTGATAGTGGTCTCCCAGGCGGCGCCTATGGTGACTGCGGCGGCGGCTTGGGCTTCGGCCAGGTGGCCTTCGCCTCCGACTGCCGCCGCCTGGTCCGCCGCCAGCCTGGCGGTCTGACGTGGCCGCAACCAGAGGCGGACGGGATCGGCGCCGTCCCAGGAGACCTCACAGATCACGGCTTCCACGTCAGCGGTCGCGGTGACTCCCAGCCACAACGGCTCCCCGGCGACGGGTTGGACCGGGACGCGCTGGTCGGCGCTGGCCGTGTAAGGGTGGCCCGTGCCGGACGGAGTGTGGTTCAAAGTGATCATTTGTTCTCCTAAAGTGGTCATCTGTTCTCCAACGTGGTTCCGAGTTCGGCGGCGAGGATGAGATTCATGTCGTGGGACCACCGCAGCGGTTTGGCCACCGGCCGCCATTTGGCGATCCTTTCGGCTTGGTGTTCCGGGTGGCGCCGGTGGGCGCCCACCTGCTCGGGGACCAGGCCATCGCTGTCGGCTTGGGCCACGGCCCAGGCCAGCAGTTCGGCGGCTTGGGCGGCGCGTCCGGCGCGGGCCTGGTTCCAGCCCAGCAGGCAGGTCAGCAGCGGCCACTGCCCGCCGCCGAAGAAGACGTCGGCTCTGAAGCGGTGGACGCCGCCGCCGGCCAGCAGGTCGGTTTCGATTTTCGCCAGGGTGGCCTCGGCTGTCGGGTGGCCGACGGGCACCACTTGGAACGGGACGACGCAGGCCGCCAGGGAGGCGTCCACCTCGTTGGAGCCGATCCATTTCGACAGCTGCCCGCCGGGTGAGACGCCTGCGGTGAGCAGGGTGTGCTTGATCCGGGCGGCGGCGTCGGCGGCGCGCGTCTGCCGACCGGAGTCCAATCCGGGGCTGGACGAGCAGGCCTTCAGGCCCGCGTAGATCGCTCCCAGGGTGGAGCCGTGGCGTTGCTCGACGTGTTCTTCCCACCAGTCGTAGCAAGGCGTGTTCCAGAACTCGGCCAGGTAGTCGCAGGCCGTCTGGAGGCCGCGCTGCCAGCGCGCCAGCGGCAGCCGATGCCGGGCGGCGTGTTGGTGGACGGCCCACAGCCAGGCGCCGTAGCCGTCCAGTTGGAAGTCCCACCAGGGGTCGGAGCCGGACTCCCCCGCCAGGGTGAAGCGGGTCGGCAGCATGTCTGTGATCGGCGGCACCCGGCCGTCCCGCGACTGGCCCACCAGGGTGGCGACTTGGCCCTGGCGGTCCGCCAGCACCCGGTCGCACCAGTCGTGGAAGGCGCTGGCCGAGTCCGGCTGGCCTTGCCGGGACATGGCCTCGGCGACGAAGGAGCCGTCGCGCAGCCAGCAGTAGCCGCTGTAGGCGGAGAACTCCTGGCAGGCCGGGTAGGCGCCGCTGGCGGCTTGGTGGTCGGCGATGACGCGGACGCCACGCCGCAGCTGTGCCCTCAGGTCGGGTTGTGGATTCATCTTCATCCCTGGTCGAGACTGGTCGAGAACGGGCCTGCTAGGAGGCGGGCCTGGTCGCGGGGGCGGGCCTGGTCGGGGGCGGGGCGGACCGGCCGGCGATCTCGCGTCCGCCTTCGGGCGCCGCCGGGCGACCGCCCCGCCCCCCGCTGATCGGCGCGGACGGGGCTGGTCCGGTTCGGATAGGCCCCGCCCGCCGGAGCGATCAGCCCAACAGCGGGTCGACCTTGGTCCGCATGTTGGCCAGGGCGTCCGCCGCCGGCGTCCGGCCGGCCGCCACCGCCGCCAGCTCGTCGTTGATGATGTCTTGCATCTCCTGCTGCCGCTCCACCACCGGGGCCAGGGCCACCGCGTCCAAGGAGTCGAGCACGGCCTGCCGGTTGGCCGGGGGCGTGATCGCCACGTAGGCGTCGAGTTTGGACTGGTCGGCCACCGGCGGCAGTTCCCAGTTTTTGGCCAGGCGGGTGTCGATGGTGGTCTGGGAGGCGGTGTAGAAGGCCAGCCACCGCTGGGCGGCGTCTTGAACCTGGGATTTGGCGGAGATGGCGACGGCGTTGGAGAACATGGCCGAGGCCTTCTGGGTATTGCCGGGCTCGACCACGATGTCCCAGTTCATGTCCGGAGCTTTCTCGGCGATGGTGGAGAACCTCCAGATGCCCATGTGCCACATGGCCAGCTTGCCGGAGATGAACAGGTTGGTGTCGAAGTCGGGGCTGTTCGCGCCGTCCGCGTCGGTCGGCATGGTCTTACCGGATTTCCCGGTCAGCCATTCGGCGGCGGCCAGGCCCGCCTGGTCGTTGAAGGCGGTGGCGGTGCCCTCGGCGTTCAAGAACTGCCCGCCGGATTGCGCCACGGTCTTGTAGAACTCGTTGTAGCTGATGGGCTGGTAGTCGCCCCACACGCCCTTGTCCTTATCGGTCAGTGCTTCGGCGGCTTTCGTCTCGTCCGCCCAGGTCCACGAGTCGGTGGGGTAGTCCAGTCCGGCGGCGTCGAACAGGTCCTGGTTGTAGAACAGCACCACGGTCGAGAACGACTCCGGCAATGCGAATTGCTTCCCGTCTGACTGGTAGGCCTGGATCAGCGACGGCGAGTACACCGAGGTGTCGATCCCGGTGATGTCTGCCAGCACGCCCGCTTTGGCGTAGGAGACGAACGGCTCGTACTCCAACTCGAACACGTCCGCTTCGGTGCCGCCGGCCAGCGCCGTCTGCAATTTGGCGGCGTAGTCGGCGTAGGGGACGGTCTCCACGGCGATCTTGATCCCCGGATTGTCGGCCTCGAAGGCGGCCACGATGGCCGCCAAGTCCGCCTCGTGGCCGTCGTCGTTGGAGGAGAAGTTCATGTAACGCACCGTCACCGGCGCGTTGCCCGCCGTCTGGGCGCCGCCGCCCGGGGTGGTGGCCGAGCCCTGCGAGCAGCCGGCCACCCCGGAGGCGGCCACGACGGCCGCCAATAGGCCGACCGCCTTTTTGGTACGTGATTTTCTCATAGTCGTTTCCTTTCGGTTGGTGGTTTATTTCAAGCCGGTGTGGGCCATGCCGGCGATGATGTGTTTCTGGGCGAACAGGTACACCACCACGATCGGCAGTATCGAGACCACCGACCCGGCCATGACGATGTTCCAGTCGGTCGTGAACTGGCCCTGCAAGTAGGACAGGCCCAGCGGCAGCGTCATCAGCTCCGGCGAGCGGATCGCCACCAACGGCCACAGGAACGAGTTCCACGACTCCATGAAGGCGAAGACGATGAGCGCGGCCATGGCCGGACGCACCAGCGGCATCACCACTTGGGCCCAGATTCGCAGGTGCCCGGCGCCGTCCAGGCGGGCGGCCTCGTCCAATTCCTTCGGCACCCCGTCCACCGCCTGTTTGAGCAAGAAGATGCCGAAGGCCGAGGCGATATTCGGGGCCAGCAGGGCGAAATAGGTGTCGTTCAACCGCATACGGGTCAACATGATGAACAACGGCGCCACCAAGACCTGCAGCGGGATCATCAGCGTCGCCAAGTAGCAGCCGAAGACGAACGACTTGCCCTTGAAGGCCAGCCGGGAGAAGCCGTAGGCCGCCAGCGAGCCGGTCAGCAGTTGGAGCAGCGTGCTGGCCGCCGCCACGGCGAACGAGTTGAGCACGACCCGGACCACCGGGACGGAGGCGAACAATGCGGCGTAGGCCGACAGGGTGGGATTATTCACGATCAGGCTGGGGCCGCCGGACAGGTTTGCCTGCGGCGTGATCGAGGTGATGACCGTCCACAGGAAGGGGAACAGCATCACCGCCGCCCCCAGCGCCACCGCCAGCCACAGCAGGACGCGGCCCAGCCGGGCGGAGGTCTGACCGCTCCGGGGGGCGTCCCCGGACCTTGTCGTCCCGGACCTTGTCGTCCCGGCCCGTCTCGTCCCGGCCGCCGGACGGCTGTGTCCGGGGGCTCCGGCCACGGCCACGGCGCCGATGGGGCTCTCAGGCATAATTCACCCACTTTCTCTGGCCGCGCATCTGCACCGCCGTGACCGCCAAGATGATGGCGAATAGAATCCAGGACAAAGCCGAGGCCTGCCCGGCCTGCCCGTAGCGGAAGGCCAGGTCGTAAATACGCCCCACCGCCACCTGGGAGGCGCCGCTGGGACCGCCGCCGGTCATGACGTACATCTGGTCGAAGACCTGGAAGCCGTTGATCAGCGAGATCACCACCACGAAGAAGGTGGACGGGCTGAGCAGCGGGAAGGTGATATTCCAGAAGCGCCGCCAGCGGCCGGCGCCGTCCATCGTGGCGGCCTCCTGGATCTCCTGCGGGATGGTCTGCAAACCGGACAGCAGGATCACCATGACGAAGCCCAGGTCTTTCCAGGCCGAGGCCAGGATGACCGACGGGATGGCCCAGGTCGGGTCCGTCCACCAGCCCGGCTGGGGCAGGTGGAGCAGGCCGAGCAGATAATTGACCAAGCCGTTGGAGGGGTTCAACAGCCACTGCCAGACCAGCGCCACCGCCACCCAGCTGGTCACCACCGGCACGAAATAGGCCGCCCGCAGGACGCCCCGCGCCCGCAGCCGCTGGTTCAAGGCCACCGCGATCAACAGCCCGCCGGCGTACACCAACGGCAGATAGCCCAGCAGGTAGAGCAGGGTGTGGGAGAACACCTGCCAGGTGTTCGGGGAGGTCAACAGCTCGGCGTAATTGTCCCAGCCGATCCACTCCATGGGCGAGATCATGTTCCAGCGGTGCAGGGAGACCCAGGCCGAGGCGAACATCGGCGCGATCTTGAAGACCAGCAGCGGGACCGCGCTGGGGGCCAGGAACAACAACACCCAGCCCAGGTTCGACAGCGCCGCCCGGCAGCGGCCGGACGGCCGGGCCTGGTCCGGCTTGACAGCGATGGCCTGGTCCGGTTGAACGGCGATGGCCCGCGACATGGCTCAGACCTCCGTCCGGGTCCGGCCGGCCGCCGCCCCGGACAGCCGCTCCCGCACCAGTTCGCCCTGATAGCCGGTGGCGCCGTCCTTGTCGAAGGACGAGGCGATGACCAACGCCGCCGCCCCCAAGGCCCATTTGTCCTCGTCCCAGGGATCCACCACATAGGGCAGCGACCGGCGGGCGGCCATCAGTTTGGAGCGGAAACCGTGCTCGAAGCCCGCCTCCCACAGCTCCCATTGGGCCGTGCCCTCGCCCAGGATCACCACCGTCTCCGGATTCAACAAGTTGACCAGCCCGGCCGCCGCCGTGCCCAGCCAGCGGCCGGCCCAGCCGAACAGACCCTCGGCCAGCACCGGGTCGGTCGCGGCCCGCGCCGCCAAGCGGCGGATGGCCGCCAGTTCGTCGTCCGGCCGCGTCGGCGTCTCGTCCGCCGCCCAAAAGCCGGCCTCGACCGCCCGCCGGATCAGGCCGGACGACCCGATCAGCGATTCCAGGCAGCCCGAGTGGCCGTAGGGGCAGGGCTGGCCGCCCTCGACCATCGGGAAATGGCCCAGCTCGCCGGCGCCGCCGTCGGCCCCCCGGTAGACCTGGCCGTCGATGACGATGCCGCAGCCGATGCCGCGCCCGATGGTGACCACTAGATAGGTCGAATAACGCCGCCCCACCCCGTAGACCTGTTCCGCCACCGCCAAGGCGTTGACGTCGTTCTCCACCAGCACCGGCACCCCCAGCTTCTGCCGCAGGGCCGCCCCGATCTGGGCGTTGTGCCAGCCGATGGTGGGCGAGTCCGCCACCCCCGACTCGAGCGAGTCGACCGATCCCGGCACCCCCACGCCGACCCCCAGCACCGGGGCGTCCACCGCCTCCAGCACCGCCCGCATGGCCCGCGCCGCCAGGTCGAGGGCGTCCGGCCGGGTGACGTCGAAGGGCTCGGTCCGGGTCAAGGTGACTGTGCCGTCCAGCTTGGCCGCCACCACCGCCAGATGGCTGGCGGCCACCTTGACGCCGACGATCTGGGCCGCCGAGCCGACCAAGGACAGGGGGCGGGCCGGCCGCCCGCCGCCGGAGGCCAGCTGTCCCAGCTCCGCCACCATGCCCCGGGACATCAGATCCTTGCCCACCTGGGTGATCGAGGCCGGGCTGACCCGCAGCGCCGCCGCCAGCTCCGTCCGGGTCATCGGCCCCCGCGCCCCCAACAGGCCCAGGACCGAGGCCGGCAACAGGTCCGAGGGTCTGGACCCAGAAGCGGTCTTGTTCATCGGAAACTCCTTTGTTCATGACTTACTTTAGTACTGAAATAATCCGCCAGGGAAGACGAAAAGGGAGACAGCCAGCCATCGTTACCAAGTTGTGACCCTGCGCCCCGGCCGCGCCGCCGAGCCTCAAAACTGCCGCAGCCGGACGGCCGCCAGACGACCCGCGCCCCAACCGCCGGCGGAGCGCCACAACAGCCCGACGGGAGGCGGTGGCAGTCGTGATGATGCTGGTACCGTGGCAGCCATGATGGTAACCATCGATAAGGCTGGGCGGATCGTGATCCCCAAGGAGGTGCGAGACCGCTTCGACCTGGCGGCTGGGGCCGAGCTCGAGATCGTGGCCCAACGCGACGCCATCCGGCTGGAGCCCAGGCGCGGGTCGGCCCGCGCCCTGGCCTGGACCAGCGACGGGCGGCCCTACTTCCCGGCGGTGGCGGGCCGAGAGACGACCGACGCCGACGTGCGAGACCTGCGCGATGCCCTCCAACGCTGAACCGGAACGCTGGGCGGTGGACACCAGCGTGGCGGTGGCCTTCCTCGACGCCGGCCACGGCGCCCACGAGCCGTGTGTGACAGCGCTGCGCGATCGCGCGGCGGCCCTGTCGGGTCACGCGGCCTTCGAGTCGTACTCGGTGCTCACCCGGCTGCCGGAGCCGAACCGGGTTTCCGCGACCGACGCGCGACGCGCACTGAAGGCCGCTTTCCCCGAGCCTTGTTGGCTGTCGGCCGACGACCAAGACAGCCTCATGAGACGGCTGGCGGCGGTCGGCATCGCCGGCGGCGCGGTCTTCGACGCCCTGGTGGGCGAGGCGGCCCGGGCCGACGGGCGGGTCCTGCTGACCCGTGACCGACGGGCTCTGCCCACCTATGATCTCCTCGGCGTGGCCTACCGGGTCGTGGAATAGCCGCCTCTGGCGGCCAAGGCCCTGCCCGGCGGCGTCAGACGGGGCGCGGCGGATCGGCCGCCTGCCACAGGACTCGGAAAGCGTCGTTCAAGTCTGGGTCGGGCACGAGGCCGTAAGTCTGGAAGAAGAGGCCCTCCCAGCCGGGGCCATAGTTCCAACTGATCGACCAACTGGCGACGGCCAAGTCGGCCAAGCGGTCGAGCACACCGAGGTCGCCCAGATCGACCAGGCCGACAAAGTCGCCCTCCGGGCCGACGATGGTGTTGGGGGCACACGGGTCGCCGTGACAGACCACCAGATCCGAGGCCGAGCCCCGGACGGCCGTCAACAGTCGGAGCGCCCGCTCGTCGGAGACCGCCCGCAAATAATCATCGGGCGCCCGTCGCCAGTCACTCCCCCGCCGCACCCGGTCCAGGGCCGATCGGAACAACTCGTCCCGGTCCACCACGAAGGGACAGGCCGCGACCTCGATCTGATGCAGCCGACGCAAACCGGTGGCGATGGCGGCGACAGCGACAGCCGGCCGCCCGATCCAATCAGGCGACACCGCCGACTGGCCGGGCAAAGCCGGAGAGACGACCCACCAACCCCTCAACCCGGGGCGAACAGGGCCGAACTCGGGCGCCGCGACCTGGGGGCGCAACCAGGCGGCCCGCGCCCCAGCCGCCCGCAGAGCGCCGCGATAACCCGGCGGGACCCAGGTGAAGTAGTCGCCGCCGGGCCACAGCCGATAAGTCAGACCGCCGTCCTGGTTGCGCCAGACGAACTCGGCCCGCTCCACCTGGAGCAACGCCACCACCTCACCGGGCTGGACCAGATCGTCCGCCCGAGACTCCATCCGCTCCAGTCCCACGCTCCCAACCCCTCCGTTGGACCCCGGTCCCACCGCCCGCACCGGGAAGACCAGCCTAGCCCCGCGTCAGGCGGCGAATATAGGCCTGGCGGTGGCTTTCCTCGGTTCACGGGGACGACACCGCCCCCAGCGGTCACCGTTGGTGTCGGAGACCGCTGGCGGCGGCGTCCGGCGACGCCAGTCCGATGGTTTACAGTCCACTAGTGGTCTGTCGCATCTAAAAGTTGGGGTATGAGCGGTGTCGGGCGATGTCGATGGCAAGGCGAAGGAGGGAGGCGGGCTGGACGCCCGCCGACCGACGACAACGCCGCCAGCGGCGTTGCTCGGCGACGCGAATCCGACATTTTAGGTGCGACAGACCACTAGCATCGTCTGGTGTCCAAGCCCCTCCCCGGCGCCACCGCCGCCGTCCGCCTCCTGACCGCCGCCCAGGTCGACTTCGAGTTGTGCCGCTACGACCACGACCCGGCCCAGACCCATTTCGGGGCCGAGGCCGTGGCTCGGCTGGGCCTCGACCCGGAGCGGGTGTTCAAGACCCTGCTGGTGCAAACCGAGGGCGGGCCCCAGCCCTTCGCGGTCGCCCTGGTGCCGGTCGCGAGCCAACTGGATCTCAAGGCCCTGGCCGCCGCCGTGGCGGCCAAGCGGGCCGCCCTGGCCGAGTCGGCGGCGGCCGAGCGGATCACCGGCTACGTCGTCGGCGGCATCTCTCCCCTGGGCCAGAAGACCCGCCAGTCCACCGTCATCGACACCTCGGCCGCCGGGTTCGACAGCATCCATGTCTCGGCCGGACGGCGCGGCCTCCAGGTCCGGCTCCAGCCTTTAGACCTCATCCGGTTGACCGACGCCACCTTGGCCCCCATCGCCCGCCGCTGACCGGGGTCGGCCCGCCACGGTCAGGCGTCGCCGGCGATCCCCAGGGCGGCCCGGGCCAGGCCCAGGTCGAGTTGGTCGACCCGGACGGCTTGGCCGCTGGCCAGGGAGCGGTTACCGGCCAGACCCACCAGCATGGAGCGGGCGCCGTCCAGCCAGGTCGCCACCCGGCCCAGGGAGTCGTCGGCGGGACCATCGAAGAGGTCGGCCAGCAGTTGGGCGTCGCCGCCGCCGTGGCCGCCGGCCGCCACCGGGATGGGGTATTCGACGGCGGTGTCGAAGTGGCGCTGGACGGTCAGGCGGTCGCCCACCGGGCGGTTGTCGTCGGCCGCCACCAGATCGGGCCTGGCGCTCGGGTCCACCACCGTCCGCCCGGTCTCGTCCACCAGGGTCGAGCCGCGCTCGACCACATTCAGCTCGGCCCGCCCGGCGGTGCCGTTGACCGCCACCGTGTAACCCTCCCAGGGGGCGTGGGCGTTGAGCCCATAAGACATGCTGGCGCCGCCGGCGTAATCGACCACCAACGACAGGTTGTCCTCGATGGTGATGCCGGGGTCGAAGACGTCCCGGTCGCGCCAATAGCCGTCGAAGGACTCCTGCTCCAGGTAAAGGCCCTGCCACACCGGGTCGGTCCGCAGGTCGAGGCTGAAACGGTCGCGCAGCGGCGAATCGGTCGTGCCCCGCTCCGGCCTCGGTCCCAGGCCGCGGGCCGCGGCGTTGGCGGCCCCGTAGAAGCGCAGGCCGCCGGAGGCGAAGACCCTGGTCGGCTGGTCGTCCAGCCACCAGTTGACCAGGTCGAAGTGGTGGCTCGACTTGTGGATCAGCAGGCCGCCGGAGGCGTCCTTGCGGCGGTGCCAGCGGCGGAAATAGTCGGCCCCGTGGGCGGTGTCCAGCAGCCATTCGAAATGGACCGAGGTGACCGTCCCTATGGCCCCCGACCGGATGACCTGGCGCAGGGCGGTGTTGCGCGGCGAGTAACGGTAGTTGAAGGTGATGACGACTTGGCGACCGCTGGCGGCGGCCGCCGCCGCGATCCGAGCCACGCCGGCCTCGTCGATTGTCAGCGGCTTCTCCACCACCACGTCGGCCCCGGCCGTCAGCGCGGCCACGATGTGGTCGGCGTGGGTGAAATCGGGCGAGGTCACGATCACCCGGTCGATACCACCGCGGGCGATGGCCGCCCCCAACTCGGCCGGGTCGAAGCGGGCCGGGGCGCCCAGTTCCGGGTAGCGGGCCAGCGACCACTCGACCCGGCCCGGATTGGTGTCCGCCACGGCCGCCAACTGAGCTTGGCGGCGGTGCGGACCGGCCATGGCCGCCAGGTACATTTGGGCGCGGGAGCCGAGACCGACCAGGGCGTAGCGTGTGGTTGTCATATCAGCCTCTCGTTCGTCGCGGTTCGTCCATCGCCGCCCGCGTCATTTCATCCCGGTGGTGGCGAAGCCTCTAAGAAGGTAGCGCTGGCCGAATAGGAAGACCAGGAACAGCGGCAGCAAGGACACCACCGACATGGCGAACATCGAGCCGAAGTCCGAGCTCGACTGGGCGTCGATGAAACCCTTCAACGCCACCGAGACGGTGAAGATCTCCGGTTTGCGCAGATAGAGCAGCGGCCCGAAGAAATCGCCCCAGGTCCAGATGAAGGTGAAGATGGCGGTGGTCGCCAGAGCCGGCACCATCAGCGGCAGGGAGATGAGCCAGTACATACGCCACTGGCTGGCCCCGTCGATCCGGGCGGCCTCGTAGATCTCCTTGGGCAGGGCCCGCAGGAATTGCACCATCAAGAAGATGAAGAAAGCGTCGGTGGCCAGGAACTTGGGCACGATCAGGGGCAGGAAGGTGTTCACCCAGCCCAGCTCCCGGAAGATCGTGAACTGGGGCACCAGGACGACTTGGAACGGCAGCATGATCGTGATCAGCATGATGGCGAACAAGAGGTTCCGGCCGGCGAAGCGCAGCCGGGCGAAGGCGTAGGCCGCCAGCGAGCAGGACACCAGGTTGCCGATGATCGCGCCCAGGGCGATGATCGTGGAGTTGGCTATAAAAACGCCGAAGGGGCGTTGCAGGTCTTCCCAGCCGTGGACGTAGTTCTCGAGCGTCAGGTCGGTCGTGAACAAAGACAGGTCGCGGAAAATAGCGGCGTTGGGCTTGAAGCTCGACACCACCAGCCAGAGCAGCGGGTAAACCATCACCAGCGACACCGCGATCATGCCGATGTGCTTGAGGATCGACCGGACCCGCCGCCGCCACGGCCACGGCCGCCGACTCCGCTCCCCGGGAGGGTCAAAGTGAACGCCTCCAGGCCCGTCTGTCGCCCGGCGGCCCGCCGCCCCGCGATCGACCGCCGTCTTCCGATCAGTCGTCATAGAACACCCAGAACTTCGATAACCAGAAATTGATAGCCGTGAAGGCGCCGATCACGAGCAGTAGGAACCAGGCCATGGCCGAGGCCTTGCCCATGTCATACTCCAGAAAACCCTCGCGATAGAGGAACAGAGTGTAGAACATGGTCGAGTCGGCCGGGCCGCCGGTGCCGCCGGAGACGACGTAGGCCTGGGTGAAGGTCTGACAGGCGAAAATAGTCTGCAAGACCAGGTTGAAGAAGATGACAGGCGACAGCAGGGGCAGCGTGATCGAGAAGAAACGGGTGGCCTTGCCGGCCCCGTCCACGGCCGCCGCCTCGTAATACATCTCCGGTATCTGGCGCAGTCCGGCCAAGAAGATCACCAGGGGCGAGCCGAAGGTCCAGATGTGCAAGATGATGATCGTCCACAAGGCGTAGTCGGGGTGGCCGATCCACCCCGGGGCATCGATTCCGAACCAGGCCAGGACGGCGTTGACCAGCCCCTCTTTGCCGAAGACCTGGCGCCACAGGATCGAAATCGCCACCGACCCGCCCAGGAGACTGGGCAGGTAGAAGATCGAGCGGTAGAAGGACAGCCCCCGCATACCCCGGTCCAGCAGCAGGGCCAGCCCCAGGGCGAAGACCAGCTGGATCGGCACCGCTATGACGACGTATTGGACGGTCACCCTGAACGAGTTCCAGAAGGCGGCGTCTTGGAACATGGCCTTGTAATTGTCGAACCCGACCCAGGGCGGCGGGTGCTCCAGCGGCGACCGCAACAAGTTGTACTTGGTGAACGACAAGACCAAAGAGGCGAGCATCGGCCCGAGGGTGAAGACGGCGACGCCGATCAGCCAGGGCAAGAGGAAAAGAAAACCTGCCAAGTTGTCGGGGTGGCGCTCCTTGCTCCCCCGGGTGCGGCGGGCGACCGCGAGGGCGCGTAGCTCGCCCAGACTGCTCACAACAACCTCCTTGTTGCCGTGTCCCGCCCGCCCGGCTGAGAAAGCGGTTTCATAAATTGAGGGCCATTGTTCCCCGCCGACTCCCGGATCGTCAAGCCACCCCGGCGGCGCCGCCTGGGACGAGCCCCGTCCGCCCGTCGCCGGGCTTGGCGTGACAGCCAGGCGAAGCGGGCTAGAGTGACGCCGAGACGCCAGCAAAGGAAGACCACCGTGCCCCGCCGCTCATCCAAGGCCACCATCGCCGAGGTCGCCCAGCGGGCCGGCGTCTCCCCCGCCACCGTCTCCCGCGTCTTCAATGCCCGTTTCGTCGGCCGGTCGGACGTGGCCGAGCGGGTGCGGACGGCCGCCGCCGAGCTGGCCTACACTCCCAGCCACCTGGCCCGCAGCCTGGCCCTGGGCCAGACCGAGGCCGTCGCCTTCCTCGTCCCCGACCTGGCCAACCCGGCCTTCCAAACCATCTTGTCCGCCATGAGCAAGACCGCCGCCCGCGACGGCTACCGCGTCCTGGTGGCCGACTCGGCCGAGTCGCCCGACGACGAGCCCCTGCTGGCCAGTCAGACCAGGCGGCGCTGCGACGCCATCGTCTTGTGCGCCCCGCGCATGGCCAAGGAGAAGTTGCTGGCCTTGGCCGACCAGTTGCGCCCCCTGGTGCTGATCAACCGGCCCGACCCCGGTTTCGCCGTGCCCTCCTTGTCGATCGACTACCGCTCGGGCATCGCCCGGTTGGCCGAGCACCTGCATCAGTTGGGCCACCGCCGCCTGGTCTACCTGGGGGGTCCGCCCAATAGCGTCTCCGACCACCACCGCCGCCAGGGCCTGACCGACTTCGAGCGCCGCCACGGCGACGTCGTCATCGACCGCCTGGCCGCCGGGGCCGCTATCGAGGACGGCTTGGCCCTGGCCGGGACGGTCCGAAACAGCGGGGCGACGGCGGCGTTGGCCTTCAACGACCTGGTCGCCATCGGCTTGCTCAACGGCTTGGGCCGGCTCGGCCTGACCGTCCCGGACGACATCTCGGTGGCCGGTTTCGACGACATCCCCTTCGCCAGCTTCACCACCCCGCCCTTGACCACGGCCTCCGTCCCCCACGCCGAGCTGGGGGCGGCGGCCTGGCGGCGGCTGTGCCAGACGCTGCGCGGCCAGCCGGCGGACGGGGACGAGCTCTTCCCCACCCGGCTGGAGCTGCGCGCCTCCACCGGACCGTTACCGAGTTGAGACCCGGCCAGGCAGACAGCCGATTGACAAACGCCGGAACGGTGTGACATCTTACGAGAAAGCGGTTTCACGGCTGGCCCGAGGCTCTGTCGGCCGCCCCGTCGAGCGGATCGGACTCGCCCGGCGACAAACCACCGGGCGGTCAGCCGCCGCCTTACACAACTCAGGAGACGCAATGAGGCGTGACACCAGAAAAACAATCAAACTGGCGCTGGCCACGGTCGCGGCGGCGGCTTTGGCCCTGACCGGCTGCTCCAACTCCGACCAGCCCCCGGACCAAGACGTCTCCGAGGCGGTGACGTTAGAGATGTCGTGGTGGGGCGATGACAACCGGGCGGCCCTGTTCGCCCAGGTGATCGACCTGTTCGAGGACGAGTACCCCAATATCACGGTCCAGCAGACCCCGGTCGGCAGCCCGGACGATCTCTTCAACCGCTTGGCCACCGACTTCGGCTCCGGCGGCCAGACCGCCCCGGACGTCTTCGCCCTGGGCGGGGCCAAGCCCCAGGAGTACGGCGCCGTCGGGGCGCTGCTCGACTTGTCGACCGTGGCCGAGTTGGCCCACATCGACAAGTACCCGGCCTTTTCGACCACCAATGCCACGGTCGATGGCGTGCTCTACGGCCTGCCGACCGGCGGCAACGCCACCGCCGCCTTCGTCAACACCGACATCCTGGCCCAGGCCGGGGTCGAGGTTCCGACGACCGACTGGAAGTGGGCCGACCTGGTGGCCGTGGCCAACGCGGTCGGCCAGGCGGGGCTGACCAATGAGTCCGGCCAGCCGATCTACGGCATCGACCTGCGCGTCCAAGACATCATGGGGACCTACACCGGCCAGTTGAGCGAGTTCGGCATGTACACCTGGGAAGGCACCCTCGGCGTGACCGCCGAACAGGTGGCCACCTGGTACGAGATCGAACTCGAGTTGCGCGACGGCGGCGGCCTGCCCGACCCGACCATCGTGACAGCCGGCTGGGCGCTGCCGCCGGACCAACAGCTCTACACCCTCGGCCAGGCCGCCATCACCTTCGGCTACAGCAACCTGATCGGCACCTACTCGGATGGCGGCCAGACCATCATCTTGACCCCGCCGACCAACACGGCCCAGAACGGCGTGGCCCTGTTGCCGTCGGCCTTCTGGGCCATCAACGCCCAGACCGCCCATCCCGAAGAGGCCGCCCTGCTGATGGACTGGTTCCTCGACAACCCGGCCGCCGCCGCCCTGATCAAGGACAGCCGCGGCGTGCCCTTCAACCCCGACACCTTGGCGGTTGTCGCCCCGCTGTTGGAGGGGTCGAACCAGGTGGCGGCCGAATACGTCCAGTCGACCCTCGACTCGGGCACCGTCGCCCCGCCCCAGCCCAACGGCGGCGCCAACATGAATAAGTACTGCCAAGACGCTGAGGCTGAGGTCTTGTTCAACCGTATGACCCCGGCCCAGGCGGGGGCCGATTGGGTGAACAAGCTGTCGACCGACCTGGCAGCCTCCTCATAACATCAGATAACACCAGCAGCCACGGGGGGCACGGTCTTCGGGCCGTGCCCCCCACCGTCCTCGGCCAACTGCGGGCGGATGAGAAGATCGCCCCGACGGGCGGGAGAGCACCCGAGGCGGGAGGCCAGATGTCAGTCCTGGAAGAAGCGGTCCAACGGCTGGAGAGCGCCACAGCGCCGGCCGGTCCCCTGGGCCGGGCGCTGGCGGACAGCGGGACGGGCTTCGCCGCCGTCGGCGGACCGCTACAGCTTCGCTGGGAACAGGCCTGGCGGGAATTGGCGGACTGTCTGCGACCGCTGGACCATTCTGAGCAATTAATATTGCACGAGGGCGGCGGCTACCAGGGCTGTTGGCTGGAGAGCACGGCCACGATCTGCGCCGAGACGCTGGACCGCTTCGCCCCCGACATCGTGCGCGCCACCCAACTGGGCTTCGCCCGTCACCAGCGGGCCGACGGCCTGCTGCCCTACAAGCTGACCCCGGCCGGGCCGGGCTTCTGCCAGATCCAAATGGTGACGCCCTTGGCCCGCAGCGTCTGGCGCCATTACCAGGCCACCGGGGACCGGGACCACCTGCGCGCCCTCTACCGGGCCATGGCCCGGATGGACGACTGGCTGGCCGCCCACCGGGACACTCGGGGCACGGGCGGGGTCGAGATCTTCTGCGCCTTCGACACCGGCCACGACAACTCGCCCCGCTGTTGGTTCATGCCCCAGCGCTGCCACCTAGGCGACGCCGCCCGCTGGGATCCGGACTATCCCGGCCTGCCGCTGATCGCCCCCGACCTGACCGCCAATGTGGCTTGCCAACGGGACTATTTGGCCCTGATGGCGGCGGAGTTGGGCGGTGACCCGACCGGCTGGCGGGCCAAGGCGGCGGCCAGTCGGGCGGCCCTGTGGCGGCAGTGCCACGACGCCGAGGACCAGTTCTTCTACGACCGGGACGCCGCCGGCCGGCCGCGCCGCGTCCAGTCGGACGTCTTGTTGCGGGTCCTGGCCTGCGAGGTGGGCGACGACGCTTGCTTCGACGCCGCCTTGGAGAGCTACCTATTGCACAGCGCCAAGTTCGCCTCCCCCTATGGCTTCACCTCGCTGGCCCTGGACGACCCCCGCTTCGACCACGACTATCGGCGCAACTCCTGGGGCGGGCCGATCAACCTGCTCAGCCTGTTGCGGGCGCCAGACGCCTTCGAGCCCCACGGCCGCCTAGCCGAACTGGCGACCGTCCAGCTGGGGGCCTTGGCGGCGCTGGCGGTGGCCGACCGCTTCCCCCAGTGCCTCGACCCCTGGTCCGGGGAGCCCGGCTTCGCCTCGGCCTACGCCCCCTGTCTGCTCTGGTTCATCGACACCATTGAGCGTTGTGCCGGCCTGTTGGCCCGGCCCGACGGCGAGCTGTGGCTCAACGGCTTGGACCTGACCCGGTTGGAGGCGGGGGCCGCGCCCCGGGCCTGGGCCCACGCCCGGCGCCACGCCGGCCAGGCTTACGTCCTGGCCGGCGACGGCGCGACCGTCCAGGTCGGGCGCGACGGCTCGGACTGGCTCAGCTTCCCGGCCGGCTGGCGGGTGGTGGTGGCCGACGGGCGGCCGACGGCCGTGATCGGCCTGGCCCGCCGTCCGCCCTCCGGGGAACTGGTCTGGGGCGACCGGCGTTGGGCGCTGTCCCCGGGGCCCAACGAGCGGCTGGACCTGACCGGCCCCGGTGGCGTCCGACCAGTCAGCCCGCCCCGGCTGATCGATCCCAGTTGGTGAGACTCGAAGCGAGAGTGCCGTCCCCAGGCGGGGTCACACCACCGCCCCCAACTGCCAAGGGACGAACTCGTCGCCCCCCAGGCCGAGGGTCTCGGCCGCCGTCTGTCGCCCGGAGGCGACCTCGACCAGGCGCTGGAAGATGGTCTCGCCCATGGCCTCCAGGCTGGTCCGGCCGTCGATCACGCCGCCGGCGTCAAGGTCCAAGTCGCCGTCCATCCGCTGATAGATCTGGGAATTGCTGGCAATCTTGAGGCAGGGCGCGGGGCGGCAGCCGAAGACCGACCCCCGGCCGGTGGTGAAGGCCACCAGGTGGGCGCCGCCGGCCACCAGGCCGGTGACGCTGACCGGGTCGTAGCCAGGGGTGTCCATGAAGGTCAGCCCGGGACGGGTCACCGCTTCGGCGTAGTCGACCACGTCGACCAGCGGCGAGGAACCGGCTTTGGCCACCGCGCCCAGGGACTTCTCCCAGATGGTGGTCAGCCCGCCGGCCTTGTTGCCGGGCGAGGGGTTGTGATCCAGGCCGCCCTGGTGGGCGGCGGTGTGGTCCCGCCACCAGTCCATCCGGCGACGCAGCCGCTCGGCCGCGGCGGCGCTGGTCGCCCGACCGGTCAGCAGGTGCTCGGCGCCGTGCAACTCCGGCGTCTCGCCCAGCACCACCCGGCCGCCGGCCGCCACCAGCCGGTCGGCCGCCCGGCCCAGGGCGGGGTTGGCGCTGATGCCGGAGTAGGCGTCCGAGCCGCCGCACTTGACCGCCAGCACCAGCTCCGAACAACTGATCGGCTGCCGCCGGGCTTGGCCCACCAGCGGCAACAGCCGTTCGACCGCCGCCACGCCGGCCTCGACCGTGGCCTTGACCCCGCCCTGCTCCTGGATGGTCAGACAGGCCGCCGCCCGATTCCCCAAGTCGTCTAAGAGGTCCCCCGGCAGTAGCATCTCGCAGCCCAGCCCGATCACCACCAGGGCGGCGAAGTTGGGGTGGAGGGCCGTCCCCAGCAGGGTGCGACGGAATAGCTCGGCCCCGTTCGAGCCGGCGATCCAGCCGCAGCCGGAGTCGTGGGTCAAGGCCACCACCCCGTCCACCGTCGGGTGGTCCGCCAGCCGGTCCTCGAACCGGCGGGCGATCAGCTTGGCGGTGCCGGCGGCGCAGTTGACCGATGTCACCAGCCCGATGTAGTTGCGCGTGGCCGCCCGCCCGTCCGGGCGGCGGTAGCCCCAGAAGCTATCCGGCCCCCCGGCGGGGAGGGCCGGCCGCCCGGCCAGGGCGGGGACGGTGGCGGTCCTAGGGGCGGGGTCCAAGATGGCCAGGTTGTGGCTGTGGACGTGTTGCCCGGCCCTGATCGGGATCACGGCCTGGCCTATGGTCTGGCCGTATTTGTGGACAGCGGCGCCGGGCTCCAGGTCGCGGCGGGCGATCTTGTGCCCGGCCGGGATGTCGTCGGCCACGGCCAGCCGGTCCGACCCCAGCGCCACCACCTGTCCGGCGGCCAGCGGCCGTGGCGCCACCGCCACATCGTCGCCGCCGTCCAACAACAGCAGCGTGGCCGGGTCAGTCATCCGCCGGGCCGCCGGGCGGCGGCGGGTAGGCCTGATTGGGCAGGTTGTAGGCCAGGTCGATGGCGGTCTCGACCGCCTCGTCCAGCTCCAAGCTGTGCTCCGCCACCAATCCGGCCAGGTGGCCGGCGTCAATCCGGCGGGCCAGGTTGTGCCGCGCCGGGATGGAGCAGAAGGCCCGGGTGTCGTCCACGAAGCCGGTGGTGTTGTAGAAGCCGGCCGTGTCGGTGACGGCCTGGCGGAAGCGGCGCAGCCCGGCGGGCGAGTCCAGGAACCACCACGGCGCCCCTAGTTTGAGGGCCGGGAAGACCCCGGCCAGGGGGGCCAGCTCGCGCGAGAAGGTGGTCTCGTCCAAGGTGAAGACCACCATCCGGAAGCCGGGGTCGTGCCCAAAGGCCTCCAGCAGCGGCCGCAGCCCCCGGACGAAGTCGACCGCCACTGGGATGTCGTAGCCCACGTCGGACCCCCAGAGGCGCCACACCTGGGACAGGTAGTCACGCTCGGCGCCGGGGTGGAACTGCATTGTCAAACCGTCGTCGCACGACATCCGGGCCATCTCGAAGACCATGTGGGCGGTGAAGGCGGCGGCCTGGTCCGAGGTGGCGTGGCCGGCCAGGGCGGCGGCGAAGACCCGATCAGCCTCCCAGGCGGTCAGCGGCGTGCTGTCGGCGCTGACGGCGGCCTGGTCGCTGGCCCGGGCGCCGGCGGCGATGAAATCTTGGCGCCGCCGCCGCAGGGCGGCGACGAAGGTGGCCTGGCCGTTGATGTCTTGGCCGACGGCCGCCTCCAACCGGGCCAGCCGGTCGCGCCAGTCGGGGGCCGTCAAGGCGAATAGGGCGTCGGGGCGGAAGGTCGGCCGCACCCGGGCGGGGCCGCCGGCGCGGGCCAGGCGGCGGTGCTGGTCCAAGGAGTCCCAGGCGGCGTCGGTGGTGGCCAGCCATTCGATGCCGAAGCGCTCCAACAGGGCGCGGGGGCGGAAGTCCGGCTCGGCCAAGCGGGCCGCCATTTGGTCGTAGAGGCGGTCGGCGTTGGCCTCGCCGGGGTGCTCGTCCAGGCCGAACAGGCCGCCCCAGACCTCTAACAGCCAGTGGCGGGTCGGCGTGCCCCGGAAGAGACGCCAGTGCTGGCAAAACAAGCGCCAGGTCGCCCGGGGGTCGGGCAGCGCCACCTGGGGGTCGGCGGGCAGTCCCAGCCGTTCGCGGCCGATGCCCTGGGAGCCGAGCATCCGGGTGAGGTAGTGGTCGGGGCGGATGAACAACTCGGCCGGGTCGGGGAAGGGCCGGTCCTCGGCCAGCAGAGCGACATCGACGTGACCGTGCGGCGACACGATCGGTAGGGTCTCGGTCTGGGCCAGGATCTGCCGGGCGATGGCCCGCCGGCCGGGCTGTGTCGGGAGAACCCGGTCGGGGTGCAGGACGAGTCGGACCGGCTGGTGACGGCCGGTTTCCCCGATGGCGCGCAAGACGTCTCCCCCCAGTGAGTCTGGCCTCCCAGCCACCGTCTGGTCTGGTCGGGCCGTGGGTTGTATCCTAGCGGTGAAAGCGGTTTCTCACCACCGTCGCCGCTTCGCGCCACCGCTGTCGCCAGGAGAGGACCGACTAGGCCATGACCGACCGTCCGAGGTCTCGTCTGGGACCCGAGACCCTGGCCCGGCTGTCGCGCCGCCCCGACGTCGACCTCCCGGCCTTCGACCCCCACGACCTCGGCCTCGGCCTGGTCCATCTGGGGCTGGGGGCCTTCCACCGGGCCCATCAGGCGGTCTACACCGAACTGGCGGCCGCGGCCGGCGGCGACCGACGCTGGGGCATCGCCGGCGTCAGCCCGCGCCACCGGGCGGTCAAGGACCGGCTCGACCCCCAGGACGGGCTCTACTCCGTCTTGACCCTGGGGGCGGACCGACTGAGCTTGCGGGTCGTCGGCTCGCTCCGCGCCGCCCTCTTCGCCCCGGCCCAGACCGAGACGGTCCTCGACCTTATGGCCCAGGAGACGACCCACATCATCAGTTTGACCATCACGGAGCAGGGCTACACCCCCTGGGGCCTCCTGGGCCCACCGGCGGTGTCGGGCGATGGCCCGGCCACGGGGCCGGAGGGCGGCGCGGCCCTGGGACTGGGCGGCGGCACGGCCATGGGACCGGACGCTGGCGCGATCACGGGCTGGCCCGCCGAGTTGGCGGCGGCCGGGCGAGAACTGGCGGGCCGGGCGGAGGCCGGCCGACCGACCGGCGGAGAAGCCCTGGGCTTGTTGCTGCGCGGCCTGGCGCGGCGTTTCCGCCAAGGCGGCCAGCCGATCACGCTGTTGTCCTGCGACAACCTGGTGGCCAATGGCCGAGTCTTGCGCCACCGCTTGGCCGAACTGGCCCAAGGGCTGGACGACACGGCCTTCAGCCAGTGGCTGGCTGACCATGTGGCCTGCCCCAGCACCATGGTGGACCGGATCGTGCCCGCCACCAGCTCCGCCCACCACCGGCTGGCGCAGGACCTGCTGGGGCTGGACGACGCCGGGCTGGTGGTGGGCGAGCCCTTCCTCCAGTGGGTCATCGAGGACCGTTTCGCCGGCCCCAGGCCACCTTGGGAGCGGGCCGGCGCCACCTTGGCCGACGAGGTGGAGCCCTATGAGCTAGTCAAGCTGCGCCTGCTCAACGCCGCCCACTCGGCCGCCGCCTATCTGGGCTGTCTGCGGGGGCGGAGCACCATCGCCCAGGCCATGGCCGACCCCTTCGTCCGCCAGCGGGTCACCCGTCTGACCGACGACGACTTGCTCCCCACCCTGACCGCCCCGCCGGGGCTGGATTTGACCGACTACCGCGACCAGGTGTTCGCCCGTTTCGACAATCCCCACATCGGCCACAGCGTCCTCCAGGTGGCCCGGGACGGCTCGACCAAACTGCCCCAACGCCTACTGGGCGCGGTCCAGGAAGGCTTGGCCGCCGGCGCCACGCCCCGGGCCGGCGCCGAGGTGGTGGCCGCCTGGTGCCTCTTCGTCCGCGCCGCCGCCGGCGGCCGGCTGCGGCTGGAGAGCCGGCCGGTCACCCTGGAAGACCCCCAGGCCGCCCGCTTGGCCGCCGCCGCCCAAGGCCCCGCCCCGGGCCTGGCCGACCGCCTGCTCGCCCTGCGCACAATCTTCCCGCCCGCCATCGGCGACCACGACGGCTTCCGCCAGGCGGTCCGTGACAGTGTGGCCGAGTTGTCCCGGGCGCTCCGCCCGCCGGACTGACCTGCCCGCCACGTCCGTCCCCTGGCGGTGTGACCCGGCCGGCGGATGTCACCCCTCGAACGACGAGTGACGAGTGGTTGGCGGTTCCGGTCGGGTTGTGCCAAGCTTGGGTTGCGGGTTTGTCCTGCCGCCCCGGTCTCTTTGGCCCAGGCGTCTCCGAATCCTCGTTGGAAGAAGGCCCATGATGGCTGGCACCATCGGCGACATTCCCGGGGGGTCGTTGCTGTGACTGAGCCTGTGCGTTATGTGTCTAATCCTTATCGTCAGGCGATCAACGCGGCCCGCTGGTCGGCCGAGGGGCCGTGCGATGCCTTGTCGTCGGCTTTCGGACAGGCGGTGGCGGCTTTCGAGGGCGGCGCCTGGAAAGGCGGACAGGCGGACAGCGTCCACGCCCAGTTGATCGCCCTCCAAAGCGACTTGAAAACAGTCGCCGCCGAGGCCGAGGACGCTTTCATATCGGCTTACAACCTGGAGCCGGACACAGTCCCGGCGGGCGCCTGGCAGAACCACTGGCAAAACCTCGGACCCTAGAAGATCGGACCCTGGAAGGTAAAGGGGGGGATCGTCGTGGCTTTGGTCTCCATCGATTTGGACGCCATGGCCGCTCTGGTGTCCGCCATGGGCGAGTTGATCGCCACGGTCCCATACCACGCCGCCGACGTCGACCGGAGACTGCGCAGCGTCTACCTGTCTTATCCCGGCCTGGGCCGCTGGCAAGGGAGTGGAGCCTCCATCTGGCAGGCCGAGGACCTGCGCGACGACTTCCGCCGCCGCTTGGACGAGGCCCACCGGATCGCCGACAGCCTGCCCACCTTTCCCGGCGCCCCGCGCGACTATCTGGTGTGGATCGACGACGACAAGCAAACACGCGAGGACGCCGCCATAGCCTCCGGGCTGGCCGCCGGCGACCACTACGGCCAAAACATCCCCCCAGAACTGCTGAGCATCCTGCGCGCCCACCAAGGCGACCCCGAGTTCGCCCGCCAACTCACCTCCTGGCTGACCCCGGCCGAGACCGCCGCCCTGTTCACCGACTTGAACAACACCCTCCAACACCCCGACAACCCC
>JAISAO010000002.1 GCA_031266665.1 Propionibacteriaceae bacterium | reverse complement strand
TTCTACGTCCTGGCCGTCATCGGGCTGGGCCTGTACCACTCCAGTTTCATCGCCGAGGCGCTGCGCTCCGGCGTCAACACCGTCCCGGTGGGCCAGGCCGAGGCGGCCCGCTCCATCGGCTTGACCTTCTTGCAGTCGGCCCGGCTGGTCATCTTGCCCCAGGCCTTCCGCGGGGCCGTCTCCCCCATCGGCAACACCATCATCGCCTTGATCAAGAACACCACGGTGGCCTCGGCCACGGGTGTGGCGATCGAGACCTCCGGGGTGATGAACACCATGATCGAGTTCGGCCCCCAGTTCATCATCTTGATCTTCTTGACCTTCGCCCTGGGCTACGTCGTCATCGTCATCCCGGTCGGACTGCTGACAACTTTCTTATCCCGACGTTTGGCGGTCAAGCGATGAGCCCGAAAACCTCCGAGCACCAACTCCTGTTCGACGCCCCCGGTCCCAAGACCAAGCGCTTGATCCGGGCGGCCAACATCGTCGGCGGCGGCCTGATCGCCGCCCTGGTCCTGGCCCTGGGCCTGAAACTGAACGCCGCCGGCCAGCTCGACGCCGCCAAATGGACCCCGGCGCTGAAGGCCGAGTCCTGGACGGCCTATTTCCTGCCCGGGCTGTGGCACACCTTGATGGCCGCCGCCATCGCCATCGTCGGGGCCTTCGTCTTCGGCCTGGTCTTCGGCGTCGGCCGGCTGTCCCAAATCGCCCCCCTGCGCTGGGCCGCCGGGGCCGTGTCCGAGTTCTTCCGCGCCGTCCCGGTGTTGTTGATGATGATCTTCATGTGGCAGTTCCTGGGGCTGGTCGGCGCCGCCGACCCCAGCTTCTGGGCCGTCGTCATCGCCCTCATCCTCTACAACGGCTCGGTCTGCGCCGACCTCATCCGCTCCGGCGTCCACAACCTGCCCAGCGGCCAGCACGAGGCCGCCGCCGCCATCGGCCTGAGCCGCGCCCAGGCCCTGACCCACGTCTTGGTGCCCCAAGCTTTATTGTCCATGCTGCCGGCCCTGATCGCCCAACTGGTGGTGGCCCTGAAGGACTCGGCCCTGGGCCAGGCCATCGCCTACTCCGAGCTGTTGCGCGAGGCCACCTTGTTGGGCACCCCGCTCAACACCTTGCAGACCATCACCGTGGCCTCGGTCATCTTCATCGCCCTCAACTACTCCCTGGGCAAGCTGGGCGAGCGTCTGGCCAAGCTGATGCGCGGCCGGGGCCTGCAACTGGACCAGGAGATGGCCGAGGCCATTCCCATGAACGTCTCCGCCACCGGCGCCCAGGCCATGCTGGTGGGCCCGGAGCCAACCGTCCCCTACGACGAGTCCCAGCGCCAGCAGCAGGCCATCACCGGCCAGCCGCGCCACGTCCAGGCCATCGCCCCGCCGCCTCCCGGCCACGGCGACGACCCGTTCTAGCCGGCCGCTGGGCGGTCGGCCGCCGTCGACCCCCGTCGGCCCCCCGCCACCGCCGCCACACCACCGCCACAGGGCCGACTCCACGACCGGGGCTCGGTTACGATGGCCTGCCATGAGCGTTGTCAATCTGCCCGAACACCCGGCCCTGGAGGGCTTGGAGGCGAAGTGGTCCGCCCGCTGGCGCGACCAAGGCGTCCACCGCTTCCGCCGCCCGGCCGGCCGCGACCAGGTCTTCGCCATCGACACCCCGCCGCCGACCGTCTCCGGCTCCCTCCACGTCGGCCACGTCTTCTCCTACACCCACACCGACCTGGTGGCGCGCTACCAGCGCATGCGCGGCAAAGCCGTCTTCTACCCCATGGGCTGGGACGACAATGGCTTGCCGACCGAACGGCGAGTGCAGGCCTACTACGGCGTCCGTTGCGACCCCTCACTACCCTTCGAGCCCGACTTCCAGCCCCCGGACCAACCCGACCCGAAACGGCCGCTGGCCATCTCCCGGGCCAACTTCATCGCCTTGTGCCAACAGTTGACGGCCATCGACGAACGCGCCTTCGAGGACTTGTTCACCCAGTTGGGCCTGTCGGTGGACTGGGACCTGCTCTACCAGACCATCTCGCCCGAGGCCATCACGGTGGCCCAACGCGCCTTCCTGCGCAACCTGGCGCGGGGCGAGGCCTACCTCGACTTCGCCCCCACGCTGTGGGACGTGACCTTGCAGACGGCCGTGGCCCAGGCCGAGTTGGAGGACCGCCAGACCGCCGGGGCCTTCCACCGCATCGCCTTCCACCGACCGGACGGCTCCCCCGTGCTGGTCGAGACCACCCGGCCGGAGCTGGTGGTGTCGGCCTGCGCCCTGATCGCCCACCCGGACGACCCCCGCTACCAAGATTTGTTCGGCGCCACGGTGGCCTCGCCCCTGTTCAAGGTCGAGGTGCCGGTCTTGGCCCACCGGGCGGCCGAGATGGACAAGGGCGCCGGTATCGCCATGTGCTGCACCTTCGGCGACCTGACGGACGTCATCTGGTGGCGCGAGCTGGCCCTGCCCACCCGGACCGTGATCGACCGCTCGGGTCGTTTCCAGACTGAGACTCCCGACTGGCTGGTCGACCCCGCGCCCTACCAGGCCCTGGCCGGCAAGACCGTCTTCTCGGCCCGCCAGACCACGGTCGAGCTGCTGCGGGCCACGGGCGAGCTGGTGGCCGAGCCCTGGGCCGTCTCGCGGCCGGTCAAGTTCTACGAGAAGGGCGACAAGCCGCTGGAGATCGTCTCCACCCGCCAGTGGTACCTCAGCAACGGCGGCCGCGACCCCGACCTCAAAGCTCAGTTGTTAGCCAGGGGGCGGGAGCTGAAATGGGTGCCGGCCCACATGGCCCACCGCTTCGAGGACTGGGTCAACGGCCTGAACGGCGACTGGCTGGTGTCGCGGCAACGTTTCTTCGGCGTCCCCTTCCCGGTCTGGTACCGCTTGGACGCCGCCGGCCAGCCGGACTTCGACCACCCCGTCGTGCCGGCCGAGGCCGACCTGCCGGTCGACCCGATGGCCCAGGCGGCCCCCGGCTTCGAGCCGGGCCAGCGCGACCGGCCGGGCGGTTTCACGGCCGACCCCGATGTCATGGACACCTGGGCCACCAGTTCCCTGACCCCCCACCTGGCGACCGGTTGGGAGCGCGACCCGGAGCTGTTCGAGCTGACCTTCCCGATGGATCTGGCACCGCAGGCCCACGACATCATCCGCACCTGGCTGTTCTCCCGGGTGGTCCGGTCCCACCTGGAGAACGGTTGCCTGCCCTGGCGGCGGGCGGCGCTGTCCGGCTTCGTGGTCGATCCGGACCGTAAGAAGATGTCGAAGTCGAAGGGCAATGTGGTGGTGCCGACGGACGTCTTGGAGCGGTTCGGCTCGGACGCGGTCCGCTGGCGGGCGGCCATGGCCCGCCCGGGGGCGGACTCGCCCTTCGACCAGGCCCAGATGAAGGTCGGCCGGCGCCTGGCCACCAAGATCCTCAACCTGTCGCGTTTCATCCTCGGCCTGCCGGACAACGACCCGGCCCAATGGTCGCCGACGGTGGTCGACCAGGCGGTCGACCGGGCCATGTTGGCCCGGCTGCGCCAGGTCGTGACCCAGGCCACGGCCGCCTACGAGGCCTTCGAGTACAGCGACGCCCTGGAGACGACGGAGAAGTTCTTCTGGACATTCTGCGACGACTACGTGGAATTGGTCAAGGAGCGGGCCTACGGCGCCCAGGGGGACCGGGCGGCAGCCTCGGCCCGGGCCGGGCTGGGACTGGCCCTGGACATCTTGTTGCGCCTGTTCGCCCCCACCTGCCCCTTCGTCACCGAGGAGGTCTGGAGCTGGTGGCACGACGGCTCGATCCATCTCAGCGCTTGGCCCCAGCCTGACGAGGCCGGCCCACCCGACGGCGACCCGGGGTTGCTGGACCAGTTGTCGACCGTTCTGACCGCCGTCCGGGGGGCCAAGTCACAGGCCAAGGCCTCTATGCGGGCCGCCGTCGCCCAACTCGAGTTGGCCGGTCCCGAGGCCGTCCTGGAGGCCCTGCAGCCGGTCGTGGCCGACCTCAAAGCCGTCGGCCACATCGTCGGCCCGATCCGCTGGACCGCCCGGCCGCCGGACACCACGACCGGCTTGATGGTGGCGGTCGTCTTGGCGGAGGCCTGACGGCGCCGCCCTGTTGGGCCCGCTCTGACGGGTCCGACCGCTTAGATCCAACCAGCTAGGACCAATCCAGCCCTCCAACGGGCAACCCGGTCGTCCAATCGAGTTTGGTCTGGGCCCAAAGCGGGTAAGGTGGGACATGCCTCCTCTATTGGTTCGACCGTCGCCAATCCGAAAGGGTGTTATGCGCCGCTTCGTTCTTCCTGGGCTGGTCTGCGGCCTGACTCTGACCCTGATCAGCTTCCAAGTGGTTCAAGCCGCCCCGCCCAGCGCCAGCCTGATCAACCTGACTTTGGCCGGGACTCTGGACGAGCGGGGAGGGGTGGACGGCTGGGCGCAGCAGAACGCCGCCGGCCTGGCGGCCCTGGGGCTCGACCCCGACGCCGTGGGCAACGCCTCGACGCCGGCCGGCCACAACCACATCACCAACTCGATCAACGGCCAGACGGCCACGGTCGCCGTCAACCCCTGCTGCCTCGACCTGAGCGTCGGCACGGTCTTGGGCACTGCCACCGGGACCGAGACCCTGACCGCCTCCCAGGGCCAGTTCGCCTTCGACAACACCGCCTCCCTGGGACTGATCACGGCCAGCGACATCACCACTTTGTTCCCCCGGATATCGTTCACGGTCGCCACCTATACCAAGAGCAGCTACTTCTCGAACAAGGTCTTGCGCTACTGGGGCCATTACACCTACGACTTCCGGACCGGACAGATCATGAGGGACGACAAGAACGACAAAAGCGGCAGCTTCATGACTCCGACCGGCTCACAAGTCTCTCTAGCCTTCTGGCACGACCCTCTGAACATGGTCGACAATAGCTCATCGGTCGACAACGGTATCTCCCAAAGTTCGCTGTTGTCCGAGATCCCCCAGATGGGCCAAGGCATCCAGACCCTGGCCACGACCAAGGTCAACCAGGCGGTGGCCGGTTTTCTGGTGGACCGGGCCAACCAGACGACCTGGACCGTGGGGACGGCGGCCGTGCCCTATAGCTTCGGCTACGCCACCTCCGGGTTGACGCCCGGCCAACAGGTGACGCTCGGGTTGGACCAGGTGGTGTCCCAGAGCGCCTGGATGAATGATCTGCAAGGCGTCGCCCAACAGGCCGTGGCCGCTTCCTTCCAAGACGTCGCCTGGGAGCAGGCCTTCGGCTCGTCGCTGGCGGCCACCGCCAACAGCTCGGTCCAGGACGCCTTCGACCAGGCCTTCGGCTCCGGGCTGACCTACGCCCAACTGGCCCAGGCCATCAATTCGCGCAGCGACGCACAACTGGTCGCGGACCTGGCCGACGCCACCCAGGCCGTGCTGGACGCGGCCGCCATCCTCTTGCCCCAGTACAGCACCTACAACCGCTACGCCGTGCCCACCAATATGAGCACCCTGTTGGCCGATTTCGAGCTCGACCCCCTCTACGGCGACCGGGTCTTCCCCAAGAGCGCCAGGGACCTGTACAGCGAACAGCCCGCCTGGCCGATGTACAAGTACGCCCCCGACTACATCAACCAGCAACTGGTCAAGCTGGTGCGTACCCGCGTGGCCGCCAACGCCGCCTGGCAGCAGCCGGTGACCGAACACCTCAGCGGCACGGTCAAGTTGACCAAGACCTTCGCCCCGGGGACGATCCGGCATCTGGTGGCGACCGCCATCACCTCGGCCACGGCCTTGGAGCCGCTGGCCGACATCGCCCTCAACCGGAGCCAGACCACCACTATCGTCCCCAGCCTGGTCCACCTGCCGTCCGGGTCGGGTGTGACCTATGAGTACAGCAGCGCCAACCCCCAGGTGGCCACGGTGGACGATGCCGGGATGGTGACGGCGGTCGACCCGGGCAGCACCACCATCACCGTGACCGTCACCGTCAGTTGCGCCGGGGAGGCCCCCACCAGCTTCAAACAGACGGCCAAGGTGACGGTGGCGCTGGGGCGCCAAGGCGTTCTGACCGTCTCCGACGGGGCCTCGCGGCCGGTTGGGACCCAGGCCGCCAACACCTTCACGGCCAATGTGACCGCCTACGACGGCATCGGCTCGGCCAACGACGGTCGGGGCTCGGCCCTGGTCGGCCAAACCATCAACTTCAGTCTGGAGAACGCCGCCGTCGGCCAGCCGACCCTGTCCGCCGCCAGTTGCCTGACCGACGCCAATGGCGCTTGCTCCGTCAGCGTCAGTTCGACCAAGGCCGGCAGCTTCATCCTCCACGCCCAGATGACGGACGACGCCCGGACGATCGAGTTGGCCAGCCCGACAACGCTGACCTGGACCGCCGGGCCGGTGGACCCGGCCCGCTCCAACCTGACCGTGGCAGCGTTGACCGCCGGCCAAGCGGGCACCGCCACAGTCACCTTGCGCGACAGTCACGACAACCCCATCACCGGTTTGAGCTTGATCGGCCTGGCCCTGTCCGGGGCTGATCTGACCATCGGCCCCGACTTCCAGGAGTCGGCGGGCGTCTACTCCGTGGCGCTCCAGTCCACCCAGGCCGGCCAGCACAATCTGACCGCCAGCCCGGGCGGGGTCGTCCTCAGCGCCACCGCGACGGTCGGCCCCGCTCCGGCGGCCCAACTGACCCTGACCGCCGAGCCGGCCTCGGCCGCCATCGGCACGACGGTCGAGTTGATCGTCAGCGCCCGCGACAGCTTCGCCAACCAGGCCCATTTGGACGCCGCCGACCTGTCCCTGGCGGCCGACGGCTTAACCATCTTGAGCGGGCCGACGGCGACGGACGGCAATAATCTCTGGACGGTCACCTCCAGCGCCGTCCGCACCGCCCAGCCCCAGGTCACGGCCGGCGGGTTGGAGGCCGGGACCAGCATCGTCTTCCTGCCCGGCCCGCCCAGCGCCATCAGTCTGGGCTTCGACCCGGCCAGCGCCGTGGTCGGTCCGGTGGGGACATTAGGCGCGGTGGCCACGGTGACCGTGGCCGACGCCGCCGGCAACCCGCTGACCGGTTTGACCTCGGCCGACTTCAGTTGGACCTTCTCCCGCCGTTTGGCGGCCAGCGGCCAAGACGAGACCACCGACGCGGTCAAACTGGCCGGCTTCGCCAACCGGGGCGACGGCTCCTACAACTGGTCGGTCAGTTCGACCGTGGCCGGGGCCTATCAGGGCACGGTCCTGGTCCGAGGCACGGCCGACCAGGCAGACGGCCACCGGGCGACGATCCGTTTCGAGGCCGGGACGCCGACTCGGGCCAGCCTGGCCGTCGACCCGGCCCGCGGCCCCATCAACCAGCCGGTGACGGCCAGCCTGAGCCTGAACGATTACCACGGCAACGGCGTCGTGTTGTCTCCCGAGACCATCGCCGCCGCCTTCTCCAGCCAGCCGGCCAACCTGGCCGCGGGGTCCTGGACGGCGCTCCAAGACGCCTACGGCCAGCCCACCGGGGTCTACCAGGCCCAGCTGACGGGGGCCTCCCCCGGGTCCTACAGCCTCCAGTTCGACTGGTCCGGGGTGACGGCCGAGGCCAGCCTGACGTTGACCCAGTCGATTGGCCAGGTCCAGCTCGGCCTGGCGCCGCTCAGCGCCCCGGTGTCGACGGCCAACGAGGCCAGCGTCACGGCGACGGTGACCGTCAGCGGCGACGGCAGCCCGGTGACCGGCCTGACGGCGGACGATCTGACCTGGGCCGCCACCTTGGAGGGCCAATCCTCGACGGCGATCCAGACCGTGGCCAACAGCTTCCGCGAGACCTCCCCCGGGGTCTATGAGATCAAGCTGCACTCCACTACGGCGGGCCGTTTCAGTTTCGTCGTCGGGGCCGGCGGGCGGCTGTCCGACGCCGCCGGGCTGACCTTCACGCCCGGGGCGCCGCAGGCCGGCCAGTCGTCCCTCAGCCTGCGTCCGACCACCGTGGCCCTGCCCGAGAACGGCTCTCCGGGGACGGCTAGCGCCAGTCTCAGCCTGAGGGATCGCTTCGGCAACCCCATCCCCGGCCAGAGCGCGGGGCTCAGTCTGACCGCCTCGGGCTCCGGCACGTTGGCCCAGTCCGGGCCGACGGACGACTCCGGGACCTACACCTGGCAGTTGTCGACCGCCACCCAGGGCGTCTACGAGGTCGTGGTCCAGCCGGACGGGCTGGAGGCCTTCTCGGGTCAGGTCACCTTCAAGGGTCTGATCATCTCCAAGGCCAACTCGACCGTGGCCGTGTCCCCGACCACGGGGGCCACCGGCCTGGCCGCCGACGCCACCATCTGGGCCACCGTCACGGTCCAGGACTCGGCCGGCGAGCCCATTGCCGACTTGACGGCCGGCGACTTCAGCCTGACCTCGACCCCGGAGGGCCTGGCCCTGGATCCGGCCAGTTTCAGCGCCACCGACCCCGGGGTCTACCGCTTCTCCCTCTGGTCCACCCGTCCGGGAACCTATTCGGCGACAGTCCAGGTCGTGGGGGTGTCCTTGGACGACCCGGCCGACCGGGCGACGGTAACCGTCGAGGCGGTGCCACGGGTCGCCCGGGTGACGGTGGTCAAGGCCGAGGCCATGGCCAACGGGGCCGACCGGGCCAGTGCCACGGTGACCGTGAGCGACGGTTTCGACAACCCCGTGGCCGGTGTGACGGTGGCCTCGGCCGGTGACGAGCTGACCGTTCAGCCGATCCAGCCGACCGACGCCGACGGCGCCACCACCATCGCCTACAGCACCACCGTCATCGGCCAGCACAGCGCCCAAGTGACGCTGCCCCAAGCCAACCAGGTGGCGGTGGTCGGCTCGCCGGTCGAATTGACCTTCGGGGCGGCCTGTCTGCCCGGGGTGGACCCAGACTGCGCCGCCCGGGCGGGGACCGAGTTGTTGCCCCACCTGGAGATTCTGAGCGACCACGCCCTGGCTGACGGCCAGGCGGTCGACCGGCTGCGCGTGGTCGTGGCCGACCAGTTGGGCCGCCCGACCGCTAACGTCCAACTGCGGGCCAACCTGGACGGCCTGGCCTGGCAGACGGGGGCCAGCGGGGCGGACGGCCAAGCCGAGTTCAGCTTCGCCTCCACCGCCGCCGGGGCTCACACGGTCAAGGTCGAGGCCTATAGCCAGGGGGCCTGGCGCGAGTTGAAGCTGGCCGCCGGCGACCCGACGCCGCCGGCCGACTGGCTGGGCTCCCCGGCGACCCTGGTCTTCGACCCGCCGCCGGCCAACCCCGAGTTGTCCGAGGTGATCGTGACCCCGGACGGCCAGGTCACCGTGGGCGACGTCTACAGCGCCACGGCCACGCTGCGCGATGATTCCGGCCAGCCGTTGGCGGGGGCCACGGCCAGCTTCGCCGCCGCCGAGGCCAGCCTGTCGGCCGAGACCTGCCAGACCGACGCCCAAGGCATCTGCGCCATCCAGTTGGCCAGCGACCAACCCCTCGACAGCCAGTTGTTGGTCACCGTCTCCGTCTACGGCGCGGACCTGCCCATCACCGGCTCGCCGACCGACCTGAGCTGGGCCCCCATCCCCTTCCAGACCGCCCAGCCGGCCATCTCGACGCCGCTGCCCCAGGCGTGGGTGGCCACGGCGGAGTTGACCGTCGCCGGGACGGGCCTGCCGGGGGCCAGCCTCACGGTCAGCCTGGACCAGGCGCCGGTCTGCGTCGTCACAGTGGCGGCCGACGACGGCTGGACCTGTCAGTTGACCGGCCTGGCCGAGGGCGGACACAGTCTGAGCGCCGTCCAGCTCAGCCCCGAGGCGGGGGCGCTGCCCAGCGCCGAGGCCGTGGTCGGCTTCAACGTCGACACCATCCCGCCGGACCCGCCGGTCATCACCCAGCCGGCCGACGGCGCCTTGACGGCCGCCGCCGCGCCGACCCTGGTCGGGACGGCGGCCGAGGCCGTGACCGTCGAGGTGACGGATGAGACCGGCCAGTCGGTCCTGACCGCGACGGTCCTCGACGGGGCCTGGAGCGGCCAGACCAGCCCGCTGGCGGACGGCCCCCACAGCCTGTCGGCCATCGCTTGGGACGCGGCCCGGAACCAGTCGGCGGCGACGGTCATCGCGCTGACGGTCAAGACCTCGGCCAGCTCCAGCCTGACCAGTCCGACCGAGGGCCAGTTCGACCTGCCGTCGAACGTCACCTTCCAGGGCACGGCCGACGCCGGCGCCACCGTCACGGTGACATCCGACGGCCAGACCCTGTGCCAGATCCAGGCCGACGAAGCCGGCGCCTGGAGTTGCCAGTCCAGTCCCTTGGCCGACGGTCAGCACAGCGTGGTGCTGTCGGCGGTCGACCTGGCTGGCAACCAGGCCCGCCCCATCACTCGGACCTTCATCGTCGGCCCGCCGCCGCTGGCCGCCCCCGGCTTCCTCCAGCCGGCCGACGGGGCGACCGTCACCCAGGTCCGCCCGCCGTTGTCCGGCGACGGGGCCGAGGACGGCGCCGTCGTCACGGTGACGGCCGACGACCAGGCGCTGTGCCAGGCCCAGGCCGACGCCGCCGGCGCCTGGGCCTGTGTCCCGGAGCGTGACCTGTCCCAGGGGAATCACCGGCTGAGCGTCGTCCAAACCCGCGAAGGCCGCTCCTCCCCGGCGACCGAGATCACCATCACGGTGGCCCGGCCGGCCGGGCCGACGGTCACCGTGACCAGCATCAGCCAGATCATCGGCTCCGGCCGGGCCCGCTTCGGCGGCCAGGCCACTAGCGGGGCGACGGTGACGGTGACGGCGGACGCGACCGTGTTGTGCTCGGCCACAGCCGCCGAGACCGGTGGCATGGCGGCTTGGAACTGCTCCTCAGCCGACCCGCTGAACGACGGCACGCACATCGTCACGGTCGTCGCGACCGACGCCGCCGGCAACCCCGGCAATCCTCTGACCAGGACCCTGATGATCGACCTGACGCCGCCGGCGCCGCCCCAGATCGACTCCCCGACGGCGGGCGAGACCCTGTTAGACACCAGCGTCGTCTTCACCGGCACGGCCGAGCCGGGGTCGATTGTGACCCTGAGCACCGCCCAACAAGGCGCCTTGTGCTCTGTCGGGGCGCCGGAGGGCGACTGGTCCTGCTCGGTGGTCGGCTTGCCCGAAGGCTGGTTGACCATTCTGGCCACCGCCGCCGACGACTGGGACAACCAGTCCTCGCCGACCAGCGCCACCTACCTGGTGGACGCCCAGCCGCCGGCGACTCCGGTCGTGACCACCCCGGAGCCGAACGCCAAGCTGTCGACCAACCAACTGACGATCAGCGGCCTAGGCGAGTCCGGGGCCATGGTTCGGGTGACGGCCAGCGTCGACGACCCGCCACCGACCCCAGATTATTGGACCTGCCAGGCCGAGGTGGACGTCAACGGCGCCTGGAGTTGTGCCTTGGACAACGATCTGCCTTGGGGCGATGTCACTCTGACCGCCGCCCAGACCGACAGCCACGGCCGGACCTCGGCCGTGACCTCGATCATCATCAGCCTGTCCCAACAGCCGACGGAGCCGCCGGCCGAGCCCAGCATCACGACGTCGAGCTTCAACCAACGGGTCAGCCGGGGCGAGACCTTCAGCTGGGTGGTCGAGGTGGACCCCGGCGATGCCGAACAACTCGATCACTTCACGGCCTCCCTGGGCGACGGCGTTCCTCTGCCCGCCTGGATCACGGCCGAGCTGTCCTCGGACGGTTGGAGCATGACCTTGACGGCCAGCCCCCAAAGTGACACCCCATTGGGCACGACCTCAGTCCTGGTCGATATCGGCAGCGACGAGATGTACTACACCATCAATGTGACCCGCGCCACCACGACCACCCCCACCCCCGCCGGTCCGACGTCCAGCGCCACGCCGGCCGCCAGTCCGAGCCCCACACCATCCGCCCCGGACACCAGCCCGGAGCCCAGCGCCAGCCCGGAGGCCAGCCCGACGCCCACGCCATCCGCCCCGGACACCAGCCCCAGCCCGGCCGTCAGTCCGACGCCCAGCGACGACTCCAGCCCCACTCCCTCTGCCAGTCCCAGGCCGACCGACTCCGGCACCAGTCCCACGCCATCCGCCCCGGACACCAGCCCGACGCCCAGCGCCAGCCCCAGTCCCACGCCGTCAGCACCGGACACCAGTCCGACGCCGAGCCCCACCCCCAGCGGACCGGGCTCCAGCTTGACGCCCAGCGCCAGGCCCACGCCCTCCCCGCCGGACCCCAGCCCGACTCCCACGCCCACGCCCACCCCCCCCGCCTCCACCCACCCCCCCGCCGCCCCCCCCACACCCGCCACCCCGCCGCCGCCCG
>JAISAO010000037.1 GCA_031266665.1 Propionibacteriaceae bacterium | reverse complement strand
ACTCATCGCGTGACCGCACCCGGGTCCGGCGCGGAGCCGCCTGACCGACCGCGTTTCGCGATCATTTTCGGTGAGGCACACGCTCAGATTTCGCGATCAACTTGACATGAGGCAAGACGGGTCGGGGCAGGGGCGGCGCCGGGTGGACACTTCGGGCCGCCGCCGACGGCGGGCGGCGTGGACGGGCGATGGAAGAATGGCCCCCATGCCATCGCTCCTGAGCCAACTGCACGACCGTTTCGCCGCCGCCGGGGCCGATCCGGAGCTGCGCCCGCCCGGGAGGCCCGAGTTCGGCCACTACCAGTCGAACGTCGCCCTCAGGCTGGCCAACCAGCAGGGCCGCCCGCCCCGCCAGGTGGCCCAGGAGATAGTCGACCGGGTCGATGTCACAGGGCTGTGCCAGCCGCCGACCATCGCCGGCCCGGGCTTCATCAACCTTCGCCTGACCGGCCCGGCGCTGATCCAAGCCATGGCGCGACAACTGGACGACCCGGCCGTCGGCGTCGAGCCGGCCGCCGCCCGCCAGCGCGTCGTGGTCGACTACTCGGCCCCCAATATCGCCAAGCCGATGCACGTCGGCAACCTGCGCTCGACCATCATCGGCGACTGTCTGGTCCGGGTGCTGACCGCCCTGGGCCACGACGTCATCCGCCAGAACCACATCGGTGACTGGGGCACCCAGTTCGGCATGTTGATCGAACAACTGATGGCCGAGGGGGTGGATGTCGCCGGGCTCGACCTGGAGTCGTCGGTGGCGCTCTACCGCCGCGCCCAGGCCCATTTCGCGGCCGACCCCGACTTCGCCGCCGCCGCCCGCCGCCGGGTGGTCGCCCTGCAGACCGGGGAGCCCGAGACCCGGCGGCTGTGGCAGGCCCTGGTCGACGTCTCGAAGGCCGGTTTCAACCGTGCCTACCGCCGTCTGGGAATCCTGCTGACCGACGACGACCTGGCCGGCGAGTCGCTCTACAACGACGCCCTGCCCCAGGTGGCGGCCGAGTTGGAGGCCGCCGGCATCGCCGTCCAGGACGACGGGGCGCTGGTGGTGTTCACCGACCAGGGGACGGCGCCGCTGATCGTGCGCAAGTCGGACGGCGGCTACGGCTACGCCGCCACCGACCTGGCGGCCATCCGCCACCGGGTCGACCGGCTCAAGGCCCAGCGGCTGATCTATGTCGTCGGCGCCCCTCAGGCGCAGCACTTCCAACAGGTCTTCGCCGTCGCCCGGCGGGCCGGCTGGGCCCCGCCCGAGGTCGTCTTGGAGCACGTCGGCTTCGGCTCCGTGCTGGGGGCGGACGGCAAGATGTTCAAGACCCGCCAGGGCCAAGCCGTCTCGCTCGACTCCCTGCTGGACGAGGCCGAGCGGGTGGCGGCCCCGAATGTGGCCATGGCGGCCGTCAAATACGCCGACCTGAGCAATTCGCTGCACAAGGACTATGTCTTCGACCTGGAGCGGATGACGGCCACCACCGGCGACACCGGCCCCTACCTGCAATACGCCCACGCCCGGGTCAACCAGATCCTGCGCCGGGCCGAGGCCGAGGGCGACACCGGGGAGGCCCCGCCCGACCTGGCCGCCCCGGAGCTGCTGGCCGCCGCCGAGGAAGAGGCTTTATTGCTGGACCTGAGCCGTTTCCCCGACGTCGTGGCTGAGGTCGGGGAGACCTTGCAGCCCCACCGCCTCTGCGCCTACCTGTTCGACCTGGCCTCGGCCCTGAGCGCCTTCTACGAGCGCTGCCCGGTGCTCAAAGCCGCTGGCCCGACGCGGGCCGCCCGCCTGACGCTGTGCCGAGCGGTCGGCCGGGTGCTGGCCCGAGGGCTGGACCTGCTGGGCATCGACGCCCCCGAGCGGATGTGACACGGATAGGCCCCGCCCACGGGTAGGCCCGGCGCACGGCTAAGACTTCTACGGCTGGGCGCCCCTTGGCGGGCAGGCCAGGACGCCGCCGTTCAGCTTGGGCGCGGCGGGCTGACGTGGAACTAAGGCTGGATCGAGGGATCGGCGGCGGCCAGGGCGGCGCCGACGATACCGGCCCGGTTGCGCAGTTCGGCCGGCACGATCGGCGTCCGTAACTCCAGCTTGGGCAAGAACTTGGCGGCGTTGCGGGAGATGCCGCCGCCTACCACGAACAGGTCCGGCCACAACAGCGACTCGACGTGGGAGTAGTACTGCTGTAGGCGGTTGATGTACTCCGGCCAGGACAGGTCCTCGTTGCTGCGGGCGGCGGCCGAGGCCCGGCGCTCGGCGTCGAAGCCGTCGATCTCGAGGTGGCCCAACTCGGAGTTGGGGATGAGGACGCCGCGATGGACGATGGCCGTGCCGATGCCGGTGCCCAAGGTGGTCAGCAGGACCAAGCCCTGGTTGCCCTTGGCGGCCCCGTAATAAACCTCGGCCAGACCGGCGGCGTCGGCGTCGTTCAACAGGGTCACCGGGCGTTCGACCAGCTGGCTGAGGATCTCGACCGCCGGCGCGTCGATCCAACGCTTGTCGATATTGGCCGCCGAGCGGGTGATGCCGCGTTGCACCACCGCCGGGATGGTCACCCCGACCGGCAGGTCGGCGGCGTCGGACCCGAAGTGGTCGATGACAGCGCGGACGGTCTTGGCCACGGCCTTGGGCGTGGCCGGCTGGGGCGTGGGGATGCGGTGGCGCTCAGCGCTGAGGTCGCCTTGATCGAGGTCGACGGGGGCGCCTTTGATCCCCGACCCGCCGATGTCGATGCCGAAAGCATGGGTCATGGCGGTCAGCGTACCGTCGCCCGCCGGGCAGGACTAGAGGGGGCCGGCGTGGATCTGGGCTCAGGGCTCAGTCGGACAGTTTGACGGTGACGCCGCCGAAGGCGCAGAAGCCCTTGACGATCAGGCGGCGGCGCCTTGGACCGGCGGGCCGTCGGCCGTCGGTCGAGACGGTGGCCCCGCCGAAGACCGACACCACCTGGTTGACCACCTCGGTGTCGAGCGGCGCCTTGATGTCGACGCCGCCGCACACGGCTGTCACCGTCAGCTCGATCACCGGTCCGGCCCAGATCGCCTGGCGCAGGTCGATCTCGCCGCCGCCGAAGGTCGCCCAGGCCGTGATCGACCCGGGCGCCAGCCACGGACCCCGACGGTCGAAGCCGGAGAACAGGCCCACCAGGTTGAGGCGCTGGCCGTCGTCGGCCGCTACGGCCTCGGCCCCCGGGCGCGTCGGGGCCAGCGGTATCGGGGAGAGGGCCGGTCCCGGGGAGAGGGCCTGGAGGTCACGGGTCAGCGGGATCAAGTCGTCGAAGGTCACCGCCCGGGCCGCCAGTTCCACCCGGCGGCTATAGTCTGCCGGGTCGAGCCGGCCCTGGCCGGCGGCGGCGTCGAGCAGTTGGCGCACCAGTTCCCGGTCCGTCGCCGAGACGGGCTGGTTGCCGCCCACCAACGGTCCGACGTCGGACGGCTCGAGCGCTCCGGGGTTGTCCACGGCCGCCATTGTAGCGGCGGGCCGGTTCGGGGCCGGTCGGTCGGGCGACCTCGGCCAGCGTCGGATTTGGCGAATGCCGGGTGTTCATGGCAGGATTCGAGGGTTGCCCGGTCGGGGCAGCGGTCCGACGGCGCTGGCCAGCCAGCGGCCGGCGGGTCCGATTCCGGCTCGGATCGCTCAGGTCCGACGCCTACTACAGCTACTACGGCTCGACGGCGCGGCTGGGGCAGGTCGCCAGACGCGACACGCCCGGCCGGGTGGGCCGGTGCGGCAAGGGGGATCAGCCGATCTCCCAAGACATTCCGGGCGACCGGAGGATGAGGAAGGACGTTCCGTGGCAGGACAGAAGATCCGTATACGTCTACGGGCCTACGACCACGAGGTGATCGATTCCTCGGCCCGCAAGATCGTCGACACGGTGACCCGGACCGGGGCCAAGGTGGCCGGCCCGGTGCCGCTGCCGACCGAGAAGAATGTTTATTGCGTCATCCGCTCCCCCCACAAATACAAAGACTCGCGTGAGCACTTCGAGATGCGAACCCACAAGCGCCTGATTGACATCCTTGATCCGACGCCCAAGACGGTCGACTCGCTCATGCGCCTCGACCTGCCAGCCGGCGTGGATATCGAGATCAAACTTCCCTGAGGTCGAAGAAGATGAGCGAACGAACGGTCAAGGGCATCCTGGGCACCAAGCTCGGGATGACCCAAGTGTGGGACGACCAGAACCGGGTCGTCCCGGTCACCGTCGTCCAGGCGGGCCCCTGTGTGGTGACCCAGGTGCGCCTGCCCCAGACGGACGGCTACTGCGCCATCCAGGTCGGCTTCGGCGCCGTCAAGGCGCAGCGGGTGACCAAGCCGGCCCAGGGCCATTTCCAGAAGGCGGGCGTGACCCCGAGGCGCCACCTGATGGAGATCCGCACCGCGGACGCCAGCGCCTATAACCTCGGCCAGATCATCACGGCCGAGGTTTTTTCCGCCCGTGAGCTGGTCGACGTCATCGGTGTGACCCGGGGCAAGGGCACCGCCGGGGTGATGAAGCGGCACGGCTTCCGCGGCTTGGGGGCCGGCCACGGCGTCCACCGCAAGCACCGCTCGCCCGGCTCGATCGGCCAGTGCTCGACGCCGTCGCGTATCTTCAAGGGTCTGCGCATGGCCGGCCGGATGGGCGTGGAGCGGCAAACCGTCCAGAACCTGACGATCCAGGCGGTCGACGCCGAGCGCGGCCTGATCCTGGTCTCGGGCGCCGTCCCCGGCCCGACCGGCGGTCTGGTCGTCATCAAGTCGGCCGCGAAGAAGGGCTGAGCCATGACCGCTGACAACGCCATCGCCGTCCCCGTCCTGGGGCGGTCCCCCGGCGGACGGACCGTCGCACTGCCCGGGGCGATCTTCGACGCCCCGGCCAATATCGCGCTGCTACACCAGGTGGTGGTGGCCCAGCAGGCCGCCGCCCGCCAGGGCACCCACGCCACCAAGACCCGGGGCGAGGTCTCCGGCGGCGGCCACAAGCCCTGGCGCCAGAAGGGCACCGGCCGGGCCCGCCAGGGTTCGCGCCGCGCCCCCCAGTGGACCGGAGGCGGCGTCGCCCACGGCCCCCAGCCCCGCTCCTACGCCCAGCGCACCAACAAGAAAATGATCGCCCAGGCCTTGAAGGCCGCCTTGTCCGACCGGGCGCGCGACGGGCGGCTATTCGTCCTCGACGCCATCGTGGAGGGCGACCAGCCCTCGACCAAGCGGGCCTTGGAGGCCCTGGGGGTGATCGGCGACTACAGCTCGGCCGTGGTGGCGCTGAGCCGCGACGAAGATGTGGCCTGGCTGTCGCTGCGCAATACACCTTTGGTTCACGCCATCGCCGTCGACCAGCTCAACGCCTACGACGTCCTGGTCAACCAGGTGGTCGTCTTCAGCTTGGCGGCGCTGACGGATTATCTGGCCCGCTGGGGGGTGGCGGTCGATCCGACCGAGTCCGAGATTGAGGCCGAGTCCGAGGTTGAGGCTGAGCCCAAGGCCAAGGCTGAGCCCAAAGCCAAGGCTGAGCCCAAGGCTAAGGCTGAGGCCAAGCCCGAAACGGAGCCCAAGTCCAAGGCCCAGGCCAAGGCCGAGCCCGAGGAGGAGACCGCATGAGCGCCCCGTTCAAGATCAAGGACCCGCGCGACATCTTGCTGGCGCCGGTGGTCTCGGAGAAGAGCTACGGCTTGATCGACGAGAACAAGTACACCTTCATCGTTGATCCCGCCGCCAACAAGACCGAGATCAAGATCGCCGTGGAGAAGGTTTTCGGCGTCCACGTCCTGGGCGTCAACACGGCCAACCGCGCCGGCAAGCGTCGCCGCACCCGCTGGGGCTACGGCCGTCAGCGCGACACCAAGCGAGCCATCGTGACCATCGCCGACGGCGAACGGATCGACATCTTCGGCCAGGCCGGGGTCTAGGAGGGCGACTGACATGGCTATCCGCAAATACAAGCCGACCACGCCGGGGCGCCGGGGCTCCTCGGTGTCCGATTTCGCCGAGGTGACGCGCTCGACGCCGGAGAAGTCGCTCCTGGTGCCGAAGCCCAAGACCGGCGGGCGCAACAACGCCGGCCGCATCACCACCCGCCACATCGGCGGCGGCCACAAACAGGCCTACCGCCTGATCGACTTCCGGCGCTACGACAAGGACGGCG
>JAISAO010000036.1 GCA_031266665.1 Propionibacteriaceae bacterium | reverse complement strand
GACGAGGGCGACGGAGAATCAGACGGCAACGGATAACCACAGTACTGCGCGATCCCGATCAGAGCCTGATTCAAAGCCTCCTGGGCCGCCGGCTGACGAGCCACCAAGTCCGCCGCCATACCCGCGTCATCGTTCACCACGGCCGTCCTCAGATCGCTGAAGAAACCGATCGCCACCGCCAACGGCTCAGACACCGCCGCCGGCGGACCGGCCGCCAACACCCGGCCCAGCCCGGCCACCAAGGTGTCCAACAAAGCCACCGTCTCATCCGCCGAAGCCGCCGACCCCAAACCCTCCAAAGCCTCCGACACCGCCGTCACATCAGCCTCGAAAACCGCGCACACCTCAACCGGCGCAGACGGAGACGGCGTAGGCGACGGAGACGGCGTAGGCGACGGAGAAGGCGTAGGCGTGGGAGACGGAGACGGCGTAGGCGACGGAGACGGCGTGGGCGTAGGAGACGGCGTGGGCGTAGGCGTGGGGGACGGAGAAGGCGTGGGCGTGGGTGTGGGGGTCAGGGTTAGCACACCGGCTGCCACCACATTAGTCAGGGCGCCGGCGGTGAAATTACGGTCGGCCGTGGCGACTAAGGTTCCGTTGTCGTCGATGTATTGCTTCCACTCACTTTGCATACGATTCGTCATGATGCCGTAGAGGCTGGCGGCGATCTGGGCCTGAGCCTGGGGCGTGAAGGTGTTGTCGTATGTGATGGCGACCTCGAAGTCGCCGTTCTTGCGGTCCAGCAAGGTGGGCTCGACGCACTCCGTCGGGGCGTCCTCCTCTTTCGGCAGCCAGCCCGTGACGTTGACGAAGGAGTCTTTCATGCCGAGGATGATCTCCTCGGCGGCGCTGTTGGCCATGGTCTGGATGCGGGGGTTCCAATTCAATTGGGACCAGATCAGGTCCCACCAGTCCTGCTGGTCCAGCTCGGCCGCCACCGGGGTGCCGTCGAGTTGGTCCGCCACCGCGGCGGGCAGCAGGTTCTGCCAGGTCAAAGAATCGACCGGGGAGACGACTCTGGCGTCGTCGTTCAAGCCGTCGAGCCAGCTATCGGCCACGACCCGGGCGGGGTCGATGATGGTGGAGCCGCCGCTGGTCAACTGGTGGTCGAAGGCGTAGCCGAAGCTGTAACTGATCGGCAGTTCAACCGTGGAGGTCATCACCCGATCGCCCAGCAAGCTGTTAGTGATGGATGAGTTAAAGGGGACGATGATGGGCTCTGACACCCGCCGGCCCATCTCTGGCAAACAGGGGACCATGAACTGGATGACTCGCTTGTCGATAGCGTTGTCGTTCTTGGCGTCCATCTCGATAACGCCCCGGTCGGGGTAGTAGATGTAATGGCCCGAACGCCTTTCGCTTTCGCCTTTTTTATGACCGCTGAGGGTGAAACCGATGGGCGGCAAGACGGAAAGAATGTCTTCTTGTGTTAGCCACTCGAGGTCCCGCTCGGTGAACGAGAGGCCGCTGGTCAAGGAGACGATATCACGGCCGATGGCGTCGGCCAGCAGGTATTGAATGTCATTGGCGCCGCTAACCGTGACCGTCCCGGAGGACAATTCGACTTCGATGGCGTCGGCGGCCTGGCCCACCTGGGCCGGGTCGTGGCCCTGGGCGGTCAACTGCTCGGCGTTGCTCTGGGCCCAGCCCGCGGCGCCGCCCACCTGGGCCAGGCTGCCGGCCAAGGGGAGGCCGATCTGACTACCCTGGACCGTCTGGGCCGAAGCCGACAGGCCGGCCATAGCGGTCAGGACCAGACTGACGGCCAGGGTGACCGGCCATGTCTTACGCATGTCGACACCGCTTCCCAGCAAAGATCGAGAACAACCAACCACCCGCCGGAGGAGAGACACGAAGCGGTTAGGCATCACTGTAGCGGCTCTGACGCCATCTGGGGAACTCCCGCCGCCAACCGGACAGCCCGCCGCCGCCCCGGTCGTCCCGGGCCGCCCCGTCGCCCAGACCTTCGTGACCTCATAGCCTTCATCAACATTCCGTTAAGCCTTGGCGTCGAAACCCCATCGGTGTTAGCCGGCCGCGCGAACCGTCCTCTATGCTCCGTAGCGGGTTTCCTTCCGTCGCAAACCCCTCTGGCTTGAAGCTATCTGGCAAGCGGCGCCTCCCCCGCTTCGTTCGATGAGAATTAGTAAAGGCTGCCAGTGAGAGTCAACAGGGATCTGTGGATCGCGTCACCCTTCGAGTCGCCAGACGTCCGTTTGGCCTTGGAGACTATCCGGGCCGAGGCCTTCCCCCTGCTCCATCTGGGACGCGACCCCCAGGCCGCCGCCCACGCCCTGGCCGAGGTGGTGGACGGGGGGGCCGAAGCCTTCGGCGTGGTCTACGCCGCCGACCAGCCCCACTCGGGGCTGGCTCTGCCGCCCCAAGTGACCCAACTGGTGGCCCCCTGGGGGATGGCGCTGACCCCGCCCGCCGGCACCCGGGTCGTCTGGCAGGTCCACAGCCTGGAAGAGGGCCGCGCCGCCTTGGGCCGAGGTGTCGAGGCCATCGCTGTCAAGGGTTCCGAGGGCGGCGGCCGAGTCGGCCAGGAATCCTCTTTCTTGTTGTTCCAGGGCCTGCTCCAAGACTGCGCCCAGCTAGGAACCAAGCTTTATATCCACGGCGGTGCCGGGGTCCACTCCAGCGCCGCCTATTGGGCCCTCGGCGCCCAAGGCGTCATTTTCGACTCCCAAGCGGCCTTATTCCCGGAGTGTGACGCGCCCCGCCAGTTGAAGGACACCTTGGCCAAGTTGCACGGTGGCGAGACCCAAGTGGTGGACGGCTTCCGGGTGTTGCGTTGGCCCGCCGGACCCCACTTGGCTCCCGACGCCGCCCTGGCCGACGTCTTATCCCTGGTGGGCGGCCTCGACCTGGAGGCCAACCTGCTGCCGGCCGGCCAGGATCTGACCCTGGCCAGCGAGTACGCCGAGCAGTACACCAGCCTGCCTTTCTTCGTCCGGGCCGTGGTGGAGGCCGCCCACGGCCACCTGCGCCAGGCTCAGGCCAATCCCGCCCTGAGACCCGACAGCCCCTTGGCGCAGGAGTTGGGCGTCGGCCTGCCCATCTTGCAGGGGCCGATGGCCCGGGTCAGCGACGAGCCCGAGTTCTTGCTCCAAGTCTCCCAGGGGCAGGCGCTGCCCAGTTTGGCCTTGGGCCTGGCCGCCGACGGGGCGGCCGACAAATTGTTGACGGCGGCCAGCGCCCGGCTGGCCGGGCGGCCCTGGGCCGTCGGCTTGCTCGGTTTCATCCAGCCGGCCGCCTTCGAGGACCAGGTCGCCCGAGTGCTGGGGCTGGAGCACAAGCCGACGGCCGTGGTCATCGCCGGCGGTCGCCCCGGCCAGGGCAAACGCTTGGCCACGGCCGGCGTCACCGCCTTCCTCCACGTCCAGTCGCCCGGCCTGCTGGAGCAATACATCAAAGAGGGTGCCCGCCACTTCATCTTCGAGGGCCGCGAGTCCGGCGGCCACGTCGGCCCCACCCCATCGGTCCTGTTGTGGGAGCGGATGATCATTCGGCTACTGGCGACCGACGCCCCGGGCGACCTGACGGCCATCTTCGCCGGCGGCGTCCACGACGCCACCAGCTCCGCCTTCGTCTCGCTCATGACCGCCTCCCTGGCCGCCCGCGGGGCCAAGATCGGGGTGGTCTTGGGCAGCGCCTACCTCTTCACCTCGGAGGCGGTGGCCTCCGGGGCCATCACCCAGCTATTCCAAGACCTGGCCCTGGAGGCCTCGGGCACGGTCTTGCTGGAGTCCGCCAAGGGCCAGGAGACCCGCGCCCTACCGACTCCGTTCGTGGACTTCTTCGCCCTTGAGAAGACCCGCCTGCAGGACTCGAAGTTGGACGACCTAGCCCGGCGGGCGGCCTTGGAGGAGTTGAACCTGGGCCGCGCCCGGATCGCCGCCAAGGGTTTGGACCGGGCCGACGGCAAGACCGAGGTGACTCACGACGGCGCCCGCCAAGGCCTGGGCGAGTCCGCCGTCGCCCCGGGCGCCCCCGGCGCTGCGGCCCAGACCGGCGGCGCCCGGCTGGTGGCGCTGTCGCCCCAGGAGCAGCGCGACCGGGGCGTGTTCATGTGCGGGGCGGTGACGGCCCTGATCGACCAGACCCGGACCATCGCCGAGTTGCACCAAGCCGTCATCGCCCAGGCCCAGGCCCTGGTGGCCGCCCTGGCCCCGACGGTCGAGTTGGAGTCCGCCCTGAGCCGGCGGACCTCTCGGGTGCGGCGTGTCCACGACCCCAAGACCGAGCCGGTGGCCATCGTCGGTTTGGCCGGGATCTTCCCCCGGGCCGCCAACGCGGACGAGTTCTGGCGCAACACCGTCCTGGGGGTCGACACCGTGATGGAGGTGCCCAAGGCGCGTTGGGACCCCGAGGTCTTCTACCGCCCGGACAGCGACGACCGTGATTTCGTCTGTTCCAAGTGGGGCAGCTTCATCTCCCCGATCGAGTTCGACCCGGTGGAGTTCGGCATCACCCCCCAGTCGATCCTGTCGATCGAGACCACCCAGTTACTCGGCCTGCTGGTGGCCAAACGGGCGCTGCAGGACGCCGGCTACCACGATTTCAAGTCCAACGCCTTCCGCGACACCTCGGTCATCTTCGGGGTCGAGGCCATGGGCGAGCTGTCCAGCGCCTACGGCTCCCGCCCCGGCATTCGCCAGTTGTTGGGCGACCTGCCGGACGACATCGCCCAGGCCCTGCCCACGCTGACCGAGGACTCCTTCGCCGGCGTCTTGTCCAATGTCACGGCCGGGCGGATCGCCAACCGGCTGAACTGCGGCGGTCGCAACTACACCGTCGACGCGGCCTGCGCCTCGTCTTTGGCCTCGCTCGACCTGGCCTGCCAGGAGTTGTGGACCGACCGCTCCAACCTGGTCGTCTGCGGCGGCGTCGATCTGCACAACTCGATCCTGGACTACCTCTTCTTCAACGCCACCTACGCCTTGTCCCGCCGGGGCTACACCGCCACCTTCGACGAGTCCGGCGACGGCCTGACCATCGGCGAGGGGGCCGGGGCGCTGGTGTTGAAGCGGCTGTCCGACGCCGAGCGCGACGGCGACCGGATCTACGCCCTCGTCCGCGGCATCCAGGGCTCGTCCGACGGCCGTTCTCTGGGGCTGACGGCCCCCAATGTGGCCGGCCAGACCCGAGCCGTCCAGCGGGCCTACCAGCTAGCCGACCTGCTACCCAGCCAGATCGGCCTGTTCGAGGCCCACGGCACGGGCACGGCCGTGGGCGACCGGACCGAATTGTCCGCCCTGACCAATGTCCTGCTCGACGCCGGAGCCCTGCCCGGCCAGGCCTACATCGGCTCAGTCAAGACCCAGATCGGCCACACCAAGTGCGCCGCCGGCGTCATCGGGGTGATCCGGGCCGCCCTGGCGGTCTACCACGGCGTCATTCCGCCCACCAACCACCTGGAGAAGCCGGTCCGCTCCTATGTCGCCGGACGCAGCCCGGTGGCCTTCAACGCCAATGGCACCGCCACCGTCTGGAACGACGACCGCCGGCTGGCCGGCGTCTCCGGCTTCGGCTTCGGCGGCACCAATTACCACGCCATCTTGCAGAACCACGTCGCCACACCGGCCGAGCCGGTGCTGAAGGCCTGGCCGGCCGAACTGCTGGTCTTCCGGGGGGCCGACCTGGCCCAGGCCCAACAGCAGATGCGCCGGGTCCAGGCCCTCTGGCAGACCAACCGCTACCTGTCCTTGCTGGACCTGGCCCAGACGCTGGCCCAAGCCCCGGGCGAGGTCCAAGCGGCCTGTGTGGCCCAATCCTGGAGCCAGTTGTTGGACCAGATCGAGGCCTTGTTGGAGTCTAAGTCGGCCGCCGGGGTGTTCCGGCGCGACCCCAAGCCAGGCAAGGTGGCCTTCCTCTTCTCCGGCCAGGGCAGCCAGCGGGTCAACATGGCCCGGGAACTGTTCGTGGCCTTCCCCCAACTGCGCCGGCGCCTAGGCCGCCACCCGGAGTATTTCCGGCTGGTCTTCCCGCCGACCGTCTTCACGACCGAGGCCAAGGAGGCCCAGAAGCTGGCCGTGACCGACACCCGTAACGCTCAGCCGCTGCTCGGCTTCGTCGACCTGGCCGTGGCCGAGCTCTTGGCCGAGTTCGGGGTCACACCCGATCTGGTGGCCGGGCACAGCTACGGCGAGTTGGCCGCCCTCAGCTTCGCCGGGGTCGTCCCGGCCGACGACCTGCCCGCTCTGAGCCGGGCCCGGGCCGAGGCCATCTTGGCGGCGGTGGGCGACCAGCCGGGCCAGATGGCGGCCCTCGGGGCCTCGGCCGATAAGGTGGCCGAGTTGCTGGGCGACGAGGCCGAGGCTTGGGCCGTCAACCTCAACTCGCCGCGCCAGACCGTGGTCGGCGGGACCGAGGCCGGACTGGCCCGGGTGCTGGCGACGGCCAAGGCGGTCGGGGTCTCGGCCACCCGGTTGAACGTGGCCTGCGCCTTCCACACCCCGCTGCTGGCCGGGGCCGACCAGACCTTCGCCGCCGCCCTGGAACCGGTCAAGCTGGGCCGGGCCAAGCTCCCCGTCTGGTCCAACACCACGGCCGCCCCCTACCCCGTCACCGCCGCCGCCGTCAAGCGCCGCCTGAGCCAGCAACTGGTCAACCCGGTGCGCTGGTCCGAGCAGCTTCAGGCGATGTACGACGACGGCGCCCGGGTCTTCGTCGAGGCCGGCCCCGGCCGGGTGCTGGTCGGCCTGGCCCGCGACAACCTGAAATCCGCCGATGTCGCCGCCATAGCGGTGGAGCGGCCCAACGCCGCCCTGGTCTCCCTGCTGGAAGCCCTGGCCCAGTGGCTGGCCAGCGGCCGGTCGCTCGACTTCGAACGGCTGTTCGCCGGCCGTGGGGCCAAGACCTTCGACCTGGCCGATCCGGCCAAGCAGGCCCAGTCCTCCACCACCTTCATGGTCGACGGATTGGAGGCCGTGCCGCTGGCCCAGTGGCGCCAGCAGGGCTACGACCACATCCCCCGCCAGACCGACTACACCGAGGACCAACTGCGCCAGTTGCGGGCCGCCAATTTGGGTCTGTCGGCCACCCCTGCGGGATCCACCCCGGAGGAGGTCGTCCAGGCTTATCTGTCCAACGTCAAGTCCGTCTTGGACGACCAGCGCGACGTTCTGCTGGGCTACCTCGGCCACACCCCCGCCCCTCGGACGGCGGCGCTGGCGGCGGTCGAGGCCGCCCCGGGCGGGGCCGGGGACGCCGTGGCCGGGGACGTCTTGGAGGGCGAGGTCTTGGCCGCCGACCAGGAGGACTCCGGCTTCGCCCTGCTGCAGCTCAAGGACCTGACCCCGGAGTTGGTCGAGCAGGTCGTGGTCGAGGTGGTGAGCGAGAAGACGGGCTACCCGCCGGAGATGCTGGGCTTGGACATGGACCTGGAGGCCGACCTGTCGATCGACTCGATCAAGCGGCTGGAGATCATGGGCTCGCTGAACGAGCGCATCGACCTGCCCGACATGGAGGCCCTAGGCCTGTCGGAGGACGACGCCGCCCAGGCGCTGGAGCGGATGGCGGCCATCAAGACCCTGCGCGGCATGATCGACTGGCTGAAAGAGGTCGTGGAACAGGCCCAGGCGGGAGAGTTCGACGAGTTCTTGAACCGGGCCCAAGAGGACGGGGACGGCGACCCGGCCGGCCAGACCGGGGAGGCTCTGGCGCTGACCGCCGGCGTCCAGCCGGCCGCGCCCGCTCCGGCGGCCCAGGCCCAGACTGATCGTGGCCCGACCGACTTGTCGGCCGTGGCGGAGTTGGCCCGGCCGACCGCCGCCGACGACCCGGTGCAGGTGGTCCGGCTGGCGGTCGACCTCCACCTCTATCCCCATCCCGCCGGCCAGCCCCTGTCGCTGGATCAGCAGCGCCTCGCCCTGGTGGCCCCCGCCGCGCTGGCGGCCCCCGTCCGGGAGCGCCTGGCCCAACTCGGGGCCGAGATCGAGACGGTGGCGGCCCAGGAGGCGGCCGAGGCCGATTTGACGGCCTGCGACGGCTTGGTCATGGTCAACCAGCAGACCACGGCCGACCGCTTGACCATCGAGCAGGTTTTCCGCCTGGTCAAGGCCACCGACCTGGCCCGGTTGCGCTGGATCGTCTTGTTCGACGACACCGTCGGCCAGTTGACCGCCGCCCCGGACACCTCGGGCCTGGCCCAGGTCCAAGGCTTCTCCGGCTTGCTCAAGACCATCCAGATGGAGTATCCGGACAAGCGAGTGCGCCTGGTTGACGCCTTGTCGCCGCTCGACCCGGCGGCCCTGCCCGACCAGGTGGCGGCCGAATTGACCGACGCCGACCGCTTCCCGTCCGTGGCCTACCGCGACGGCCAGCGGCTGCGCCTGTTGCCCCAGGTGCAGCCGGTCGTCCCGGAGGACCCGGACGGCGCGGCCCCAGCCGGGCGCCCGGGACTGGGGTTGGAGGCCGACTCGGTGGTCTTGGCCCTGGGCGGGGCCCAGGGCATCTCGCCCACCCTGATCGCCCGGCTGGCCCAAGACCAGCCCTGCCACTACGTCCTGGTGGGGCGGACGCCCCGGGACGAGGCCTTGGCCCGCCGCTACGCCGACCTGGCCGACGGCGCCGCTATCCAGCGGCACCTGATCCAGGTCGAGGGCTTCAACCAGCCCAAGGCCATCAAGTCCCAGGTCCAGGCCATCCTCAAGGCCCGCTCGATCGAGGCCGCCCTGGAGCAGATCGCCCAGACCGGGGCCGAGGTCGAGTATCTGACGACCGACCTGACCGACCAGGCCCAGTTCGCCCAGTTGGTGGCCGACGTCAAGGCCCGACTGGGCCACATCGACGCCGTCCTCCACGCCTCAGGCCTGCTGGAGGACCGCTTGTTCAAGGACAAGACCTGGGAGTCGTTCGAGCGGGTCTACCGCACCAAGACCGAACCGCTCAAGACCATCGTGCCGTTGTTGGACGAGCTCAAGCTGCTGGTCCTGTTCTCGTCCATGGCGGCCTCCTTCGGCAACCGGGGACAATGCGATTACGCCGCCAGCAACTCCGTCCTCGACACCGTGGCCATGGTGCTGGGCCAACGCCAGTCCCCGACCCGGGCGCTGGCTGTGGCCTGGGGGCCGTGGCTGGGGGCCGGGATGGTCAACTCGGCTCTGGAGGTCGAACTGCGCAAACGCGGCCTGGCCCTCATCCCGCTCGACCTGGGGGCCGACTTCTTGGCCCGCGAGTTGGAGTTGGGCCAGGACCCGGTGCTGGTGGCCATCGCCGGCCAGCCGGACGAGATCACCGGCTTCATCGACCAAGCGCTGGCCAGCGCCTAACGGGCGAGGGGGACGAAAATGACGGACGACCGCGAGCGCCGCCGCCGTGACATCGCCATCGTCGGCATGGCGGTCGGAGCCCCCGGGGCGGCCTTCTCGGCCGGGGCCTTCTGGAACAACCTGGCCCAGGGGGCCGATCTGATCCAGGAGGCGCCGCCGGACATCATCGAGCCCTTCTATTTCGGGGCTGGCGACAACTCCCAGGTGGACCGCTTCTACAACAATCGGGGCGGCTTCACCGACCGCATGGTGACCGACCCGTTGCGTTACGGCGTCCTGCCCATCGCCGCCGACGGGGCCGACCCGGACCAGCTGGTCTCCCTCATGCTGACCGATTTCGCCTTGTCCGACGCCGGCCTGATCCAAAGTGGCACCTCGCTCGAGAACGCCTGCGTCATCATCGGACGGGGCCAATTCGCCGGCCTGCCCCAATTGGTCAGCTCGGAGATGGTGCGGACGGCCGAGTCGCTCAGCCACATCCTCAAATCCGCCCTGCCGCTGCTGCCGGACGACGAGATCGAGAACATCAAACGGGATTACCAGTCCCGTTTCGGGCGTTACAGCGGCGACACCGTGACCGCCAACATGCCCAACCTGGTGGCGGCCGGCGTGGCCCACCGCTTCAACATCCACGGCCCCTCCTACGTGGTGGACGCGGCCTGCGCCTCGGGCATTGTGGCCTTGGAGCACGGCATCCGGCTGATTCATTCCGGGGAATGCGATATCGCCATCATCGGTGCCATGCACACCACCCATAACGCGGTTTTCTGGTCGGCCTTCAACATCATGGGGGCGATGTCCAAGCGCGGCGTCATCGCGCCCTTCAGCCAGGAGGCCGACGGCTTGGTCATCGGCCAGGGGGCCGGCTTCGTCATCCTCAAGTCGCTGGAACGGGCCGAGGCCGACGGCGACCGCGTCTACGCCGTCGTCAAGGCCACCGCCACCGGCTCGGACGGGGCCGGCAGCAACGCCCTGGTGACCAACCCGGACGGCCAGCGCCGGGTCCTGGCCGAGGCCTGGCGGCGCTCCGGGCTGGACCCGGAGGAGGTCGGCTACATCGAGGCCCACGGCACCGCCACGCCCATCGGCGACGCCAACGAGTTGGCCACCTTGACCGAGTTCTTCGGCGACCACACCCACCCCAAGGCCTATCTCGGCTCGGTCAAGTCGAATATCGGCCACGCCATGCCGGCGGCCGGCATGTTCGGCCTGATCAAGACCACCTTGGCCCTGTACCACCGCCAGATCCCCCAGACCCTGCATTGCGAGAAGCCGTTGACGGCCATGGCCCAGTCGCGCTTCGAGCCGCCCCAGGAGTTGATCGACTGGCAGCAGGCGGGCCTGCCCCTGGTGGCCGGGGTCAACGCCTTCGGCTTCGGCGGGGCCAACGCCCACGCCGTGCTGCAGGCCTACCAGGAGCCGGTCGCCCAGGCCCGCCGCTACCGCGCCGCCCGGCGCCGCCAAGTCTTGCCCGACGTCATCACCTTGGCCGCCAAGACCAACGAGGACCTGTTGAGCACCATCGACATGCGCCACGGCCGGGACCGCATCGGCAACATGATGGGCGCCCCCGACGACCCCTACCGGGTGGTGGTCTTCAACCCGACGGGCGAGCGGCTGGCCCTGGCGGCCCGCATCGTGGCCGCCGGCCAGCCCTGGCGCGGCCGCTCCGACATCTGGTACACCAACCGGCCGGCCCTGCATCACGGCGGCCAGGTGGCGCTGATGTTCGCCGGCTACTCCTTGTCCGAGGAGGTCGAGTTCGAGTCCTTGAGGGATGAGTTCGACCTGTCCTACAGCCCTTTCCAGTCGGACGACCCGATCGAGCGGCAGGCCGCCACCCAGTACTACAGCTCCCTGTTCGTCCACCAGGCCCTGATGCTGACCGGGGTCAAGCCGCAGCTGTACACCGGCCACTCGGTGGGCGAGTGGCACGCCGCCAGGGCCTGCGGCGTTCTGGACCAGGCGTTCGACGATTTCGCCTTCGACTTCTACCGCGACCCCAATTTCCAGCTCGACCCCAAAGAGGTGCCGGACTTCAAGCTGGTGGCCATCAACTCGGTCCTAGACCCGGGCGTCAGGGAGCGGCTGTTCGCCATCCCCGAGGTCAACATCTCCAACGACAACTGCCCCAACCAGATCGTCATCTCGGTCCTGACCCAGTCCCTGCCCCAGGTCAGAACCCTGCTGGACGAGGCCCGGGCCTTCTACCAGGTGCTGCCCTTCGCCTCGGCCCTGCACACCCCTTACATCGAGCCGGTCATCGACGTGCCCATCCTGGCGATGAAGGACGTGCCGGTCCATCCCGGCTCGCACCCACTGTGGTCGGCCGTCACACTGGACCGGATCGCGGCCGAGCGGACTGGCGACGACGAGGCCACGGCCCGCCAGTTCGCGGCCGAACTGGCCCAGCCGGTCTTGTTCCGCCAGTTGGTCGAGAAGCTGTACCAGGAGGCCAAGGCCAGGGTTTTCATCCAGGTCGGCGGCGGGCCTTTGGCCGGTTTCGTGGATGACACCTTGAAGGGCCGCGACTTCGCCGCCGTCTCCTCGGTCTCGCCGGCCCGCAACTCGCTCGACCAGTTGCGCCGCGTCCACGCCGTCCTCTACACCGAGGGCAGCCCCGACGCCAACACCGAGTTCCTGGGCATGATCGACGCCTTCCGCCAGGCCAAGAGCATCCACTTCATCCCCCAGGGCGCCCCCCTGCTGCAGCGGCTGGAGTCCCTCGACCAGGCGGTCCAACGCCACTACGGCCCCACCCGCCCCGAGGCCACTAGCCAGGGCCAAGGGTTGGCCGAGTTGAGGCTGGAGGGTGTGGCCAGCCCCATCGTCAACGCCCTCGACGCCAACCTGCGTCAGGCCGTCGCCCTCCAGGGCGAGGTCGTCCAGCGCTTCAAAGACCAAGGCCTGCTGACCAGCGGTCCCCCTCCGACTGGCCCCCATCCGACCGACGCCCGGCCGGGGGCCGAGACCGCCCCGACCAAACCGGCCGCCCCGGGCGACCGGCCGGCCACCGCTGTGCCTCAGGCTCGGGCCGGCCGGTCGGCCGCCGACCAGTCGGAGGCCCGGGGCGACAAGATGACCAACTGGCGGGCCGACGCCAAGCGGGCCGAGGGTATGAACTGGACCCCGACCGACCAGCTCGACGCCATGGTCGAGCGCCGCCGCCCCGGGGGCGCCTCGACGACGGCCCCCAGCCGGGAGGCGGCGGAGGCCGCCATGGCCGCCCTGGCCCGGGCCGAGCATCGGCGGGGACGGCGGGTCGATGTGCCGCTGCGCCTGCGGATCGAGGACTACCCCGCCACCATCGACCACTCCATCGTGCGCCAGCCGGTGGGCTGGGAGCAGGCGCACCAGCGCGAGACCTATCCCGTGGTGCCGTTGACCCTGAGCCTGGAATTGTTGATCGAGTTGGCCTGCCGCCAGGTCCCGCCCGGCCTCAAACCGGTCAAGGTGGGTCCGATCACGGCCATGAACTTCATCAGTCTGAACGAACCTTTCGACTGTGTGGTGCGTTGCTTTTGGAAGTCGGATCTGGTGGTGTCCATGACCATCGAGGGCCACCTGATGCTCGACGTCACTTTCGCCGCCGACTACCCCGCGGCGCCCGTCGGCTACCGGGAACAGCTTGAGGCCCAACTGGGCCAGGACCACGGTCCGCTGCTGTCCCCGGAGCAGACCTACGCCGACTATGCCTTCCACCGCCCGGCCTACCACTCCTCGGTCGCCATGACCCGCAACGCCGTCCACGGCCTGGCCGGCCAAGTGCGCCGCGCCCCGGGCAAGGGCTCCCTGTTGGACCAGATCGGCCAGGCAGTCGGGTTGTTCGTCCACCTCCATGCCAGCGACAACCGGGTCTCCTTCCCGGTGCGGGTGACGGAGATCAAGTTCCACGACGACGTCTTCGACCAAGCCGGTTTGTTCGAGGCCTGTTTGTTGATCAGAGGCATGACGGACAACTTCGTCACCGGCGAGGGCATCTATGAGCGCAACGGCAAACCGTGGCTGACTTATCGCGGCTGGGTCAACCAGCGCCTGGCCTTCGACCGCAAGATCTGGGACGCCGTGATGACGCCGCAGAGCCACACCATGGCCGACGAGGTCGCCCCCGGGGTGTTCTACTTCGTCAACCGCAACCCGGTGCAGCAGGCCCTCATCTTCGTCGCCCTGCGCTACCTGACGGGCGAGGAGGCCGACCGGGCCGAATCCCTGCCGACCTGGGACATCCGCTCCAGCTTCAACTTGGGCCGGGTGGCGCTGAAAGACGCCGTCCGCCGCCGCCTGGCCCCGGATCAGCCGATGTGCTACCCGGTGGAGATCGCCACCCGCTACGACGAGCGAGGAAAGTTGTATGTGGTCGGACGAGACGGCCAGCCCCTGCCGCCGGACGGGTCAGACTTGGAGGTCTCGCTCAGCCACAAGACGGACCGGGCCGCCGCCATCGCCGCCGACCGGCCGGTCGGGATCGACCTGGAGCGGATCGAGCGGCGCGACTCCGGCTTCCTCGACCTGGCCTTCAATCCGGCCGAGCAGGTCCTGCTTAAGGCCCAGGGCGACCCAGACGAGTGGGCGACCCGTTTCTGGGTGGCCAAGGAGGCCCGCGCCAAGCTGACCGGCGAGGGTCTGCGCGGCAATCCCCGCCGCCTGACAGTCCAAACCGTCGCGGGCGACGATATTTCAGTCGACGGCAGCTGGGTCACGACCCGTCGTCTGGAGGACGACTACATTCTGGGATGGACGGTTTGACATGACGCAAGACAACTCCGGGTTCGGCCCCTCCGGACTCGTCCCCTCCGGGTTGGGCTCGGACGGGTTGGGAGCCGCCGGATTGGGCTCGTCCGGTTGGGCCGCCGCGTCCACCGGCCTGGCCGCCCGGCCCACGCCGACCGCCCTCCCCGACTGGACACCGACGGCCGGCGTCGACCTGCGGGACGAGGTGGTCGAGGTCTTGCGCCACAGCCTGGTGGCGGTCATCGGCCCCGAGGCCGTGAACCAGTTGGAGGTGACCGCCCGGACGCGCCTGTTCTCCGACCTGGGACTGGACTCGATCGAGTTCTTGCAGGTGGCCGAGCGGGTCCAACGCCACTATGGCGTCGACCCCCAGCTGGTGGTAGATCGGATCGCCCAGATCCCGCCCCGCCAGATGGCCCAGATGACCGTCGGCGATGTCGTGGAGATGATCGCCGATGGCCTGCGCTGAGGGCCGCTGATGGCCGAAGCCATCGCCGTTAAGGGGCTGTGGAAGTCGTACCGCGACGTCCAGGCCGTCCAAGGGATTGATTTCACGGTGGTCGAGGGTCAGTTCTTCGCCTTCCTGGGGGTCAACGGGGCCGGCAAATCGACCACCATCAACTGCATGACGACGCTGCTGCGCCCCGACGCCGGCTCAATCGCGGTCGGCGGCTTCCAACTGGGCCGCGACGACCAGTCCATCCGTGACGCCATCGGCGTGGTCTTCCAGCGGCCTCTGCTGGATCTGGCCCTGAGCGTGCGCGAGAACCTGGAGTTGCGGGGCGAGTTCCACTCCCTGGTGGGGCCGGCCTTCCACCACCGGGTGGAGCAGTTGACCGCCCTGCTCGGCCTGGAGGAGTTCGTCGACCGCCGCTACGGCAAGCTGTCCGGTGGTCAGCAGCGGCGGGCCGACATCGCCCGCGCCCTGCTGCACAGTCCCAAGGTGCTGTTCCTGGACGAGCCCACGGCCGGCCTTGACCCCCACAGCCGGGAGCAGGTCTGGCAGGCCATCACCGACATCCGCCAGACCCAGGGCATGACCGTCTTCTTGACCACCCATTACATGGAGGAGACCGAGCGGGCCGACCAGGTGGCGATCATCCAGGACGGCCGCATCATCGCCCACGGCCCCCCGGACGAGTTGCGCCAGCGCCACAGCCGCTCCCAGCTCAACCTCAGACTGTCCTGGCGCCCGGGACTGAAAGAGCGGCTGCGCCAGTTGGACCAACTGCCCGTCCCGGGCTGGAACCCGGATCAGCCGCTGGACCTCGACCTCGACTCAACCGACCAGGCCAAGCGAACCCTGGCGGCGCTGTGGGACTGGGTGGTCGACTTCGAGTTCCGCCACGGCTCGATGGACGACGTCTTCCTCAACCTGACCGATCATCGGGCGCCGGCCCCGGCGGCAGTGACGGCAGCGACGACCCCGGCGGCGGTCAGAACGACTCGAGCAGCGACCACCCCGGCGGTCACGACTGTCCCGGCGGTCACGGCCGCCCCGGCGGCGGACCAGCGGACAATCCCGGGCGGGAACGGTTCGCCCGCCGGCCCGTCGGACCCCCGGAAGAACCACCGCGACTGGCGCCACGGCGACCCGTCCGCTTCCCACCGCCGTTCGGAGGCGAACTGATGCGCTTGATCTGGGTTTTGCTACGGCGCAATCTGCGGGCCTTCGTGCGCGACCGCTTGATCGTCTTCTTCACCTTGCTGACGCCACTGATCTTCATCTTCTTGTTCATCGTCTTCTACCGCACCATGGTCTCGACCCAGGTCAAGAGCGACTTCTTGTCGGCCTCGATGGATGTCGTCCTGGGCCTGTGCGACTCTTGGCTATTCGCCAGCGCCGTCCTGCTGGCCACCTTCACCTCGACCCTGGGAATGCTCAACACCTTCGTCTTGGACCGTGAGACCGGCCGTTTCAGCGACTACCTGGTGTCCCCGGTCCGGCGCTGGCAATTGACCATCGGCTACATCTTGTCCACCTGGGTGGTGTCGGTTGTGATCTCCTCCGGCCTGATGCTGCTGGGGCCGCTCTGGGCCTTGGTCCAGGGCCAAGTCGTCATGGGCCCGCTCGACATCCTCCAGGCCATCGCCGCCATCGCCTTGTCCGCCCTGGTCTTCGCCAGCCTCAACACCTTGGTGGCCACCTTCATCACCAGTTGGGCCGCCTTCGGCGGCTACGCCATCGTCATGGGCGCCTCCATCGGCTTCCTGGCCTTCTGCTACGTCCCCCCGGTCTCCCTCAGCCAGACCGTCAACACCGTCCTGGGCCTGATGGTCTTCGCCCAGGGGGCCGCCCTGATCCGCCAGCCGATCATGGGGCCGGCCATCGCCAAGCTGATGGAGGTGGTGCCGGCAGAACGCCTGGTGGAGGCCGACAGCGGCATCAAAACCTCCCTGGCCGTCACCTTGGACGTCTTCTCCCACACCCTCCCCACCGGCCTGATCGTGGCCGTCATGCTGGCCTGGGCCGTCCTACTAACCGCCCTCAGCTCCTGGCGCCTAAGCCGCGTCATCCACTGAGACACCCACGGGACGGCTTCCCACGAACCTGCCACCACGTGGCCTGTTCCGTGGACTGTGGGCTGGAACCCACTTATCTGGGCCGGCTCTTGATGACGGCGGAGATCCGCTGCTGAGAGGTGAACCATGACTCCACCACGGGGTCGATCTCATTGAGCACTCGCCGCATGGCCGCCACATAGTGATTGACCCGGCCGAGCACCAAGATGCTCTCCAAATGAGCTATCCGGTTGCGCAGGCGATAGAGGCCGTCGACATCCGAGACCAACGCTTCGACCGGGCGCTGAAGACGGGGAAAGGCTTGGCTCAGGGCCGCCCGCCACAAATAGCGCCGCCCAGGGTCTCGATCCGGCAGCAGATACCGCCACGCACCCATGGTCAACTGGGCCACCACATCGTCATGGCCGGGCTGGCGGTGATGCGTCGCCGTAGCCAGCGCAGCCCGCCCGGTCGCTTCCGGGAGGGCTGGCCGGAGGAGGCGCGCGAGCACGGGGGCGGGGTTCAGCGTCCATTCGGCCGGGAAGGACCGACCGGAGGATCGTTGGGTCTGAGTCAGATTCCATGACCTGAGTCGCCGGTCGATGGCGTTGCGGAGGACGACCTCGAAGATATGCAGAGCCTCGTAGGTGGCACCGGACAAGCCAATGTTCCACTGGTAGAGCCGCAGGGCCAGCTTCTTGTTCCCTCCAGTGGTCGCGATATACGGGGCCAGCCTCTCAGGTGACAAGTATGGTTCCAAGTCGCCCCAAGACGCGGAGCCCCCAGAGGGCGCGCGCGGCGGCACCTCGGGGGACGTCTTGCCTCATGTCAAGTTGATCGCGAAATCTGAGCGTGTGCCTCACCGAAAATGATCGCGAAACGCGGTCGGTCAGGCGGCTCCGCGCCGGACCCGGGTGCGGTCACGCGATGAGT
>JAISAO010000006.1 GCA_031266665.1 Propionibacteriaceae bacterium | reverse complement strand
CCAGCCATTCCGGCAAATACATTGAAGTCTAGGATGGATAGAAGTTTGACTAATAGTAAAGTGGGTCATGGCGTCGCCGCCACGGGCAGCTTCAATTTCGCCCAAGTCAGGGAGGTGGTCGATGGCGTGGTCGCGGCCATGGGGGGCGCGACCGTCAGAATAGTCGAGCTGGACGAGGCCGCCGGTCGCATTGAGTTGGGCTTCCTCGAGTCCGGCGGACAGCGGGCCAGAACGTTCAGCGTCAGCGACCTGTTCCTGGGGAAAGAGCCCGATCTGGTCGTGGAGGTGCGCCTGTCGGGCAACCGTCTGACGGTCGGCGTCATCGGCGCGAACCGGTCTCGGAGGAGCGGGGGAGTCGCCTCGGGGCCGTCTAAACTCGTCCTCCGGATCGCCCCGCACGTCTACGGGACGGCCCCGTACGGCGACTTCTTGGACCGTTTCACGGCCGAGTTGGAATATCTCTTCCCCACCGCCCGCCTGGTCCGACGCTGAGGCCGCGCCCGCGTTGAGCCCAGATCCACCGATGGGGTCGCCCGGCAGTCGAGAATCGGTGGATCTGGGCTGAGTCCGGGCCGGGGCGGTCGCCCGGATGGCGCTCCGGGCGACCGCGCTCGCCGGTCGCGGGACTGTGGGCGTCCGGCCGGGCAGGCGTCACTTGGTCGGCGCCTCGCGACGGTTGGCAGGGGGACTGTGGGCGTCCGGCCGGGTCCGTCGTGCCCTCAACCCCCCTGGGCCGGCTGAATCGGTCGGCCCAGGGGGGTTGAGGGCAGTCAGCGGATGGCGATGGCCTCGATCTCGACCAGGGCGCCCTTGGGCAGGGCCGCCACTTGGAAGGCCGAGCGGGCCGGTTTGACCGGGCCGGGGAAGCGGGCGGCGTAAACCTCATTGACGGCCGCGAAGTCCGCCATGTCGGCCAGGAAGACGGTGGTCTTGACGACCTGCCCCAAGGACAGGCCGGCGGCCCGCAGCACGGCCTGGAGGTTGCTGATCGAACGTTCTGCCTGGGCCGCCGCCGTGGCGCCGTCGATGGCCCCCGTCTCGGGATCGATCGGCAACTGCCCCGAGCAGAACACCAGTTGGCCGGTGTCGACGCCCTGCGAGTACGGCCCGATGGCCGCCGGGGCGGCCGTCGTGGCGATGGCGACCACCGCTGGTGGGTTCTCAGTCATAGTTCTTCTCCTGTACAGTTCTTCTCCTGCGGGAGGACTCTATTAGACGCTTTACTAGTCCCGCTCCAGCACGAAATCGGCCAGCCGGGCGATGTGGGCGGCGGTCGAGTCGATCACCGGCAGGGGGCTGACCGCTTGGTCGATGCTCAGGTCGAGTTCGGTGCAGCCCAGCAGGACGCCCTCGGCCCCGGCCAGGCGCAGCCGTTGGATGACGCCCACCAGCTGTTCCCGGGCCACTGCGGTGACGATGCCCCGGGTCAGCTCGCCCCAGATGATGCCGTCGACCAAGTCGGCGTCCTGGTCCGAGGCTTTCAGGCCGACCACGCCGTGTCGGGCCAGCCGGTCGGTGTAGAAGTTCTCCCGCATCACCCAGCCGGTGCCCATGACGCCGAGCCGCTTGATCCCGGCCTTGGTGGCTTGGGCGGCCACGGCGTCGGCGATGTGGAGCAGCGGCACATCGATGGCCGCTTCGACCGCCGGGGCCACTTTGTGCATCAGGTTGGTGCCGATGGCGACGGCGTCGGCGCCGGCCGCCTGCAGTCGTTGGCCGTGGCAGGCCAGCGTCCGACCGGCCTCGTCCCAAGCCTGGGCCACCTGCATGTCGCGAATCGGTTGGAAATTGATCGAGTCGAGAATTATCTGGGCTGAGGCGTGGCCGCCCAGGGCCTCCGCCACCAAGTTGTTGATACCGGTGTAATACTCGACGGTCGAGTGGTAGCTCATGCCGCCGATGATGCCAATGGTTCTCACGGCCTCACTCTGATGGGCGGCGGCGGGCCTGTGAAGACGGCTTCTGCTTGGGCCAACCATAAAATCCGGTTATGTCCGCTGGCTCAGCTCCCGCAGCAGACGTATCACCAGTCGGACGGCGGCCACCCGCTCGGCCCCGGGGCGGTGGAGGGCGTAGAAATGCCGCCGCATGGGATGGGCCGTGGCCAGGGCCACGATCCCGGGGTAGCGGTAGGCCGTCAGCGTGCTGCTCGGCACCATTGACACCGCCAACCCTTGGGCCACCAGCGCTTGGGTAGTGACGTAGTCGTCGATCTGGTGGCGGATGCGGGGGTCGAAACCGGCCTGGTGGGCCTGATGCACCAAATGGTTGCGGCAGCGGGCGCAGCCGGCGATCCAATCGTCCTCGGCCAGCCGGGCCAGTTCCACCGTCGGCTGCCCGCCGCGGGCGTCGCCGGCCGGCAGAATCACGACCACCTCGTCCGAGCCCACCGGGAGGCCGCGCAGATCGTCCGGGATGGCTTGGACCTCGGTCAGGTCGTCGTGGACAAAGGTCAGCGCCACGTCGGCGACGCCACCGCGCAAGGCGTCCAAGGCCTCCGGCGGCTCGTTCTCGGACAGCAGCAACTCGACCTCGGCGCCGCTCGCGGCCCGCAGCCGACTCAGCAGCGACGGCACCAAGGTGGCCAGGGCGGAGGGGAAGGCGGTCAGTCGGACGGTGCCGCGCTCCAGATTGGCGAACCGGCGCAAGACCTCGTCGGCGGCCTCCAGATGGCCGATGATGACCTCGGCGTGGCCCAACAGCACCCGCCCGGCCTCGGTCGGCGTCACCCCCTTGGAGCTGCGGGCCAACAGCGGCGTCCCGGCCGCCCGCTCCAGCGACCGCATCTGCTGGGATACGGCCGGCTGAGTCCAGCCCAGCGTCCGGGCGGCGGCGGAGATCGACCCCTGGCGCACCACCGCCTGGAAGACCAACACCTTGGCCGGGTCGAGCATGACTGGGCATTATACCGCCCCGGGCCGCGTCGAGGGACCGATAGACAAGAAGAATTTGGCTCTGGGGTCCGGCGGGAGGCCGCCCGGACGGTCGTCCTGACGTGGGGACGGGCCCATGGCTGGGAGCCAGTCATTTGATCCCAGGGAGCGCGCCGCGCCGTGATCCGCCCGGTCCAGATGTGTGTGATGTGGGTCGCCAACTGTGTATTCTGTTGGTTGGAAACTGTGAATACTGTGGATTGGAGGGGGATCGTGCCATCGGCCGACTACTTGCCCCGAGTCGCGGACGGCCTTCTGGACGCCCGGCTGGGCGCCATGGGGGCAGTCTTGATCGAAGGGGTCAAAGGCTGTGGCAAGACCGAGACGGCCCGTCGGTGGGCTGCCAGCGAGGTGCTGCTGGAGAGCGATGCCAACGCTGAGCGCCGAGCCTTACTCGACCCCAGACTCATTCTGGACGGGGCCACGCCCAGGCTGTTGGACGAGTGGCAACGGGTCCCCCGGGTGTGGGACGCCGTCCGGCGAGCCGTCGACGACCGGAGGCGTCCGGGACAATTCATCTTGACCGGCTCGGCGACGCCTGACGACTCGGTCCAGCGACACTCCGGCGCCGGTCGTTTCGCGGTGGTGGAGATGCGAACGATGACCCTGGTCGAGAAGCGGTCGGCGTCTCCACGGGTCTCGGTGGCCGGGCTGCTAGCCGGCGTCGGCTCCGAGCCTGTGAACTGCCCGGTCGGGTTCCGAGATTATTTAGACCATATGATTGTCGGTGGATGGCCCTATCTGGTGGGGGCCAGCCAGTCTGCCGCGCAGGTGTTCTTGGACGGATACCTCGATCTGATCATCGAGCATGACATCGACGAGGTGTCGAGTGTGACCCGCAATCCGCGTCTGGTGCGCCGGTTCCTCCAGGCCTACGCGCAACTCACCGCCCATCCGGCCAGCCTCAGCACGATCCTGCGCCGAGCCCACGACGACCTGGACTCCGAAGCGGTCGGTCCGAGCCGATATGCTGCCACGGACTATCTCGACGCTTTACGGCGTATGCGTGTCGTGGACGAGGTGTCGGCCTGGGACCCGTCCGTCCGATCCTCGAAACGGTTGACGGCCACGCCCAAACGGCATTTGGGCGACGTTTCTCTGGCGGTGTCGTTGCTGGGGCTGGGGCCAGCACGCCTGCTGGACGATCTGAACACCACCGGATACTTATTCGAAAGCCTTGTCGCCCATGAGCTCAAGGTCTACTCCGCGGCGGCGAGAGCGCAAGTGTTTCACTACCGGGAGATGGACGGGCGGCTGGAAGTCGATTACGTTTTGGAGGACCGCGCCGGAGATTGGGTGGGCATTGAGGTCAAAATGGGAGAGCACGAGGTGGAGAAAGCGGCCCATTCGCTGATCGCGCTGGCGGACCGGGTTTCGCGCCCGCCCCGGGCGCTGGCCGTCGTCACCGCCACCTCCATGGCCTACACCCGCGACGACGGTGTGCATGTGATTCCCCTGGGCTGCCTCGGACCATGACCGTGGAGATTCGGCACTGTCGCGCGAGTCAGTTCGGACGGTTCGCGATGTGATGACAGGCATTTCCTTCAGTGAGGCTTATTCACGGCACGGTGGCGAGCCTCGGCCGATCAGGCGACACCCATTGTCAGGCCGGGTTCGGCCAGGGTCTCGGATTGGCCGTGAATAAGCCCTCAGTCTCATGGTCACAAGGCGATGACGGGGAGGATGTCCTCCAGTCCGGCGAAGTCGTCTCGGTTGCGGGTGGCCAGGGCGCAATCGTGCGCCAGCGCCACCGCTGCGACCATCAAGTCGACCCGGCGGGCTCGCCCGACCGACCGGCCCGCGTCGCGCGCGGACCGGCAGACCGCGCGGTACAGGACCGCCGCCCGGTGGTCGAAGGGCAGACCTGGTCCGAAGGTCTCGACCGCGCGCGCGTACTGGATCGGGGCGCGCGCCCGCACGGCCGCGTGGGCGGAGAACTCGCCCTCTTGCAGTTCGGCGTAGCACAGCGCCGCCGTCACCAACACATGTTCTCCGGGGGGCAGCCAGTCGAGGCGGGGGTCCCAGATGAGCAAGTTGGTGTCGAGCAGGACGCGCATCAGGACCGATCTCCGGGTCGTCCCTCGGCCGCGCGGGCGGCGTCGATCTCAGCCGTCCAGAAGGTCGCCGTCTCCGCCGTGATGCCCTGGTACAGGTCCGACGCGCGGACCCGCGCCGGGCTGGCGCCGGGCGGGGGCGGCTGGGCGGCGCCCAACACCGCCCGGGTGGGTCGGCCTTGGACCGTCACGCGGTAAGCGGCGCCGTCCTCCTCGACCGACCGCACGACGCGCGAGGCCTCGCGTTGGAGTTCTCTGATCCCGATCAATCGCTCAGTCATGTCATTAGCTTACGACGTCTGTCGCACATGTGCGACAAGGTAGTTCTCGGGCCGGACCAGCTGTTGTGGCCGATGAACGCCTCGTTCGGTGTGACTGGGCGGAGAGCGTCCGCTGTTCGACGGGAACGGGCTCCCATCTCTGGCCGTGTGGTCAAACCGCGCCGATTCTGGCTTAGGGCAAGGATGTGGCGGCGTGTCCGGTTCACGGCGTCAGATCCTGGGAATTGACGAATCAAACCTTGGCCGGCGGTCGGCCGGGCCGGCCGGCGCGAGGCCTCCCGGCGTCCAGGGCGGCCGCCGCCTGGGACACGCGGGCCAGCAGGCGGGCGCGGCGTTCGGGGGAGTCCTTCTTGGGACTGCCGATCCAGCCGAGCTGGAGGGTCTGGGTGGTGCGGATGCCGCAGTTGGCCAGGATCTGTCGTTTCAGCAGGCGGGTGGGGCTGACGCCGATGAGGCTGAACCACCAGGGCGGCCCGTCGTAGGTGGTGATGATGGTGGCGCTGCGGCCGGCCAGGTGTTGGCGGAAGCCGAAGCCGAGTGAGAGCAAGCTGGAATTGTCCTCGTTGTAGGCGAATCCAGGGGTCAGCACGCGGTCGAACCAGCCTTTGAGCAATGCCGGCATGCCGCCCCACCAGCAGGGGAAGATGAACGTCAGATGGTCGGCCCAGGCGACCAGTCGCTGGCTGCGCTCGATCACGGGGTCCGGGGCCATGCGTCGGCGGTAGCCGAAGCGCAGCACGGGGTCGAAGTCCAAGGCGCCGAGGGGCAACGGCTCGACCGCGCAGGTCAAAGGCAGGGAGGACACATAGGCGTCGAAGAGGGCGCGGTTGAAACTCTCCTGGTCGGGATGCCCGAGGACCACGAGCACCCTTGTCGGACCGCTGTCGACCGGCCGGACGGAATCGGCCGCCCGCGACCAGTCGGCCGCCCCTGGGGCGGGGAACACGTCTTCGCGACCCTCCGCCCGGCCGTGGCCGGGTCTTTGTTCCACCTCAGACATCGGCGGCCGTCTGGCTGGCGGCCCGCGCGATGGCGGCCCGCAATCGGGCGGCGGGGTCGGTCAGAACCTCGCCGTGGGCGGTGGCCAAGTGGCGGATGGGCAGCCCGGCGATCTTCCGGGCGCTGGCGACCGCCACTGCCCGGTCCCAGGTCGCCGCCGCCACGAAGGGGAACAGCGGCCGGCGGTCCCCGGCCACCGCCAGCCCGCCGCGAGTCTGCAGGGCGTCGCCCGCGAACAGCGCGCCGGACGGCTGGTGGAAATACGACAGATGGCCTGGCGTGTGCCCCGGGGTGGCCACGACGGTCAGGGGTCCGAGTTGGTCGCCGTCGCCGACCAGGCGGGTCGGCCGAGTCGTCGCCGGGGCGAAGCGGCCCGGCAGCCGACCGGTCGCGTTGGCCCGCTCGCCCGGGCGGATGGCCAAGTCGCCGCCCAGGACGGCCGCCTCGCGGGCCGAGCAGGCCACCTCAGCCCGGGGCAGGGCGGCGGCCAGCCGGTCGAGCGCGCCGGCGTGATCGCGGTGGGCATGGGTCAAGACGATGCGCCGGATCGGTCGGCCCAAGCGTCTGGCGGCGGCCAGAACGCCCGGCGCCATCGCCGGCAGACCGGTGTCGATCAGCGTCAGACCGTCGTCGTCCACCAGGTAGACGCTGATCGGGAAGACGCGCGGCAGGCCAGTCAGCTGCCAGAAGCCGTTGTGGGCGCGGAGCCGCATATCGGACGGGCCTCCTTGGGAGTCGGTGGAAATAGACAGGTGTCTAATACTTGACATGATGTTAATCTGGGCCGGCGAGAGGCGCCATGACCATAACGGGTGGCCGGTGGACGGAAACGGACAGCCGCGCCGGGAAGTGTTCAGCCCTGAGCCACCGATGGTCTCCGTGGCGAGCGGCGTCAGGCGGGTGGGCGGTGTCGTCGGCGTGAAGGCGGACTGGACGTCCGTTGAGCGTCGGCGGTGCCGTCAGCGCGCCCGGATGGGGCCGGTCGGTAGTAGAGAATCGGTGGATCTGGGCTTAGGAGGACGTGTGCGGGAAAGTCGTAAGACCCGTTACACGCGCCTGGCGTTGCGTCAGGCGCTGATCGAGACCTTGCGGAACAAGCCGATCACGGCTGTCACAGTGGCCGAGTTGTGCCGTGGGGCCGACCTCAGCCGGGGCACGTTCTATCTGCACTACGCCAGCCCGGCCGAACTGTTGGAGGAGGTCGAGGACGAGTTGTTCGACCGCTTCACCGCTCCGCTGCGCGGCGCGGAGGCCGTGGACGACCACACCTTCGGGCTGGTCGTGCTGCGGGAGTTGGCGGCCGATCCCGACGCCGCCCAGCTCGTGCTCCAGCCCGGCTCGAGGCTGGTGGAGCGTTTCTTCGCCTTCAAGCGCTCCCGGCTGGAGCGGGCCTGCCGGGAGCGGTACCCGGATCTCGACGACCGCCAGTTGGACTACGTCCGCGCCTTCTTCGAGCAGGGTGTCGTCCACCTGATCGCGGCCTGGGTGGGCCGGGGCATGGCGGAGCCGCCCGCACAGATGGCCGCCCTACTGGCGCGACTGACTTGACGAGGCCCTGACACCGTGGGAACAGGAGTTGGTTTCTATGTAATCCCGTATTCTGATTGCGGTATTACATAGATCTGATCGCCTGGCCGGCCGGTGGGGCGGCGGCCTCGGGCGGGGGTCGGACGGAGGCTTCGAGGGGTGTGTGCGAGGCTGGTCGCTAATCGTGTGTTCTGTTGCTTGAAAACTGTGAATGTTGTTGATTGGTCGTTGGGCCTGCGTCACAGGCCCAGCAGGCCCAGAGGCACGACGGCGATGCCGTCGGGTCGGCGGTAGGCCCGTTGCTCGGTGTTGAGGACCACCCGGTCGATGACGGCGTGTGGCGATTGGCGGGCCAGCCAGTTCAAGTGGGCGACATCCGCCGGTCGGACGGCGCTGGACAGTTTGACCTCGATCACGACCACCTGGCCGTCGGGGCGGCGGACGATGAGATCGATCTCGTGCTCGCCGCCCTGGGTGCGCAGGTGGAAGACCTGGGCCCGGTTGGCCTCGGCCAGCACGCGCACGGTTTGGGCCGCCAGCGACTCGAACAAGGCGCCGAGAAAGGTCGAGTCACCGGGGCGGGCCGGCCCCTGGCCGCGTATCAGGGAATCGGCTGTGGCGCCGACCAGATGGGCCGCCAGCGCCGGGTCGACCAGGTGGTGTTTGGGGGCCAGGCCGAGCCGTTTGAGGTGAGAGGCGGTGGGCAGCCAGGCCGGCAGTGGATCGAGCACCCAGAGACGCTGGAGCAAGTCGCGCCAGACCGTGGCCGTCTGCTTGGCCGGCTTGGCCTCGTCTCCCGGGGTGGCCGCGTCGAGCAGGGAGGTGTACGAGGCGGTGGTGGCGGTGGCCGCCGCGTAGGCCCGTAACCAGTTCAACAGGGATTGGGGTCGGCGGACGGCGCCGCCGGCCTCGGCGATGTCGTGGTCGACCAGGCGGGCGACGTAACTGTCGAGCAGGTACGGCCGCGCCGTCGCGTCCGCCGCCCTGATGCCCGGGAAGCCCGAGGCGATGATTTCCCGGACGTAGTCCACCGTGGTCAACTCGGCGCGGCCGGCGATGTCGGGACCGCCGCCGGCCAGCAGGGCGGCCAGCGACACGGTCGGGGTCGTCAGGCCCCGCTCCGGCAGTGTCATCGGTCGCATGACCAGCCGGACGATGCGTCCCGCTCCCGAGTGGAGGCGGGCGCCGGGGCTCGGCGTGGCCGATCCGGCCAGTAGGAAACGTCCCGCCGGGGCACCGGCGTCGACCGCGTGGCGCACCTCGTTCCAGACGGCGGGAACCATCTGCCACTCATCGATGAAGGTCGGGGGTCGGCCTTGCAGCACCAACTCGGGGGCCAGCGTGATCGTCTGCCGGACGCCCTCGTGGTCGAGGGTGAAGACATCGGCCGCCCGCTGGGTCGCGGTGGCCGTCTTGCCGACCCCCTTGGCCCCCTCGATGGCGATGGCGGGCAGAGAGCCGATCACCTCGTCAAGGGTCTGGTCGATGACACGCCGACGGTACTCCACAGCTGGACTCTACCATTCCCGGTAGCTGAACTCTCCCATTCCCGGAGCCTGAACTCTCCCATTCCCGGATTCTGATTGCGGTATCACATAGATCTGATCCGCTCGTCCCGGGCCGGCGGCGCTCGGGCCGGGGCGGCTGGCCGCTAGTGGTCTGTCGCGTCTAAAAGTTGGGTGGTGAGCGGTGTCGGGTGGTGTCGGTGGCAAGGTGGAGGATGGAGGCGGACTGGACGCCCGCCGAGTGACGACAACGCCGCCAGCGGCGTCGTCCGACACCGCGAGTCCGACGTTTTAGGTGCGACAGACCACTAGGTTGGGGGAGTGCTCGGTGACCGTGATCTGCTCCGCCTGCGGTTGCGCTCAGCGCTGTTGGACGGCGGGCTGGCCGCCGGCCCGGCGGCCGTGGCCCGGCGCTTCCTGGCCATGCAGGCCCAGGACTTCCCGGCCTCCTGCTGGGCCTTGGGGCTGCGTTCCGGCGCGGCCGTGGGCGCGGTCGAGCGGGCTTATCAAGACGGGCTGGTGGTGCGGTCGTGGCCGCTGCGCGGCACCTTGCACGCCAGCCCGGCCGAGGACGTGGGCTGGCTCCAGCGGCTGACCTCGGCCAAGGTCCTGGGAGCCTCGGCCGAGCGGCGGCGGGCACGTCTTGGCCTCGACCTGGGGCAGATCGAGCGGGTGCGGGAACAGGTCGTGGCGCTGCTGGCCGGCGGGCGGGCGCTCGACCGGGAGGCCCTGCTGGACGAGGTGGCCGCCCGGGGGATCGAACTGTCCGGCCAGTGGAAGTACCACCTGATCTGGATCTTGGCCCAGACCGGCACGCTGCTGTTCGGGCCGGTGGCCGACGGCCAGCCGCTGCTGGTCCTGGCCGACGAGTGGGTGGCCCGGCCTCGCGACCTGGGGCGCGATGAGGGGCTGGCCGAGTTGGCGGCCCGCTACCTGGACTCCCACGGCCCGGCCACGGTGGACGACCTGGCCTGGTGGTCGGGGCTGGGCAAGCGCGAGGTGCGAGAGGGCCTGGCCCTGGCGGGCGACCGTGTGGTCCAAGTCGAGGCGGCCGACGGCGGCGTCTACTGGATGGCCGCCACCCTGGCCGACGACACGGCCGCCGCGGCCCCGCCACCCAGGGTGGATCTGTTGCCGGCCTTCGACGAGCACCTGTTGGGCTACCGCGACCGCGGTCTGACGCTGGACCCGGCCCACGCCCAGTTGATCTGTCCCGGCGGCAACGGCATTTTCAAGCCGGTGGTGCTGGTGGACGGCGTCTGCGCCGGCGTCTGGCGCCCCTTGGCTCGCGGCGGCCTCAAACGGCTGCCCCAGGACAAGCCGGTCCCCGTCGCGGTCAACTGGTTCGACCGGGCGGCCCGCCGCTTAGCCGATCCGGCCCTGCTGGCCGAGGCGGCCGACCGTTACGCCCGTTACTTGGGCCGGGAGCGGGCGACGTTGACGGTGACCGCCGGCTAGCCGACTCTCCCATTCCCAGGACTCGAACTCTCCCATTCCCGGGACTCGGACTCTCCCATTCCTGAGACCAGCACATTGGTGTCTAGTAGGTATCTCACACCCGCCGGGCCTGGCGGCGCATTTGAGTGATGTGGTCGGAAACGTCTTCCTCGGTGTTGAAGCCGGCCTCGGCGGCGGCCCCCTCCAAATCCCGTTGCAGCATCCGCATGGCGTACACGGCCGGGTTCATCATCACCACCCGGTCCTGGTCCCAGATCAGCGCCACCCGGTCTCCGGTGTCCAGCGAGAGCTTCTGGCGGATGTCCTTGGGCAACGTGATTTGTCCCTTAGGCATCACTTTGGCCACCTCGATCAAGACCGGCTGCGCCATCGGCTTCTCCTATCCCTACAGTCCCTACAAGTAGGGTAGCGCGGTCCCGCTCAAACCGGCGGCCAGGGCCGCTGGGCTCAGTCCAGCCGGCGGGCGCCGATGGCGGCGATCGGCTGGGGGACCGGTAGCCCGGAGGCGTCGCGGCGGGAGTCGGGGGTGGGCAAGACGATGGGGGAGCCGCTGGCGGCCGTGGCCACCGCCGGGGCCCAGCCGGCCCAGGCCAGCAGCAGGCGGTCCTCGCCCTTGAGGAAGCGGTGGCAGCGGACGCCGCCGGTGGCCCGGCCCTTGGCCGGGTAGAGGTCGCAGGGCGTCACCTTGGCCGTGCCGGCGTCGGTCCCGGGCAGGGCGGCCGAGGAGCCGGCCACCGTCACCACCTCCGCCTCGCCCGGGTCGACGGCCCCGAAGAAGACCACCTCGGCCCCGGGCGCCAGCTTGATCCCGGCCATGCCGCCGCCGCCGCGCCCCTGGGGGCGGACCGCCGCTGTCGGGAAGCGCAGCAGTTGGGCGTCCGAGGTGATGAAGACGAAGTCGCTCGCCCCTTCTGTTAACTCGAGCGCGCCGACCACCTCGTCGCCCTCGTCCAAGCGGATCAGCTCCCAGGCCGGCTTGGACAACAATTCCACGGCGGTGCGTTTGACCACCCCCCGGCGGGTGCCGAAGGCCCAGCCCGGGCCGTCGGCCCCCAGGGCGGTCAGCCCCAGGGGGCGCTCGCCTGGGGCCAGTTCGACCAGCTCCGACAGCGGCGCCCCGCCCTGCAGGTTGACGGCCCCGGCGGTGGGCGGGATGGAGGGCAGGTCGATGGCCTGCAGGCGAACCACCCGGCCGAGCGAGGTCAAGACGCCGAGTTGGCCCAAGGTGGTGCTGCGGACGGCCGACAAGACCACATCGTGGGCCGCTCTGGGACCGCCCGCCCCGGGGCTGTCGGCGGTGTCGAGGCGGGCCACCAGGCCGGCCGCCCCCAGGGCCACCAGGGCCGGGCCGTCCGGGATCTCGATCGGCTGGGCGGCCGCCGCCTTGGCCTCCGGCTGGCCCGCGCCGGACAGCAGCACGGTCCGGCGCGGTGTGCCGAAGCGCCGCGCCACCTCGTCCAGATCCTGGGCCACGACCTGGCGCAGCCGCTGGGGCGAGGCGATGATCTCCGACAATTCGGCTATCTGGGACTGCAACGAGTCCCGCTCCTTCTCCAGCTCCAACTTGGACAGCCGGGTCAGACGGCGCAGCTGCAGGTCGAGGATGTGGTTGGCCTGCGGGTCGTCCAGGTCGAAGGCCTGCTTCAACCGCTCCCGGGCCTCGGCCACATCGTCCGAGCGGCGGATGATGGCGATGACGTCGTCGATGTCGAGGATGGCGATCAGCAGCCCCTCCACCAGGTGGAGGCGCTCGGCCGCCCGGGCTAGCTTGAACTGGGCGCGGCGCAGGCTGACCGACAGGCGGTGGTCCAGATAGACCCGCATCAGCTCGACCAGCCCCAGGGTGCGGGGCTGGCCCTCGACCAGGGCGACGTTGTTGATGGCGAAGGAGTCCTCCAGCTTGGTCTTGGCGAACAGGGTCTCCAACATGGCCTCGGGGTTGATGCCGTTCTTGATCTCGATCACCAGGCGCAGCCCGTGGCTCAAGTCGGTCAGGTCTTTGACGTCGGCCACCCCCTGGATGGCTTTCTTGTCGTGCAGCTGTTTGATCTGCTCCATGATCTTCTCCGGGCCGACCAGGTGGGGCAGCTCGGTCACGACGATGCCCTTGCGCCTCGGCGAGACCTGCTCGATCCGGGCCGCGGCCCGCACCCGGAAGGCCCCCCGGCCGCTGGCGTAGGCCTGGCGGACGCCGTCCAGGCCGATGATCTTGCCGCCGCCCGGCAGGTCGGGGCCGGGCACGAAGCGCATCAGGTCGTCCAGCGAGGCCTCCGGGTGGTCCAGAAGGTGTTTCAGCCCGGCCACCACCTCGATCAGGTTGTGCGGCGCCATGTTGGTGGCCATGCCGACGGCGATGCCGGCGGCCCCGTTGACCAGCAGGTTGGGGAAGGCCGCCGGCAGCACCACCGGCTCCGACTCGCGGCCGTCGTAGTTGGGCCGGAAGTCGACCACCTCGCAGTCCAGGTCGGCCGTCATGGCGGCCGCCGCCGGCCCCATCCGGCACTCGGTGTAACGCATCGCCGCCGGCGAGGCGTCGAGCGAGCCGAAGTTGCCGTGGCCGTCGACCAGGGGCAGGCGCAGCGACCAGGGCTGGGCCATCCGCACCAGGGCGTCGTAGATGGCCGAGTCGCCGTGGGGGTGGAGCACGCCCATGACCTGGCCCACCACCCGGGCGCACTTGACGTGGGGCTTGTCCGGGCGGATGCCCAGCTGGTCCATCGAGTAGAGGATGCGCCGCTGGACCGGTTTGAGGCCGTCCCGGGCGTCGGGCAGGGCGCGGGAGTAGATCACGGAGTAGGCGTACTCCAGATAGCTGGCCTCGATCTCCTGGGAGACCTCGACGTCGACTATCCGCTGCTCGAAGTCCTCGTCGCGGCCGGTCGTCTTGGCTGCCATCGGCTCATCTGCTCCTTGTCACGGCTGGTCTGCGGTCGCCGGGGCGTTCGGGCCGCCCATCCCCGGGCCGCCCGTAGTCGTCTCCCGGTCGCCGGCCAGGTTAGCGCGAGTCGCCACCGGCCGCCCGTCGGCGAGCCCCGGCCTCGCCCGGCGAGTCCCGCTTCCACCCCGGCCCTTCAGTCTCGGCCCACGGCTGATCTCTGTGGTCAACGGCGCCTCGGGGCTTGGGGCCGACGCGCGGGCGGGTTGGGTCCGAGAGGGTTGAGGGATGATTGGGTCGGGGTTGAGGATCGGTGGATTTAGGCTCAGTCCGCCGGTCGCAGTCGGGGCTCCAACTGGGCCCACAACTGGTCCCCGTCCGAGCCCCGCGCCCAGGGCACGGCGCCGGCGGCGGGCCGCCGGGCGTCGCCCAGCAATTCCCCCGGCAGGCCGTGGGCCAGCACCGACTGGACCGGGTTGAGCTGGCGGATGGCGATGGCCTCGACCTGGTCCGGGAAGCGCTGGGCGAAGCCGGCGTAGATGGCGGGGTCGTGCTGGCCGTCGTCGCCCACCAGGATCCAGCGGACGCGGGGGAAGTCGTGGGCCAAGGACGATAGCGCCTTGATCTTGTGCGCCCGCCCCACCGGGAACCAACCTGTGTTGGTCGGCCCCCAGTCCGACAGCAGCATCGGCCCGCCCGGGAAGCCATGGTGGTCGGTGAAGCGGGTGAGGAAGGGGAAGGTGCTCCACGATCCGGTGGAGAGGTAGAAGGTCGGGCTGTCGGGGCGCCGCGACAGGATCTGGCGGTACAGCCGGGCCATCCCCGGGACCGCCCGCCGGTCCGACTCCGGGGTCAGGAAGGCGTTCCGCGCCGCCAGCAGGGGTCTGGGAATCAAACTCTGCAAGATGGTGTCGTCGACGTCGGAGATCAACCCGCTGGTGGTGTCGTCGGCCAGGATCAGGACGGGGGCCAGGTGGGTCTGGCCGGAGGCGGTGTCGATGGCGACGTGGTGCCAGCCCGGCGACAGCCGGCAATCGACGCGGGCGTCGATGTAGCCCCCCCGGTCGGCCGTCACCTCGACCGTCACATCGCCAACGCGCAGCCGGGCCGCCCGCTCGACGCAGGGTGTGGCCCAGAGGTTGCGCCAGCCCCGCCGCCGGTTCCAAGCCTCGCTCCGAAACGACCCCGGGACCGTCTGGGAGGGCGAGGTCAAGATGATCCGGGCCAAGACCCTCAGCCGGCTGGTCGAGCCGTAGCCGGTGAAGCCGATGACACAGTCGTGCCAGCCCCAACGCCGCAACATCCGCTCGGCGCCACGATCCAAGGCGGTCTCGACCCGAGCGGCCCAGAAGGGGCGGTCCGACATATCCGACATATCCGACATCCCACGGCGGCGCCGGCTCAGGCCCGGGCGGCGTCGGCCCGGCGGTCGGCGCCGGCCTGGTGGGCGACGATGGCCTGGTTGGCAATGCTGGAGAGCATGGTTCGATTTTGCCACGCCGGACCCGGCCGGCCAGTCCGGGAGAACCCTGATCGGGGGCGTATTTGGCCCCGACTCGGCCGGGGGCCGTAGAGTGGCCCCCGAGTTCGCGGTGCCGGTGGATGCCGGAAGAGAGGAGCCCGTATGAGCGGCCACTCCAAGTGGGCGACGACGAAGCACAAGAAGGCGGCCATCGACGCCAAGCGGGGCAAGTTGTTCGCCAAGTTGATCAAGAACATCGAGGTGGCGGCCCGGACCGGCGGCGGCGACCCGATGGGCAATCCGACCTTGTTCGACGCCATTCAGAAGGCCAAGAAGAACTCGGTCCCGGCCGACAACATCGACCGGGCGGTCAAACGCGGCTCCGGGGCCGAGGCCGGCGGGGCCGACTGGCTGGCCATCACCTACGAGGCCTACGGCCCGGGCGGGGTGGCCGTTTTGATCGAGTGCCTGACCGACAACCGCAACCGCTCCGCCTCCGAGGTCCGCATCGCCGTCACCCGGGCCGGCGGCACCATGGCCGACGTCGGCTCGGTCCAGCGCCTGTTCACCCGCAAGGGCGTCATCCAAGTGGCCAAGGCCCCCGGTGTGACCGAGTTGGAGCTGATAGAGGCCACGCTCGAGGCCGACCCCGAGTCGATCGACGACGAGGGCGACTACTACGCCATCGTCTGCCAGCCCAACTCGCTGGTCGAGGTCCGCCAGGCGGTCCAGGCGGCCGGCCTCGACTACGACTCGGCCGAGATCCAATTCGTCCCCAGCTTCACCTCGCCGCTGACGGACCTGGAGACGGCGCGCAAGCTCTACCGCATCCTCGACGCTTTGGACGACATCGACGACGTCCAAAATGTCTACTCCAACGAGGACCTGGCGCCAGAGATCCAGGAACTGTTGGAGCAGGAGGACTGAGCGGCGGCCCCGCCCCGGCGTGGCGGCCCCGCCCGGCCGTCGGCCGGCGCTAGGCTGTCGAACGATTGTTCTAAAGCTGACATTGTTCTAAAGCTGACAAGGCCGACCAGAGTCGGACTGATCGGACTGAGGAGGCCGCATGCTCGTCTTGGGGGTCGATCCCGGTCTGACCCGCTGCGGGCTGGGGGTCGTGGCCGGCCGGCCGGGCCGGGCCGAGTTCGTGGACGCCGGCGTCATCCGCACCCCCGCCGGCCTCGACACCGCTCGCCGCCTGCTTAGACTGGAGGCCGAGCTGGAGGACTGGATCGCCCGCATCGCCCCCGACGCCGTGGCCGTCGAGCAGGTCTTCGCCCAGCACAACCTGATGACCGTCGTGGGCACGGCCCAGGCCGCCGGGGTGGCCCTGCTGGTGGCGGCCCGCCATGGCCTGCCCGTGGCCTGTCACACGCCGTCCGAGGTCAAGGCCGCCATCACCGGCTCGGGACGGGCCGACAAGGCCCAGGTCGGCTACATGGTCAGCCGCATCCTGGGGTTGGACCAGGCCCCGAAGCCGGCCGACGCCGCCGACGCCGTGGCCCTGGCCATCTGCCACGCCTGGCGCGGCGCCGCCGGCCAACGCTGGGCCGAGGCCGCCGCCCGCGCCCAAGCCACTCCGGCCGCCGCCCGGACGTCATCCGCCGCTCGCGCCCAAGCGACTCAGGCCGCCCGCGCCCAAGCCACCCCGGCCGCCGCCCGAATGTCATCCGCCGCCCGCGCCCAAGCGGCTCCGGCCCGAGCGGCCACGGCTCCGACGACCACGGCCGCGCCGCCGGCCTGGGCCGGTCCCGTCTTGGTCCGGCGGGCCTCGTGATCGCCTCCCTGACCGGTGTGGTCACCGCCCTCGGCCCGACCGCCGCCGTGCTCGACGTCGGCGGCGTCGGCTTCAAGCTGTTGTGCCCGCCGACCACCGCCGCCAGCCTGCGGCTGGGGGAGCGGGCCACCTTGTTGACCCATCTGGCCGTGCGCCAAGACGATCTGACCCTGTACGGCTTCGCCCGCCCGGACGACCGGGAGGCCTTTCTACTGGTCCAGACCGCCGCCGGCGTCGGCCCCAAGCTGGCCCTGTCGATCCTGGCGGTCATGGACGCCCCCGCCCTGGCCCGGGCCGTGGCCGCGTCCGATTTGGCCGCCCTGGTCAAGATCCCCGGGGTGGGCAAGAAGGTGGCGGAGCGTCTGGTGGTGGAGCTGCGGGACAAGGTGGCCGCCCTGGCCGCCCCGGCCGTGGACCAAGTGGACGACGACGGGGCCGCCCGGCGTTCGGATGAGGAGCGCCGCCGGGGGCAGGTGGTGGCCGGCCTGACCGGGTTGGGCTACGCCGCCAAGGAGGCCGAACGGGCCGTGGCCGCCGCCGCCGACCAGGCCGATCAGGCCGAACAAATGGGCCAGGCGGGTCCGGCCGACCGGTCCGTGGCCGCCTATATGCGGGCGGCCCTCAAGCAGTTGGCCCGGTGAGCCGTGGAACCCCGCCGCTCGCCCCTCGATCCCTTCGCCCAGCCGGAGGAGAAAGCCTTGGAGGCCGGCCTGCGCCCGACCCGGCTGGCCGACTTCACCGGCCAGACCCGCGTCTCCGACCAGCTCGGCCTGGTCTTGGCGGCGGCCAAGCGGCGCCAGGGCTCCCCGGACCACGTTCTGCTGTCCGGCCCGCCGGGGCTGGGCAAGACCACGCTGGCCATGATCATCGCCACCGAGCTGGGGGCGCCGCTGCGCCTGTCCTCCGGCCCGGCCATCCAGCACGCCGGCGACCTGGCCGCCATCCTCAGCTCGCTGGCCCCGGGCGAGGTCCTTTTCCTGGACGAGATCCACCGCCTGGCCCGGCCGGCCGAGGAGATGCTCTACCTGGCGATGGAGGACTTCCGGGTCGATGTCATCGTGGGCAAGGGTCCCGGGGCCACCGCCATCCCCCTGGAGCTGCCGCCCTTCGTCCTGGTCGGCGCCACCACCCGGGCCGGCCTGCTGCCCGGCCCGCTGCGGGACCGCTTCGGCTTCACCGCCCAGCTCGACTACTACGACCCGGCCGACCTGGAACAGATCCTGGCCCGCTCGGCCGAGGTCCTGGGCGTCGACCTCGATCCGACCGCCGCCGCCGTCATCGCCGGCCGCTCCCGGGGCACGCCCCGGATCGCCAACCGCTTGTTGCGCCGGGTGCGCGATTACGCCGAGGTCCACGGCCACCCCCGGGTCACCCCCGAACTGGCCGACGCCGCCCTGGAGCTGTTCGAGGTCGATCCGCTGGGCCTGGATCGGCTCGACCGGTCGGTCTTGGAGGCCGTCTGCCGCAAGTTCGGCGGCGGCCCGGTGGGACTGTCGACTCTGGCCATCGCCGTGGGCGAGGAGACCGAGACCGTGGCCGAGGTGGCCGAGCCCTTCCTGGTCCGCCTCGGCTTTCTGATGCGCACTCCCCGGGGCCGGGTGGCCACCGCCGCCGGCTGCCGCCACCTCGGCCTGTCCCCGGCCGGCCCGGCCGCCCTATTCGACTGACCCGGTTGGACTGACTCGCCGCCGTTTTGCTCCAGCCTTGTCCGACCGCCCGGTTCGACCGCCCCGGTCGGCTCCACCGGCCCGGACCGCCCAGGCCCCTTATCCCCGGCCCTCGCCCGCCGCCTGGTCGAGGCGTTGACCCGGTGGGCTAGTCTCGACCCCACGCCCGCCGGCCGCCGGTCGCGGGCCGCGCCCGGGGCGGCGATTCACCCCAAACCCCGGGACACCACTAAGCTGGGCGAGGCCGTTGGCCCAAACGGCAGTCGACAAGACCCTTCGGAGGGGCAAATGACGGAATTCTTGAGCCAGAACGGCACGCTGCTCCTGATGGTCGCCGCCGTCGGTGCCATTTTCTACTTCCTCATGATCCGCCCGGCCAAGAAGCAGCAGCAGAAGCAACAAGACCTGATGAACTCGCTCACCCCCGGGGCCCGGGTCATGCTGACCTCCGGCGTCTTCGGCACCATCCGCCACCTGGGCGACCGCCAGGCCATCATCGAGATCTCCCCCGGGGTCGACCTGACCGTCCTGCGGCGGGCCATCACCAAGGTGGCGACGGCCGACGAGGAGGAGTTCGAGTACGCCGACCCGGCGGTCGAGGACGAGGCCGACGCCACCCAGGCGGACGGCTCGCCGGTCGACATCGACGCCGAGATCGACTCCCTGCTGAGCGATGCCGCCGACCAGCCGTCTCAGGCCGCTGAGACCGAGGCCGACGCCCTCTCCCAGGACGCCCCCTCGGACCAGTCCGGCAAGGCCGACGGCGACCCCGACCGGGCCGACCGGCCTGAGACTAAGCGCTGAACCCCCGAGGACCGATCCCGACTGTGGCCACACCGAAACCCGTTCGCCGTCACCCGGCCGTCTCTCTGATCGGCTTCTTCGCCGTTTTGGCCCTGCTCGCCATCGGTATGTTCTTGACCGGCACCTACACGCCGAAGCTGGGTCTCGACCTGTCCGGCGGCACCACCATCACCTTGACCGCCCAAACCGTCACCGGCTCCGGCTCGATCAACGCCGACAGTCTGGAGCAGGCCCGCTCCATCATCGAGCAGCGGGTCAACTCGCTCGGCGTGGGCGAGTCCTCCGTCACCACCTCGGGCGACAACCAGATTGTTGTGGCCGTGCCCAATGTCCAGTCCAACGAACTGGTCGACATGGTCGGCACCACCGCCCAGCTCCAGTTCCGCCGGGTTTACAGCTCCGAGACGGTCTACGCCGCGACCGACGATCCGACCATCGCCACCACCTTCCCCCAGACGCCGGACGAGTCCTCAGCCGAGGGGGTGTTCGAGTTCACGGCCGCCTCCGGCCAGGTCACCATCGGCTACGCCCCCAGCACGGTCACCAGCTTGGACGCCATCACCCAGAGCGGCAACATTTTTAGTTTCTCCGCCTCCGGTTACCAAGGTGGCGACCAGGTGACCTGGACGGCGGCCCGGGACGACGACGACTCGGCCTGGTCCGATCCGGTGACGGCCACAGCCGACGACTCCGGCGCCCTGACCTTCGCCTGGACCGCCCCTGGCGCGGCCGACGGCTCCTTCAAACTCCGTTTGTCCCGCGCCCTGCCCCAAGACGAGACCGCCCGACAGGCCCTGTTCCAAGAGCTGATGGCCTGGCAGCCCTCCGACCAGGACACGGCGGCTTTCTCCGAGTACCAGTGCGGCGACGACTACGCCGACGTCTGGGACCAGCCCCTGTTGACCTGCCTGGGGGACGACGAGCTGTCCGACGCCATGCGCGCCGCCGGCTACCAGGAGAAATATCTCTTGGGTCCGACGATCATCGAGGGCGAGCGGGTGGACACTTCCTCCTACGGCATCCCCCAGGGCCAGTTGGCCTATCAGGTCAGCCTCAGCTTCGACTCCCTGGGGGCCGACCTATTCGGCCAAGCCACCACCACCTTGGCCTCCCAGACCGGCGACCTCAACCGCTTCGCCATCGTCCTCGACGGTCTGGTGATGTCCGCCCCCACCACCAATGAGCCCATCATGGGCGGCTCGGCCTCGATCAGCGGCGGCAATATGACCCAGGCCTCGGCCAGCGCCTTGTCCACCGTCTTGAACTACGGCGCCCTGCCCTTGTCCTTCGAACTGGGCAATGTCTCCAACGTCTCGGCCTCGCTCGGCGCCGACCAGTTGGGTGCCGGACTGATCGCCGGCGGCATCGGTCTGCTGCTGGTGCTGGTGTACTGCTTCATCTACTATCGCGGCCTGGGCGTGGCGGTGGTGTCCTCCCTGGCCGTGGCCGGCGTCGCCGCCTACCTGCTGATCGTTTTGCTGGGCGAGTCGATCGGCTTCGCCCTCTCCTTGCCCGGCCTGGCCGGCATCATCGTCGCCATCGGCATCACCGGCGACTCCTTCGTCATCTTCTTCGAACGGGTGCGCGACGAGGCCCGCGAGGGTCGCAGCCTGCGCAACGCCGTCGAGACCGGCTGGCTCAAGGCCCGGCGCACCATCGTGGTGGCGGACTGCGTCTCCTTGCTGTCGGCCGTCATCTTGTACATCCTGTCCATCGGCGCCGTCCAGGGCTTCGCCTTCGCCCTGGGCCTGACCACCGCCATCGACTTGGCCATCATCTTCTTCTGCACCAAGCCGCTGGTCTCATTGCTGGTCAAGACCGAGTTCTTCGGCCAGGGCAAGCCCGGCTCGGGGCTGGAGGCCGAACACCTCGGCGTCAACCCGGCCCGACGGCCCCGACCCGGGCGCCGCCTGGCCGCCGCCACTAAGGGGGCCTGAGATGGAACCGACGCTTGACCCGGCGACCACGCCCGATGTCGTGGCCGAGCCCCAACCACAACCCCAGTCCCAGCCGAAGAGGCCGGGGGGCGGTCTGGCCCATAAGCTGTGGACCGGCCAGGTGTCCTATGACTTCGTCGGCCGGCGCAAGATCTGGTACGCCCTGTCGGTCACCATGTTGGTGCTCTGTCTGGTGGGGCTGGCCTGGCGTGGCCTGGACCTCGGCATCGAGTTCTCCGGCGGCTCCCGTTTCCAGGTCTCCGTCCCGGTGACGGATCAGACGGTGGCCGACTTCCGGGCCGCCGTCGAGGACTCCGGCGTGTCCGACCTGGACCCCACGGTCACGACCATCGGCTCCGGCCAGGTGTCGGTCGAGACCCGGTCGCTCAACGTCGACGAGCAGGTCGCCATCCGCGCCGCCATCGGCCGGGCCGCCGGCGTGGAGGCCGAGGATGTGGCCTACGACCAGATCGGCGCCTCCTGGGGCAAACAGGTGACCCAGAAGGCGATCATCGCCTTGGTGGTCTTCGTGGTCTTGGTCTTCGCCCTCATCGGCTTGTACTTCCGCCATTGGAAGATGGCCCTGTCCGCCATCGTCTGCCTGCTGCACGACCTGGTGGTGACGGTCGGCGTCTACGCCTTGGTCGGCTTCTCCGTCACCCCGGCGACGCTGACCGGTGTGTTGACGATCTTGGGCTACTCGCTCTACGACACGGTGGTGGTGTTCGACAAGGTGCGGGAGAACTGGGCCGAGCTCGAGGACTCCCGTCTGACCCACGCCGAGGCGGCCAACCTGGCCGACAACCAGGTCTTGATGCGCTCCATCAACACCACCGTCATCGGCGTCCTGCCGGTGGCCGCCCTGCTCTTCGCCGGCGCCTTAGTTCTGGGCTCGGGGCCCTTGGAGGACATCGGCCTGGCCCTGTTCGTCGGCATGTTGGTCGGGGCCTACTCCTCGATCTTCATCGCCACGCCGCTGCTGTCCCAGCTGACCGACCTCGACCCCAAGGTCAAGGAGCACGACGATCGCGTCCGCCGCCGCCGGGCCAAGGCCAAGCTGGTCCCGGCCGCCGTGACCGTCGAGACGATCAGCCTGACGCTCCCGGACCAGGCCTCCTCGGACCAGACTTCCTCGAACCAGGCCTCCCCGGCCGCCCAGGCCACCTCGTCTCCGGCCGCCAACGCCGCCCAACGCCGCACTCACCAGTCCCGCGCCCAGCGCAAGAAGAAGTAGCGGCCCCAGCGGACGCCAGTCCGGGGCCGACGCCTTCGGACTTTCCCCTTCGGTGACGGTGGACGGGTCGATCCGGGTTGAACAGCCGGTTACACTTCCGCTCCGTGACTGACGCCGCTTTCTCCGCCTCGACGCCGCTGGCCAGCTTCGAAGCCCATCTCAAAACCTCCGCCAAAATCGGCTCCCTGGCCGTCGGCTTGATCTTTCTCGGCCTGGGCCTGGCGCCGCGATTTATCGGGCCGTTGCATGACATTTTGTGGCAGATCGTCGCCCCGCCCGACCCGCTGGCCGAGGCCTTGAGCGCCTACGACCGCATCGGCTGGATCGTTCTGACGGCTATGGGGGTGGTCGCCCTGATCGGTTTCGGGCGCGAGTTGAACGCCCGGGGGAAGCAGATCAACGGCCGGATCGAGGTTTACCGGGACCGACTGGAGGCCGGGCGCCCAGTCGGCGGCCCCCTGGTCTTCCCCTTCGCCTCGACCCCGTATGTGCGCGACTTGAAGTGGCGCTCCACCCGCCAACTGGTGTTGGCCGATCCCGATCAGGGCCGTAAGTTCGACCGTATCTACCCCCGCCTATTCGCCGATCAGGACGATTACAACCAGCTCTCGCAGGTGCTGCAGCAGGCCCACAGCGACTTCTGGCTGGGGGCCGACTTCCCCGCCTCGCTGTCCCGGCTGAGCCTGAAGTTCGGCGGTGGCCTGGGCAAGGGAGACCAGTTGGAGCTAGTCTCGGGCCAGTTATGGCGCCAGGGCCGGCCGGTGGCACTGGCCGATATCGAGTCTTACACCCTGGCCAAGCCGGTGACCGGGCTGTCCGTCGACCAGACGGTCAGCGAGGTGGTGGTGCGTTTCACGGCCGACTCCAAGCTCGGGGTCGCGCTGTTGGGCGCGGAGACCATCAACCACAAACTCAGCTTGGTGCGAATCTTGGATCTCTGGGGCGTGCCCCGGCGCTAGGGCCGGCCCGCCGGTTTCCCCAACCCTGGGACGCCGGGGTAATCTTCGCCCCAGCGGTCGAAGCGTTAGGGGGTGTCTATGACGGCCGGCCTTGTCCAAACCGCCGTTCCCCCTGCCACTGCGTCAGATGTTGTCGACACCGTCGACGCCGCCGCCCCCAACGCCGCCCCCAACCCGTCCGCTCCGCTGGAGCCCGCCGCCGAGCCGGTGACGCCATCCCCAGCCGCGTCCGCTCCGGCCGCATCGGCTCCGGCCGCCCCGGGTGAGTCCGCCGCCGCGTCGGTGGAGCCCGACGCCACCTTGGTCCCGCCCGTCGCCCCAACCGCCGCCGACTCGGCCGAGGCGGCCGTGTCAGCCGTCACGCCTCTCCTGCCGGAGGCGTCCGAGGTCCCGCCCGCCGTCGAGTCGTCGGCCGAGGCGGCCGTGTCAGCCGTCACGCCGCTGTTGCCGGAGGCGGCCGAGGACCAACTCGCCGCCGAGCCGCCGACGGCCGCCCGTCCAGCCCGCAGTCGCAGCCGGGACAAGGCCAAGTCCAAGGCCAAAGCCGCCCCCGAGCCGCCGCCCCCGGCCCCGGCCGCCGCCAAGCTCAACCCGCTGCAGTGGATCATCGCCCGCGCCGCCCCCAAGCCGACGGCCGACTACGACGCCATTCTGGAGCCCCTGTTCACGGCCGTGCGCCAGAACCACCCCGACACCGACTTCGACTACCTCCAACGGGCCTATCAGACCGCCGCCCAATACCACCAGGGCCAGACCCGCAAGTCGGGCGAGGCCTACATCACCCACCCGTTGGCCGTGGCCACCATCTGCGCCGGCCTGGGCATGACCCAGACCACCTTGGCGGCCGCCCTGCTGCACGACGTGGTCGAGGACACCGTCTACACCCTGGAGCAGTGTCGCCAAGACTTCGGCCCCGAGGTCGCCCGACTGGTCGACGGCGTCACCAAGCTGCCCTCCGAGACCCACGGCGACACGGCCAAGGCCGAGACGGTGCGCAAGCTGATCATCTCGATGGTCCAAGACGTCCGCATCGTCGTCATCAAGCTGGCCGACCGGCTGCACAATATGCGCACCATCGGCGTCCTCCGCCCCGACAAACAGAACCGGATCGCCCAGCAGACCCTGGAGATCTACGCCCCCCTGGCCCACCGGCTGGGCATGAACACCATCAAATGGGAGTTGGAGGACCTGGCCTTCTCCACCCTCCACCCCAAGATCTACGACCAGTTGGTCCAGCAGGTGGCGGCCAAGCAGCCCGCCCGCGAGGCCGTCCTGCGCGAGGTCATCGCCAAGATCACCGACGCCTTCCGCGCCCGCTCGGTCGAGGCCACGGTCTACGGCCGGCCCAAGCACTACTACTCGATCTGGCAGAAGATGGTCGTGAGGGGGCGCGATTTCGACGACATCTTCGACTTGTTGGGGCTGCGCGTCCTAGTCCCGAGCAAAGACGACTGCTACGTCGCCATGGGCGTCATCCACGAGACCTGGGTGCCGCTGCCGGGCCGGATCAAGGACTACATCGCCAACCCCAAGTTCTCGACCTACGAGTCGATCCACACCACCGTGGTCGGCCCCCAGGGCAAGTCGGTCGAGTTCCAAATCCGGACCTTAGAGATGCACCGCAACGCCGAGTACGGCGTCGCCGCCCACTGGAAGTACAAGTCCGACCCGGACGCCGCCAACCGCCGGGGCATCCGCCGCCAGGGCCGCCTCGACCCCTTGGACCTGGCTTGGATCAAACGGGTGGCCCAGTGGGGCACGGAGGAGGCCGACCCCAAGGTCTTCCTCGACTCCTTGATGTTCGACCTGGGCTCCAAGGAGGTCATGGCCTTCACCCCCAAGTCGGACCTCTTCTTCCTCCCCCAGGGCGCCACTCCGATCGACTTCGCCTACGCCGTCCACACCGAGGTCGGCCACCGCTGTATCGGGGCGCGCGTCAACCAGAAGCTGGTCCGGCTGGAGACGGTCCTGCGCGATGGCGACGTGGTCGAGATCCTGACCTCCAAGGCCCCCGACGCCGGCCCCTCCCGGGACTGGCTGGAGTTCGTCAAATCGCCTCGGGCGCGGCAGAAGATCCGTCAGTACTTCAAGTCCGAGCGCCGCGACGAGGCCATCGAGCAGGGCAAAGAAGTCTTGGCCCGTGAGTTGCGCCGGGCCGGGTTGGCGCTCAACCGCTTGTTGACCCTGCCCTATCTGACGGCCGTGGCCGAGGACCTGCACCTGGCCGACGTGGCCTCCCTCTACGCCGCCGTGGGCGAGAACCGGGTGTCGGCCCAGAGCGTGGTGGAACGGCTGATCACGGCCGACGGCGGGGCCGAGGCGGCCGCCGACGAGTCTTTCGAGGACCGGCTGCCGCCCGAGGCCCCGACCACTCGGGCCCGGCCGACCAACCCCGGCATCGAGGTGACCGGCGGTGACCTCAGCACCTGGGTCAAGCTGGCCAAGTGTTGCAAGCCGATGCCCGGCGACGACATTATCGGTTTCGTCACCCACGGCCAGGGCATCTCCGTCCACCGCCGCGACTGCGGCAACGTGACCAATTTGGAGCGCTCGCCCGAACGGCTGGTGCCGGTGGCGTGGAGCGACCGGGTGCAAGCCAGTTTCCTGGTCACGATCCGTCTGGACGGCCTCGACCGCTCCGGCCTGCTGGCCGATGTCAGCCGTGTCATGGCCGAGGCCAAGGTGTCTATCCTGAGCGCCCATCTGGCGACCGGCGACCACACCGCCCGGGCCAGCATCACCTTCGAGATCCCCGAGCCCGGTTTCTTGGACCACATCCTGAACCGTCTGCGCCAGGTCCGCGATGTCACCAGCGTGGAGCGGGTCGGGGTCTGACCCCCGGCCCAGGCGCTGAACTCGACTCACTCAGGCACCGCTGGGCTGACCCTCAGGCGCTGATCTCGTCCAAGGTGGCCGTGGCCTGGTCCAACAAGGCTTGCAGGGAGGCTAGTTGGGCTTCCAGGGACTGGGCCTTCTTGGCGTCGCCCTTGGCCCGGGCCCGCTCCAGGTCGCCCCGCAGCCGGTCCAGCTTGTCCGTGAACAGGTTGACCGTGCCCTCGGCCTTGACCCGGGTCTGGGGGTCCGTCCGGGCCCACTCGCGCCGCTCGGCCTCGCCCACCGCCGCCTCCAGGGCGCGCAGCCGGCCGTCGACCGCCCGGATCTGTTCCCGAGGCACCTTGCCGAGCTGGTTGAACTGTCCCAGCAGCTCGCGGTAGGCGTTGCGGGCGGCGGCCGGGTCGGTGATCGGCAGGATGGTCTTCTCGGCCTCGCCCAGCAGGGCCACTTTGGCCTCCAGGTTGGTCTGGAACTCGCTCTCCTGGGCCGTGAAAACGGCGCTGCGACGGTTGAAGAAATTGTCCTGCAGCCCCCGGAAGCGGCCCCACAGCTCATCGTCCGCCGCCCGGCCGGCCGAGCCGACCGTCCGCCAGCGGTCCATCAGTTGGCGGAACTGGGTCGCCGTCGGCCCCCAGTCGGTCGAGTCGGCCAGGGCCTCGGCCTGCTGGATGATGGCCTCCTTGGCCTGGCGGGCGGTCTGGTGGACCTCCTCCAGGTCGGCGTAATGCTCCCGGCGGCGGCGCGCGTGGGTCGCCCGGGCACCCGCCAGGCGCTGCCACAACTCCTCGTCGTCGCTCTTGCTCAGGCGGGGCAGCGTCTTCCACTCGGCCACCAGGTCGCGGAAGCGGGCCGTGCCGTTGCGCCAGTCGTCGCTCTGGGCCAGGGTCTCGGCTTGGGCCACCAACTCGTGTTTGCGCTCGCGGGCCCGCTCCAGTGTCTGGGCCTTCTCCTGGCGGCGCTGCTGGGCGGCCTCGGCCGCCGCCTCGGTCAGGGGGGCCAGGCTGGCGGCCAGGCCGACCAGATCGCCGACGGCGTTGGCCGACAGGATCTCGGCCTGGAGGCGGGCGATGGCCTTGGGGGCCTCGTCCGGTCCCAGGGCGCCGCGCTTGACCCGTTGGCTGAGCAGGCCGGCCTCGACCGTCAAAGCCTCGAAACGTCGCTGGAAGAAAGCCAGGGCCTCCTCTGGTGTGCTGTCGGGAATCTGTCCGACCTTGCGCTCGCCTCCGGCCGTGACGACGAAGACGCTGCCGTCATCGTCGACCCGGCCCCAGGACGCAGGCCCCGCCATCTCAGTCATGCGCCCTATCTTGCCCGATAGAGTGGCGCTGTGCCGCATCTGCCGCTTGACCGCCCGGGGAGAATCTGATGGCTCGCCCGGCCCCATTGTCCGGTTTCCCCGAATGGACGCCCGCCGGCGCCCTGGTGGAACAACGTCTGACCGACTCGCTGCGCCACACCTTCGAGTTGCACGGTTTCACGCCCCTGGAGACCCGGGCGGTCGAGCCGCTGTCCAGCCTGTTGCTCAAGGGCGAGACCTCCAAAGAGGTCTATGTCCTCTCTCGGCTGCAGCAGTTCCAGGGCCAGGACCAGGCCCTGATCCGGCTGGACGCCAAGACCTTGGGCTTGCACTTCGACTTGACGGTGCCGCTGGCGCGCTACGTCTTGCAGCAGGCCGGCCAGTTGGAGTTTCCCTTCAAGCGTTACCAGATCCAGAAGGTCTGGCGCGGCGAGCGCCCCCAGGCCGGGCGTTTCCGCGAGTTCGTCCAGGCCGACATCGACATCGTCGGCCAAGACCGTCTGCCTTTCCACCACGAGGTGGCGCTGCCGTTGGTGATGGCCGAGGCCCTGTCCGGGCTGCCCCTCGGCCCGGTCCAGGTCAAGGTGGCCAACCGCAAGCTGGCCGAGGGTTTCTATCGCGGCCTGGGGCTGGAGGCGGTGGACGAGGTCCTGCGGGTGGTCGACAAGCTGGACAAGATCGGCCCCCAGACCGCCGTCGAGCTGTTGCGCTCCCAGGCCGGGGCCGACGCCGCCCAGGCCGAGGCCTGCCTGGAGTTGGCCGCCATCCACGGCGCCGACCCCGAGGCCGTGCAGCGGGCGGTCTGGGGGCTGGCCGGGCGCCATGGCGTCCGCTCCGACTTGCTGGCCGTCGGTCTGGGCGAGGTCACGGCCTTGCTGGAGCGGGCCGCCGCCGTTCAGCCGGGGGCGGTGGCGGCCGATCTCAAGATCGCCCGCGGCCTGGACTATTACACCGGCTCGGTCTACGAGACCTTCCTGGTCGGCCAGGAGGACCTGGGCTCGATCTGCTCCGGCGGGCGCTACGACTCGCTGGCCAGCGACGGCGCTAGGACCTACCCCGGAGTGGGCCTGTCCATCGGGGTGTCGCGGCTGGTGTCGTGGCTGCTGGGCCGCGACCTGGTCCAGATCAGCCGGCAGACGCCGACCGCCGTGCTGGTGGCCGTGGTGGACGAGTCCGACCGCCCCCGCTCCGAGGCCCTCGCCCGGGCGCTGCGCCGTCGCGGCATCCCGACCGATGTCGCCCCCGAGGCCGCCAAGTTCGGCCAGCAGATCAAGTTCGCCCACCGCCGTGGCATCCCCTACGTCTGGTTCCCCGGCCTGGACCAGGCTCCGGACGAGGTCAAGGACATCCGCTCCGGCGAGCAGCGCCCGGCCAACGCGGCCTCCTGGAATCCGCCCCCGGCCGACCTCTGGCCCCGCCTGGAGGCCGGGGCCGCCGACTGAGCCGAGTCGCGGGACGCCGGTCCCCGAGGCTGCCCAAGGCCGCCGAGTCCCGGGCGTCGTGTCCAAGTCCGCCGCCGGTCGCGCCGCCGGGTCCCGGCGGCGGCGGTGGGGTAGCCTGGTGATCGCTTTTGACCATGCTTAGAAAAGGATTCTTTCGTGCTGCGGACCCACCAGGCCGGCTTGTTGCGGCCGGCCGACATCGGCGCCACCGTCACTTTGACCGGCTGGGTGGCCAAGCGGCGCGACCTGGGCGGCGTCGCCTTCATCGACCTGCGCGACGCCTCCGGCGTGGTCCAACTACGCGACCTGGGCGGTGCCCATCTGGGCCACGGCGACGACCAAGTTCGCAACGAGTATTGCGTGATGGTGCGCGGCCAGGTGGCCCGGCGGCCCGAGGGCACGGACAACCCCCAGTTAGAGACCGGCCAGATCGAGGTGGTGGTGGATGAGCTGGAGGTCTTGAACCCCAGCTCACCGCTGCCCTTCCAGCTGGACGAGCGGGTGACGGTGGGGGAGGAGACCCGGTTGAAGTATCGCTACCTCGACCTGCGCCGCCCCGGCCAGGCCGAGCGGCTGCGGCTGCGCTCGCGCCTCAACGCCGCCGCCCGCCGGGTCTTGGAGGAGCACGACTTCGTCGAGGTCGAGACGCCGACCCTGACCCGCTCGACCCCGGAGGGGGCGCGCGACTTCCTGGTCCCGGCCCGGCTGGCCCCGGGCTCCTGGTACGCCCTGCCCCAGTCGCCCCAACTGTTCAAGCAGTTGTTGATGGTGGCCGGCCTGGAGCGCTACTACCAAATCGCCCGCTGCTACCGGGACGAGGACTTCCGGGCCGACCGCCAGCCCGAGTTCACCCAGCTCGACGTCGAGCTGAGCTTCGTCGGCCAAGACGATGTCATCGCCTTGGCCGAGGACATTCTGGCGGCGCTGTGGCGGACGGCCGGGGTCGAGCTGGCCACCCCGCTGCCCCGCCTGACCTACGCCGAGGCCATGGCCCGCTACGGCTCGGATAAGCCCGATCTGCGTTTCGACCTGGAGTTGAGCGATGTCACGGACCTATTCCGCGACACCGCCTTCAGGGTCTTCCAGGCCCCCCACGTCGGCGCCGTGGTCATGGCCGGGGGGGCCGGCCAGCCCCGGCGCCAGTTCGACGCCTGGCAGGACTGGGCCCGTCAGCGCGGCGCCAAGGGCCTGGCCTACGTCACCTTGGCGGCCGACGGCCAGCCGGGCGGGCCGGTGGCCAAGAACCTGAGCCCGGCCGAGCTGGCCCAGCTGCCGGCCGCCACCGGGGCGCGGCCGGGCGACGCCATATTCTTCGCCGCCGGCGACAAGACCGCCGCCCTGACCCTGTTGGGGGCCGTGCGGGACGAGATCGCGGCCCGCTTGGGGCTGATCGACCAGGCCGCCTGGAGCCTGCTCTGGGTGGTCGACGCGCCCCTGTTCAAGCCGGTGGCCGCCGCCCGGGCCGAGGGCGATGTGGCGGTCGGCTCGGGCCAGTGGACGGCCATGCACCACGCCTTCACCAGCCCCGCCCCACAGTGCCTGGACGATTTCGAGGCCGACCCCGGCGCGGCCCTGGCCCAGGCCTACGACATCGTCTGCAATGGCCACGAGATCGGCGGCGGCTCGATTAGAATCCACCGCCGCGAGGTCCAGGAGCGGGTCTTCCAGGTCATGGGCCTGGGCCAGGACGAGGCCCGGGAGAAGTTCGGCTTCCTGCTCGACGCCTTCCAGTTCGGCGCCCCGCCCCACGGCGGCATCGCCTTCGGCTGGGACCGGATCACGGCCCTGCTGGCCGGTGCCGAGTCGATCCGCGAGGTCATCGCCTTCCCCAAGACGGGCAACGGCTACGACCCTCTGACCGCCGCCCCCACCCCGATCACCCCCAAGCAGCGCCAAGAGGCCGGCGTCGACCGGGTGCCGGGCAAGCCGGCCTGACCACGGCGGTGACGTCTCCCGACCGATGGTCTGGCGACACGACCGGGAGCCGTCTAAGTGGCCTGACGAGCGCGCCGAGCCAACGTTTTCGCCATTCCCAGAAAGTTCGGAATCAGAAGAGCGCGTCCGCTAGTTCTGGCGAGGCGTCGGCGAACAGGCCGTCCACGGCGTCCGGGTCGAAGGTCAGGCCCAGACGCCTCGCCTCGCTGGTGGCGATGGCGGTGGTTTGTCCCCGGTCGCAGCCGAGCTGGCGGAGGTCGATGCGGGCCAGCAGTTTCTTCGTGATGGGGCGTTTGGAGTCCCAGAAGACGAGGGACTCGATCAGGTCTCGGCATTGCTCGCTGTTCAGCATGGCGGTCACGACCAGAGCCTCCGCCGGGTCTGTGAAGGGCAGGAAGTAGCAGGTGTCGTCCAGCACCACGGGTCGCCGCTCGATGGGGGCCACCAGGCGGAAGACGGGCTCTTTGTGCAGGCCCGACACCGTCACCTTGTAAGGCGCGTAGGTGTAGGGGCCGTGGCCGAAGACGGAGAACCTGGGGCGGTGGCGGTAGATGGACGACTTCCGGCCGTCGAGGATCAGCGAGTTGTCCAACAGGTAGAGCCAGAGTTTGGGGGCGCGGTATCTCAGTTGGGCGGTGTCGTCGCCGAACGAGCGCTGCGGCACGATGACCCACTTGCTCAAGACCCGGTGCTTGTCTCGGAACACGTCGGTGCTCTTCAAGAACGGGTAGACGTACTCGGGCTCCAGGTCGAGGCGGCGTCCGGCCCGGGTGGCGGGCTCCGGCGTGGCCACCAACTCGAAGACGCTCGAGGCGTCGTGCTTGAGTCCCGACCGCCACTCGTAGGGGCAATGGCCGTCGGCCCGCCTGACATTGCGATATCGGTCGATGTCGGAGACGAGCCGACCGTCGACGGTCCCGAACCGGCTCGACGGGCGGGCGTCCGGGGCGAAGAGGTCGTCGTACACCGGCGTGGTGTAGTCGGCCCGGCGGCGGCTGTCCACCTCGACCGTGAACCAACAGGCGTCCACCCCGGCGTCGAACCATTTCTTGGCGTCAATCCGGTAGACGGCCGATGAGGCCATCGGCCACCGGGCGGCGGCCGCGTGGGACATGACGTTCCGGGCGACGTGGGTCTTGCACAGCATCCCCAAGGCGAACCGCTGGTCGCGGTAGGCGTCGATCAGCTTCAAGATGATGTACTCGCAAACGTCGAAGTTCGCGCCGCCCAAGACCGCGTCGAGGCCCTTGGCGCCCTTGAAGTTCTCTTTGACGGGCAGATTGCCGGAGTTCAGGCGGCCCAATTCGGCAGAGGTCACCCACGGGGGGTTGCCAACGACGCACAGCGGGCCGTCGGACCGCCACTGGATCTGCTGGTCGGGCCTCAGTGAGAAGATGTCTTGGCGCAAGACGGTTCCCCACTGGGACGCGCGCCGCGCGTGGGTCGCCTGCACCTCGACGCCGATCCGCTCCGAGCCGGGGCTGACGACAGACGCGGCTTGGAGGAAGCCGCCGGTCCCGCAGGTCGGCTCCAGCACCCTGGCGGCGGCGGGTAGGCCCATGACTCGAAGGCATTGCAGGGCCAGGGATAGGGGAGTCTGAAAATCGCCGAACTCATTGTTAGGCACGCAGATCGACCACCTCGGGAGAGCTCGCCCCGGACACGGCGGCGCCGATGGCGCGGGCATACTGCAGCCGCCACTGGAGCGCGTTGGAAATTGTCAAGACGCCTTGCTCCGGCGCCTCGGCCACGAGCCGTTCGGCCAGTCCTCGTCGGCTGACCTCATCGAGTGGCAGGTTCTTGTCCTGGAGCAGGGCGTCGATGTCCTCGATGGCCGTCTCCCGGTCCCCGGGTTCGTCACCCGCTTGGGCGACAAGGCCGCGAATCTCTTTGGTCAGGGCGAAGTCGCCGGTTCTGGACTCATCAATGTAGATGACGTGCTTGATGTCCAGCAGCGCCGCCCGGCGGGCGTCGTCATCGGTCTTGACATAGACGATGACCAAGAGGTTGTAGCCGAGCCCGAATATCTTCTGGGTGGCGTCTCTGAAAGGACAAGACGACTGCGGCTGTCGCAGCGAGGTGACCTTCAGGTCCAGGTTGATTGACGGGAAGTCCAACCCAGTGGCCGCGCTGCCGGCCTGAAGCTCGAACCGCTGCTGCAGGTACTCCTTGAACAGGGCTTCCACGCGGGTGCCGACGGCCTTCCCATCCGTTGCGCCGTACAGCTCGGGCAGTGGCGTGGACCTCAGTTCGGCGGCGAACGCCGCCGCCGCCCCCTTGAAGAGGTCGGTGGTCAGTGGCCGCGACGTGCTCATACCAGCAGTCTAATTGGCGGGTCTGACGTCCCATCAGATTGATACGGCTCGCCTGATGGCGTTTCGTATACACGGGTTCACCTAAGACCGGCCCTCTACCCGTAAAGGCAAGATTAATTGCCTTTTGTCCGTTGTCGGGCCGCCGGACCCGACACGCCCGACGAGAGATCGGGCATGAGTTCGTCCGCTGCCCGCCATACACTGACACCACTAGAACCGGCCCGCTACCGATCCTCGGCGCGGCAGATCCTGGATCTACTGGGCGACGGCGCGAAAACCACGGCCCAGTTGGCGACGGCGGCGGGGGTCACCGTGCCTCGTCAGCGAGATAGGATAGATAGGATCAAGGGTCAGGAAGGGAAGCTGGGGGAGCACTATGGATGAGCGGACGCGCGATGAGAACCTTTTGGTGGTCGCCGCCGTGGAGGGCTATTCGCGCCGCCATCATGTGCCCGCCCGCGAGACCATCCAAACGTTCGCCCGCCAAGGCTTGTTACGGCTGATTCGCGACAATTATCCCGTTCTCCACACGCAAAGCCTGGACGAGAGCGTGGCCTTCGCAGAGGACGTTCTCGCCCGCGCGGGGGCCTGAATTGCCCACCCTGTACCACGGCAGCAACACGCTGTTCGACCATCCCGACTTGAGGGCCGGCCGCGACCGGCGCGACTTCGGGCTGGGTTTCTACACGACGACGCTGCGGTCGCAGGCCGAAGACTGGGCCAGAAGCGTCGCCGAACGATTCGGCGGCCGGCCCCGCCTCTACATCTTCGAGTTCGCCCCCACCGCCGATCTGGTCGTGAAAGAGTTTCCCGAGATCGACGTCGAGTGGCTGGACATGGTGAAGGCTAACCGGCTGCTCGGAGGCCTCCGACACGACTTCGACGTTGTGATCGGACCGGTCGCCGACGACAACACGATGCGCACGATCTCCCTCTACGTCGCCGGCCTGTACGACGCCGAGGAGGCCATGCGGAGGCTGCGCCACTTCAAGACGAACGACCAAGTGTCGCTCCACACTCGGCGGGCGCTGGACCGACTGGCTCTGAAAGGCCGCGAACATGTCTGAGGACCGGCTCGTCTACAAAGGCCAGGACATCACGCTGGACGTGACGATGAAGATCGAGCACGTCGTCCGCATCATCGCCCGGCGGCGGAGCATGACTTTCGACGACGCCTACACCAGTTTCGTCGCCACGCGCGCCCATGAGGCTCTTCAGAAGCCCGCTTCGCTAATGTGGGCGGAGAGCGCGGAGTACATAGCCGACCGCTACTTCGAGGAAATCCCAGACCGACACGGCTAGCGAAGCCGTAACTAAGGGTAAGCTAAGTAGTCTGACGGATTCGTGGTTTGGTTTGGAGCCTACCGGTGAACCACCGTTCTGGTCAGCATACAGAATTTCCTTCTAGTAATGATATGTGCAGTCTGGTTTCATGATGGTGATGTCAGGCCCATCCGTGGCCGTCTGCCCAGCTTTTGATCCGTTCCATGGTGTGCTGTGGTCGCGCCGCCGCCGAGTAGACGCGTTCCTCGTGGTAATTCGGGTGGTCGATGTCCAGCGGGTAGAGGCCGTCCTCGCGGAGCCTGACCACAAGCCAGCCGGAGGCCAAGAAGTCGAGCGTTTTCCTACGGTCGACTTGCGCTTTTGCGTCAGGCCCGTGCCAGTAAGCGCCGTCGTACTCGATGACGAGACGCGGGCGACCGGCATCCTCGACGACGATGTCGCCCGTCCACATGTCCCGCGTGGTGAAGGCGGGACTCCTCAAGATGGCCCCAGACCTGATGGTCCCGGGGAAGGTCACTATGGCGGCTTCAAAGCAGTCCAACTCCGGCCTGGACTTTCCGAACTGTCGGCATTCGGGGCAGTCGGCTCCGTTGCCGCGCGACGGGAGGGGCATCGTCCACACATGGGCCGGGTCGACCGAGCAGACCCATTCGGGGGTGAATCTCAGAGTGCTGGTGGGGCGAACCTGCCAGGCGGTGAGCGAGTTGTTGGTGCTCCACTCTGCCGCGAGGCCTGGGTCCTGCCAGGCGAGAGACCCGAGGATTGTCTGGCACCTGGGGCATCGCAGACGTGGTCTCTTGTCACGGTAGGCCACACGCTCCTGCCATTCCAGGCCGCAGCAGTCGGCCAGCCACCAGATGGACAGGGCCGACCCGGCACCCACGTTCTCCGGCGTGTGCCTCCCGTTCAGGGTCGGGTGCCACTGGCTGGCGAGTTCCGGCATCGCCTCTGCCACAGTCGCATGGGGTCGCTCCACACGGTTTCTGGCAGCCCGGCAGTGCGGGCATCCGCTTTGAAAATATGACAGTGGGCTGACGCGAGGATGGTGGCCGTTGGGGCACTCGAACCGTCTCATGCCGCGGCCGAGCACTGGTACGAGGCGCGGATCGTCTTGGTCTGCCCACGTCTGTGCCAGTTCGGGCACGTCATACACGGTCTTGCCCGCGAGTTCTCCCCACATCTGCCGTAAGGCGGCGGTGGACAGGGCTGCGCACTCGGGACAGGTGGGACCGCTACTGCCCGTCATGCGGTGGATGGGTGCCTGGAACGTGTGCCCACGCTCTAGGCACCGCCACCACGCCTCGGTTCTCGCGTGCAGACTGGAGGACAGGTATACCTCTTCCGCGTTGAGGTCGTGGCTCCACCATCCCAGCGCCTCGTGTCTGGAGTCGGCTAAGCCCACCCGCCCGCGAGGCTGGCCGTCCTGCCCTCCGCTGGGGTTGGCAAGGCAACTGCATCTACACATGGCGTCGGAGAGCCTCAGAGCGCTTTGCTTGCCGCATCTGATGCACCGGATGACGATTGGACTGTTCTGTGTCGCGGGCTGGACGAGCGCGGCGATGAGAGCGTGCCCTGAGGCGTCGAGACTTTCCTTGACATAGTCCATGTCGAGTGCCAAAGACGGCCCACCGGCGATGCTGTCGGCCCACCTCTGCCATGCCGTCCAGCGGCACGCCTGGCAGACGGTTTCCCCTGCTGCGGTCTTGTCCAGGAAGTAGTTCAGCCGGCAGTGTGACTCAACCCCACAGGTGCTGCACCGGATTAGCCAGTATGCGTTCGGGTCTCCAGGGAAGGGCTCGGTGGCTGTCAGGCCTTGGCCTGCCAGCATTATGTCCAGGCAGGAGATACACCAGGCGGGCCTGGTCTTAGTGTTGAACGCAGTCAGGTTGTCGCATCCCAATGTGGAGCAGACCTGGGAACGTTTGGTCGGCACCCAACCCTCCTTCAATGTGATCTGGGGCTAATGCCTGCCTGGACCGGTCAGCGATGGACGTCCGGCGGTGCGGCGGGCCGCCTCGACCAGTTCGTTGATCACCTCGTCTGTTATAGGGCTGCCGTCGGGAAACACCAACTCGTCCGGCGCGGCGGTCGGGCAGTACGCCTCGGTGGCCGTGGCCAAGGCCTCTTCCGGGGTCATGCGTGGTTCCACGGTCACCATTTTGTCTGGTGAGGGTGTCGAGTTCACAGCCAGTCGGTGTCGGCGGCGGTGATGGCGCGGACGAGCAGACCGACCTCGGTCGACGGGTTGCGCTCGTGGCGGGGCGTCTGGTCGCGAGTGTGACGGGCCAGCAGGGCATCGGCCCGGGCGGTGGCGTCGGACAGATGGCCGGCCAGGCGGTCGAACTCCTGCTGGGTGGTATGAGGATGACCGGCGATGCTCGCCCAGAGGTTCTTCGCCAGCGTTGGCCGACTGAGGGCGGCGTTGAGATCCCTCTCGTGCAGAATGAGCCAAATTTCGAAGCAGGGGCCGCTGACCGCGCTGCTCACACCAGCCTTGTCGGCGTCGGCCAGCGCTTGGACGAGGTGGGCGTGCTCGTCCACGTCGACGACTATCCACACGCCGTCGTAGACGTCGCCGGGGTCGCCGGAGTCCCGCGCCGCCCGCCGGTCGGCGTCGCGCTCGCGTAGGGCCAGGTCGAGGACATGCTCGGGCGCGGGCCAGCGATGCACCGGTTTGAGAACTACGCTCCCGCCCAGGCGCTTGCCCAGCCACTTGAAGTAGGCGACCTCTTTGTCACCCTCGCAGGCGATCAGGAAGCGACGACGCTGAGGGCGGTGTCGTGGTTGCCGGCGTCCCGCGTCCGTGGGCGATCGTCCCATGGTCAGACCAGCACCGGATCGACCAGGTCCATCGGTTCGGGCACCCCGCCGTAGCGGCCCGACAGGTAGCGGCGGGCTAAGTTGTCTCGGGCGCGCGGGCTGTAGTCGGCCAGCGCGGCCAAGGTCGACCGGCCGCTGGCGGCGTCTTTCTGGACCAGCCAAACCTCGTCGCGGCCCAATTGGGAGCCGTTGCCGTACCCGGCCTCCATTAGCGACACGTCGTGGGTGGTGAAGACCAACTGGGCCTGCAGCGGGTTGAACCGTTGCTCTCGGAAGGTGAGGACGAGTTCCCGGACCAGCAGCGGGTGCAAACTGGTGTCGACCTCGTCGAACACGATGGTCGCCCCGGCGCGCAGCGCCTCATCGACGACGAAGGCGTGGCACAGCATCGCCCTCGTGCCGTCGGACTCCAAATCCAGCGGCAACTGCCAATCTTGTCCCGCGAAACGGTGGACGCCGTGGGCCTCCCAGTCCGCCGCGGACAGATCAATAGACACGTCCTGGCCGGTCAACGCGCGCAGCGCCGCGTCGGCTCTCAGTAGCTGCGACCTCTCCACCTCTGACAGGTCGCGTTTTGTCAGGTCGAGGCCGGCCAGGCCGAGGTCGGCCCGTACCAACATGCCCTCCAAACGGCCGCGCCGAGCGGCGTCCTTGGCCAGGGAGTCCAAGACATGCCCGAGCAGCGACCCGTGCCCGCCGGCCGGGAAAGCGCGCAACCGCTGGGAGAACCAGTTGGACAACGGCGCCAGGCCCTCGTGGCCGGCGGCGGCGGCGGCCGACAGGTACAGCGCGGACGGCTGGACGGTCCTCTCCACCGCCTTGTTCGCGCCCTTCAAGGCCGCCCCGTATTTGAACGACTGGCCGTCGCGCTGGAACAGCGTCGTCGGTCGCGCCGTCGTGTACCGTTCCGCCCACTCAGCGTCCACCTTCCCGTTCAGCACGCCGAAGCCGTAGGCGTAGCACACGCCATCGGCGGCGATGAACGTGGCCGAGAACTCGGTCGGCTGATCGCGGCTGGTTGAGTCGAACGCGAACGGCTCCCCGACCACCGCCGAGCGGCGGTATGACTGCGCCACCTGCTGGGCCATGGACAAGATGGCGTTGAAAAAAGTGGTCTTGCCAGAGGCGTTCGCCCCGTAGAGACCCGCGACGGCCTGCACATTGCCGTCCCACGGTTTGGCCCCGGCCGCCGCTCCCCCGGGGGAGCGCAGGTCGAGCGTCGCCTGGTCGCGGAACGACCGGTAGTTGCGCGTCGAGAACGAGATCAACATGTCCGCATGATACCCAGGTGCCCCATCGTCAGGCACGATTCGGGCGTAATCGGCCAAAAAAGACGATGAACCGAGTTCACACCGCGATTGTGAGGCGGCGGTTGTCGGCGTCCTGCGCCCGTGGGCGACCGTCCCGTGGTCAGACCGGGGGCTCCGAGGCAGCGTCGGCCGGGTCCCGTCGGTCGGCCGCACAAGGTCACACCAACCGGCCCCTCGACCGACTCGTGCGGGGTCGGGGGACGGTCCTCGGCTTCACAAGGTCGAGCCTTGTGCGCGACACTGGGTTCGAACCAGTGACCTCTTCCGTGTCAGGGAAGCGCGCTACCACTGCGCCAGCCGCGCGAGGTGGAGACGGGATTTGAACCCGTGTACACGGATTTGCAGTCCGTTGCCTCGCCTCTCGGCCACTCCACCGTGTTGTCTCCGAGCGGACGACGGGATTCGAACCCGCGACCCTCACCTTGGCAAGGTGATGCTCTACCAACTGAGCCACGTCCGCGCCGCCCTTGAGCGGGCGCGGGATGTAACGATACCAACGCCCCTCAGGCGGGGCAAACCAACACGACGAGGGTTATCGGCAAAAATGTGTGTCTCCCAGGGGGGTGTTTGGCCTAGTCGCTGAGCGGGGTGGGGGCGTCTGGTTATTGCCTTGGGGGCGTGACTGGCAGAGGTGTTGGACATCCGGG
>JAISAO010000097.1 GCA_031266665.1 Propionibacteriaceae bacterium | reverse complement strand
CCAGCCCCCGTTACCTGAAGGGCTACCTGGCCCGGATGGCCCCGTGCGCCGAGAGGCTGCTCCAGGCCTCCTTGGAGTGCCGGCCGGCCTTAGAGGTTATCGCGGCGTATGACCGGGCGAGGACGGTGTTCATGGTAGACCCGCCGTACCTCACGGATGTGCGCTGTGATTCGAGGGGCATGTACGCGCACGAGATGGGCTCCGAGGCCGAGCACGAGGAACTGCTGGACGCGCTGACCTCCTGCCGGGGAAAAGTGTTGTTGTGCGGGTATCGGTCTGGTTTGTACGACCGGCGGCTCAAGGCCTGGGCGCGGACGGACTTGCCAGCCCGCGCCTCGTCCGGGGCCGCCCGGGTCGAGTCCGTTTGGACGAATTACCGGCCCGAACGACAACCCGGACTGTGGGAGGCGTCCGGGGGCGGCCATCGCGGACCGCCACTACTCCCGGAAGACCCCGGGGGCGGCCCAGTTCACACCGCCGGGCCGGTGCGTCGTGCTGCGCGCCGACACCTCCAACTCGCCGACCCCAGACCCCTCCCGGAGCCCATCGTCTATCGAGGCGGCCAAGGATTGCGCCGCCTCGATCCCACCTAAATCCCCGGGCTCGCCGAACTCACCCGAAAGGACAACCGATGAAAAGACGACTAGTTATAGACACGAATGATGTGACGGTGGTCATCGATCCCGACGAGGCCCGCGAGGGCGGCGACGTCCACTACGCCCAGGGACTGGTCATCGCCTTTGAGGGGCACGGCGACGACCAGCCGTGGCGAGGCGTCACCGTGGCCATTGTCCCGGACGAGCCGGGCCGGGCCGCCGCCGCCCGCCTGACCGACGACCAAGCCATCGCCCTGGCCGAAATCATCGCCCGGACCGCCCAACACGGGGACACAGTGAACAACGAGAAATTTATTACTTCCCTGTGCCCGGCCGGATGCTCCGGCGCCTTCTGGCCCTGCGCCCACGAGACCGTCGCCCACCGCCACATCCTCCACACGGCCGGCCTGGCCGAACTCGACTGGGGGGCCTACCCCGACATCGGCGAGTCCGACTGGGAAGCCGTCGCCGAATGGGTCAAGCGGCTGACCGACGAGCCCGTGCCCGGCTACCAAACCGCCTACGACCGCCTGGCGGCCCGCGCCGCCCAATGGTCCAAAGACAACCCGGAATGGTGTTAGCCATGGCCGCCCGAACGCTCGCCCCCGACCGGGACGACGAGCCCGTACGGCTCGCCGTGCCCCGGGACGCCGCCGAACGCCTGAGCGCCGCCCTCGACCGCGTCGGATGTTTCTGCGGCCTCCCGCTCTATGACGACAATGAGCGAGAGGTGATCGTCGTCCGAGGGAAAGATTTGCGCGAACTCTGCGCGCTGCGGCGGCTCCTGGACGACGCCATCCAAGGAGACAGGCCATTGACCGACCACGTTCTCATCCTCGAATGGAGAGACACTCCGGACGGCCCCGAGTTGGACGGACGGTCCCTCGAATGCGTTGAGCCCATCGCCTATCACGACGGCTGCGAGGTCGACCCGTGCCCCGCCGACAAGCATTGGCCGGAGGAATGCGGCGTCTGCCTGTGCGGCGACGACGAGCACAACCCGGACGGTATCGGCCCCGGGGAAGGCTGCTGCTGTGAAGGCCTGTGCGGCGATCCGATCCTCTTCCACGGTATGCCCCACAAGTGGTTTGACGGCGACTGGTGGATCGACAAGCCGGGCTGCGCCTGCGCCGCCAGCTGCTGGGTCCTGGAGGACATAGAGTCTGACGCCCTCGCCCTAGCCGACGAATGGCCCGGCCAGCCCAAGCTCCCAGTCAACCTCAAATGGGACGACGAATATTGGACGCTTAAGTGCCCTTGGTCCGAGTGGATCATCACCGACGGCCGACTGGAGACCGTTTTCGACGACTACTGGCTGGCCATGTCCGTCGCCGTCCGGGAACTGGGGGTGGACGTGGCCGTCACCGGTCGGCCGGGCGACCCGCCGCCGGCCAGCCCGACCGTCGCCGTCGGCCGCGACGGGACGGTTTACACCATCGGACTGCGGGGCGACATCGAGGCGCAGCGCCGCCAGGCGGCCGGGGGCGACCTGTGACCCGGCCGGCCGGCTCGGCCGTGGCCGCCGCCGACCCGGGCGCGAGGGCCGGGGAGACACTGGCGCGGGTCGCCGCCGGCTTGGCCGACGAGGGGGCGGCGCTCAACGCCCGCCAGGCCGAGCGGCGGCGTCTGAAGCGGGGGATGCTCGCTTTCGCGGCGGCCGGCGAGCCCCTGTCCCCCGGCGGGCGGGCCGCCGTCCGGGCGGCCCTGGACGTGGCCCTGGCCGCCTTGGACGGCATCGACCGGGCCACCCGCCCCGCCGGGGTCGGCGGTCCGGGGCGGGCCGCCGCGCCCGAGGACGTGGAATGGCTGCTCGACCGGGGAGTCACTCCCGCCACCACGGCGCGGATGCTGGGCGTCAAACGGACTCGATTGCTGGTCCTCTGCGCCCGCGCCGGCCGGGAGGATCTCTGCGACCGCCTCGTGGTCGGACCGGTCGACTGGTCGGACGGTCCACCTCGTTTACCGTTCAAACCCCACGGAGAGGAATAACGCCTGTGGCCCGTAAAATCCCGGGGCCTTACGTCCCGATGAGCATCCACTTCGACCGCGACCCGGCCGTGCTCGGCCTGTCCCTGGCCGCCGAGACGGTTTACCAGCGGGCGCTCCGCTGGTCCAAAGAGACCAGAACCGGCGGCGTCGTCCCGAAAGACTGCCTGGTGATGCTGTCCCGGCGGGTGCCGAATATCAAAGCCGTCGCGACCGAACTCGTCGCCGCCGGCCTATGGGGAGACGAGGCCAAATTCCACACCATACGGTCATTCCATAAATGGAACATGGACGAGGGCGACTTCGAGGAATACACCACCGAGAAAAGCAGGGCGGGCGCCTTAGGCAGCCATAAGAGATGGCACGCCGGGCGCGACAAGTCACTGCCAGACAGCTGCGGCTACTGCGCCGCCGACCGGCTCGGACTCGATGTCGGCGACGACTTCGACCCCGCCGCCGCCCTGAACGCCTGGGCCGACAAGGCCGACCGATGACCCCGCCCGCCGGCCGGCCGGCCGACCCCGGAACGAATAGCACCAGTCATAGCGGAAGCTATAGCGCCCGCCATGGCTCAAGACGCGGCGAGACCACGCGGAAACGATGGCAAAACGCTCCGGAGACGATGCCGCCGGATGACGAAATCGGTGGCGAAAGTATGGCAGACCATAGACCACAGACCAAAGAAGCTTTCATCGCTGAGGCGATGAAAGACGAGCCGTCGCTGAGCGACGGCTCACCGACCGGAAAACTTGACTTCACAAACCAAGACACAAACCCAAGTTCCATAGTTGACCACAGACCGCGCGCGCGCGAGACCGGCCCAGAATCGACAGGGAAATTGTTGACGGGGGACGGCTCCGGGGCGGCGGGGCGGCTGGCCGGCGACTTGGCGGCGGTCGCCGGGCTGGCCGGCCTGCTGAGGCCGATGCTGACGAGCCGGACCCCGGGACAGGCCCCGAAGTCCCAGCCGGCCGACCGCCTGGCGCCGATCCGGGTCGGCGTCCTCGACCTGACCGCCGCCGTCAATGAGACGCTGGCCGAGTGGGCCGGCTGGATCTCTGTCCAGGGGGGCTTGGCCAAGCGCGAGCGCGGCCGGGTCCGGCGCGGCACGACGGCCGACCTGGCCGGCGTCGTGTCCCGGCACCTCGAAGTGGTCCGGGCCGCCGGCAAGGCCGACGACCTGGCCGCCGACCTCGGCCCCCTGTGGGCGGCGCTGCGGTCCGTCGTCGGAGAGGGCGAGAAACTGATCCTGCACAGCGCCGTCGGGGCGGCCTGCGACGGCGCGCTGGTCGCCCGCCCGGGCGGGGCCGTCGCCTGCGACAAATGCGAACGGGTGTGGACGGCCGGCGGGTACCTGACCGCCGCCGGGCTGACGGCGGCTCTGCGGCGCGAGTTCGGGGACCGGGCGCCCAGCCGCAGAACCGTCTACGACTGGATCGCCAAGGGCGACCTGGGCGCCGCCCGGCGGGACGGCCGGGGACGGCGGGCGTACAGCCTCGACGCGGCCCGCCGCCGCTGGCTGCGAGGCCTCGGACGACGCCCCGCGACACGCCGACACGCCGCCGATTTGACAGCCCCGCGCTCCAGTGATGCACTTTTGCCACTACAGTCGTGCCCGGAAACGGGACGGCCGGACCGAACCCCCGAACCCAAGACGCCGCCAGACGGCCAGCCCGTCGGCGGGCGATGACCAAGCCGCGCGGCCTGGACGACCACGAGTACCGCAAACGGGTCAAAGCCCTCCGCGACCTACGGATACCCCGCTGCTGGATCTGCGGCCGGGCCATCGACTACACGCTCCCCCCTCGCCACACGATGGGCTTCACCGCCGACCACGTCGAGCCCCGCAGCCTCGGCGGCGACCTCTACGGCGAGCTGAGACCGGCCCACCGGGCCTGCAACTCCCGGCGCGGCAACCGCGTCGGACGCCGGCCCAAGACCATCGCCTTCACCGACCCCGGCGTCCTCTGACCTATCAGGACCAGCAACCCGGATAACTCGAAGACAATCCGGGTGACAACACACCCACCCCCCATACCCCCCGGAAGGCCCCTTCTCAGTCTTCGGGGGCAGTGAGAATTCCCCGGGAGACCCCGGGGCGAATGACAGAACAAGAGACATGACAACCGTCCGACGATCAGGAAGGAGACGACGGTGGAGAGACGACTTCGGCCGTGCGGCACCCAGGCCGCCTACCGCCGTCACCTGCGCCACGGCGAAAAGCCATGCGGCGCCTGCCTGGCGGCCAACACCATCGCCTCCCGGCGAACCCGGTCCGACGACCGGCCGCCGGCTCCGCTGACGCCGCTGCCCAGCCTCGAGAACCCCTGGGCCGGCCGCCCCGAGCCCGGACCCATGCCGGACCATGTGGCCGAGCTGAGCGACCTCTACCAGACGATCAAAAACGATTTCCTGAACACACACGACCCGGTCAAACGGGTGGCCCTGTCCCGGGAGTTGAGAGCCATACAAACCGATTATCAAGAGGCCGCCCTCGCGGCCGGACTGACCACGAGGAAGGGAGGGATAGATGTCATCGACGAGCTTGCCATGCACCGGGCCGGCCGGTAGGCAGGAGCCAAGGATCAAACTGGCGCAGTCTGGCGCCGGCGACCGCGCCCGCGATGTCATCGACCTCGCTTTCATCGCCGACATGCCGTTCGACCCGTGGCAGGAGACCGCCGCCAAAATCATGTTCGCCTGGGACCGGCGCGCGCAACGCTGGGCCTGCCCCGAGGCCGCCGTCGTGGCCACCCGCCAGAACGGCAAATCAGCCATCATCGAGGCCCGGATGCTGGCCGGGATCTACCTCTGGGGCGAGCAACGCATCGTCTACACCAGCCACGACTTCCGCGCCGTCACGGAAATCTTCGACCGGCTCGTCGCCCGCATTGACGACCACCCCAGCTTCAAACGCGCCGTCGCCCGCCCCTACCAGGGCAATAACAACCGCAGCATCCTCATGAAAGACGGCCGGAAGATCCAATTCTTCTCCCGCACCGGCAAGGCCGGCCGCTCGATGGGCGGCGACACAGTGATCCTGGACGAGGCCCTCTACCTCCAGCCCGACCAGGCCGCCGCCATCCTCGCCACCATGACCGCCAGGTCCGCCCAACATCCCACCCAGACCGTCTACGCCTCGTCGGCCGGCCTGGTCATCAGCCGCGTCCTGGACAGCGTCCGGGGCCGCGCCCTGGCCGGGGAGGCCAGGCTCGGCTACGCCGAATGGTCCGTCCCCGGCTGGCACGAACTGGACGACGACGAGCGCGCCCATTGGGGGACGATGGAGGACTATTACGGCTCGCCCGACACCCACGCCGCCGCCAACCCCGCCCTCGGCCGGCGTATCTCCCCGGAGTTCCTGGCCCAAATGTGGGCCACGTTCAGGAAGACCAGCCCCAGAGACTTCGCCCGCGAGTTCCTGGGCGTGTGGGACCGAGTCTCAGGCAAGACCGCCGTCTTCGAGGCCGACGAGTGGGAAAGACTGGCCGTGGACGGGCTCAAAGCCCCGGAGCCGGTCACCGTCGCCGTCGACGTGCCCCCGGACCGGACCTCGGCCGTCATCGCCGCCGCCTGGCCCACCCCCGGCGGCGGCGTCCACGGCGTCGTCCTGGACCGGCGGGAAGGCGTCTCCTGGGTCCCCCAGGCCCTCGTGGACATGAGCCGCCGCCGCGCGCTCGGCCGGGTCTACCTCAACGCCTCCGGCCCCGCCGGGATGATCCTCCAGCCGATCCAGGCCGCCGGGATCAGAGTCACGCTCGTGTCCCTGGCCTGGTACGCCGCCGCCTGCGGCGACTTCGCCACCCGCGTCAAAACCCGGCTGATCACCCACGCCTCCCAGCCCGAGCTGGCCGAGGCCGTCTGCAACCTGGCCGAGAGACCCCTGCGCGACGGCGAGATCTACACCTGGACCAAAGCCGACCCCCTGGCCGACATATCGCCCGCCGTCGCCGTCACCCTCGCCTGCCACGGCGCCGCCGGGCAACAGATCCAGACCGGCGGAAGGCTGGTGATCGCATGAGCCTCGACAGCGCCGAGACCGCCGTCCTGAAACGCCTGACCGACCAGCTGGCCGCCCACGAGCGGTCCAACCAGGTCAAAGCCGAGTTCTACGACGGCACCCACAGACCAGCCTTCAAAGTCATATCGTCCCCGGACCAGATGCGCGGCCTGTCCACCCGCGTCGGCTGGGCCGGCATCGTCGTTGACAGCCTGGAGGAACGCCTCGACTTCCAAGGCTGGCGAGACCCCGCCGGCCTCGGCCTGGACCGGGTCTACCGCGACAACCACCTCGACGTGGAGGCCGGCCTCGGCCACCTCGACGCCCTCATCTACGGCATCGCCTTCGTCACCATCGGCGTCGGCGACGACGACGAGCCGCCCGTCATCGTCAAAATGGCCTCCCCCAGATCCACCACCGGCTTGTGGAACGCCCGCGCCCGCCGGCTGGAGGCCGCCGCCACCATCGTCCCCACCCGCCGCGACGAGACCCCCCGCGCCGCCCTCTACCTGCCCGACCAAACCATCCGCCTGGCCAAAACCGGGCAAGGCGGCCCCTGGCTGGAAGAGGACCGCGACCGCCACCGCCTCGGCCGCGTGCCCGTCATCCAGCTCGCCAACCGCACCCGCGCCAGCCGCCTCGACGGCCGCTCCGAGATAACCCCGCCCATCCGCGACCTGTGCGACGAGGCGAGTCGCATCCTGCAGTCCATGGCCGTCGCCCGCGAATGCTATTCGGCCCCTCACTTCTGGGCGCTCAACGTCAACCCGGAAGACTTCGCCGACAAAGGCTGGGACTTCCAAATGGGCCGTATCCTGGCCTACCAGGGCGCCATCCAAGGCCCAGAGCCGAAACTGGGCGAGTTCAAAGCCGCCAGCCCCCAGCCCTACGTCGAACGCCTCGCCGCCCTCGGCCAGCAAGTCTGCGCCGAGGCCGGACTGCCGTCCGTCTACCTCGGGGCCGCCGCCGACACCGCCAACCCCGCCTCCGCCGATGCCATCCGCGCCGCCGAGACCCGCCTGATCAAACGCGCCGAACGCCGCCAAGCCCAATTCGGCATGGCCTGGCTCGAAGTCGCCGACCTCGCCCTGAGACTGGCCAACGGCGGCGACCTCCCGCCCGGCGCCGACCAGATCGCCTGCCTATGGGGAGACGCCGCCGCCCCGACCGCCGCCGCCCAAGCCGACGAGGCCGCCAAACTCGTCGGCGCCGGCATCCTCCCGCCCCAATCCCGCATCACCCTCGCCCGCCTCGGCTTCACCCCCGACGAGCAAGACCAGATCATCGCCGACTGGCAGGCCAACCCCGCCCCGACAGCCGCCCTCGCCGCCGCCCTCGCCCCCGACCGGGGAGACCGCTAATGGCACTCACCACAGCCGGCAGCCGGCTCACCCTGGCCCACAAACGCTCCCAGGCCGCCCTCGGCCTACTCGCCGCCGCCTCCTTCCGCGAGGCCGAGCAGCTGCTCGACCCCCGCCGCCTCGACGCCACCCGCGACAACTGGCTCACCCGACTCATCCTCGTCCTGGCCGTCGCCTGGCAGAAAGCCCTCGCCGACACCGCCGCCTACCTGGCCGACTACGACCAAGCCGAGGCGCCCGCCGCCCGACGCCTACACCCCGCCCGGACAATCCCGCCGCTCGTCGTCGCCCTGCCCCTGTTCGACCCGGCCGCCGCCACGGCCGCCCTCGCCTGGGCCGTCCCCACGATCAAAACCCTCACCGCCGCCGGCCTGACCGCCGACCGAGCCCGCCGCCTCGTCCTCGACGCCCTGGCAGCCCGCGCCCCCAAACAAGCCATGACCCCAGGCCGGGAAACCGTCCGGGAGACCGCCGCCAGAACCGGCCTGCGCTGGCGCGTCGTCACCGACGGCAACCCCTGCGTCTGGTGCGCCATGCTCGCCACCAAAGGCCCCGTCTACCGCAGTGAACAAACCGCCGTGCGCAACCTCAATGGCCTCCCCGCGAACGTCAAATACCACGACCACTGCGGATGCTCGGCCGAGATATTTTATGGCGACCACGACGACTGGCTCGCCACCCGAACCCCCCAAGAAGAAGCCTGGCACGACGCCTACCGGGACGCCTACGAAGCCGGCCACCACAAAGGCCGCGACCTCTCCCAAGCCATGCGCGACCTCGACACCGCCGGCCTGTTCGCCGACGGCGAGGCCGCCCGCCAAAAAGCCAAAACCGCCCGCCAGAGAACGACACCATGACCCCCGCCCAAAGACCACGCCCGGCTGAGCGGCAATCAGCCCGTCCAACGCCGAGACGATTAATCGACGGACCGAACACGCGGCAGGCCGCGGAATAGACAGGAGACAGAACAATGGACGTAAAGCAGCCAGCCGACGCCGGCCAGGACATCCCGCGCGCCGGGGCCTGGACGCCGCCCGCCGACCAAGCCGAACTCGACCGGATCGTCCAAGACCGGGTGGCCCGCGAGAGGGCCAAATACGCCGGCCACGACGAATTCAAGGCCAAAGCCCGGAAATACGACGAGTGGCAAGCCTCTCAACAAACCGGCGAGCAGAGGGCCGACGCCGCCATGGCCAGCCTGACCGCCGAACGCGACCAAGCCGTGGCCCGGCTCGCCCGCGTCGAGGCCGCCGCCAAACACGGCCTGGCCGCCGGCGACATCGACTTCATCGGCGGGACGACCGCCGACGAGATCGAGGCCTCGGCCGCGAAACTCGCCCAACGTCTCCAAACCGCCGGACAGCCCCGACGGCCGCGCCCCGACCCCGCCCAAGGACGGGAGAGGGACGCATCGGCCGGGACCGGCGGCGAACTGCGGGACTTCACCCGCGAATTCTTCAACCGAACCTAGAAAGGAACAACCACCATGGCAGCGCCGCTCCAAACCACACACCTCGAGCTTCCGGCCAACATCCTCGGAACGTTCATCGACCAGATCAAACACGGCTCCTGCGTGGCCACCCTGTCCGCCCAGAAGCCCCAGAAATTCGGCGTCCACGAACTGTGGTCCTTCGACATCGGAGAGGCCGAATACGTCGGCGAGGGAGCCGCCAAAGGCCCCTCCAACATCACAGTCGTCAAACGACAGATCAACCCGTTCAAATTCCACAAAACCATCCGCGTCTCCGAAGAGATCCTGTGGGCCGACGAGGACACCCAACTCCAAGTCGTCCAAGACGTCACCAGCCAGATCCAGCCGGCCCTGTCCCGGGCGCTCGACTTCGGCGTCTTCCACGCCGTCAACCCGGCCACCGGCGCCGCCGTCGCCGCCATGCCGGCCCCGTTGTCGGCCACGACCATCGCCGTAACACGCGGCACAGGCCCCGCCTTCACCGAACTGGACGCCGCCGACAGCCTCATCCTGGCCAAGCGGTACACGCCCTCCGGGATCGCCCTCGACCCCGCCTGGGCGACCGTGTTCGCCGGCCAGCGCGTGCCCCAGACCGGGCAGAAGCTCTACCCGGACTTCCACCTCCAAACCGCGCCCACGTCGAACCTGGACAACCACAAGGCGTCCGTCTCCGACACGGTCTCGGCCGCCCGCGTCATCGAAGGCGGCACCGGAGTCATCGGCTTCGTCGGCGACTTCGACAAGATCGTCTGGGGAGTCCAACGACAGATCGGACTCAAACGGATCGAGTACGGCAACCCCGACGGCCTGGGCGACCTACAGCGCCAGAACGAGGTCGCCATCCGGGCCGAGGTCGTCTTCGGCTGGGCCATCGTCAGCCCCGACGCCTTCTGCAAGATCCTCGCCGCCCCTGCCCCTGACCAGGAGTGACGTGATCTGGACCCACCCGTCGGGGGCCACAGCCCAGGCCCCCGACGGGACCGCCGCCCCGGGCGCCGACTGGACGCCGGAGGCCCCGCCCGCCCCGGCCCCGCCGCCCGGACCCGGCAGGCGGCGGGGAAGGGGGGCCGCCGGATGACGACACCCCAACCGTTCGCCACAGCGGACGACTTGGAAGCCGGCTGGCGGCCCCTGGGGCCGGCCGAGCGGGACCGCGCCACGGTCCTGCTCGGCCGGGCCTCCCGGGACATCCGAGCCCGAGTCCCCGACCTCGACGCCCGGATCGCCTCCGGCCGGCTCGACCCGAACCTGGCCGCCGACGTGGCCTGCGCCATGGTCCAACGCGCCATGGCCGTCCCCGCCGACCAAGCCGGCGTCACCCAACAGTCAGAGACGTTCAACGGCTTCACCCAGTCCCAGACCTTCGCCAACCCCGCCGGGAACCTCTACCTGCTCGACAGCGAGACGGCGAAACTACGCGGCCCCGGCCGGGCCTTCACCATCGACCTACTACCCGAGAGGCGGCCAGCATGATCGCCTTGAGCCACGGCGAGACCCTCACCAGGCTCCGCCCCCGACAAAAACCCGACCCCTACAACCCCGACGCCACCATTCCCGACTGGGGGCAGACCCCCGACGAGGCCACGCTGCCTCCGGCCGCCTGGCGCTCCGAGACGACCCAGACCACCGGCGACAACGGCCGCCGCGAGACCACCCGCCGCGCCGACGTCGGACTGCGCCCCGGCGCCGACATCGCCCTGGGCGACCGGCTACGCCGCGCCGACGGCACCATCTGGACGGTCGTCGCCCTCCTGGACGCCGACGCCAGCCCCTTCACCGGCTGGCGGCCCGGCCTGATCGCCCGCGTCGAACGAGTGGAGGGCTGACATGGCCCGCTGGGAATACAACAACAATTGGCAAGCCTCCCTGGCCGGCCGCCCCGAGACCGTCGCCGCCGGCCAACGCATCGCCCAACAGATCCAGGCCAACGCCCGCGCCGCCGCGCCCCGCGACTCCGGCGCCTACGCCGCCTCCATCCAGATCGAACGCGCCGACACCGACTGGCGGCCCCGCTTCCGCGTCAGGGCCGCCGACCCCAAAGCCCGCATCATCGAGTCCCGCCTCGGCATCCTGACCCGCGCCGCCCAAGCCGCCGCCCAAGGCCCCCGCTCCTTCGTCGGACTCCCCCGAGGGGTCAAACGATGAGAGTCACACCCCCCGACTTAGAGCTGTGGCTCGTCGGGCACCTGCGCCGCCAACTCGCCGAACTCGACCTCGGCCGGGTGACGGTGACCAACAAGGAGCCGGCCGACTACACCGCCCAGGCCCCCCTGATCGTCATCCGCAACGACGGCGGCCCCGCCCTGCCGCCCAACCAATACGACTGGCAGATCGGCGTCTCCGTCCTGGCCGGCACACCGGCCGACGACCAGCCCGCCAACAGCCTCGCCCGCCACACCCTCGCCATCCTGACCGACCCCGCCATCGCCTGGGCCGACCAATCCCCAATCACCCTCGTCGCCGCCGCCAACGGCCCCATGCGGGTCGAGGACGAACAACCCGTCGCCCGCCGCTACCTGACCATCGAATACCACCTCGTCGGCGCCTGGTAGCCGACAAATAGAAAGGAAAACAAACCATGCCCGCTGATATTGAAGGCAACAACCTCCAAGGCGTCAACATCCCCATCACCGGGGCCTGCGCCTGGGCGCCCGTGGACGCCGCCAACATCGTCGCCGACGCCGACCTGGCCGACCCCGACCTCGCCCTCCTGACCGACTACCCCGCCTACGTCAAACTCGGCCTCATCAAAGCCGACGGCGGCGTCCAAGCCGCCGCCGAGTCCGGAGACCGGATCGAGTTCTTCCAAGACGGCTACAGCCTCGCCTCTTCCGACACGCACACCGTCGAGGTCGGCCTCGCCCAAGGCGACTCCATCGTCCAACGCTTCCTCCACGGGGTCGCCCCCAACAACGAGGGCGTCTACTACGTCACCGCCGCCGTCCCCGACAACCAATTCATCCTCTTCACCGAGGTCATCTACAAGAACGGCGCCAAAGAGCGCTGCAACGGCATCGCCGTCATCACCCAGATCGCGTCCGACAAAGCCGAGCGCGGCGCCACCCGGGGCTACACCGTCACCCTCCAATGGCAGGCCTCGACCCTGACCAACGGAGCCAAATACAAAGTCGCCCACGTCGCCCCCCAGGCGGCCTGACATGGGACCCTTCACCGCCGACCAACTCAGCCGATCCCGCATCGCCGAGATCCTCAACCACCTCATCGAGCGCGTCGAGCAAGACCAACGGGCGTTCCACGACAACCAACCCGACGACCCGCCCACCCGGACGGCCGACCCCGACCAGCCCGAGTGACCGCCGGCCCGGCGGCGACACCCGCCGCCGGGCCACCCCCGGACCCCGACCAGACAAGGAGACCAACATGACCCCGCAGACCAACGCCGTGGGCGACCCCTACACCCTCGAAACCCCCGACCACCCCGACGACGACCTAGCCGACCTCGACTTCGACCAGACCCAAGACGAGGACGCCACCGTCGCCGCCCTGGCCGCCGCCCTCCAACCCCGCTTCCGCATCCTCGGCCGCAGCCTGGCCGTCGAATTCCCCGACCGCCGCCGCCTCAAACTGCCGCTCGACCTGCCCTACGACCAAGTCATGGCCGCCGTCAACGGCGCCGACGACACCCAGGCCGGCCAACTATCCGCCGTCCTCGACCTCATCGGCGCCGACGACCAGAACAACACCCTGCAAACCCAAGGTTTCATCGCGGTCCAAGCCGTCGCCGCCAAATTCTTCCAAGTCTGGGGCCGCCTCGCGGCCGTGACGCCGGGGGAATCCAATGGCTCGAAGATCTGATCCTCGAGCACAACGGCCCACTCCGCTATGACCTCTCCCGCCTCGGCCACAACATCGACCAGATCGGCGTCAGCCTGCCCTGGCGGGCCGCCGCCGACCTGGCCATCGAAATCCTCAAAGACCCGTCCAGCCACCTCCACAACGCCATCGCAGGCCGAGAAACCACCTGGACCCGAACCGACCTCAACCTCGCCATCATCGCCCGCGCTCTCGGCGTCAACATCCCCCTCCCCTGGGAGAACAACACCGACGACCAAGCCGCCCAAACCGCCCGCGACCACTACGAACAAAACAACGCCTTCCACTGACAACAAGGAGAGGACCACATGACCAACGTCGGCACCGTCTGGTACTCAGTCGCCCCCGACCTCTCCGGCTTCGGCAAAGGCGTCAGGACAGCCGCCGAGAAAGCCGCCGCCGACGCCGGCCAAGGCTTCGGCCAAGCCCTCCCCAAAGCCGCCGCCCCAGCCATCAACCAAGGCTTCCAACAAGCCTTCCAACAAGTCACCACCGGCTTCAAACAAGCCGCCACCACCATCGCCCCCGAACTCAAAGCCGCCCTCGCCCTGGCCGGCGACGGCCTCAAACAAGCCACAGGCGAAATCGCCGCCGGCCTCAAACAAGCCATGGCCGCCACCGCCCAAATCGCCGGCCAAACCTGGCACTCCATCATCGACGCCATCTCCCAAAAATGGCAGACCGCCACCACCGCCATCGGGTCGGCCTGGCAGCGGATCACGGCCCCCGTGTCCCAGGCCTGGCACAGCGCGGCCGACGCGATCTCCCAGAGATGGCAGGCCGCCACCACCGCCATCGGCTCGGCCTGGCAACGGATCACCGCCCCCGTGTCCCAGGCCTGGCACAGCGCGGCCGACGCGGTGGCCCAGAGATGGCAGGCCGCCACCACCGCCATCAGCTCGGCCTGGCAACGAATCACCGCCCCCGTGGCCCAAGCCTTCAACACCGCCGCGTCGGCCGTCTCCCAGAAATGGCAGGCCGCCACCACCGCCTTCAGCCAGGCCTGGCAGAAAGCCACCGCCCCCGTCGCCGCCGCCTGGCAGAAAATCACCACCCCCGTCGGCCAAGCCTTCAACGCCGCCGCCGAAACCGTCAAAACCACCTTCTCCACCGCCGCGTCGGCCGTCGGCGGCGTCTTCCAAAAAATCGCCCCCGGCCTCGCCTCATCCCTCAAAGGCGCCGCCGAACCCCTCAAAGAAGGCTTCGCCGCCGCCGCCGAAGCCGTCAAAGAAAAAATCAAAGCGAAAATCAAAGAGGCCATGAGCGCCTGCGCCAACTTCTTCAAAGAGGCCGCCGGACAACTCAAAGACGCCCTCGGCAACGCCGCCGGAGTCGCCGGAGGCCTCGTCGCCGCCGGCCTCGGAGCAGCCCTCAAAGGCGGCTTCGACCGGCTCGTGACCGTCGAGAACGCCACCGCCCAAATGCGCGGCCTCGGCATGGCCACAGAACAAGTCGAACAAGTCATGGGCGACGTCAAAACCGCAGTCCAAGACACCGCCTTCTCCACCGGAGACATGGCCAAAGCCGCATCCCAAGCCCTTGTCGCCGGCATCAAACCAGGCGCCCAACTCAACGCCTACATGTCCAGCCTAAAAAACACCGCCGCCGCCGCTGGAGCCCCCCTCTCAGACATCCAACTAGTCTTCGGACAGATCCAGTCGGCCGGCAGGGCCACCACCCAAGACCTCATGCAACTGACATCCAGGGGCATACCCGCTTTCGATCTTCTAGCCCAATCCATGGGAGTCACCACAGCCGAACTCAAAGACATGGTGTCGGAGGGGAAGGTCGCCCCCGAGCAAGTCTTCACCGCCCTCAACGACAGCCTGGGCCTCATGGCCGACGAGATGGCCAACACCACACAAGGCGCCCTGACCAACGCCAAAGCCGCCCTCTCCCGCTTCGGAGAGGCCATCCTGGCGGGCTTCTTCCCCGTCGTCAAAGAAGGCAGCCTGGCCTTCCGCGAACTTATGAACGCCGGCATCGAACTCATTCCCGTCGTGGCCGATGTCTTCGGCATCGACCTCGACGGCGGCGGCCTCGTCGCCAGCATTAAAGGCATCACCGAAAAGCTCAAAGAGTTCGTCAACATGCTCCGGTTGGGCAAACAAGGCATAGACGCCATAGGCGAGGGGAAGTTCGGCGAGATGCCGGACGAGGTCAAAAAAGCCACCGCAGGCTTTCTGGAGTTCAAACAGAAAATCAGCGACATCGTCCCGGCGGTGGGCCTGGTCGGCGCGGCGTCGGTGCCCGTGCTGGGAGGCTTCCTGACCAAGATACCCATGATCGGCGGCTTGTTCGGCGGCCTGACCGGCCCCCTCGGCCTGATCATCGCCGCCGTCGGCGCTATGGCCTCCCAGTCCGAGACCTTCCGATCCGCCCTCGGCGGCGTGGCCGACGCCTTCAAAGACGCCTTCACCGATCCGGCCACCACATCGGCCCTGCAAGACATCATGGGCCTCGTCGGCCAGCTGGTCGGCGCCCTGGGAGACCTCGTGGGCGGCGCCCTGGCCGAGCTGACGCCGCTGATCGGCAGCCTCCTGCCGCCCGTGCTCGACCTCGCCCAGGGCATCCTCCCGCCGATCATCTCCTTGATACAACAAATCGGCCCGCCCATCCAAGAGATCATCTCCATGCTCATCGATCGGGTCCTGCCGGTCGTCCAACAAGTCTTCGACACCATCGTCCCCATAATCACGAACGCGGTCGAGACCCTCGCCCCGATCATCGGCCAGATCGTGGAGGCGCTGGTCCCCGTCGTGGACACCATCCTCGATATCGTCATGCCCGCCGTGCAAACCCTGTGTGATTTCATCGGCCCGGTGTTCGAGGCCATCGTCTCCGTGGTCGAGGGCGCCCTCAATTTCATCCAGGGGATCATCAACGTCGTCATGGGCGTCGTCAACGGCGACTGGACCCAAGTCTGGGACGGCATCAAACAATGCGTGGACGGCGCGTTGAAGATGGTCACCGGGATCATTGAGGCCTCCGTGAACATCGTCAAAGGCATCTTCAGCGCCGTCGGCACATTCCTGTCCGGCCTGTGGACCACCATCTGGGGCGGGATAAAAAGTATCGTGTCCGACGCCTGGGAGGGCATCAAAAGCTTCGTCGTCGGCGGCGTCGAGAACATCAAAACCAAAATCCAGGAGGGCCTGGAGAAGGCCAAACAGACCGTCCTCGACATCTGGGACCGGATCAAAAGCGTGTTCACCGACGCGCCGTCCCGGCTGCTGTCGGCCGGCAAAGACCTCATCCAAGGCCTCATCGACGGTATCAAGGCCAAACTCACGGCCGCCCTCGACGCCATCAGAGACGTCGGCCGGAAAATCGTCAACGCGGCCAAAGAATTCCTCCACATCGGCTCCCCGTCAAAACTGTTCCGCGACGAGGTCGGTGCCATGGTGGGCGAAGGCCTGGCCCTCGGCATCGAGGCCAAAGCCGTCCGCGTCCAAGAGGCCGCCGACAGCCTCGCCCGAGACACCGTGCCCGACCTGCCCGCCGTCGGACCAGTCGGCGCGGCCGGCGGCGCCGCCGGCCCGGACGCGGCAGCCCAGATCCTCGCCGTCCTGATCAAAATCCTCGAGGCACTGGACCGCAGCGACGACCCCGGGCTGCCGCCGACGCCGACCCTGGTCAAAGCCCTGGCCGAACTGCTGGCCCCCAGCATGTCTCGGGCGCTGCCCGCCCACGCCCGCGCCGTCGCCATAGGAGGCGTCTGATGCCCGATCTGATCGTCAACGGAGTCGAAATCGCCTGCGAAGTCGTCCGGGCGGCCATCACCGCGCCCGAGCCGAAAACCATCTACGCCCAAATCGCCGGCCGCTCCGGCGACGTCGACCTGACGACCGCGCTGACCGACGGGACCGTGCCCTACGACGACCGCGACCTCACCCTCAACGTCATCGAGGCCCGGGCCGACGAGACCGCCGCCGAGACGGCCCTGAGATCCCGGCTAGGCCAATGGCACGGCCAGATCGTGACCGTGTCCCTGCCCCCGGACCCGTGGCGTTGGGAAGGCCGATGCCGGCTGACCTCGGTCCTGGCCCGGGGCGGCCGACTCGGATACACCATGGCCGTCCGAGTCGGCCCCTACCGGCGGGCCGCCACGGAGACCAAACTCCAGGTCACAGCGGCGGCCAGCCCCGGGAAAGCTTTCACCCTGCCCGCCCTGCCCGGGGACGCCGCCCCCGTCATCCCGTCGGCCGTCGTCACGGGCGGGACTGTCACCGTGGTCGTCGGGACGGCTCAGGCCGCCTACCCGGCGGGCTCCTGGCCGGCCATTGAGTTATTGGCCCGCCGGCCCGGCGGCCCGCCACTGGACGCCAGGCTGGTCGGCTCCGGGTCGATGGCCCTGGCCTGGCGCGAGGGCAGGCTATGACGGCTTTCACGATCCGCACCTGGCCCGGGCAAGTTCTATTGCACGACACGCGGCCCGGCGGGCCGCAACTGGAGTGGGAGTTGGTCCAGGCCCTCGACACCGCCGACCAGTTGACCCTGACGGTCCACGCCGGGCACCCGGCCTGGCGGGCGCTGGGCCACGGCCAGCAGATCGTCGTCCAAGAGGCCGGGACGGTCGAGCCGTTGATGGTCGGCCGGGTCAAAACCGTCAAGACCGGCCTGTCCGGGACCGAGACCGTCACCGTCATGGGCGACCTGTCGGACCTGGCCACCACCGTCCAGCCCGAGTGGAAAGTCACCGGCAGCCCCCTCGACGCGCTCACCCGGATCATCGCCGAGCACAACGCCCAGGCCTCACCGGACCGGCGCTTCACGGTCGGCACGGTCTCCGACGACCTCGACCCCAACAATCTGATAGTCCGGTCGGTCGAGGCCGTGCCCCGGCCGACCTCCCTAGAAGTCCTGCAACGGGCGACTTGGGATTCGACGGCCGGCGGGCATGTTTGGACGCGGGGGCCGGCCGGCGCCCGGATCATCGACTGGGTGAGCCCGTCCGGTCTCCCGGCCGGCCAGCCCATCCGTTTCGGCGACAACCTGATAGACCTCGCCCGAACCCTGTCCGCCGTCGAATGGTGCACCGCCGTCGAGCCCTTCGGAGCCCAGATCGAGGACCCCGACGACCCCGACGCGACGGCGGGGGAGACCAGGCCGCGACTCCAACTCGGCCCCGCCGACGGGGCCACGCTCCTGTGGACCGACGCCAGCGGGACGCCCCACTACGGGGCCTCCGACCCCGACCTGGTGGCCCAAGTCGGCCTCTACGTCACCACCCAGGCCTGGGACGACGTCCACACGCCCTCCGTCCTCAAACAACGCGCCTTCGACGCCCTGGCCAAAGGCAAACTGCTCACCCTCGACCTCGACGCCCAAACCATCGACCGGCACCTGCTCGACGTCGACGTCCAAGCCTTCCGCAAAGGCCAACAAGTCCGCGTCGTCGTCCCCGGCCTCGGCATTGACGACACCCTGACCGTCCAACAAGTGACCATGACCGGCGACCCGTCGGCCTGGCAAGTCCAACTGTCGAATAGCCGGGCTCAGACCCTGGCCGACCAGATCAACAGCCTCCTGCCGCTGGCCGGCCGGGTGGAGGAAGTCGTCAAAGCCAACTACGTCTTGGGCCAGGCCGTGACCGACACAACCGTGGTCGTCGGCCTCGCCCAGGACGCCGCCGCCACCGCCTTGGCCGCCGCCGGCACCGCGCAGACGGCGGCCTCAGCCGCGTCCACCGCCGCCGCTGAGGCCGCCGGCATAGCCAGCGGCAAAGGGAAAGTGATCTATGCGACCACGGCCCCGACGGCGACGGCCGACCGGAGCGCCAACAACCTATGGATAGATATATCCGGGACCCCGGCGAAAAACCAGCCTTACCGTTGGAGCGGGGCGGCCTGGGTGGCGGTGACCGATAAGGCCGCGACTGACGCCGCAGCGTCGGCGGCCACGGCTCAGACGGC
>JAISAO010000096.1 GCA_031266665.1 Propionibacteriaceae bacterium | reverse complement strand
GCCGCCGGTATAATCGGACTCGTCAACCTGACCGAACAGGAGCGCGCCATGATCACCGCGCAGGAACGCCAACGCGACAAACTCGACGGCATGCTCAACGCCAGCGAGAAACGCGGCCTCGAACGCGGCCTCGAACGCGGCCTGAAACGCGGCCAGGCGGAAGGCCGGGCCGCGGCCCAGACCCGTCTGGCCGAGATCCTGCGCCTCCACCCCGAGGCCGACCCCCAGACCATCCTCCGACTGATGGCCGAGGACGACGCCTAGCCCCAACACCGCCTCGCCCGCGCCCTTCCCGGCCACGGCCCGAGTCACCAGAGCCGCCGCCGCCCGCCCCATCGCGCGCGGCCAGCCGACACGCGCGGGAGACCCGTGGTTCGGTCAGGAGTGGGGCTGCCGATGAGTCTGGAGGCGGAGGGTGGTCACAGCGCCCGGAGGCGGGCCGACCGGGGCCACTGATGCTAGCATTACAAATTATTGCTAGCACTACGGAGAGCTGAGGCCACAATGGCGACACTGACCGTCCGAAACCTGCCGGATTCGACCCACCGGGCGCTGAAGGCACAGGCGCGAGCGGCCGGCCGCAGCATGGAGGCGGAGGCCCGACTGATTCTGAACCAGGCGACACCATCCGAGCCCCGCCCCCGCCTCGGATCGCTCCTGGCACAGATCGGCGCCGAGACCGGAGGCCTGGAACTGGACGACCTGCGCGGCGCTCACGCCTCGGAACCCATCGAACTCGGATGAGCGCCCGCCTGATTCTGCTCGACACCAATGTCGTGTCCGAGCCGCTCAAACCGGGCGGCGGCGACCCGACCGTGACCGCCTGGCTGGACGACCAAGCCCTGGAGACGCTGTGCCTGACAACCTTCACTGTGGCGGAACTGATGTACGGCATCGCCATCTTGCCGGCCGGCCGGCGATGCGACGAACTGCTCCGCCGGATCACCGAAGACGTCCTGCCCCGCTTCGAGGGCCGCGTCCACCCCTTCGACACCGCCGCCGCCCAAGCCAACGCCAGCCTCCGCGCCGCCGGGCGCCCCATCCCGGACACGGACAGCTTCATCGCCGCCATCGCCCAAGCCCGCGGCCTGGCCCTCGCCACCCGGAACACCAGACACTTCGAGACAACAGGCCTGACCCTGATCAACCCCTGGGCGGACTAAGACTCCGCCCAAAGCCTCGCCCGCGCCCCGACCTCCCACACTCCCGTGTGACACTTACTTGACACTTTGTCTGACAATTGTCACGCAAACTGTCAGACAACGCCGTGAGTGTCACACAACACGGAAGCCGTGGACGCATCGGGGGCGCTTGGAGCCGCTGGAGCGCGACCGGCGCGTGGTCGTTTCCCGGGCGGGGGTCGTCGCCCGTCCACCTACACGAGCCTGTAGTGGCCACCGGTCCCTCGGCTGGCTTCCGGTGGCGACGTCCCCAGGCGGTGGAACTCCCGGCCGGCGGCCGTCCAGCGCCCGGGGTCGAGCGCCCCGCGGCCGTCCACCACCAGCCGTCGGTCCACAGTACATTGGCCGAGCCTCTCGCCACGAAGACCATTCGAGTATGCGGTCTCCGGTCGACGGCCTTGACCGTCACCAAGACTGAAGTTACGTAGGTTCGGCTGTTGATTCCCGTTCCCGCAAGGAGAAACACGCCTAAGTCAACAAGATGTTGAAATATTACACTCCGGTATCTCGCCTACACGCGGGGGTTTTGGAGGTAAGGGCCTGAGCGGGGCACTGGCCGGTTAGTACCGTCGCCCAGTTGTAGGGTCGGCCCCCACGGCTCTCAGGAACCTGAACACGCCTGATGACGGGTTGTCATGCGGCGACACCGTGCCGTTGCTATGATGGCGTTGCTCCAACGTTTCGGCTCGTCGCACGGCATCTCCTCTCTTCGGCATGTACAGATCGGCGTTGATGTGTTTCCCCGGCCGCTCATCGGCAGCTCTGCTGAATTGCTCAGCCTGGTCTGTGGTCAGAAACGCCGTGACGTTCTTGTGGTGCATGATCAGCCAGACCTCGAAGCAGGGATTCGATACCGCGACATACACTCCGGCGACACTATCGGCCCGACCTATCGCGTCGCTGAGTCGCGGGTGATTCTGCGGCCACTCCACGTCGAACAGGCACCAGCATTCATCGACCTCTGGGTCGGTCTTCTTCAGCGCCACAGCGTTGTCGACAAGAGTGTATGGCACTCCGTGCCGATCGGAGAGTTCGATAGAGAGCGCCGCGTTCCCGGCCACCTCCGGTAATCGCTGGAGCCCCTTGATGTAGTCGGGCTCAGAGCCCTCACCTTCGCAGAACGCGACAATGATGCGTTTGACTGGTCGCGTGCCGACCTTTCTCTTGAGACTCTTGCCGCCTCGGTTCCTTCGTACGGACATCTTCTACCCGATCAGCCCAAGAGCGCGCAGAAACTCAAGTTGGCCAACCTGTGGCAGCGCGCCAAATCGGCCGTGCAAGTATCCGCTCTCAAGGTTGAGCGACTTGCGCACGCGCTCCCCGGCGAATTCTGCCAGGGAACCGAGAGCGGTCACGCCGTCCGCCCCCTTGTCAGTCAGCCACACCTCGTCCCGGTTGAGATGGTTCAACAAACTCGTGTCGTGCGACGTGAACAAGAGTTGGGCACCAAGAGGGTTCGTGTTCCGACGATGGAAGATGCGAATGAGTTCGGCAGACAGGGTCGGGTGAAGACTCGCGTCCAACTCGTCAAAGACCACGAGGGAACCGCTGGAAAGCGCCTCCAGCATTGGCCCGATAAGCTGGAACCAGGTCTGTGTGCCAACCGATTCCTCCTCGTAGTCAAGAGGAGCCGACGCGTTTGAAACCCGGTGCATGAGCCTCAGGTTCCGCCGGATCTTCGTCTCGGAAGTACCCGCCACCTGAACCTCTTCATCGTCGATTCTGACATTGTCGATGCCCAAATCGGCCATTCGCAGAAGTGACAGGGCTTTGATTCGATGGTTTTCCTGACCGGGAGCCGAGTCGGGTTGGCTCTGGAACAGGTTCGGCTGGTTCGGTTCGTCTGGATGTTCCTCGAACCAGCGCACCGTCGATGCTCTCCCGGAGCTGTATGCCCTTCTCCGCCCAAACGGCCGCCGGCGCGGGGGGGGAACCTGTCCAAGGATCTGGATACTCCTTACCTGACGAGCGAACGCCGTGACAAGCGGCTCCTCGAATCTAGGAGCAATTGACATCACCAACGTCTTGTCGGTCAGGAGCTCCTTGGTCCCAGACAGCCTGCCCAAACCACGTTGGAAGAGAACACCGCCCTCGTTGCGTTCGAACAACTTGCGGCGAATCTTTTTCGGATAGTGGTACAACTCCTCGCTGATAACCCTCTCCGCGCCCACTTCAAGGTTGTACTCGAACCGTACCCCGTCCACCGTCATTTCCAGAACGAACCGGCTTGGCTCGGTCGGCCCGGAACCAAAGGCAAATGGGTCGAAGGGGATTCCCTCGTCCCAGGACCACAAAGACGTCGCGACAGCGTCGCGAAGCCAGATGAGAGCGGCCACCACGTTGGACTTACCGGAGGCGTTCGGCCCATAGATACCAGCGACTTTCAGCAGGCTCTGGCCTAGTAGCTCAACCGGCACAGCCTCGTCGCGATCATCGTCGACCGCCACCATGGACAGCTCCGCCTCGCGGGCGATGGAACGAAAGTTCTCCACCTCAAACCGGATCAACATGGCGCTAGTCTACATGCCGCATCGCTAAAGCGTGCCCGTTTTCGTCAAGTAATGACGAGACGCGGCTTAAATTTGCGCCCGGGTTGCACGACCAGACTGTTGCCAAGCTCGCGCGAAGGCGACCCGGGCAGGAGGTTAGATTGTGTTAATCAACCGCCTTCGCGGCCAAGGGCGACGGCGCCCCCAGGCGGTGGAAGTCCCAGCCGGCGGCCGTCCAACGCCCGGGGTCGAGCGCCCCACGGCCGTCCACCACCAGCCGCCGGGCCACCAGACCGGCCACCGCATCGGGGTCGAGTTGGACGAACTCGTCCCACTCGGTCAACACCACCAAAGCCCCCGCCCCCGTCGCCGCCTGGGACAGCGACTGGGCTACTTGTAACTCTGGGGCCAGCTGCCGCACCATCGGTCCCGCCGCCGGGTCATATACCACCACCTCAGCCCCCCGCCGGGCCAACTCCCGGGCCACCGCCAGAGCCGGCGAATCACGCATGTCGTCGCTGTCCGGCTTGAAAGCCGCCCCCAGCACGGCCACCCGGTAACCCTCCAGCCCAGCTTCAGCCTTCCCGGCCACGGCCCGAGTCACCAGGTCGGCCATGCGGCGGCGGGCGCGCAGATTGGTCCGATCGACCGCCCCCAGGAACTCCACCGCCTCCCCCGCCCCCAACTCCCGCGCCCGGGCGGCGAAGGCTCGGATGTCCTTCGGCAGGCAACCGCCGCCAAAGCCGACGCCCGGCCTGAGGAAACGCCGGCCGATCCTGGGGTCGAGGCCGATGGCCTGGGCCAACTCGTAGATGTCGCCGCCGGCCGCCTCACAGACCTCGGCCATGGCGTTGATAAAAGAAATCTTGGTCGCCAGGAAGGCGTTGGCGGCCACCTTGACCAACTCGGCCGTGGCCAAGTCGGTCTCAATCTTGGGCACACCGGCCGCCAACAGATCGGCGTAAACCTCGTCCAGAGCCGACGCCGCCCGACGGCCGGACTCCCCCGGCGGCAGGCCGTAGACGATCCGGTCCGGGCTAAGCGTGTCCTGGACGGCGAAGCCCTCACGCAGGAACTCCGGGTTCCACACCAGATCGACCGCTCCCGGCAGGGCGGCGAAACGTTCGGCCCAGACGGCCGCCGTTCCCACCGGCACGGTCGACTTGCCCACCACGACGGTCCGGTCCGCCGGGTCGACCAACAAATCGAGCAGGCCGCCCAGGGCCGCGTCCACGAAGCTGAGGTCGGCCGCCTGGGAGTCCGGGGCCTGGGGGGTGCCGACGCAGACGAAGCTCAGCTCGGCCTCCCTCGCCGCCGCCAACTCCGTGGTGAAGCGCAGCCGGCCGTCGCCCTGGACCTGGGCCAACAACTCGGGGAAGCCGGGCTCGTGGAACGGCGCCCGCCCCTGGGACAACGACTCAACCTTGGCCCGATCAACGTCGATCCCGACCACCTCGTGTCCCAACGAGGCCATGGCGGCGGCGTGGACCGCACCCAAATAGCCACAGCCGACGATAGCCAGCCTCATATGGCGTCCTCACCCCTCTCAGGGATCGCCGAGACGACGGACCAGGCCTCGCCGGCCCCAGGTCCCGCCGCCCGAACAACGGCCACCAAGGCTAGCAACACCTCGCCCGTTTCGCCGTCGCCCGGGAGGACGTTGGCCTCACTCCCGAGACTCAACCTGTTCGACCGCCGGCCGCCCGCTCCGCTCAGCCGAAGTCGACGCCTTGGGCCAGGGGCAGCTCGCGCGAGTAGTTGACGGTGTTGGTGGCCTGGCGCATGTAGGCGTGCCAGGAGTCGGAGCCGGACTCGCGCCCGCCGCCGGTCTCCTTCTCGCCCCCGAAGGCGCCGCCGATCTCGGCCCCGGAGGTGCCGATGTTGACGTTGACGATGCCGGAGTCGGCGCCGGTCGGGCCCAGGAACAGTTCGGCCTCGCGCTGGTCGGTGGTGAAAACGGCCGAGGACAGGCCCTGGGAGACGGCGTTGTTCAAGGCCACGGCCTGGTCGAAGTCGTCGTAGGCCAAGACGTAGAGAATCGGGGCGAAGGTCTCCTCCAACACCACCCCGGCCTGCTCCGGCATGACGATGACGGTGGGCTGGGCGAAGGTGGCGTCCGATCCGGCCACCTCGGCCAGCCGGCCGCCGACCGCCACCCGGCCGCCTTGGGCCTCGGCCCGGGCGACCGCCGTCGTGAAGGCTTGGCCGGCCGCCCGATTGATCAGCGGGCCGACCCGGGTGGCGGGGTCGAAGGGGTCGCCCAGGGGCAGCCGGGCGTAGGCCTCGACCACCCGGGCGGTCAGTTCGGCGGCGATGTCGCGCTGGACGATCAGGCGGCGCAGGGAGGTGCAGCGCTGGCCGGCGGTGCCGGCGGCGGCGAAGACGATCCCCCGGACGGCCAGCTCCAGATCGGCCGACCGGGCCACCACGGCGGCGTTATTGCCGCCCAGCTCCAGCAGGCTGCGGCCGAAACGGGCCGCCACCTGGGGGCCGACCACGCGGCCCATCGCCACCGAGCCGGTGGCCGACAACAGGGCCACCCTGGGGTCGTTCACCAGCGCGGACCCCAGTTGCCGCGTACACAATAGGACTTGGCTCAGGCTGTCGGGGAAGCCGGCCTCGCGGAAGGCCCGCTTCGCCAAAGCGTCGGCCGCCAGGGCGCTGAGCGGCGCGCTGTGCGACGGCTTCCAGATCACGGGGTCGCCGCAGACCCAGGCCACCGCGGCGTTCCAGGCCCAGACCGCCAGCGGGAAGTTGAAGGCCGAGATCACGCCCACCACCCCCAGCGGGTGCCAGGTCTCGGCCAGCCGGTGGCCGGGGCGCTCGCTGGCCATGGTCTTGCCCCAGAGCTGGCGCGACAGGCCAACGGCGTAGTCGCAGACGTCGATCATCTCCTGGACCTCGCCCCAGGCCTCGGAGGCGATCTTGCCCGCCTCGATGGTCACCAGGTCGGCCAGGTCGCCCTGGTGGCGGCGCAGTAGCTCGCCCCAGCGGCGGACGACCTGCCCCCTGACCGGGGCCGGCGTCTGGCGCCAGACGGCGAAGACTTTCTGGGCGGCCTCCAGTTGGGCGTCGAGGTCGGCCGCCGTGTGCCCGGGGACGGCCCCCAGGGGACGGTTTGACAGGGCCGTGGGGCAGGGCAGGTCGCCTTGCCCGTCCCAGTCCAGCCCGACGGCGGCCAGGCGTTGGCGCGTCAGGGCCACCAGTTCGTCGTGGGATCGCATCAGGTCTCCTTCCCCTCGGCGGCGCCGGCCGCCCGGTGATCATTCCCGGCCAGATGGCGGATCAAGCCCGCCCTGACGTCATCCCCCATCATCCCGCCCTCGTCATTCCTATCACCTCGCCCTTCGTCATCCTGAACACGATCCCCCCGACACCCGAACCCCACCCTGCGCCATTCGGCGCGCGTCGGCGGGCGGCGTCCCGGTCAGGCGGATAGTTCGGACAGCACGGCGTCGAGCTGGGCCAGGCCGTGGGACAGCTCGTCCTGGGTGACGATAAGGGCCGGGCGGAAGCGCAGGCTGCGCTGGCCGCAGCCCAGCATTAGGACGTGGCGTTGGCGCAGCCGCCGCAAGACCTCGTCCCGGGTCGCCGTGTCGGGCAGGGAGAGGGCGCACATCAGCCCCCGGCCCCGGGGGTTGGTCGCTATAGGTTGACGGGCGGACAAGCGGCGCAACTGGTCCAATAGCCAGCCGCCCAACTCCGCCGCCCGGGCGATCAGGCTGTCGGCCTCGATGACCTCCAGAATGCGCCGCGCCCGCACCATGTCGGTCAGGTTCCCGCCCCAGGTCGAATTGATCCGGGAGCTGACCTGGAAAACATTGTCCGGCACCTGGTCGACCCGACGCGAGACCATGATGCCGCAGACCTGGGTCTTCTTGCCGAAAGCCACGATGTCGGGCTCCAGGCCCATTTGTTGATAGGCCCAGGCGGTCCCGGTCAGGCCGACGCCGGTTTGGACCTCGTCCAAGATGAACAAGGCGTCGTGGGCGCGAACCAGCTCTTGCATCCGGGGCAGGAAAGTGTCCGAGAAATGATGGTCGCCGCCCTCCGCCTGGATCGGCTCGGCGATGAAAGCGGCGATGTCGTGGGGGTGGGCGGCGAAGGCCGCCGCCGCCTCGGCCAAGGCCCGATCCTCCAGGGCGGCCACGTCCCTGGGGCTGCCGTCGGCGGCGGCGCCGGTGTAAGGAGAGGTGATCCGGGGCCAGTCGAACTTGGGGAAGCGGTCGGTCTTCACCGGGTCGGAGTTGGTCAAGGACAAGGTGTAGCCGCTGCGGCCGTGGAAGGCGTCTTTGAGGTGGAGGATCCGCGTCCCCAACTCGGGCGAGCGACCCTGGAGTTGGTTCAGCCGGCTCTTGTAGTCGAAGGCCACTTTGAGGCCGTTCTCGACCGCCAGGGTGCCGCCGTCGATGAAGAAATGGTGCGGCAGGGCGTCATCTCCCAGCACCCGCCGGAAACAGGCCACGAATTCGGCCTGGGCCACCGTGTAAACATCCGAGTTGCTGGGTTTCTGGATGGCCGACCGGCCCAGTTCGGCCACCATCGCGGGGTCGGCCAGGCCGGGGTGGTTGAAACCCAGGGCGTTGGAGGCGAAGAAGGAGAACAAGTCGAGGTACGACTCCCCGGTCACGGCGTCGACCAGGGTGCTGGCGTGCGAGGCCTCGGGGTCGAAGACGAAGGGGAAACCGTCGGCCAAGATCGCGTCGCCGAGGACGGGATGGACCTCGGCGGCAGTCAGACGGTGCGAGTGGTAACGGCTCATTGGCTCACAGTAGCGCCTGGCGCTCCTCGGGGGTCGGCTCGCGTCGGGCGCCCCAGTCGGGAGACGAGCCCGGGTCGGGCATCCCCGGAGCACGAGTCTGGCGGGCGCCGGGACATGGGCCTAGCGAACAACGAAGCACGGTCCGAGTGGGCGACGGGGCGGGGGCGAGCGGGCTATGGAGTCCATTTCGGGAACGGGCCGTCAAGCCGCCCTGTCGGCGCTGTAACATGAACGCGATATGGCGCTGAGCCGGCTGAAACATGGGGCTGCCAAGCTCTGCGGCAGCCGACGTCGATCCCGAAAGGTTCATCATGCCAAAACTCCGTCCCCGCCTGGCGTTGCTAGTGGCAGGGGTTCTCCTGCTGGGCGCCTGCGCCAACGACTCCACCGACGACGGCGATCCGGTCGACCCGGACACGCCCCGCCTGGTCAAAGCCGACACCTTGACCATCTGCACGACGATCGGCTCCAAACCCTGGATCTTCAGCGAGGACGGCGAGATCCAAGGCTTCGACATCGAGCTGGTCGAACTGGTGGCCACCAAGTTGGGGGTGACCCCTGAGATCTCAGTCCAAGACTTCGCCCAGATTTCGACCGGGGCCGTCTTCGAGGCCGCTAAGTGCGACATCGCCGCCGCCGCCATCACGGTGACGGAGGCCCGCCAGCAGATCATGTCCTTCTCCGACTCCTACTTCGACACCAACCAGATGCTCTTGGTCCTGCAGGAGTCGCCGGTCAACGGCCTCGAAGACCTCGAGGGCAAGCGGCTGGCCGTCCAGACCGACACCACCGGTCAGATCTACGCCCAGGCGCATGAGAGCGAGTACGGCTACGAGATCGTCATCTTCGAGGACATGCCGTCGACCGTTCTGGCGGTCATGTCCGACAAGGCCGACGCCGCCCTCTGGGACAACGCTGGTTTAATTCCGGCGGTCCAGCAGTACCCCGAGACTCGGATCGCGGCCGAATACGTCACCGGCGAGACCTACGCCTGGGCCATGAGCAAGAATAATCCGGGACTGCTCAAAGTCGCCAATGAGGCCTTATCCGAGGCGCGTCAAGACGGCACCTACGACACCATCTACAAAAAATGGCTGAGCTACTGACCCAGGTGCCGGGCGACGCCCCGGCGCGCAAACGAATGTCGCCCCGTAAGCGGGCGCTGTGTTTCCGCCTAGTCCAGTACGCCGTGCTGTTGGCGGTGGTGGTGCTGGCGGTGATCAATATCAACGGCCGTCAGATCCAGCGGGTCTTCTTCCGCCTCGACCTGATAGACGAGACCGTCGGCGTCCATCTGCTGACCGCCCTCAAGAACACTCTGGCCTACACCGCCGGCTCCTTTGTCCTAGGCTTGCTGCTGGGCACTGTGCTGGCACTGATGCGCCTGTCCCAGGTCCGACCCTACCGCTGGCTGGCGACCGTCTACGTCGAGTTCTTCCGCGGCGTCCCCGCTTTGGTGGTGCTATTGGCCTTCTCCATGCTGCCGATGGCCTTCAAGGGGATGAAAATCCCCTTCGAGCCCTACGGCGCGGTCTGGACCGCTCTGGGTATGGTGGTGGGGGCCTATATGTCGGAGACCATCCGGGCCGGCATCCAAGCGGTGCCCAAAGGCCAAGTCGAGGCCGCCCGCTCGCTCGGCATGCGCTCCGGCATGGCGATGCGGAAAATCGTCTTGCCCCAGGCCTTCCGCATCGTCATCCCGCCGCTGACCAACGAGTTGATCATTCTGACCAAGGACTCGTCGCTGGTCTACGTCCTCGGCCTGACCGTCAGCGGCTTCGACCTGACCAAGTACGGCCGCGATCTCAGCTTCAAGAGCGCCAACCTGACCCCCTTGGTGACGGCCGGATTGTGCTATTTGGTGATCACGCTGCCACTGACCTACCTCGTCCGCCGCCTGGAAGCCCGGGCCAAGAAGGAGCGCTGACCTGTGACCGACAACCCCGTGGTCGCTCCCGACCCTCATCCAACGGTCGTTCCTGGTCCGACGCCCGGTCTCGATGGGGCCGGCTCCAGTCCCACGGTTGATTCCGGTTCCAGTTTCGCGGCCGGCCCCGGCCCCACGGCTGATCCCGGTTCCGGGGCCGGCCCCGGCGCGACCCCAGGCGTCCCCGCCCGCATTCCGACCGGCGACCGCAACGATGAGATTCAGATTTACGGCCTGCGCAAGTCCTTCGGCCAAGTCGAGGTCTTGAAGGGCATCGACCTGACCGTCCACCGGGGCGAGGTCGTCTGTGTCATCGGGCCGTCCGGCTCCGGCAAATCCACCTTGTTACGTTGCGTCAACGTCTTGGAGCAGCCGACAGCGGGACGGATTTTCATCCTCAACCAGGAGATCACCCATCGTGACGCCGACGTCGACGCCATCCGCACGCTGATGGGGATGGTTTTCCAACAATTCAATCTCTTCCCCCATCTGACGGCGCTGCAGAATTGCACCGTGGCCCAGACCAACGTCTTGAAGAAACCGGCCGCCGAGGCCAAAGAAATCGCCCTGTCCAATCTGGCCAAGGTCGGCCTGGCGGACCGGGCCGACGCCTACCCGGCCCAATTGTCCGGCGGCCAGCAACAACGTGTCGCCATCGCCCGGGCGTTGGCCATGGACCCAGAATTAATGCTGTTCGACGAGCCGACCTCGGCCTTGGACCCGGAATTGGTGGGCGACGTCTTGGGGGTCATGCGCCAATTGGCCCAAGAGGGTATGACAATGATGGTCGTGACCCACGAGATGGCCTTCGCCCGCGAGGTGGCCGACCGGGTCATCTTCATGGACGACGGCCAGATCGTGGAACAGGGCGCCCCGGACGAGGTCATCGGCCACCCCACCCACGACCGCACCCGCGCCTTCCTACGCCGGGTGCTAGACCCGACCCACATCGTGGCCGGCCAAGCCGACCCCTTCGACGCCGCCCCGCCGCCGTCGCCCCACCACCCACGTTTCCCCTCCGCCGACTGACCGCCGGGCGGCGTCGCATGATCGAAAGTGCGGGCGGCGCGGTCGGCGGAGGTGGGCCTGGATCTTCCAAGAGCGGGCTCCACTCCGAGAAGGGCGTGGCGCTTAGCCGTGGAGGATCGGGGGGCGTAGGCTGGCTCCTATCGCAGGCTACTATGGTCCTCTTAGTGAAGTTGGGATGAGACTGAAAGTGTTGCGAAATGGTTGACGCTTCGAAGACGAAGCTGAGGACGCCGGCTAAAGGCTCGGCCCCCCTCGGCACGGTCTCGTTAGTCCTTGACGAGTTCTCCTTGGTCGACCACGTCGCGGCCAGGCAAAGGGGCGGCCCGGCTGCGTCTGGCCCATCGGCACAGCCGGCCCCGGGCCCCTCGACGCCAAGGCCGGCGCACGCCGATGCCCTCTCTCCGGCGGTGCGGCTCCGACTCGACGCCGCCCTGCGCGCAGTCTCCGTCGATATCAGACGCAAGCTGATCGACATGGTCTCCTATATCCTCTGGGCCGTCGACGAGGGTGGTTTCGACCACGTTGTGGTTATCGCCAGACGCATGGCTTGCGTCTATAAGCTTGCACTGGCCTGCGGTCTCGCCCATCGTCCGCGTATAATATCGGACAGGTTCATTGACGCCCTCCCCGACGACGCCTGGGAGGGCGAACGGGTCTTGATCGCCGATGACACTTGTATAAGTGGGGAGACCATGCGCCACCGCGTGCCCAAGGTTCGACGCCTGATCGGCGCGCGCGGCGTGATCGAGAAAGGGTGGGCGATTAAACTGCGCCAAGACAGACCCACCGACATGGCTCGCGCGAAAAGTCTCCAACCCCAGCTCGCCGAGTCTTTCTCAACGGCGATAGTCCCTTACTTCACCGACTTCGTCGTGTCGAACGAGTTCTACACCACGGACGACTATATGTCGGAACTGTTAGAGAACCCCGCCGCCTGGAAAACCGTTGACATGACGAATGCGTTCGTGGCCGGCTCGACGGCGTCCAGCGTCTCCCTTTTCGTGCTGGGCGACGGGGCGCTCGGCCAAAGCTTCAAAGCCCGCCTCGGCCCAGCCGCCGAGCTGATCTCCGTCGCCAAGCTGCGGTTGTTCTTAGAGCGGTCCGGCGGTCGAACACGCTGCCGGCTGGTCCCTATAGTCCTCACCCGCCGCCTGCCCGTCGCCGCCTTGTTCGACTGGCTACGATCCGAGTCGCCGCCGCTCAGGAAGCTGGCAGTCCCAAGCCCTCTTTGGACCATCGCTGATAGCGAGACCCCGGAACGAGCGGCGATGAGCCGCGCTTTCGACGAGGAGACCCCCGAGTCAGAGTTGGCCGCGGTCGCGGCCGGACTCCTGACCGTCGCGTTTTCACAGATTTTGTTCGACGCGTTCATCGACTATCTCGACCAGTCCCTCAAGCCGAGGCTCCTGCCGGGCAGCCCCCCAATAACTGTCGACCGCGAGCACATGGAGTTCATCTCTGGCAGACTCATATCCGTGATCGCGGCTCTCGCCCAAACACCGGGCCGCCTCGATCTAATATCGACGCCGAGCGCTGACGATACCGAATTTCGCGAGCCCGGATTCTGGCAGCAAGGCCTTGAGCTCGATCCGCGTGACAGCGGGTGGTTCTACCAGGTGGGAGAAGACGTCGTCGAGAGCGCCTATCTCCAACTTGACGCGGCGGCCGAACGCCTGACTCGCGCAGACTGGGAGAACAAGCTAAGGCCTCCCCCCATTCCATTGGCGATCTTGGCTCTGGAGAGCGACCGCAACGAAATAACCTCCTCGATCGCCATCGACCTCCTTAACGATCTCGGCGTGGCCGTGCCCGAGTGGCGATCAGCCAAGGGGTTCGTCTTCCGTTGCCTGGGACACGCCGAAGCGTTCGGCCCCTACAACCAAATCCCCCGAGGACGCCTGGGGGGGCGAATAGCGTCTTTGCCCAGGACCGTCTGCCTCGGGCGGACCGAGGCCTAGGGTCTCCGGGCGAACGCGACTCGGGCCCACGGGGGAGAACACCGCTCTAAAATATCGTCGGACCCAGCAGCCCGCGCCGTCTTCCGGGTCCGACATCGCACACGATCAGTAGAAAGTGGGGGACCGTGCCTCAATGTTCATCGCTCCGCTGCCCGGGAGGGTGCGTCACCACACCCGCGCAGGCGACCGGCGCGACTCCATCCTGCCCGGGAAAATTCTGGCGTGGAATAACGCAACGCCTGACTCGGGCTCAGGCTCGCGCCGCACGAGGCGCGTCTGCGGCTCAGGCGGTGGTCGCCGACTTGCGGCGCTGTCTCCAGGAGATGGAGGCGCAGCTTCAAGAAAACATGCCCCGCAACTCTCCGGGCGCCGAGCCTGCTTGGTCGCCCCCAGATAATTGTCTGGCACGCGCCGAATTGCAGGCGACAGCGGTTCTCGCCGCCAAGACGACGCTCGACGCTTGCCGCGACGCGATCTCCGGCGTCAACCCCCCATCGCCCTCCGCCGAGCCTCGGAGGCGGGCCGAGTCTGAATGGAGACAACTCGAAGCAAACCTGTCGCTCACCGATCTCTGGGACCGTGTGAACGCCCTGCACACCGACAGCGAATCCATTCGCCTTATCCTTCATGTGGCCAATGCGTTGGCCTCGTTCCGCCCTCTTCTATCGGCCGCCGGCCGCTCCGACGCGACAACCGCCATAGAAATAAATGTTCAGAGAGTCTTGGAAATACACCGCGCCATCCTCTTGTCCGCCCCGCCAGGCGATGAACTCATTTATGCTAACGACCAGGCCGACGCCTTCTTCCGCGTCATAATATCCTTCGCCACGGTGGTGTCCATCCTCTCCCAGTCCGAGGTCACGCGGCGCAATCTCGGCTGGGAATGGGGCCAACACCTGTGGTCGTCCCACGAGTTCGAGGCGATAGATTTCACCCCCTTTGAGCCGCCAGCCCCACCCGGGGCGGCGGAGTTACTTCTCCCCGACCAGTTCGACGAGTTAAAATCCGCCCTCCAGACGCTGAGCGCTGTGGCCTGCTCCACAAATATGCCCGCGACCTCAGAGGCGTTGGGGCGGGTCGAATCGTTCGGCCGGTGTGCCTGCAGCCTCATGAATACAAACTGGGAGCCCGGCGTCGAACCGACAGACCCGCCGACCTTTGATATTCGTGAAGCCTGCGCCGAACTGAATAAGACCCAGCGCCAGATCGCAAGAATGATAGCTCTTGGACACATCCTCTCTGTTCGCCGCTGGAACGGCGACTTGGCGTTCCCAACTTTTCAATTCTGCTTGGGCACCGTGCGCGACATCGTCTCGGAAACACTCCCCTACGTGCCCGCCGAGGTGCGCGGCTGGCAAATGTCTCATTTCCTCTTCGCCCTCGACCAGGAGGCGCTCTCGTCGGGCAATGTGTTATCGGTCGCCCGGGTCAAGGAGATCCTTGAGAAACGTGACTTGTGGCAACCGGCTTGGGGCGATGCCGGCCATGACGACGCCGGCGACGTCAAGCACAAGCAGCTCGCCATCGGCCGCAAACTATATCGCGTCACCGGAGCTGAGTACTCGCCCTTCTTCTTCTCGTCGACGCCGGGCCAGCACGGCCGCTACGATCTCCCCGACAGCTGCGGCCGGGGCACAAACTATCTCGCTGGCAGCAGACGGGGGGCTTGGGGGGAGGTCCTCGACCGACAGCTGCTCGTGAGTTTGCGCGCTTTAATGGGTAGAACCGTTTGGGAATTGTCGCCGCAAGGCGCCTCTATTACTTTGATTAACCTCACGGGCATCGATCAGTCTGGTATTCCCAGGGGTCGCACGCAAGCTCAAGCCCTTACCGCCTCGAAATTGGGCGCCGCCGGCATCGAGTACCATTTACGGTCCAAGCTGGAGGCTGAGGACGGAGAGATCGGAGTCGCCCTGTTCGGACCAGTCGGGGCTTGTCTGCCGGGAGACACCGGAACTGGCGTGTGGTCAGCGGTGCCCCATTCCGCGATGAATGATTCCGAACTGTGGGCATACTTGAAAGAGCGTCGCGACAAACAATCATGGCTGCCGATCAAGCTCAGGCGTTTCCCGGACGAGGTGTCGCCTCGCTCAATCTCTCCCATCGCTCTCAACAACGAGCAGCTACAGGCCGCCCGACGCTCCGTCCGAACGATATCTCAACTATTTGACATCTGAGAGAAAACTGCTTGCTGGTGAATTCGGCGGCGGAAATCCTGCGCCAACCCACGCCCGAAGCCATTCGACTCGAACCACAGACCCAAGACGCTCGGCGAAATCTCGCCGCCGACCGACCCTACCCACATTGTGGCCGGCCAGGCCGACCCCTTCGACGCCGCCCCGCCGCCACCGCACCACCACCTCTTCCCGACCGCCGACTGACAAGGTGGCGCCGGCTCCAAGAGGACGCCGCCCCGCGCGATTACGGGTCAAGCCCGCCATGACGTTCTCCGCGCCACCCCGGAGCCTGCCACCCGCGCCCCGGACCCGCCACTCGGCCGGGCCGAGACCTGGATGATGGCGAAGTCCGCCACCCTCGCCACCTCGGACCCGTCCCCCGCGTCATCCCGGAGGCGATCCGGGACCTCACCCAGTCCGTGCCCCGCCTTCCCGGCTGGCGGGGGGCGTTCGCGGGCCGCGCCCGGTGGGAGCACAATGGCGCCATGGCTTCGATCTTGCGGCATGTCCGACTGCTGGCCCTCGACGGCGACGAACCGGAAGGGCTGGTCGACCTGGCCTGGGAGCACGGCCGGATTACAGAGCTGGGCCAAGACCTGCCGGCCGGCGCCGCCGACCAAGTTTGGGACGCCCAGGGCCGCTGGGCCATGCCGGGGCTGTGGGACGCCCACACCCACTTCCGCTCCTGGGCCCTCGGCCTGACCCGGCTGGACCTGTCGGGCGCGGCCGACGCCGACCAAGTCCTGGCGTTGGTCCGCCACCGCCTGGACCAGCCCGACCGGCCCGAGGTCCTGGCCGGGTCCGGCTACCGGGCGGCGTTGTGGCCGGTCCAGCCCTGTGTGGCCGCCCTCGACGCCGTGGCCGGGGAGCAGCCGGTGATATTGACCAGCGCCGACGGCCACTCGGCCTGGTTCGACTCGGCCGCCCTCAGGCTCTTCGACCTGCCGCCCCGCGACGGCCTGGTTCAAGAAGGCGAGTTGTTCGCCCTGGCTCCTCGGCTGTGGGCCCAAGAACGGCAGGCGGCAGGCGACGAGCCGCTGCGGGCGGCCCAGTCGCGGGCCGCCGCCCAGGGCGTGGTCGGGATCGTGGACTTCGAGTTCGAGCCCACCTTCCTCACCTGGCCCGAGCGCTATGACCGGGTGGGGCTGCTCAAGGTCGTCTGCTCGACCTACTCCGGCGACCTCGACCAGGCCATCGGACTGGGACTGACCACCGGCCAGCGCCTGGCCGGGCGCGATGACGGTCCAGGCGTCGTCATGGGGTCGCTCAAGATCATCTCCGACGGCTCCCTCAACTCCCGCACCGCCCATTGTTTCCAGCCCTACGCCGGGGCCGACGGCCTGGCCGACCCGAACGGCGTCCAGTCGGTGCCGGCGGCAGAACTAGAAGACTTATTGCGCCGGGCGACGGCCGCCGGGCTGCAGGTGGCGCTCCACGCCATCGGCGACGCCGCCGTCGCCATCGCCATCGACCAATTCACGGCCACCGGAGCCACCGGCACCATCGAGCACGCCCAGTTGTTGCGCTGGGAGGACCTGCCCCGGTTGGCCGCCACCGGGGTGGCCGCCAGCGTCCAACCGGCCCACCTGCTGGACGACCGCCAACCCACCTTCCGGCTCTGGCCCGACCGCACCGACCGTTGTTTCCCCCTGGCCGCCCTGGGCCGCGCCGGCGTCGAACTGCGCCTGGGCTCAGACGCCCCGGTGGCGCCGCTCGACCCCTGGCTGGCGATGGCCGCCGCCGTCCACCGGGGCGACCCGGCCGACCCGCCCTGGAACCCCCGCCAGGCCCTGACCGTCCGCCAGGCCCTGACCGCCAGCCTCCGCTCCCGCTTGGCGGTCGGCCAGCCGGCCGACGTGGTGCTATTGGACGAGGACGTCCTAACCCCAGATCCCGACAGCGCCACCACAGCCCGCCGCCTACGCGCCACCACCCCGGCCGCCACCTTCGTGGCCGGGACCCTGGCGACCCCGCCCTGGTGAGGAATCCTGTAGAAGGACCACTAGTTCAGCCACTCTCGCGGTGTCCCGACTTGGAGACGCGCCCGCGTCAACCCTTGTGGACTGATTAGAACCAGGCCGTATAACTAAGGCTATTCACGGACCGGTCGAAATCCCGGATCAAATCCGGGATGACGCGGTATTACGGGGTCACGACTCGGCGGCGGCTGGGTCGTTCTCAAGGAGCTTCGACTCCGACAAGACCGCCACTTTGTCGGCCGTGTCGGCCACCACGAAGGAGATCACTAGGCTGGACAGGCCAAGACCTAGACCGCCTAGGATGCCGCCGGCGGCGACGATGAACTTGGTGAAGCCTTGGATCAGCCACCAGCCGAAGATGTCGATGCCGCCCCGGGCTCCCCAGATGACGACTAGGGCGCCGCCGATCAGGCTGACGACGCAACTGACGACCCCGATCAGGCGCAGTGTCCTGGTCCAACCGGAGCTGCCCGGCGGGCGCCACCACGACGACGGCCGGGTGACCGGGCCGGCAACGCCGGTGTCTAGTGCCATGGTGACCTCCGGGAAGGGGGCGGCTCCCGTCTCAGCCGAGCCTGGTGACGGAAACCAGATTGGCCGTCAGTATAAGTCTAGATCAACCGCTGATCGGTTTGTTGATCGGCGCTTGATCTGGGCTTAACCCTGCCTTGATCGAGATCGACCAGCCGTTCTCACGGGCTGGGCCCAACTCCGGATCAAATCCGAGATGACGTGGGGGCGCCGGAATGACGACTGGTGGCGGCCGGGCCAGCCCGACCCGGGAAGGCCGAAGACCAGGGCGCCCGGGTCCGTCAGGGAACCAGGAAGGCGCCGACGCTGGCCAGTAGCTTGGTCAAAGGGCCCGGGACCAGGCCGAAGGCCAAGGTGCCCAAGACCGACAGGGCCAACACCACCACTGTGGCCGGGCCGGGGGTTTTGACCTCGACGCCGGGGCGGGGCGGTTGGAAGAACAGCACCGCGACCAGGCGGAAGTAGACGTAGACCGCCACCACCGACAAGACGATGGCGACCAGCACCAGCCACCACAGGCCGCCCCGCCAGGCCGCCACGAAGACCGTCAGCTTGCCCACGAAACCGGCCGTCAGCGGGATGCCTGCCAGGCTCAGCAGGCTGATCAGCATGACCGCGCCGAACCAGGGCTTGGACCGGCCCAGGCCGGACCAGGCGGCCAGGTCGGTGGCCTCGCGGCCCTGGGACTGGACCAAGGTGACACAGGCGAAGCAGCCCAGGGTGGCACAGCCGTAGGCCACCAGGTAGGTGGTGATCGAGGCCACCGAGCCCAGGGCGTGGCTGATCGTGCCGTCGGCCGCCAGACTGACGGCGGTGAAGGCCCCGGCCACGCCCACCAGGATGAAGCCGGCGTGGGTGATCGAGGAGTAGGCCAACAGGCGTTTGACGTCGCTCTGGACGATGCCGACCACGGCCCCCAACGCCATGGTGGCGATGGCGGCCACCACGAAAACCGGCCGCCAGGTCCACCAGGACGGCCCCAGGCCGACGTAGAACAGGCGCAGCAGGGCGAAAACGGCCGCCACCTTGGTGGCCACGGACATGAAGCCGGTCACCGGGGTGGGCGCACCTTGGTAGACGTCCGGGGCCCACTGGTGGAAGGGCACGGCCCCGATCTTGAACAACAGCCCGGCGGCCACCAGGGCCAACCCGGCGATCAGCAGCCAGTCCGAGCCCACACCGGCGGTCTGGGCCAGGGCCAGCCCGGCCAGGTCGAAGGAGCCCGAGTAGGCGAAGAGCAGGGCGGCGCCGAACAAGAACATGCCCGAGGCGGCGGCCCCCAGCAGGAAGTACTTCAGGGCGGCCTCTTGCGAGCCCAAGCGGCGGTGGCGGGCCAGGGCGGCCAGGACGTACAGCGGCAGCGACAGAATCTCCAAGGCCACGAACATGACCAATAGATCTTGTCCAGCAGTCAGCAGCATCATGCCGGCCAGGGAGAACAGGGCCAGGGGGAAGACCTCGGCGTGCTCCAACTGGGCGGACGTGGCCTCGGCCTCGGAGCGCGACCCGGGGATGGCGGCGGCGGCCGAGGTGAAGGCGCTATGGCCGCCGTGGACGGACCGCTCGGCGAACAACAGCAGGCTCAGCAAGGTGAAGCCGAGCAGGGTCAGCCAGGCGATCTGGGTCGGCCCGTCGATCATGACCGAGCCGAAGTCGAAGCCGATCAGACCGGCCCCGGACCCCGCCACCGAGTCGGCCAAGCCGTAGGAGTCCCACTGGGCGATGACGGCCACGACGGCCCCCAGCAAGGCGATGACGGACAGGCCGGTCTGGACCTCGTGGCGCCAGGTCCGCTCGACGAAGGCTTCCACCAGCACGCCCAGACAGGCCGCGCCCAAGACGATGATGAAGGGGGCCAGCCGGGCGTAGTCGATGGCCGGGGCGGTGAACTCGAGCCAGATCATCAGTCGTTCCCTCCCAGGTCAACGACCGGTTCCAGCGCCTGGCCCCCGGCCTGGGCCGTGATCTGTTGGCTGGCCGGCTCGATCACGGCCAGCGCCGGCCGGGGGAAGAAGCCCAACCCCAGCAGGGCGATCAGCAACGGCGCCACCGCCAGTCGCTCGCGCCAGTCGATCTCGCCCACTTGGGCCACCACCTCGTCGGTTGGCGTCCCGGTCATGACCCGTTGGTACATCCACAAGATGTACAAGGCGGCCAAGATGGTGCCGCCGGCGGCGATCCCGGCGACGATGTGGAAGCGGGGCCAGGTCCCGGACATGACCAGGAACTCGGACACGAAGCTCGACGTCCCGGGCAGGGCGCAACCGGCCAGGCCGGCCACCAGGGTGAAGCCGGCCAGCACCGGGGCCAGCTTGGCCACGCCGCCGAAGGCGGTGATCTCGGCCGAGCCGCGGCGGTGGGCCAGATAGCCGACCAGCAGGAACAACGCCCCGGTGGACAGGCCGTGGTTGACCATGTAGAAGATCGAGCCGGTCATGGCCGGCGTGGTCAGGGCGAAGATGCCCAAGACCATGAAGCCGAAGTGCGAGATCGAGGTGAAGGCCACCAGGCGCATCAGGTTCTGCTGGCCGATGGCGGCCAGGGCGCCGTAGAAGATCGACACCAGGGCTAGCACGACCACCGCCGGGGTGGCCCAGGCCGACTCGCCCGGGAACAGGGCGACACAGAAACGGATCATGCCGAAGGTGCCGAGCTTGTCCAGCACGCCGACCATCAAGGCGGCGCCGCCGGGGGTCGATTGGGCGGCGGCGGCCGGCAGCCAGGTGTGGGCCGGGACCATCGGGGCTTTGAGGGCGAAGGCCACAAAGAAGGCCACCAGCGTGACCTTGGCCAAGGTTGACCCGCCCAGGTCGAGTTCGGCCAGCCGGGCCAGGTTGAGGCTGATCTCCCCGCCCGTGGCCTGGGCCGACAGGGCGGCCGTGCCCACCACGGCCCCCAGCAGCACCAGCCCGCCGGCCAAGCCGAAGAGCAGGAACTTGAGCGCGGCCGAGCGGGCCTGGGCCTGGTTCTGCCCCCAACCGGCGATCAGGAAGTACATCGGGATCAGACCGGCCTCGAAGAAGAGGTAGAACACCATCACGTCGCCGGTCATGAAGACGAATAGGGCGCAGGACTCGACCGCCAGGATCAAGGCGCTGTAGACCTTGGCCCCCCAGCGCCGGCCGCCCTCGGCCACCTTCCACTCCGCCACCAGCACCAGCGGCGTCAAGAAGACGGTCAGCGCCACCATCGCCACCCCCACGCCGTCCAGGCTGAGGTCGTAGGACGAGCCCAGGGCCGGCAGCCAGGCCACCGACTGGCTCAGGTCGTGGCCGCGCCACCACAGCACCGCCACCACGGCCCCCAGCCCCAGTGTGGCCCCGGCGGCCACCAGGCCGACCTGGCGGGCGGCGCCCGGCTTGGACAGGGCGCAGGCGGCGGCGCCGAGCAGCGGCAGGAGGGCCAAGACGGTGGTCAACCAAGTCATCGCAACCACTCCCTCAGACCAGTTGGGTCAAGATCAGGACCACGCCGACGGCCAGCAGGCCGATCAGCATGGTCAGGCCGTAACTGCGGACGTAGCCGTTCTGCCAGCGTCGGGCCAGCCAGCCGGCCCCCTGGGCGCCGAGCCCGAGGCCGTCCACGGCCTTGTCCAGGCCGCGGTCGTCGAAGCGGGCCAAGCCATTGCCCAGGGCGTAGGTCCCGCCGGCTATACCGCTGACGTAGGCCTGGTCGACGTAGAGATCGTGGCGGCCGATGGTGGTCAGCGGCGACACTTGCTGCGGCGGCTGGTCCGGCACCGGCCGACGGCCGAAGACCAGCCAGGCGATCACCACGCCCACCGCCACCACGCCCAGGACGGCGAAGGACAACCAGTTAGAGAAGTCCGGCAGCCAACTGGCGTGGGCCGGGGCCTCGGCCCCGATGGGCTCCAGCCAACGGCCGATCCAGCCGTTCAAGACCATGCCCAGCCCGGCCGAGCCCAGGGCCAGCAGCACCAGCGGCCCCCACATCACGGCCGGCGACTCGTGCGGCTTAACACCCTCGCGCCAACGCTTGTGACCGAAGAAGGTCATCAGCATCAGCCGGGTCATGTAGAAGGCGGTGACGCCGGCGCCGAGCAGGGCCAGGGCCCCCAGGACCGGCTGCTGCTCCCAGGCGGCCTCGATGATGTGGTCCTTGGAGTAGGCCCCGGAGAAGAAGGGCAGGCCGATGATGGCCAGATAGCCGGCGGCGAAGGTGACGAAGGTGATGCGCATGACCTTGGCCAGGCCGCCGTAGTGGCGCATGTCGACGTCGCCGTCGGTGGCGTGCATGATCGAGCCGGCGCCCAAGAACATATTGGCCTTGAAGAAGCCGTGGGTCAGCAGGTGGAAGATGGCGAAGGCGTAGCCGGCCGGGCCGATGCCGGCGGCCAGCATCATGTAGCCGATCTGGGACATGGTGGAGCCGGCCAGGACCTTCTTGATGTCGTCCTTGGCGCAGCCGATCCAGGCGCCGACCAGCAAGGTGACGGTGCCGACGATGGCCACGGCCAGTTGGGCGGACGGGGCCTGGGCGTAGACCGCGCCGGAGCGGACCACCAAATAGACGCCGGCCGTCACCATGGTGGCGGCGTGGATCAGGGCCGAGACCGGCGTCGGACCCTCCATGGCGTCCAGCAACCAGGTTTGCAATGGCACCTGGGCCGACTTGCCGCAGGCGGCCAGCAGCAGCATGAAGCCGAGGAAGGCGGCCCAGCCGGACGAGACCTGGCCCACGCCGGCGTTGACGACCGTGAACTTGGTCGAGCCGAACATGGCCAGACAGGTGAAGATGGCCAGCAGCAGCCCCAGGTCGCCCACCCGGTTGACGATGAAGGCTTTCTTGCCGGCGGCGGCGGCCGACGGGCGCTCCTGCCAGAACGAGATCAGCAGGTAGCTGGCCAGGCCGACGCCCTCCCAGCCGACGAACAAGACCAGGTAGTCGTCGGCCAGCACCAATATCAACATGGCGGCGATGAACAAGTTGAGGTAGGCGAAGAAACGCCGCCGGTTGGGGTCGTGGGCCATGTAGCCCAGGGAGTAGATGTGGATCAGCGAGCCGACGCCGGTCACCAGCAGCAAGAAGAGCAGCGACAACGGGTCCAATTGCAGGGCCAGGCTGAAGTCCCAGCCGCCGGTCGTGATCCAGGAGTAGACCTGGTCCCGGACCGACCGCTCGGCCGTCGGGCGGCCCAGCAGGTCGATGAAGTAGACCAGGGCCAGGGCGAAGCTGGCCAGCGGCGCCAAGACGGCCAGCCAGTGGCCCCAGGCGTTGGCCGCTTTGCCGGCCACCAGCAAGAGGGCGGCCGAGCCCAGCGGCAGGGCGATCAGCAGCCAGGCCCAGACGAATGACCCGCTGGCCACCGTCGGCACCAGAGTTTCCAATGTCAGCACCGCGATCACCCCTTCAACAAACTCTCGGAGTCGACCGAGGTCGAGCGGCGGGCCCGGAAAATGGTCACGATCAAGGACAGGCCGACGACCACCTCGGCCGCCGCCACCACCATGACGAAGAAGGCGGCCACCTGGCCGTCCAGCTTGCCCTGGACCCAGCTGGAGGACACCAGCACCAGGTTGGCGGCGTTGAGCATCAACTCCGTCGACATGAACAAGATCAGGGCGTTGCGCCGGATGATGAAGCCGACCAGCCCGACGGTGAACAAGATGGCGGCCAGGACCAGATAGAGGTCGGGGTTCATGGCTGGCCTCCTTCCCCGGCGGCCGGGTCCGCGACCGGCGTCTTTGTGCCCGCCTCGCCCTTGGTGTCAGCCTTGTCCGTGGTGTCGGCCTCGTCCTTGGTGTCAGCCTCGTCCGTGCTGTCAGCCGAGTTCACGGCCTCAGCCCCACTGGCAGACTCGTCCGCCGTCACGGCCTCAGCCCCGTCCGGGGTGTCCATCACGGTCTCAGCCTCGTCCGGAGAGTCTGGCGTCACGGCCTCAGCCTCGGCGGGAGAGTCCGGCGTCACGATCTCGGTCTCGTCCAAGGTGTCTGGCGGCTCCCCGGACTCGCCCGGCGGACTGGCGGTCGAGCTGGGGCCGGGCGGCAGGGCGGCGGGCTGGTTCATGGCGGCCAAGGTGGCGGCCAGCGGCCCGATCAGCTCGTCCGGGCTGGCCGGCGGCATCCGGGAGGCCACCGTGGCGGAGACTGACTGGAGGGCGACGGCGCCGTCGGGCAGCAGAGCCGGGGTGGCCAAAGAGTTGTGCTGGGCGGTGACGCCGGAGGCAGGCAGGGGGCCCGGGTGGCGACCGCTGGCGGCGTAGGCCGCCAGCCGCTCCCCCATCAAGGCGGCCTGGCCCGGCTTGGGCCGCAGCCGCTTGGGGTGGGCCAGCACCATGGCGGCCACGGCGGCGGTGATCAACAAGGCGGCCGTGGCCTCGAAGGCGATGACATAGCGCTGGAAGATCAACTGGGCCAGGGCCTGGAGGTAGCCGTCGGCCTCAATGGCGTCGAGGCCGACCGGCTGGTCGGTCAAGGCGTTGCCGGTGGCCAGGGCCAGCAACGCCACCAGGGCGACGGCGGCCACGATGGCGGCCACCCGATGGCCCTTGAGGGTCTCGGCCAGGTGGTCGCGGCTGGAGACGCCGACCAGCATGATGACGAACAAGAACAACATCAACACGGCGCCGGTGTAGACGATGATCTGGACGGCGAACAAGAAGTCGGCTTGCAGACTGGCGTAGATGGCCGCCAGGGCCACCATCACCAGGGCCAGGCACAAAGCCGAGTAGACCGGTTTGGAGCTGGCCACCACGCCGACGGCGCCGACGATGGCGATGACGGCGCAGATCCAGAAGGTGACGGCCTGGCCGCTCAGCAGGGGGAGCAATTCGATCATGCCACCAAGTCCCTCCCCGGCAGGCGGACGTCCGGGCCGGTGTCGGGCAGGCCGGTGAAATAGGCCCGCTCGTCGTCGTCCAGGCGGCGGGGGTGGGGCGGCGCCTCCATCCCCTCCAGCAGCGGCGCCAGCAACTCTTCCTTGGTGTAGATCAGCTTGGCCCGGGAGGTGTCGGCCAGTTTGAACTCATTGGTCATGGTCAGCGCCCTAGTCGGGCAGGCCTCGATGCACAAGCCGCAGAAGATACAACGCAGATAGTTGATCTGGTAGACCTGGCCGTAACGCTCGCCCGGGGAGTAGCGCTCCTGGTCGGTGTTGGCCCCGCCCTCGACGTAGATGGCGTCGGACGGGCAGACCCAGGCGCACAGCTCGCAGCCGACGCATTTCTCCAGCCCGTCGGGCCAGCGGTTGAGCTGATGGCGGCCGTGGTAGCGCGGCGCCGTCACCTTCTGCCGGCCCTTCTGGGGGTAGCCCTGGGTGAAGGGCTTGCGGAACTGGGTGGCGAAGGTGATGGCGAAGCCCTTCCAGGCGTCCAGGAAAGCCATCTCAGACCTCCTTCCCGTCAGTCGTGGCGGCCGCGGCCGGCCCGGTCGTCTCGCCGGACTCGGCCACCACCAGGACCAGATCGTCTGGCTGGGGGGTCAGCGCCGGTCTGCCCCCGGCGGCCTCCAGCCGGCCGCGCCCGGCTCCGGGCGGCGGCGGCACCGGGTAGCCGCCGGCCCAGGGGTCGAAGGCCGGGTCCGGCTCCGGGCGGCGGGAGACCTCGGAGCGGACCTGGGGCGGGGCCGAGCCCCGGCTCAGCCAGAGCGAGGCCAGGAACAAGACCACCAGCAGGCCCAGGGCGACCAGTAGGACGTCGCGGGTCAGCAGGTGGTTCCAGCGCACCATCAAGACCACCGCCATCAAGGCGATCCAGCCCAGCGACAGCGGGATCAGCCAGCGCCAGCCCAGGTTCATGAACTGGTCGTAGCGGAAGCGGGGCAGGGTGCCGCGCAGCCAGACGAAGACGTAGACGCAGACGAAGACCTTGAGGGTGAACCAGACGGGCGAGAACCAGCCCGAGTTGAGCAGGTCGAGCACCGGCGCCATGAAGCCGTGGTCCAGCAGGCCCGTGCCGGCGACGGTGACGCCGTCGACCACCTCCACCGGCCGGTTGAAGGGCCAGGGCGCGTGGTAGCCGCCCAGGAACAGGGTCGCGGCCATGCCGGAGACGGTCAACATGTTGAGGTATTCGGCCAAGAAGAAACTGGCGTAGCGGAAACCGGAGTAGTCGGTGCAGTAGCCCGAGACCAGTTCTTGCTCGCACTCCACCAGGTCGAAGGGCGCCCGGTTGGTCTCGGCCACCACCGAGATGGCGTAGATGACGAAGGCCGGCAACAGCGGCAGCCAATACCAGTTGGGCAGGTGGAGGCCGGACAGGAAGGCCAGCTCGGTCCCCTGGGAGGCCACGATGCCACTGGTCGTCAAGGTCGAGGAATAGAGGAAGACCGACACCAGCGACAGGCCCATGGCGACCTCGTAGGACACCATCTGGGCGGTCGAGCGGATGGCCCCCAGGGTGGAGTAGGGCGAGGTCGAGCTCCAGCCGGCCAAGACGATGCCGTAGATGCCGACGGCGGCGATCGACAAGACGAATAGCACGCCCATCGGCAGGTCGGTCAGCTGCAGGCTGGTGGTGTGGCCGAAGAGGCTGACCTCGCCGCCGATGGGGATGACCGACCAGGCGGTGAAGGCGGCCGTGGCCGAGATGAAGGGGGCCAGGCTGAACAACCAGCGGTCGGCCCCCTGGGGCCGGAAGTCCTCCTTGAAGAGCAATTTCATGGCCTCGGCCACGGTCTGGCCCAGGCCGAAGGGGCCGTTCATGATCGGTCCCAGACGGTGTTGCATCTTGCCCACGGCGCGACGCTCGAACCAGACCTCGACGATCATGCAGACCAGCAGGAAGACGAAGAAGCCGACCACCTTGATCAGCACGATCCACCAGGGGTCGTGGTAGTCGGTCTGCAACAAAGTCAAGTTCAGGGTCATGCTTGGGCCTCCTCACTCGGCCGCTCCGCCGGGTCCACGGCTGCCGGGGCCACGGCCACCGGGGTCACGGCCACGGCCCGGCCCGGCGTCAGTCCGGCGACCGCCAGGTTGAGCCCCGGCGCCCGGCTGGGGGCCCAGACCACGTTATCGGCTACCGTCGGATCGATCACCAGGTCGAACTCCAGCCCGCCCAGCGTCACCCGCCGGGCGTCGTCCAGGCCGAGGGCGGCGGCGGTGGCCGGATTGAGCCGGGCGGCCACCGGCCGGGCCGAGGCCCGCAGGGCCGGCTCGTGGTCGAGCAGCCGGGCGTCGTCCAACAACTCGCGCCAGGTCGCCAACACGGCCTCCCCGGGGCCGAGAGCGGCGGGATCAGCCGGGGCGGCGGGCGCGGGAATGGCCGGGCCAGCGGCCTCGGCGGCGGGGTCGGCGACCACTGGCGTGGCCAAGACTGGGTCCGGCGCGGCGTTGGCCGGACCAACGGTCCAGACGGCGGGCGCGGGAACGGCGGCGCGGGCGGGCGCGGGGACGGCGGCGGCCACTGGGGTGGTCAAGGCTGGGTCCGGCGCGGGGACGACGGCGGCCACTGGGGTGGTCGCGGCGGCGTCCGGCGCGGCCTCGGCCGGCCGGGCGGGCGGCTCGATCTGGTCCAGCTCGGCCGCCGCCTCGTCCGGCGTGCGGAAGCCCAGGGGGACGCCCAAGGCGTCGGCCAAGGCGGCCAGGACCCGGATCTCGGTCATCGGCGTGCCGGGGCGGCCGATCACCTGGGCGACGGGCGACAGGCGGCGCTCCCAGTTGCGGAAGGAGCCGCTGGTCTCCTCCAGGGGGGCCACCGGCAGCACCACGTCGGCCAGTTGGGCGGCCTCGGACAGGCGGCGCTCCAACGACAACACGAAATCGGCCCGCTCCAATCCGGCGCGGGCGGCGGCCGGGTCGGGCAGGTCGGCCAGCTCCACCCCGGACCAGACGGCGGCCCTCAAAGAGCCGTCGGCCAGGGCCGCCACTTGGGCCAGGCTGTCGCGGCCCGGGGCGGTCGGCAGGCCCGACCCCCAGACCCGGGCCACGGCCTCGGACCCCACCGGCTGGCCCTGGGGCCACAGGGCGGGGAAGGCCCCGGCCTCGAGCGCCCCGACCTCGCCCGGGCGGCGGGGCAGCCAGGCCCAGCGCCCGCCCTTGCGGACGACGGCCGCCAGGGCGGTCAGCGCTCCGGGGCTTTGGGCCAGGCGCTCGCCCCCCAAGACGATGCTGCCGGCCCCCAGGTCGAGGGCCGCCAGTTGGGCGGCCTCCTGGCCGGGAGCGGTGGCGATCAGGCGGGCGTCGAGCTTGGCCGAGCCGGGCGAGCGGCGGGCGGCGATGGTCGTGACCTGGAGGCGGTGTTGGCGGACGGCCCGGCGCAGCCGCAGGAAGACGATGGGGGCCTCGTCCTCCGGCTCCAGGCCGACCAGGACGACTTGTTCGGCCTGGTCCAGGTCGGCGTAGGTCACCGGCTGGCCCGGGTCGGTCTGCCAGGCGGCCAGGAAGCCGGTCTCCTCGGCCGACAGCGCCCGGGCCCGGAAGTCGATGTCGTTGCTGCCCAGCACGGCGCGGGCGAAGCGGGCGTGGGCGTAGGCCGTCTCCCGGGTCAGCCGGCCGCCGGTCAGCACCCCGACGGCCGCCCCGGCCCGGCTCAGGCCGGCGGCGGCGGCGGCCAGAGCCTCGGTCCAACTGGCCTCGACCAACTGGCCGTCGCGACGCAGCAGCGGCACGGTCAACCGGTCCGGCCCCCGCTCGGAGACGAAGCCGAAGCGGCCCCGGTCGCAGTTCCACTCCTGGTTGACCGCTGGCAGGTCGCCGGCCAGGCGGCGCTTGACCTGGTAGTGGCGGTGGTCCACCCGCAACTGGCAGCCGGCGGCGCAGCCCTCGCAGGTCGTGACCGTCGACACCAGGTCGAAGGGCCGGGCGGCGAAACGGTAGGACTGGCTGGTGAGGGCGCCGACGGGGCAGATTTGGACCGTGTTGCCGGCGAAGTAGCTGGTGAAGGGCTGGCCCGGCTGGACCGCCACCTGGGACCTGGCGCCGCGCTCCACCAGGCTCAACTGGTCGTCGCCGGCGATCTGGTCGGCGAAGCGGACGCAGCGCGAGCAGAGCACACAGCGCTCCCGGTCCAACCACAACTGGGCCGACAAGGGCTGTGACTTGGGGAAGCGGCGTTTAACACCGTCGAAGCGGGACTGGAGCCGGCCCTGAGCCATGGCCTGGTTCTGCAGCGGGCACTCGCCGCCCTTGTCGCAGATCGGGCAGTCCAGCGGGTGGTTGATCAGCAGCAGCTCCAGGACGCCCTCCTGGGCGGCCTTGGCCTTGGCCGAGGTGGCCGCCGTCTCCACTCTCATGCCTTGGGCGGCCACGGTGGTGCAACTGGCCTGGGGGACGGGGAAGCCGCGGCCGTTGCCGGCGTCGGGGATCTCGACCAGGCATTGGCGGCAGGCCCCGATCGGCTCCAGCAGCGGGTGGTCACAGAAACGGGGGATGACGACGCCGGCCAACTCGGCCGCCCGGATGACCGGCGTGCCCTTGGGCACCTCGACGGCGCGGCCGTCGACGGTGACGGTGACCAGCTCCGGGTTGGCCTTGACGGCTGTCTCGGTCATAGCGTGACCCCCTCGTCGGTCCGGCCGGCCGGATCGGTCTGGCTCGCCTCGTCGCTCCGGCCGGCGCCGTCGCCTTGACCGGCCCCGGCCTGGTCGGGAGCCGCCGGGTCCGGCGCGCTTCGGGCGGGCTGGCTCCGGTCTGGCGCCGGTTCGGCGAAGGCGGCGCTGGCGGCGTAGGGCAGGTATTCCCAGGCCGGGGTGTGGTAGCCGGCCTCGAACTCCTCCCGGAAGTGTTTCACCGCCGAGGTGACGCAGGCCACGGCCCCGGCGGCCAGCGGGCAGAAGCTCTGGCCGTTGATCGACTGGGCCACGCTCAACAACAAGTCGACGTCGCCGGGGTGGCCCTGGCCGGCCTCCAGGCGGCGCAGCAGTTGGACCAGCCACCAGGTGCCCTCGCGGCAAGGCGTGCATTTGCCGCAACTCTCGTGCTGGTAGAACTCGACCCAGCGCAGCGTGGTGCGCACCACCGAGGTGGTGTCGTCGAAGACCTGTAACGCCTTGGTGCCCAGCATGGTGCCGGCGGCGGCCAAAGACTCATAGTCCAAGACAATGTCCAAGTTGTCCTCGGTCAGGATCGGGGTGGACGAGCCGCCGGGGGTGAAGAACTTCAGTTTGTGACCTTGGCGGACGCCGCCGGCCAGGTCGAGCAACTGGCGGAAGGTGATGGTCAGCGGGGCCTCGTACTGGCCGGGGTGGCGGACGTGGCCGGAGAGGGAGTAGATGGTCATGCCGCGCGACCGCTCGGTGCCCATGGACAAGAACCAGTCTTTGCCGTGGTTGATGATGGCGGGGACGGTGGCGATGGACTCGACGTTGTTGATCACCGTCGGCTTGGCGTAGAGCCCGGCCACGGCCGGGAAGGGCGGGCGTAGCCTCGGCTGGCCGCGGCGGCCCTCCAGCGAGTTCAGCAGGGCCGTCTCCTCGCCGCAGATATAGGCCCCGGCCCCGGCGTGGACCACGATGTCGAGGCTGAAGCCCGAGCCCAGGACGTCGGTCCCCAGGTAGCCGGCGGCGCGGGCCTCGGCCACGGCCGCCCGCAGCCGCCGGATCGGGTGCAGCGCCTCGCCCCGGACGTAGACGAAAGCCTGGTTGACGCCGATGGCGTAGCTGGCGATGATGATGCCCTCCACCAGGGTGTGGGGGCTGGCCATCAGCAGGGGGACGTCCTTGCAGGTCCCCGGCTCGGACTCGTCGCCGTTGACCACCAGGTACTTGGGGCTCAAATCCCCCGGCACGAAACTCCACTTCAGGCCGGTGGGGAAGCCGGCCCCGCCCCGGCCGCGCAGCTGGGAGTCTTTGACCTCGGCCATGACCTCGGCAGGCGGCCGGACCAAAGCGGCGCGCAGCCCCCGGTAGCCGCCCCGGGCCTCGTACTGGGCCAGCTTCCAAGACTCGGGCTGGCCCCAGTCAGCCGTCAGCACCGGCACCAAGAGTTGTTCGTCGGCCGGGGGGGCCGTGATGGTCGGGGCGGTCATGGGCGGTCCTTCCCGGCGGCCGGCCCAACGGTCGGCCCAACGGTCGGCCAGGTGTCGGCGGTCCAGCCGCGACTGGCGGCGATCTCGGTCCCCCGCCGACTGGGCTCGCCGGCCGAGGGGCCCTCGTCGGCTAGGCCGTCGTCGAAGCCGGCCAGCACCCGCTCGGCCTGGCGCCAACCGGCCAGGGTGGCGCCACGGCTGGCTTGGACCGGTTCGCCGGCCGCTAACTGGTCGATCAACTGTTCGGCCTTCTCCGGAGTCATGTTGTCCATGAACTCCCAGTCGACCATCACCACCGGGGCGTAGTCGCAGGCGGCGTTGCACTCCACCCGCTCCAAGGAGAAGCGGCCGTCGGGCGTGGTCTGGTCGGGGGCGATGCCGAGGCGGCTGCGCACCCGCTCCAACACGGCGTCGCCCCCCAGGACGGCGCACAGCGCCGTGGTGCAGACGCCGATGTGGTGTTGGCCGGCCGGGTGGCGGCGGTACATGGTGTAGAAGGTGGCGAAGCCTTGGACCTGGGCCGGGCTGATCCCGGTGACGGCGGCGGCGGCGGCCAGGCCCCGGGCCGAGACATAGCCGTCGACCGATTGGACCAGGTGCAGGATCGGCCCCAGGGCGGACCGCCGGTCGGGGTAGCGGGCGGCCAACTGCTCCATCTCGTCTCGGGTCGTCTGGTCGAACGGCTGGTCGACGTCCGGGCGGTCGGCGGCGATGGGGCCGGTGTCCTTGAAATCGTGCTCGAACGGCTGAGCGCTCATCGGTCGACACCTCCTAGAACCGGGTCGAGGCTGGCCACGGCCACCACCACGTCGGACATCATGCCGCCCTCGCACAGCGCCGGCACGGCTTGGAGATGGTTGAAGCCGGGGTCGCGGAAGTGGACCCGATAGGGCCGGGAGCCGCCGTCGGACACCAGATGGCAGCCCAGCTCGCCCTTGGACGACTCGACCGCCTGATAGACCTGGCCGCCCGGGACGTGGAAGCCCTCGGTGACGGTCTTGAAGTGTTGGATCAAGGCCTCCATCGAGGAGCCCATGATCTGTTTGACGTGGGCCAAGGAGTTGCCCTGGCCGTCGGGGCCGACCGTCAGGTCGCCCGGCCAGGCGAAACGCGGGTCGTCCACCATCACCGGCTGGCCGACGCTGCTCTCCAGCTTGTCGTAGCACTGCTCGACGATGCGCAACGACTCCCACATCTCCTGTTGGCGGACGCGGAAACGGCCGTAGGCGTCGGCCGTGTCCCAGGTGATGACGTCGAAGTCGTAGTCCTGGTAGCCGCAGTAGGGCTGGTCCTGGCGCAGATCCCAGGGGTAGCCGGCGGCCCGCAGCGGCGGCCCGGAGACGCCCAGGGCCATGCAGGCCGTCAGGTCGAGCTGGGCGACGCCTTGCATCCGGCCCTTGAAGATCGGGTTCTGGTTGCAGAAGCCGGCGTACTCCGGCAGGTGTTTGTGCAGCCATTCGATGACCGTGCGCAACTGGGACAAGCCGGACTCGGGCAGGTCGATCGAGACCCCGCCGGGGCGGACGTAGGCGTGATTCATGCGCGTGCCGCAAAGGGCCTCGAAGAAGTCCAGGATCATCTCGCGCTCGCGGAAGCCGATGGTCATGACCGTCAGGGCCCCGATCTCCATGCCGCCGGTGCCGATGGCCACCAGATGGGAGGCGATCCGGTTCAACTCCATCACCAGGACGCGCAACACGTCGGCCCTGGGCGGCACCTCGAGGTCGAGCAGTTTCTCCACCGCCAGGCAGTAGACCACCTCGTTGAACATCGGCGCCACGTAGTCCATCCGGGTGGCGAAGACCGAGCCCTGGGCGAAAGACTTGTATTCCATCGACTTCTCGATGCCGGAGTGGAGGAAGCCGATGGCGGGGCGGATGGAGCTGACGGTCTCGCCCTCCAGCTCCAGCTCCAGGCGCAGCACGCCGTGGGTCGAGGGGTGTTGCGGACCCATGTTGACCACGAAGGTCTCGTCGCCGCGCTCCCGCTGGGCGGCCACCACCTCGTCCCAGTCGCCGCCGGAGGCGACGTACTGGTTGAGGTATTGGGTGACCGCCGCGGGACCGTCCCCGGCCTCCTCGACCGCGCCCAAGACCAGGGCCTCGACCGGGGCGGCCTCGTCCGGCAGGGTGCGGTCGACCGGCGTCGGGGCGGACTCGGCCGTGGTCTCGGCCTCAACCGCCACGGCGGCGCTCTCCCCCACGGTCACCACGACGGCCTCGGCGGGGCCGTCCGGCGGGTCGGCGGGGCTCTTCGACACGACGCTCACTAGTACGACCTCCGCTGGTCGGGGGGCGGCGCCTGGGCGCCCTTGAACTCGATCGGGACGCCGCCCAAGGGGTAATCCTTGCGCTGCGGGTGGCCGGCCCAGTCGTCCGGCATCAGGATGCGGGTCAGCCCCGGGTGGCCGGTGTACTCGATGCCGAACATGTCCCAGGTCTCACGCTCGTGCCAGTCCGCCATCGGGTAGACGGCGGTGACCGAGGGGATCTTGGGATCGTCCTGGCCCGCCGCCACCTCCAGGCGCAGGCGGCGGTTGTGGGTGATGGACAACAGGTGGTAGACGGAGCGCAGCTCGCGGCCGGGGTCGTCCGGGTAGTGGACGCCGGAGACCGAGACGCAGACCTCGAAGCGCAGCGCCGGGTCGTCGCGCGCCGCCCGCGCCACCGCCAATAACAATTCCTTGGGGACGGGGATCGTCAGCTCGCCGTGCGCCAGGCTGGCGCCGTCCGGGTCCAGGCCCTCCACCAGTTCGGCCAAGCGGTCGACGGCGGCGTCGAACCAGCCTCCGTAAGGCCTGGGGGTGGGCTGTTGGCGCCAGACCGGGTGGCGCTGGCCGCCGAAGCCGGAGACATCGCCGGGGCCCGCGCCCCACATCCCCTGGCTAACGGCCAACGACTGGTCGTCGGCGGGGGCCGTGATGGCGTCAGAGGTCGTGGTGGTCATCGCATCAGCCCCTTCAACTCACTGATGGCCGGCGCCCCCAAGGCCTGGCGCTCGACCTCGTCCTCGACCTTGGTCCGATGCTTGCCCAAGGGGTAGCGCATGATCGGCAGCCGGTCCCGGGCCAGGTCGTCGGCCAGGTCGAGGCCCTTGCCCTGCTTGAGCTTGAACATAGCGTCGATCAGTTGGTCGGGGCGGGGCGGACAGCCGGGGATGTAGATGTCGACCGGCAGGAAGTGATCGCAACCCTGGATGACGGCGTAGTTGTTGAAGACGCCGCCGGAGGAGGCGCAGGCCCCCATGGCGATGACCCATTTCGGGTTCGGCATCTGGTCGTAGACCTGGCGCACCACCGGGGCCATCTTCTGCGACACCCGCCCGGAGACGATCAGGACGTCGGCCTGGCGGGGCGAGGCCCGGAAGATCTCCTGGCCCCAGCGGCCGGCGTCGAAGCGGGGGGCGCCGAAGGCCATCATCTCGATGGCGCAACAGGCCAGGCCCATGGTGGCGGGCCAGAACGAGGCCTGGCGCATCCAGCCGAAGACGGCCTCGGCGGTGGTGGTCAGAAAGCCGTCGGCCGGCAGATGGTCCTCGATACCCATTAAGGCTCCTTCAGTCCCAGGTCAGGCCGCCCCGGCGGACGACGTAGAGATAGGCGATGAACACCGTGGCGATGAACAGCATCATCTCCACCAGTCCGAACCAGGCGACCGTGCCGCCGGCGCCGTGGGACATGTCGAAGAAGGAGACGGCCCAAGGGTAGAGGAAGACGATTTCGATGTCGAAGACGATGAAGAGCATGGCCGTGATGTAGTACTTGACCGGGATGCGGCCGCCGCCGGCCGGCAGCGGCGTGGCCTCGATGCCGCACTCGTAGGCCTCGTACTTGGCCCGGTTGACCCGCCTCGGGCCCACGAAGTGGGACAACGCCATGGCGATGGCGATGAAACCGCCCCCCAGAGCCATCAAACCGATGACCGGGATGTAGTCGCCCATGGCCCACCCTCGATTCCTGTCGGACCCCGCGGGGTCATTGCGCGGTCGCCCGCGCCCCGGCGAGCCCGAGCAGCGGCGGCCGGCGGGACCGGAAACATTGGAGCCGGTCCGCCGACCAGATACTATCTCCAAACCACCTCCGGGTCGCCGCCGGATGGCGGGTTCCCCCAACCTTTTAAAGACCCGTCCCGTCGCCGGTCGCCGGCCGGCGCTAGGACCGGTCCGTGGGGCCGGCCGTCCTCCCGGATCAAGTCCGGGCTGACAAGGGAGTGGTTCGGGATGACGCGGGGGTGGTTCGGGATGACGCGGGCGCGGCGCCTGGAGCCGGTAGGGTTTGCCCTTGGACGAGCCGAGTCGTTGGCCGAATCACGAGGAGTCAAGATGAACCTGCGGAAGCCTGTCGCCCTGGGTCTGGCGGTGGCATTGGCGGCGGGCCTGGCCGCCTGCGGCTCGGACGACACCGGCCCCGTGGACGAGGCGGGGACGGTCACCTTGACGGTGGCGGCCCCCCAGGCCGACTGGCTGGAGCCCCTGGCCACCGCCTTCCGCAACGACTACCCCGAGATCGAGGTCGTGTTCGCCCCCCTGGCCGACGACCCCGAGGCGGCCCGTCAGGCCTTGGACACGGCCGACGTCGTGACCGTGTCCGACCTGGGCCAGTTGGCCGAGTGGATCCAGGACAAGAAAGTCCTCGATGTCACCGACATCGCCACCACGGTGACGGCGGAGGCCATCCTGGCCTATGTCCAGACCAGCGCCGACGAGTCCGGGGCCGGCGTCCAAACGGCCTACGGCGTGCCCTACGCCCAATCCGGCTGGCTGTTGTTCTACAACGCCGACCTGTTCCAGCAGGCCGGCGCCGCCGCGCCCGACGGGACCTGGCTGTGGACCGACTTCGTGACGGCGGCCAAGAACCTGACCGACAAGCTCCGTCCCGCCGCCAGCGGCACCTTCCTGCCGGCCGACCCGCTGGCTGTGGCCGGCCTGGCCCTGGCCCAGAACGGCGATGCCAGCTTGTTGTCGGGCGGTGACTACAGCTTCCTCCAGGCCTATTACCAGCGGGCCGTGGCCCTGTCGGTCGCCGGAGCCACACCCGACTACGCCGACGCCCAGCAGGAGTCGACGGCCGATGTCTTCTTAGCCCAGCAAGCCGCCCTGGTGCTGGCCCCGGCCTCCCTGGCGACCACCCTGGCCGCCCAGGCGGACTTCGCCTGGGGGATGGCCCCGGTCCCCCAACGCGACAAGCTGACGGCCGGGGTGGACAAGACCCCGGTGACGGTCGGCGATCCCGTCGGCTGCGTCATCCCGTCCGGGATCGACCCGTCCCGGCTGGACGCCGCCAAGGCCTGGCTGGGCTTCATCGCCTCGTCCAAGGCGGCCGTCCTGCTGGCCGCCCAGGGCGTGGTGCCGGCGGTGGCCGACGACGGTGTGGCCAACGCCTTCTGGGAGCTGGAGGGCCTGCCCACGGACGCCCTCAGCCGCTTCGCCTTCCAAACCCACAACATCAAGACCACGCTGCCCCTGGACCCCAAGGCCGCCGAGGCCTGGGAGGCCGTGGCCGAGACCGACCAGACCATCCGCAGCGCCGCCCAAGCCGACGCCATCGAACCAGCCCTGGCCGACCTGACAGAGAAGATCGAACAGATCATCGACTAGATCATTGTCGTTCAGCCCTGATCCGCCGATGATCAGAAGGGCGAGCCGCCCCCTGGCTGTTCTTGCCCCTGTTCGGGCGTCGGATCTTTGCCGACTTGTCGATCCAAGAACCCGTTTCTGGGCTCAGTTTTAGAAACTTTCCGTAAAGAGAACGGATAATGGACCTCGAAACCAACGGCCCGCGCCAGGCGGGCACGACACCCCGGAGGTGGCAATGCCGACCAGGACAGTGACGATCACGCAGGTCGCGGACATCGCCGGCGTTTCGGTGCCGACCGTCTCCAAGGTGTTGAACCGCCGGGCGGGAGTGTCGAGCGCCACCCGCCGAACGGTCTAACGGTCCATCACGACCAGCGGCTACGCCCGGCGCGGACGGACCGCCACCAACATCATCGACCTGCTCATCGCCGGAATCGACTCCCAGTGGGCGCTGACCCTGATCCAAGGCGCCACCGCGGAGGCCAGCCGGCTGCACTGCGACGTCACCACCACCTTGATCGACCAGGACGGGGCGGAGGCCGCCTGGCTGGACCGAATGCTGGGGCGCGGCTCCGACGGCGTGATCGCCGCAGTGACGGACCTGGGTCCAACGGCCCGGGAGGCCCTCGCCGGCCGTGGCCTGCCCCTCGTGTTGCTGGACCCGGTGGGAGCGAGCGCCGGAGACACCCCCACGGTCTCGGCGACGAATTGGGCTGGCGGGCTCGCCGCCACGGAGCACCTGGTGGGGCTGGGCCACACGCGCATCGGAATCATCACGGGCCCCAAGAACGAGAGCTGCTCCGCGGACCGCCTCGACGGCTACGGCGCGGCGTTACGACGCGCCGGCCTCGCCATAGACCTCGGCTTGGTCCGGCACGGCAACTCGATGATCGACGGCGGCCGAGCCCTGGGCGGCAAGCTCCTTGACCTGCCCCTAAGGCCAACCGCCATCTTCTCCTGTTCGGACGAGCAGGCCTACGGCGTGTATCAGGCCGCGCAGGACTGCGGCCTGCGCATTCCCGAGGACCTGTCTGTGGTCGGCTTCGACGACGTGAACCTCTGCCAGTGGGTGTCCCCCCAGATGACCACCGTCCGCCAGCCGTTGGCGGAGATGGGCGCGGTGGCGGTGCGCCAGATAGCCGGTCGGGCCGGCCAGGGACAGCCCCTCGGCTGCTTCGAGCTCCCCACGGAGCTGATAGTGCGCGCCTCGACCGCGCCCCCGCCCAAGCGCGCTAAGGAGCCCCGCGCACCCCGAGACGTCGAATAAGCGCGCCCGAAGGCCTGTGCCCGTTCCAGCGAGCGGGCGGCCACGGCGTGCAACCGCTGCCCGGAGCCCGCCAACAGAGCGGTCGCCACCTTGGCGGCGATCCCGCCGGCGCCGATGAAACCCCAGCGCAGCGACGGCGCCTCGCGGGGGTCGAGGATCTCTTCCCGGTTCACTTCAGTTCCAATGGGATCGCGGACGTTCCCCGGTCCAGGTCGAAGGCCGCAGTTTTTCCGGCGGCCGCCACCTCATACGATCCTAGGAAACCCTCCAGGTTGAAGCGCCCCTCGTGGTCCGTGATCACCTCGGTCGGCCGGATCCACCAGGCGCCTTTGACCAGGTCGCGCAGCGCGTGGTAGGCGGGCTTCGGGGTCCCGTCCCGGCGCACCAGGCCGCTGGGCGCGTCAAGCCAGGCGTTGGAGTCGAACACGTCCCAGTAGGTGGCCGCCTGCACGGCCGGGTGAGCCATGAGCAACCGGTAATGCCTCACCGCCTCCTCGGCCTGCCGCTCCTCGCCCGCAGTGGTCGTGGGCCAGTCCGCCACCTGGTAGTCGTTCAAGTCGACGATCTCCTCGGGCATGAGGTCACCCGAGACGAGGGTGGTCTCCGTGAAGTGCAGAGGCAACCCATACCGGGCGAACCGGTCTATGACCTGGTTCAACTCCTCCTCGCCGCGGAAGCCCTGGTGCATGTGGGTCTGGAGGCCAATCCCGCTCACGGGCAGTCCCGCCTCCAAGACGGCTTCGATCAGGCATTCGTAGGCGGTGGACAAGTCGAAGTCGTTCAGCAGCAGCTGAGCGTCCGGGTTGGCGGCGAGCGCCTCCTCGAAGGTCAGCTTCAGGACGTGGAGGCGGCCTTTGGCGCGGGTCAGCCGGGTCACCGCGTTCGGCTCCTTGACGAACACGGGCGCGATGACCGACTCGTTGACGCTGTCCCACCAGTCCACCAGTCCGGCGAAGGCGCGCGCCTCGCGCCGCACCCGGCCGCGCAGCGTCTCCTCCACCTGGTCCAACGGCCGCTCCGCCAGCCAGGCGGGGGCCAGCGTGTGCCACGTCAGCGGATGGCCCTTCAACGCGACTCCGCGCGCCTTGAACCATTCGGCCGCCTGCCTGACCTGGGCCTCGATGGTCCTACCGGGCGCCGGCTCGTACCGGCCCCAGTAGAAGGGCAGGGTGGCGTAGTTGAACAGGTCGAGCCACAGCTCCTGCGCCGCGCTGTCCCACGCGCCCTCCGGCCGCCGCTCCGCCGTCCAGTCGTTCGACTGGTACCCGGGGACCGCGTCGAAGCCGGTGGCGCCGAACCTGAAAGCGTGCGCGGTCTGGACGAGGGTCACCGGAGTGTCCCTCAACGGGCCGTCCGCCCCCCTGACCTGGACCACCACCCTCCCCAGGCGGTGGGGCCAAAGGGTCTCCGAACACTTAACGTTGATCATGAACCTCTCCTCTTCCGTCGACTGGAATTGCTGGCCACCGCCCCAGAAATCGAAACTTTCTGTTCGACTTTCTGTTGGCTTCCAGGCACGTCAAGCATATTCTTAACGGCCAATCCGGCCCACCCGTTGTGGCATTCTTTGGCTGTGTTACCGCGCAACTTTCGCCAGGTGGTCGGGGATCGCGACGGGCGGGACAGCGGGGGGTCAGGCTAGGTCAGGGTCGCAACGGTACGGAGGGCGCGGCCTCGGCCAGCCGTTGCCGAACCGTGCCCTAACCGTGTTCTGCTCGTGCCCGAACTGTGCTCGAACCGCGACCAATCCGTGCCCTCGCCGTGATGAGAGGCCTATAGGCTTAAAAGATCGGCTGCGCCGGGACTGCCCGGCCGGAGACCCACGACAAGAGGAGCATGGCGATGAAGAAGGGCGCGGCGTTGGCGGCGGTGATCGGGCTGGTGGCCGCGGTGGCGGCCGGCTGCTCCGGAGCGGGCGAGCCAGACGCGGCCGACGGCGGCGCGCCCGCAGGCGTGGCTGACGGCGTCGTGGCCGAGTTCGACCAGTTCGGCGAGCCGGTGTCCGCCCAGCGGATAGTCGAGAACGAGTGGATGAACGTCGCCACGCAGCCCGTCTCCACGTTCTCGGCGGACGTTGACACGGCCTCTTACACCATGCTCCGTTACCTGCTGACCAACGGCGACTGGTACGAGGGCATGGAGCAGAACGTGCGGATCGAGGAGATGGTCAACTACTTCGACTACGACTATCCGGCGCCGGCGGAGGACGCGGCGCGGCCTTTCGCGGTGGACGTCAAACTGGGCGCGGCGCCGTGGGCCCCGTCCCACCAGTTGGCGCGGATCGGCGTGCAGGCCAAGGCCGCCCGGCCCAATGACAACGGCAACAACGTGGTCCTGCTGATCGACGTCTCCGGGTCGATGGGCGACCGGGACAAGCTGCCGCTGCTGGTCAAGTCCTTCAAGCTGCTGGCGGAGAGGTTCGACTCGAAGGACCGCGTGTCGATCGTGACCTACGCCTCCGGCACGTCCGTGCTGCTCAAGGGGGTGCCAGGCACGGACACGGGCACCATCTTCGACGCCCTCGAGTCGCTCGAGTCGGGGGGCTCGACCGCGGGCTCGGAGGGGTTGAGCCAGGCCTACACCCTCGCGGAGGCGAACTTCATCGCGGACGGCAACAACCGGGTGATCCTGGCCACCGACGGAGACTTCAACGTGGGGCCGTCGAACGTCGACGAGCTCAAAGCCCAAATCACGGAAGCGCGTGAGAAGGGCGTCTTCATCTCCGTGCTCGGGTTCGGCATCCACAACCACGACGCGATGATGGAGACCATCGCGGACAACGGCAACGGCAACTACTTCTACATCGACTCCTTGGACGAGGCCCGCCGCGCGCTGGTCGACCAGTTCGACTCCACTATGTTCACGGTGGCCAAGGACCTCAAACTGCAGGTCACGTTCAACCCGCAGACCGTCTCGCAGTACCGCTTGATCGGGTATGAGAACCGCGTGCTGGCCAACGAGGACTTCGCGGACGACTCGGTGGACGCGGGCGACGTGGGCGCGGGCGCCACGGTCACGGCGCTCTACGAATTGATCCCCGGCGTCGCTGAGCCCGGCGAGGAAGCGGCCGACGCCGCGCCCACAGACCCAGCCGACGGCGAGACGGCAGGTGGCACGCCAGGCGCTGAGGGCGAGGGCACAGAACCGGTCGAGCCCGCGCCCGTCGCAGCGGGCGCCTGGATGACCGTGTCGACCCGGTACAAGGAGCCCACGGGCGACGAGTCTGTGCAGGACGACTTCACGGTCCCGCAGGACGCGCCCGGCGTGGCTGAGGACGAGGACTGGCGGTTCGCCGCCGCGGTGGCGGAGTTCGGGATGATCCTGCGCGGCTCGGAGCACGCGGGTGAGGCGTCGCTCTCCCAGGTCAAGAGCTTGGCCGAGGGCGCGCTGGGCGAGGACCCGTACGGGCTCCGCGCCCAGTTCCTCGAACTGGTCGACCTCTACGAGGCCGTCTCCGGCTGACCCCGGTCGCGCGAGTCGCGCCGTGACGGCGGTGGTCGAAGAGCGCGCGGCCGGCGATGCCGGTCTCGGCTTCGGCTGGGGCGACCGGGGGCGACGGGCGGGGTCGGCGGAGTCGGCGGGGCGGGCATCGTCGGCCGCTCGGGGACGCTCAACAAATTGTCGGCCGTCACCGGGGGCTGGACGGCGGCGGACTTGGGTTTGCGCGCCATGGTCCTACCCCCAGCGCCGATCAGGGCAACCCTGCGGCGCCGGCCCGACCGGCCAGGCCACTGGGACGGACCGGGATCCCCGCGCCATGCCCCTACCCCCGGCGCGGCTGGAAACCGGCCGCCAGGGGGTCGGTGGGCCAGACTCCCGGGTTGAAGCGGGCGGCCCAGATGTCGACGACGACCGCCGTCACATCGTCGGCGGCCCCCTTGGTCGCCTCGAACAACTGGGCCACCACGTCGGCGGGAGTCAGTTTGCGGTCGCACACCAGTCGCTCCAGCCAATTTGGGCTCGGCACGCCTTGGTACAGCCCGTCCGAGCAGAGCAGCAGGCGACGGTAGCCGTCGGCTTTCATCCGGTTGGCCTTGGGATCCAAACGGGCCAACTCCTCGCGCCCGACCCAGGCTCTGAGACGGGTCCGGTTGTAAGCCAGGGGCACGTCCTCGATATCGTCCTCGGTGGCCAGGACCAAAGTTCCGACATTGGTGTAATACAGCCGCGAGTCGCCAACGTTGAAATAGCCGACCTCGCCGTCGGCGAACAAGATCACGCCCACCACGGTCGTGCCCATGCCGACCAGCTCCGGGTTCGCCCGGCCCAGGTCCAGCAATTCCTGGTGGGCCTGGTTGACCACGACTCCGACGGCGGATTGTTTGGCGGCGACCTCGGCGCGAGAGGTCCGTTCGGCCACCAGGCGACTGGCGACGTGGGAGCTGTGGCGCCCGCCGACGCCGTCGGCCACCGTGATCACCGCCCTCTGCCCGCCGACCAGCCCGAAATCGAGGCTCCGCCAGGCGGGGAAAAGGTCGGGGGACTCCCCCGACAGAGTCCAGCCGCAAAAGCCGATGGCGTCCTCGTTGAGCGAATGCTCCCCGCCTTTGCGCGTCCGGCAGGCCAACGCCACCTGGGTGGTGTCCTGGGCCACGGTCAGGCCTCCCCTCGGTCGATCTTGATGAAACAGCACTGGCCCAGACAGACGATACAAGTGTTGCTCACTGTGTCATCCAGGGCGACGCTGCCGCCCGGCTCCAGCCGACCCGGCTCCGGGCTTTCGGGAGAGTACAAGAAGACGGGGTTGGTGACCTTCTTCGGCACTTTCAACTCGAGCGTTGTGTTATGGACGTTGAGGCTGAGGTGTTCGCGGTGGACATGGGGGAAGTATTGCAAAACATCGCCGATAGTCCCCTCGGAGGCGCGGCCGACGCGGACGAGCCCCGGGTTGAGGCGGACGACCGCGTGGTTGGGCAGAGTCAGCCGCCAACCGTGCCGGCCCCTGGCCGCGGCCCGGGCGGCGCCTGCTCCAGCGGCGCCGGGCGCGTCCGCCGGCCCCCCCGCCGGGTGGCGTGGCGCCCGGCAGTTGGGGCAGACGGGCTCGGCCTGGCCGATCCCTCGCATACCACAGTGGTCACAGTTCCAGGTCACGGCTGTCCTCCTCTCAGGGTCGTCCCCCCGCCCTGCCGTCCCTCTCTCGGCTGGCGGCGGGCCCCGCGGCGCCAGAAGGCGCGCGGCCGGCCGGCGACCGGCGGGGCCGCGTCGAGCGCCGCCTGGCCGGGGTACCGCCCGCGCGGGGCGCCGGCCAAGGCGGCGAACCAGTCTTGGTCCATGGCGGTCGATTGACGGGCCTCGTCGGCCCGGTGGTGGATCTGGTCGGCGTGGGCGGAGTCGAGCAGGGCGCGCAGCAGGTGGGCCTGGGCCCGACAAATCATGTCGGAGGCGCCGCCGGTGGCGACGGCCTCCCAGTCGCCCCGCTGTAGCCGGAAGGTGGCGTCTGGTCCCCGCTTGGTCTGTCGCAGCCGGGCCTGGTAATCGTTCCGGACCTGCTGCGCCCCTTGGGCGGCCAGGCCCAGGCGTTGGCCCAGCGCCTGGAAAGCGGCGTTCCAGTCCCGGTCGAGGGCGCGCAACCAAGAGCTGTTCTGGGACTGGGAGGCGGCGGTCAGGATGCCGAGGCTGAAAATTTTCCGCAGGGTCTCCTTGGAGCCTTGGTGCGTGGCGTCGTCCTGGGTGGCGTCGAAGGCCAGTCTGGACAGGTCTTCGCGGGTCAGTCTGACCATCTCCGGGCGGTCGCGGTTGGAGACCAGCGGGTAGCAGGGCACCCATTCGGGGTCGAGCAGGGTGATGAGCTGGGTCAAGGCATAGTCGGGGTGGACCTCCGGTCCGATCTTCCATCGCGCCACCATTAGCACCGGCCGCCAGCGGCTGTCGCCCACCGCCCCCAACTGGTCGGCCAGCCATCTCAGGTAGGGCCGGCCCTCCCGCACCCCTTGGATGGTGCGCCGGGCCTCCGGCCAGTCGCTCGCCATCAGGGCGCCCAACTCCTTCGGGCTGTGGCAGGTCTGGCCGTCGAAGTACAGGTTCAACCCGCCCTGGGCCTGTGGCGCTTCCGCGCCGATGTCGTGGCCCTGGACTAGGGGTTCCTCCCCCGCCAGCCAGCGGCCGATCTCGGTGTACCCCCAACGGCGGTCGTCCGGGGAGAGCCGGGGCACCAGCAGGCCCCGGATCAGCAGGGACAGGCGGGGGTCGAGACCCTGGAAGTCGATCTCCCGGTAGTGGGCGGCCGGGTTCTTCTCCCCCGTGGCCAGGCTCAACACCGTTAAGCCCACTTGGGCCCAGTCCCAGGCCGGCGAGAACTCGTCGTCGCCGGGCGAGAACTGGATCGTCCGCCCGCCCGCTGTCCGCAGGCTGGGCGGGTCCAAGCGGGAGACGGCCGAGCCGAAGTCCGCCAGGACGAACGACCCGTCCCCACGCCTGAGGATGTTGTCGGGCTTGATGTCGGTGTGGAGCAGGTTCCGGTCGGCGTGGAGGTAGTGCAGGGCCTCGGCCGTGGCGGCCACCACGGCTTCGATCCGGTCCGCCGGCCAGCCCGTCCAGCCCTCGGCCGCCTGTTGCTGGGCCAGCGAGCCCCGCTCGCAGTATTCGATCACCTCCCACCACCAATACCGGTCGACTTGCACCGGCTGGAGCGATCGGACCAGGTTCGGATGTCTCAACTCCCCCAGTTCCTGCTGGTTGATCTGGTTGGGGTGGTGGTGGATATAGGCCGGCGACTGGCGCAGGACCACTTTGGCGCCGTCGGCCCGCTGCCGGCACAGATAGACCGCCGCCTGGGTGCTCTCGCTCAAGACCTGGATCAGGTCGTAATCGCAGGCCCACTCGGGGGGCAGTCGGTTGTCCCGTCGGTCCGCCGTCCCGGGGTCGGCCAGGGAGAGGGTGGTGGTCTGGGCGCCGTGGGGCACCAGCCCCTCGGTCGGCTCGGTCTTCGTGTCGACATAGGGCCTGGGGCCGACCGGCGGCGCCCCGGCCGTCTGGATCACAACCGTTTGGGTCATGGCTCGGCCCGCCAGCTCTGGGCGAACAAGTCGACTCTCCGCTCGGCGGCGGCGGCCTCCAACTGGTCGAGTTGGCCCGGCAGGGGGATGCCCACAGTCCAGACCTGGCCGTCTTGGACGCTGGCCTGGACCATCCGGCCCTGATCCTCCGGCCAATCTCCGTAGCGCTCCCGACCCAGGGACGTCAGCGGGACCAACTCCTGATTGGCCGATCCCATCAGCGGGCGCCGGGTGGGTCTGTCTTGTTGGAAAGGGCCGACGATGATCGCGTCGGCCAGGCCCAATAGGGGCGCGAAGGCCTTCTCGACGGCGCCCCGGGTGCGGCCGGTGTAGCACAACAGGTCGACGCCGACCGGGAACAGCGCCCGGACGCCCCGCAGCAACTCGTATAACTCGTCGGCCTGGTCCAGGGGCTCCCCGCCGGAGACGGTCACGCCGTCGAGCGGCGGGCGTTCGGCCAGCCAGCGCAGGATCTCCGCCACCGGCACCTCGCTGGTCGGATCGGGTGCCCAGGTGTCCAAGGCGACACAGCCCGGGCAGTGCAGGCTGCAGCCCTGCGTCCAGACCCCGGCCCTGCGGCCGTGGCCCAAGGTGAGGACCGGATAGTGGACGCGCGACAGTTGCATGGCCGGATCAGTCCCACCTCAGGTCTAGGTCCCAGCGTCCCAGGGCCGAGTCCTCGGTCACCGCCGTCACGGCGGCCCGGGTGGCCGGGAAGTTCCCCCGGTCGTCGATGTTATGGGCCAGTCGCCGGGTCAGCGGGTTGACGACGATCTCCGTGACGGCCGAATTGACGCCGCGCCCGCCCATGCTCAAGGTCTTGGGGTTCAAAACGGCCTCCTGGATCGCCTCTAGGGCGGGCTCTAGAAACACCTCGACCTGCTGTTTCTGCCGCACCTTGGCGACGACGCTGCGCAAGGCACGTTCCATGACGCCCTGGGCCGTGGCCCGGTCGATGAAGTCGAACACCGCGATGTTGTTCTGGCCGATCCGGTTGAGCAGTTCGGGCCGCTGGATCGACAAGGCGAAGAAGTCGTGGACCGCGTTTTGGATCAACTCCCGCAGCTGTTCGAAGGACAGTTTGGCCTGCGACCCGTCGGGTGTGAAACGGTCGGAGTACTTGACCCTCTCCTCCACCACCGGCGCCCCGCTGGCATCGCGGGTCAGTCCGATGATGCCCAGGTTGGAGGTGAACACGATGATCGTCTCGGAGAAGTTGACCGTCATGCCGGAGCCATCAGTCAGCCGGCCCTCGTCCAGGATCTGGAGGAACTTGTCCAAGATCAGGGGGTGGGCCTTCTCGATCTCGTCGAAGAGGAGCAAGCAGAAGGGCTTCTGGCGCACGGTCTCCGTCAGTTGGCCGCCGGCCGAGTAGCCGACGTAGCCGGGGGGCGCCCCGATCAGCCGGGCCTCCGACTGCTCCTGGGAGTACTCGGTCATGTCGAAACGGCTGTAGCGCTCCTCGTCGTCGAACACCAACTTGGCGATGGCCTTGGCCAACAGCGTCTTGCCCACCCCGGTCGGACCGGCCAGGAACAAGACGCCCTTGGGCCGGCTCCGGTTGGTGGTCGAGGCCTCGGCCCCGGCCAATCCCAGGACGGCTCGCTGGACGATCTCGGCCGCCTTCTCGACCGCCGGCAGTTGGCCCTCGATGGTCTGCCTCAGCTTGGCCACGCAGCCGTCGCCGCGGACGTCGCGGCGCAGCCGCTCCGTCTCCCACTCGCTCTCGACCACGCCCACCCGGTAGATCCACTGGGCCGCGGCCAGATTGTGCGGCGCCAGTCCCCGGTCCCGGGCCAGGTTGACGATGTCGAGGGCCTGCCGGAGCGTGAACCCCTCGGTCAGGCCGGTCAGGTCGTTGACGGCGGCCTCCTGCTGGGCCGCCGGCAACTGGGCGAAGTCGGGCCAGCGGGGCAAGATGATGCGGGCGTACTTGCCGCGCCGGTCCTTGCCCGGCTGCTCGACCGAGATGATCCTCAGCCCGGGCGAGCCGACCAGCCAAGCCGGCAGCTCGGTCTGTTGGCGGACGATCCAAACGATGGGGTGGTAGAGGTCTCCCCCGCGCAGCAGGGGCGGCACGGCGCTGGCGCACAAGGTGCTGGCCTTGCGCAGGGCCGCCGGGGCCTCGGTCGAGGGGTCGGACCCGCTCTGGCCCCGGTCGCCGCCGGCGGCCATCCAGTTGGCGTAGTCCATGATCAGGGCCGAGGGCAGGGCCGTACTCCCCGGGGGGGCGATGGTGAAGCTCCTGACCACGGCCTCCATCAGCGACGGCAGCTGGTCTTTGACCTGGGCGGGCCTCAGACGTTGGCCCGGCTGGTCGACCAGGCCGACCAAGAGCCGGCGGAAGGCGTCCTCGGTGATGACGTTGAGCCGGGTCCTGATGGTCTCGGCCAAGGCCGGGTCGTAGCGCAGGCTCAGCCCGTCGACCGGGTCGTAGACGAAGACGGTGGTGATGCCTCGCTGTTGCGCCGCCGCCATGACCGCTTGGACCGTGCCGACGAAGGGCGTCTGGCCGTCGATGACGTGGTAGTCCCGGACGTTGCCGGTCAACAGAACCTGGGGGTTGCTGGCCAGGCTGAGCGAGAACTCGCTCAACCAGCGGGGGAAGTCGGGGGCGGCCGGGTCGACGGACGCGGACATGACAATACTCCTTGGCTAGGGTTGGTTAGTGGTCGAAGGTGCGGGCCTGCTCGACGACGACCTCGCCTTGGCGCTCCCGCTCGGCTTGGACGTCGAGTTCCGCCTGGGCGGCCTCGCTCAAGACGATGTTGCTCAGCAGGGCCGGTGGTTGGTGGGAGACGTCGAGCAGCGGCCCGTCTACGGCCGGCCGGCCGAGCCCGTCGCGCAGTAACTGTTCCAGCATGGGCAAGGACGTGTCCCGGTCGAACTCCGACTGGCGCAGGCACTCCGCTTGGTCACTCTGGCGGGCCTGGGCGGTGGTGGCCGCCGCGCCCAGCCGTATCGTGCGCAAGACGAGTTCGCCGTCCTCGTCCACTTGGACGCGCTTGGCGTAGGCGGACTGCCCCGGCTGGCGGAAGAGTTGGGCCGCCCGCTCTTCGACCAGCCGGCCGTCTTGGGGCCGCCAGGTCTCCATCGGCACTTCGACCCAGCCGAGTTCGCGCAAGACGTCGCCGAACAACTCCTGGGCCTGCTGGGCGGCGGCCACGACCTGGTGGGCCGCGACCCGGGTCGCCCGCTGGGCGTGGGCGGCCTTGGCCTGGTCGAGGTCTTGGCGCAATTCCCGGGCCTGGTCCCTGGTCCAGGCGTTGAGCTCGGCGGTGGTGCGGCTGTCGCGGCTGAGCTCCAACTGCTCCCGCGCCTGGTCTAGTTGTTTGAGCAAGGCGAAATCCTCGATCGCCTCGGCCTGGCTGGTCAAGCTGTCCAGGGTCGAACTGAAGTTGTGGATGGTTGTGGCTCGAGCCCGGGCCTCCTCCAGTCGGTCGAGGGCCTGCTGGAGCGCGCGCCGGGCCTGGCCGGCGGTGGCGGCCCGCTCGACGGCGGCGACGGCGGACTCCACCTCCGCCGGCAGGCCGAAGGGCAGGGGGGTGGCGTCGACGGCCAGCGCCAACTCGCGCCGCAGGGGCGCCCGCCACTGCTCGGACACGTCCTCCAGTTCGCTCTCCGCCTCGCCGGCGGGCGTCATCCGGATGGCCTCCCAGACGGACTCGGTGTCGGCGGCGGCCCGCTCCTGGAAAACATCGCGCACGGCTTGCTCCAGGCGTTTGCTATCCGCCGCCAGGGCGTCCACCTGCCGTTGGGCCTCCTCCCTGGCGGACAGGGCGTCGTCAGTGGGCAACTCGACCAGGGGGGTCTGACCGGCCCCGACCTCGGCGTTCCAGCGCGCCCAGAGGTCGTGGCTGGCCTGCTGGCGGATGACTGCTTGGCGGACCGTGTTGAGGGCAGCCTGTTCGGCGGCCAGTTCGGCCTCCCACTGGTCGTTCTCGGCCCGCAGCCGGTTGGCCGCCTGGCGGGTCGCGCCCATGGTTTCGGGCCGCTTCTCGGCCTGCTCCCGGGTCGCCACCCGAAGCTTGCGGGCTCGCTCTATCAAGCGCTGCCGCCGGCGTTGCTGGAGCGTCAGACGGCTGCGCTCGTGGTCCAACTCCTCTTGCGCGGTTCTCAGTCTCACCCGGCCGCTACTCATAGCACCCCCTCCTTGTCATCGTGCTAGGTCTCATCCATCCAAGCCTGGCCCTCGTCGCTCAGTTCGGCGTCGTCCGCCAGTGGGGTCCAGGCCTCTCCGGCCGCCGGCGGGGCCTGGGGGGGCGGGCCGGCCTGAGCTGGCGGGGCCGTGGGCCGCTGCAGTCTGGCGGCCTGCGTCCGCTGCGGCGTCGGCTGCGCTTCCGCTGGGGATGACGCCCCCGTCGGGGACGACGCCCCCGGGGAGGCGGGCGGGTCGGGCGGCAGTCGGTACTCGGCCGGCTGGTACAAATCCCCGGCCTGTTGCCCTTCGGCCCAGCGCCACAACTGCCGCTGCATCAGCGGGACCTGGACGGTGACGATCTCCCGGTTGATGAACTTCATGGCCTCGGCCTGTTGGAACTGCATCTGTTCGGCGGCCACGACCGGTGCTTGGAGGTCTTTTCGAAGCACGGCCAAACGGCTTTGCGCGACCTCCTGCCCTCTTTGCGCGTCCGCCCGCTCCTGGTCGACGGCTCCATTGTCCTTGTATTTCCAGGCGCACTCGTAGGCGGTCGGGGCGGAGGGCCACTGCTTGATGAACTTGAAAAGCACCGGTAGGAGTTCGATGGCGGCCAGCAAGGCGATGATGGCGTAGTGAACCCAGCGGCTGAGCCGGTTGTTCTCGGTCGCGGTGACGACGGCCGTGGTGCCGACAGCGGTATCGGCCGCGCTCTCGGAGGCCGTGGCCTCCGGGTCCAGCGAGGCCTCCGGGTCCAGAGAGGCGGTGGGCGCGACCACCGCCGAGTCCGTCGTCGACTGGTCACGGGTGATCCGCTGCAGCGCCTGGAGGCGGGTCAGCAGACCGTAGGACTGGGTGTTGGCGGCGGTCGCGGCCTGGCGTTGGGCGGCGGTCAGCCGAGCCTGGGCGTTGTCCCGGGCCTCGACCAGGCCGGGGCGGGCCGTCTCGTAAGCCTCCCGGCTGGCCGTCCGGGCAGCCAGGCCGGCCTCGTACTCACTGCGCAACGACCGCTCCAAGACGACGAGGGCGGCCTGGGCGGAGTCGCGCTGGGCGCAGGCCACCCGAGCGTCCTCCAACCGGTCCTGGTACATCTTGCCGTCGCCGTAACGACCGCTGCCCTCGGGCGGGAGCAGTTCGCCGTAGAACTCCAACTCGGCCTTGGTCGTGGCCTCGACACAGCTGGTCTGAGCCGTCGCCAGGTTGGACTGGGCGGCCCTGTAGCGCTCGTCTTGGAGCGGGTCCGGGTTTTCGCTCAGGGCTGCGATCTGAGCCTCGTTGGTGTCCAACTCGGCTCTGGCCTGCTCCATCAGTTGGGTCAAAACGGCGATCTCGTCCGCCCCGCGGGCGCTCGCCTCCAGCTTCATGTTCTCGATCTCGTCGCTGATCTCGCTGTTGAACAGTTGCAGGGTCAACGGCGTCGACATGACCAGGCCGATGATGCAGGCCAGGGCGACCCGCAGCAGCGTGGGCAAGATGGTGTGCCGGCCGTGCAGGCCCTCCATGCCCAAGACCATGTAACGGTCGATATTGAAGATGATGAAGGCCCAGACCGCTCCCGCGACGACCAGGATCCCCATGGCCGGGGTGGAGAAGCCGACAACCTGGCCGGTCTCGTCCAAGATGGGGCTGGTGAAGGCCATGTGGATGGCGAAGGCGCCGGACAAGAAAGCCTCGATGGCGGTGCAGAACAAGATCATGGCCATCTGCTGGAAGTCGCGCCGCTCGGCCGGGAATTTATCCAAGAAATCAGGGCGCATACCGCCGATCCGGGCCATGACCTGTCCGGGCCGCGTGGCCGGGTCCGCGTCCGTCGCGACCGTGATCGGGAGCCGATCGCCGGCCTCCGGACCACCGACTCCCGGACCACCAGCCCCCGGACCACCAGCCCCCGAAGCACCAGCCCCCGAAGCACCAGCCCCCGGACCAACGGCCGCTGGGCCGATGTCCTCCGGCTTGACGGCCCCAGGCGCATCGGCCCAGCGGGCCACGCGCCGGCCCAGCGCCGCCAGCCGCTCCCGGGCCGACGGGCCGCGCCCGGCGCCCCCGGGCGGCGTGGTCATGTCCCACTCCTCAAGGCGGCATCGCCCGGGACGGGCCCAAGTCGGGGCCGGCCTATGGGCCGGTCCTTCGTGGTCGTGAACATCATGCTTCGCCCCCTGGGATGGTGTCGTCGTGAATGGGCCAAGGTCTAGGGACGGGGAGGATGATGTCTTCCGCGATGGGCCAGAACCGGGACGGGGCGGAGAAGCCGCTCCAGTCGGGCCGGGACAAGGCGCCCGTCAGGGCAGGCCGAGACCAGGCGGCCGAGCCCTCAGGTCGGCTCAGCGCCGTGGCCTCGACCGTCAGACCGCCCAGACCACGATATAGCTCGGCCGTGTCCTCAGCCAGGCGTCGGCCGACCATCTGGGTCGCCTCCGTCACGCTCAGGACCTCTCTCGCCATCCCCGAGACGTACAATTTCTGGACCTCTTGGGTGACCAGGTCCAGGCTTTGGGCCAGTTCCACGATGTCCGCCCCTGTCAGGGCCTGGACGTTGATCCCGGCGAAGGTGTAGGGGGAGACCTCGGGGAGATGGATCACCCGGACAGGAATCGACAAGCGTGAGACGGTGGGATTTAAGACGTTGTGGGCGGTCACCTCGATGGACCCCGTGGTCGTCGCCGTGAAGTGGATCAGCTCGTCCTCGCGGTAGGGGCGGAGCTCGTCCGACCCCGGGACCTGGATCGTGGCCGAGTCGCAGTTCGGGCTCAGGCGCACGGTCACGATGATCGTCTCCCCCTCGACCACCACATAGCCAGACTCGTCGTCCGGCGCCTCGCCCGGCGTCACGACTGGAGCCTTGAACGGCCTGGTGGCCGGCGTCACGGGGCGCCACGAGAGTTCGAGGACTTCGGGCGGGGCGCTCCGGGTGGCCAACTCCTGGGCCGTGCCCTGGGCCAACCCGACGGCCAGGTCTTGGGCGATCTGGTGCAGGCGGTCATGGTCCAGGGAGCGGTAGGGCGCCGGGGCCAAGGCCGGGGAAGGAACAATTTCAGCCATGCCGGAACCATTCGTCTGCGACAGCAACACTCATGTCGTGTCCCCCAAAACCTGCCGGCGGCCCTAAGGCCGATATTGGAGAGTGAGCAGGGCCACCCGTGAACATTGTAGAATATCAGACTTTCCCCTCAATAAGCCAACCACCGGGCAACCGTCCCTGGGGCGGGCTTTTGGCTAGTGGTCTATCGCATCTAAAAGTTGGGTGATGAGCGGTGTCGGGCGATGTCGATGTCTTGGCGAAGGAAGGAGGCGGGCTGGACGCCCGCCGAGTGACGACAACGCCGCCAGCGGCGTCGCCCGGCGCCGCGAGTCCGACGTTTTAGGTACGACAGACCACTAGTCTGGGGCCGTGACAACCCCTGTGATCGATGATGTGGCGCTGATCTTCGAGGGCGGCGGGATGCGGGCCAGCCAGACCGCGGCCGTCGTCGTCGCCTTGCTCAAGGCCGGCCTCGACTTCGGCTGGGCGGCCGGCATCTCGGCCGGGGCCAGCCACCTGGTCAACTACCTGTCGGGCGACGCCGAGCGCAGTCGGAAATCATTCGTGGAATTCGCCGACGACCCTCAAATCGGCGGCTATATCAGTTTCCTGCGGGGGAAGGGATTGTTCAACTCCCACTACATCTACGAGCAGGCCGGACTGCCGGGGGGCGTCCTGCCCTTCGATTTCGCCGCCTTCGCCGCCCACCCGGCCCGCCGCCGCATCGGCGCCTTCGAGGCCGAGAGCGGGCGGACCGTCTACTGGAGCGAGGCCGACCTGAGGACGCTGCCCGACCTGATGCGGCGGGTGCGGGCCTCCTCCACCATGCCCATGCTGATGCCGCCGACCCTAATCGACGGCCAGACGTACTTCGACGGCGCCATCGGGGTCAACGGCGGTATCGCCTTGGACGTGGCCCGCGGCGAGGGCTTCCGGCGTTTCTTCGTCGTCTTGACCCGGGAGCGCGCCTACATCAAACCACCGGCCCGGCTGCCCGCCGTCTACCGGGCCTGGTTCCGCCGCCACCCGGCGGTGGCCGACGGCGTGATCAACCGTTGGCGGCATTACAACCAAGTCCGCCAGGAGTTGTTCGATCTGGAGCGCGACGGCCAGGCCCTGGTGTTCGCGCCCGACGTCGCCTTGGCCACCAACCGCACCCGCTCGGTGCCTCGGCTGCGGGCCGCCTACGACGCCGGCTGGGACCAGGCCCAACGCGAGCTGCCCCGCTGGCGCGACTTCCTGGGCCGCTGACCGGGGTTGGCCGGGCGCGGAGTTGAGTCGGGCGGCGGCTCGGCGGTTCGGCGGGTCATAGACGCGACAGCCCACAGGGGCCGGTAGAGCTGGGGCGGGCGGCGGCTCAGCGGCGTTGGCAGCGGGGGCAGTAGTGGGTGCCCCGGCCGGCCACCTTGGTCTTGACGATCGCCGTGCCACAACGGTGGCAGGGCTGGCCCTGGCGGCGGAAGACATTGGCGAAACCCAGATAGGCGCCACGGTTGCCCTCGGCGTCGACGTAGTTGCGGTCGGTCGAGCCGCCCAACTCGATGGACAAGGTCATGACATCGGACGCCGCCTGGAACAGTTGGCGCAGTTTCCGGTCCGACACCTCGGCCAGCGGCCGGGCCGGGTTGACCCGGACGGCCCACAACGACTCGTCGGCGTAAATGTTGCCGATGCCGGACACAACCTGTTGGTTTAACAAGACGGCTTTGACGGTGGTGCGGCGGTGGCGGGCCGCCCGGCGTTGGAACTCGGGGAAGCCGGCCGCGTCCAAGGGTTCCGGGCCTAGGCTGGCGATGAAGGGCAGCTGCTCCACCATGGGGGTGGGGATGGCTTTGACCCAGCCGAATTTGCGCTGGTCGTTGAAGAATAGGTGGCTGTCGGCGTCCAGTCGGAAGTCGATCCGGGTGGAGCGGTCCGGCAACTCGCCCAGCAAGGAGTCGGTCGGATGGCCCGCCCCCCAGTCCTCCGGCCCCCGCACGACCAGTTGTCCCGTCATCTTGAGATGCCCCACCAACGAATACTCGTTGTCGAGGTCAAGGATCAAGACCTTGGCCCGCCGCCGGGCGGCCACAATCCGGGCACCGACCACGCCGGCCGGGGGCAGGAGACCGGGGCCGACGGGAAAACTCTTGGCCTCGAAGACGTCCACGGCCGTGATCCGCCGCCCCACCACCAGGCGTTCCAGACCGCGCCGGACGGTCTCGACTTCGGGCAATTCGGGCATGGGCCGACCTTAACCACGAGGTGACCAGTGGTCAAAGCAGCGCCGCCGGGCGCGGTCGAGGACCGGGAGCGTGGTCGGGGACCGAGGGCGCGATCAGGCGGCGCGGCCGGAGATCGTCGGGTGGGACCAGGCGGCCGGGGGCGCGATCAGGCGGCCGGGGGCGCGGTCGGGCGGCGCGGCGAGAGACCGTCAGGTGGGGCCGGGGGCGCGGCCGGGCGGCCGGCCGAAAACCCGCTGGCGGACCGCCGGGGCACGTCCGGTCCCAGCCCCGGGCACTGGCCCAAACCCGCTGGCCCAAACCCGCTGGCAGACAGGCTGGGAAAGGCCGGCCTCAGATTCCAAAAGCCTGGTCCATTGGGACGGGCGGGCTATGCTTCTGGCGATGATCGCAGCTCCGCCGGCCGTCGGCGTCGTTCTCGTTAGCCTGGGGACGCCGGACGAGCCGACCTTGCCCGCCGTCCGCCGCTTCCTGCGACAGTTCCTGTCCGACCGGCGGGTGGTCGACCTCAACCCTGTGCTGTGGCGGCCGATCCTGGAGTTGAGCGTCCTGCGCGGCCACGCCCAACAGTCGACCGCCAAATACGCCAGCGTCTGGCGGCCCGACGGCTCGCCCCTGCTGGTCCACGCCCGCCACCAGGCCCAGGCCCTGACCGAGGCCCTGGGGGGCCGCCTCCTCCCGCCGCCGGACGACCCCGGGGCGGATGTCACTCGGTCGGCGGCCGGCGGGGGGGCCGAGGCCGGCGGGAGAGTCGGGACCGCCGACTTGGCCCAGGCCACCGCTTCGGCCGACTTGGCCCAGGCCTCCCGGGGGGACGGAGCGGTTTCGGACGGGGCTGGCCTGGGGGCGGGCGCTGTGGTCGTGACCTACGCCATGCGTTACGGCCGGCCGGCCTTGGACCAGGCGCTCGACCAGTTGCGCGCCGCCGGCGTCCGGCGCTGGTTGGTAGTGCCGATGTACCCCCAGTTCTCGACCACCACCACGGCCACCGTCTTCGACGCCCTGGCGGCTTATCTGGCCGACGCCCAGGACCACCCCGAGTTGCGCTGGATCCGCTCCTGGGCGACCGATCCCGGCTACATCGAGGCCTGCGCCCACCAGATCGAACGCTTCTGGGACCAGCATGGCTACCCCACCTTCGCCGCCGGCGACAAGTTCATTTTGTCTTATCACGGCATCCCGGCCAAGCTGGTGGCGGCCGGCGACCCCTACGAGGCCGAGTGCCGGGCCACCACCGACGCCTTGCGCCAGCGCCTGCGGCTCGGCCCCGAACACCTGCTGATGACCTACCAGTCCAAGTTCGGCAAAGGCGAATGGCTGACCCCGGCCACCATCGACACGGTGGCCAAGCTGGGACAGTTGGACACCAAACGCCTCGACGTCTTCTGCCCCGGCTTCGCCGTCGACTGCCTGGAGACCCTGGAGGAGATCGACCTGCTCAATCGGGACGAGTTCGCCCGCCAGGGCGGCGCCGACTTCCACCGCGTGCCCTGCCTGAACGACGCCCCCCTGTGGATCGAGGCCCTGGCCGCCCTGGTTCGCAGCCACATCGTGGGCTGGGACGAGGACTCCCGCCGCCCGGCCGTCGAGGCCGCCGAGCCGGTCTGAGGCCGTGACACCCCTGACGTGACGACCCGAACGTGATGACACGTCCGTGCTGACCTGGACGTGATGACACTGCCGTGCTGACCCGACCGCGCCGGCCGCCCTCGACCGTGTGGCATGGCGGGTGCGGACCCGGCCAGCGCCGCCGCCGCACTACCATGACTGCGGCGGAAGGAGGCGACATGGATGTCGCGATCATCGGCACGGGGGCCATCGGCGGTTACTACGGCGCCAAGTTGGCCCGGGGCGGCCATCGGGTCCATTTCTTGGCCCGCTCCGACTATCAGACCTTGCTCGACCACGGGATCGAGGTCGAGTCGGTGGCGGGCGATTTCTGCTTGCCCCGGGAGGCCTTCTCGGTCTGGCGCGACCCGGCCGACCTGCCGGCCTGCGACCTGGTCTGCCTGACCGCCAAGGCCACGGCCAACGCCGACCTGCTGCCCCGCCTGGGGCCGGCCCTCAAGCCGGGGGCGACCATCTTGGTGATGCAGAACGGCTTCGGCGTCGAGGAGCGGCTGGCCGCCCTCTACCCCCAGGCCCACGTCTGCGCCGGCTTGTGCTTCGTCTGCGTCACCCGCCCCAGCCCGGGCCACGTCCGCCACACCGCCTACGGCGCCGTCTCCCTGGCCCCCCTCGACCCGGCCGACGCCCCTCGGGTCGAGACCCTGGCCCAGGCCTTCGTCGCCGCCGGCCTGGAGGCCCCCGTCTTGAGCGACGTCCTGACCGCCCGGCTGCGCAAACTGGTCTGGAACATCCCCTTCAACGGCTTGTCGGTCGTCTTGGAGGCCACCACCGGCGATCTGCTGGCCTCGCCGCCGGCCCGCCGCCTGCTGATCGCCCTGATGGGCGAGGTTCTGGCGGGCGCCCGAGCTTGTGACGTGATCATTGAGCAGGCCTTCATCGACCAGATGCTGGCGGTGACACAGTCGATGGCCTCCTACGACCCGTCCATGCGCCTGGACCACCTGGCGGGCCGGCCGATGGAGATCGACGCCATCTACCGCCAGGTCATGGCCCTCGTCCACAGTCACGGTTTCAACATGGCCTTGACCGGGCAATTGGCCGACCAACTGGAGCACATCCAGAACCGGCCCCGACCCGCCTGACGGCTCGGACCGCCCGCCCGGCCCGGGCCGGGCCGGGCGGAGGCGGAGGCTGGGGCCGGGTTCGATGATTCGCCGCCCCGCCACCGACAAGGTATGATCGGCCCGGGCCGCGTCGGCCCCGCAATCTCGCATCGCGAAACCCCGTTTCGCCAGGGAAAGGTCAACTGTGGGTTCGGTCATCAAGAAGCGCCGCAAGCGCATGGCGAAGAAGAAGCATCGCAAGCTGCTCAAGAAGACACGCATCCAGCGTCGTCGCGCCGGGCGCTGATCCGACCGGAGAGTGATTTTTGCCCGCCCCTGACCTGTCCGGCGACGGTGTTGGTCTCTCCCGCGGTCGGGTCGTGTTCGTCGGAGCCGGACCCGGCGACCCGGAGCTTCTGACCCTGGCGGCGGTGGCCGCCCTGAACGAGGCCGATGTTATCTTGGCCGACTCATCCTCCCTGCTCGACTTGGTCAACCAACCCGCCGTCCGCATCCCGGGCGAGACCCTGGTCCGCTCGGTCGAGCATTTGACGGCCGGGGCGCGACTGTCCGGGGCCGAGCGGGCCGAGTTGACGCGCCAGGCCCAGGAGGGCGGGCGTACCGTCGTGCGACTGGTGACCGGAGATCCCCTCCTGGACGGCGGGGCCACCACCGAGGCCGCCGCCCTGGTCAAGGCCGGGCTGGACTTCGAAATCGTCCCCGGTGTCTCCAGCTTGACCGCCATCCCGGAGTACGCCGGGGTGTCGCTGGGCCGTGGCGGCGAGGTCCAATTGGTCAACGCCACCGCCGAGGGCTTCTTCGAGGCCGGCGATCGCCGTTGGGGCGGTGTGCCGACCCTCGTCATCCGCACTCTGGGACGTTTCCTCGACCGTTTAGCGGCGGCCGCCGAGGCCGCCGGCCGTCAGCCGCACGAGACCGCCCTGGTGACCTTCGACGGCGGCACCACTGAGCAGCGCACCGCCTTGACCCGGGTGTCCGCCCTGGGACAGTTGGCCGGCGGGCGCCCCGAGGCCGAGATCCTGGTCGTGGTGGGCCGGGCCGTGACCGACTATTCGGCCGACTTCGACTGGTTCGAGTCCAAGCCGCTGTTCGGCTGGCGGGTGTTGATCCCCAAGACCAAGGACACCGTCTCCCCCATGCCGGCCCGGCTGCGCTCCCACGGCGCCCGGGTCGAGGAGGTCCCCACCATCGCCGTCGAGCAGCCGCGCAACCCGGGCCAGTTGGACAAGGCCGTCCGCGGCCTGGTCGAGGGCCGCTTCGAGTGGATCGTGTTCACCTCGCGCAACGCCGTGCGGGCGGTGCGGGAGCGCTTCGAGGACTACGGGTTGGACGCCCGCGCCTTCTCCGGGCTGAAAGTGGCCGCCGCCACCGCCGGGACGGCCGAATCGCTCCAGGCCTGGGGTATCGAGCCGGACAAGGTCGGCGGCAAGGAGGGCACCTTGGCCTCCCTGGCCGACGACTTCCCCGACTACGACCCGGCCTACAACCCGATCAACCGGGTCTTCCTGCCCAAGGCCGACATCGCCACCGAGAGTTTCGCCCAGGCCTTGGACCAGCTCGGCTGGGAGGTCGAGGAGATCGTGGCCTACCGCACGGTCCGGGCCGCCCCGCCGCCGGCCGAGACCCGTGAGGCCATCAAACAGGGCCAATTCGACGCCGTCGCCTTCTCCAGCTCCTCCAGCGTCCGCAACCTGGTCGGCATCGCCGGCAAACCCCACCCGGCCACCATTGTGGCCGCCATCGGCTCGGCCACCGCCAACACCTGCCTGGCCCACGGCCTGCGGGTCGATGTGGTCGCCCCGTCGCCGACCGGCGTCGACCTGGCCGACGCCTTGGCCGCCTTCGCCGGCCAACGGCGGGAGGACCTGATGGCCCGGGGCGAGCCGGTCATCCGCCCCTCCCAGCTTCGGCGCCGCCGCCGCCAGGCGGACTGAAGTGGACCGTGTGTCCGACGCGGCTTGTGTGTCCGACGCGGCCCGTGCGACCAACTCGGCTCGTGTGCCCGACGCGGCCCCTGCGACCAACGTGAACCGTATGACCAACGTGAACCGTATGACCAACGTGAATCGTGCGACCGACGCGGACCGTGCGACTGACCACGGCCGAGCCGGAGCCGCTGGAACCTGTCCCCCGCCGCCCGGGCGGCCGCTGGTCGCGGGTGGCTGACATGGCCCTCACCACCGTTCATCTGGTGCGCCACGGCGAGGTCTGGAACCCCGAGGGCGTGCTCTACGGCCGCCTCCCCGGCTGGCACCTGTCCCCCCTGGGCCGGCGGATGGCCCAACGGGTGGCCCAGTTCATGGCCGCCGTCGAGCTGACCCATCTGCGCTGCTCGCCGCTGGAACGGGCTCAGGAGACGATGGCGCCGATCGCGGCCGGCCATCCGGGGCTCCCGGTCGTGACCGACGAGCGGCTGACCGAGGCCGGCAACCACTTCCAGGGCCAAATCTTCGGGTTGCGCAATCAGGCTTTGTTGCGGCCGACCGCCTGGCGCTTCCTGGTCAACCCGCTGCGGCCCAGCTGGGGCGAGCCCTACCGCGACATCGCCGCCCGCATGGGGTCGGCTGTGGCCGAGGCCCGGCAGGCGGCCGGGCCGGGCGGCCAGGCGCTGATCGTCTCCCACCAACTGCCCTTGTGGATGGCGCGGCGCTCGGCCGAGGGCCGACCCCTGCCCCACGATCCCAGGCGGCGCCAGTGCTCCTTGGCCTCGGTCACCAGCTTGACCTACGCCGGCGACACCTTGGTCAAAATCGACTACCACGAGCCGGCCGCAGACCTGCTACCGGCCAAGGCCCGGAACAAGGCTTTCAGCGTCGGCCGCTGACTCCGGTGTTGTGCCGGCCCCCCTGTGGCCGGGGAGACCGGGTGGACGACCCTTTACCCCGATCACCGCCGCCCTGAGGGACGGTGATGTCGATTCCGAGGTGGACGACCCGACCACTGAGCGCCGTCACAGCCCGAACGGGGGACGGTGGTGTCGATTCTGGGGTGGACGACCCGTCACCGTCCGCCACTCCCGAGGACCGTCCCGGGATTGATGGCGTGGACGACCCGTCACCGTCCGCCGATCACCGCCGCCCGTCCCCGTGCGACACCCTAATGCGACACCCACACCTGATCTCCGTGCGACACCACCGCCCGATCCCCCCGTGCGACACCCCTCACCAGACCACCATGAGGCGTCCTCGCCCCGCCCGTCCCCGTGTGACACTCCCCCCGCCCACCCGGTCCCGCCGCCGTCTGCCATCCGAGACAGTGCCAGATGGGCGGAGCGGGTGGAGTCGGTGGGAGAATGCCCTCATGGCTGATTTTGACATCGTGGTGATCGGGGCGGGCTCCGGTAACGCCTTGGTCGGCGCCGGCTTCCCCGAACGCCGGGTGGCCCTGATCGATGACGGCGTGCCTTTCGGCGGCACCTGCTTGAACAAGGGCTGCATCCCCTCGAAAATGTTGTCCCAGGTCGCCCACCACGTCGCCACCATCCGCCGGGCCGACCGCCTCGGCGTGTCCACCGGCGCCCCGACGGTCGATTGGCCGGCCGTCCGGGAACGGGTCTTCGGCCGCACCGATCCCCTGGCCGAGGCCGCGGAGGCCTCCCGCGCCGCCAGCGAAAAAGTCACCTTGTTCCGGGGCCGGGCCCAGTTCACCGACCCGCACACCGTCCGGGTCGACTTGTTCGACGGCTCGACCGCCACCGTGACGAGTGATTCTTTCGTCGTGGCCACGGGCTCGCGGCCGGTGGTGCCCGACATCGCCGGCCTGGACGACCCCCGGCTGGCCGGGATGGTGTTCACCTCGGACGACATCATGCGGGTCGAGAAACTGCCCAAGACGCTGGCCATCATGGGCGGCGGGGTGGTGGCGACCGAGATGGCCGACATCTTCGCCGGCCTGGGCTGCCAGGTGACCGTGGTGCAACGCTCGGGGCAGTTGTTGCGGCGGGCCGACCGGGCGGTGGCGGCGGCGCTGACGGCCGAGCTGGCCCAGCGGGTGACGCTACGGCTGAACCAAACCCTGTCCGAGGTCGAGCCCAGCGGCCGGGGGGTGACGCTGTACGCCCACGACGTCAACGGCATCGAGTACACCTACTCGGCCGAGGCCCTGCTGCTGGCGGTCGGCCGGCGGCCCAACACCGACCGGCTGGGGGTCGAGGCGGCCGGGCTGGAACTGACGGCCGACGGCCGGCTGGTGGTGGACGCCAACCAGCGCACCTCCGTGCCCCACATCTGGGCGCTGGGCGACGTCGACAGCCCCGAACCGCTCAAACATGTGGCTAACTTGGAGGCCCGGATCGTGCGCCACAACCTGGAGCAGCCCAAACAGCTGGTCGCCACCGACGACCGCCCCATCCCGGCCGCCCTGTTCACCACCCCCCAGGCGGCCTGGGTCGGCGCCACCGAACAGGCCCTGGAACAATCCGGCCGCCCCTATGTGGCCGCCGTCCAGCACTACCGCGACGTGGCCTACGGCTGGGCCATGGAGGACGACTGTGACCACCATTTCGTCAAACTGCTGGCCGACCCGGCAACCGGGGCGATCCTGGGCGGCCACATCGTCGGCCCCGAGGCCGCCCTCCTGCTCCAGCCGATCATCCAGGCGATGACCTTCAACCTGGACGCCACCACCATGGCCCGCGGCCAGTACTGGCCCCACCCGGGCCTTCAAGAGGTGGTCGAGAACGCCCTCCTAAAGCTAGACATCCCAACCCCCAAAGCCAAACCCTCACTCCTGCCCTGGCGCCGCTAGACGTGACCGCTGGTGTGGAGCGGGATCTGGTTGGGATGGTCCGATAGGCCGGCCGCAGACCCTCCAGTCCGCCTGGGTTCCCGATCCGCGCAGACGAGATTCCGGATTTGCGCAGCTCAGATTCCGGATCTGCGCAGCTACCATTCCGGATTAACGCACCCACCGCTCCGGATTAGCGCGCTTGACTATAAGCTTGACGGCATGGGTGGAAGGTTAGTCGAGAGGTGGGCCGGACCGCAGGTGGCCGAGGCCATGGCCGACACCCGCGTGGTCTTCGTGATGGGCGCGCGCCAAGTGGGCAAGAGCACTCTGGTGGCCGGCTACGCCGCCGCCAACCGCCTGCCGCCCGTCGTCACGCTGGACAACAAGACCGCGCGGGACGCCGCCGCCGCCGATCCGACGGGGTTCGTGGCCACTTTGCCCAGGCCCGCCGTCGTGGACGAGGCGCAACGCGCCCCGGACCTGTTGCTGGCCGTCAAAGAGGCGGTGGACCGGGACACCAGCCCCGGCCAATTTCTGTTGACCGGCTCGTCCAACGTGCGCTCCAACCGGCGGGTGAAGGACGCCCTGACCGGACGGATGGAGATCGTCACCTTGTGGCCTCTGGCCCGGGCCGAGGTCGCGCCGACGCCCAATCTGGTGGATGCGCTCCTGCGGGGCGAGCCGCCGCTGATCGCGGACGCGGTGGTCGGACGCGATGCCTTCGCCGCCCGCATCGCCGCTGGCGGCTTCCCGGAGGCGGCCGGCCGCGATCAGCGACGGCGCGAGCACTGGTTCCGCGACTACCTCGACACCACGCTCGACCGCGATCTGCGAGACATCTCCGACGCCCTGCGACTGGACGAGATGCCCCGCCTGCTCCGCCTGGCCAGCGCCCAAGCCGCCGGACTGGTCAATTACACACACCTTTCCAGCCGCCTCGGTCTGAGCCAGAATACGGTCAAAAGCTACCTGGAACTGCTGGAGACGGCCTTCCTGATCCGCCGTCTGCCGGCTTGGCGTCCGGGCCTGGCCGCCCGCGAGGTCCACACCCCCAAACTCCACCTGGTGGACACCGGGCTCCTGCTGCACCTGCTCGGGGCCGACGAGAGCCGCCTCGGAACCGGCCCCCGGATCACCGGCCAGGCGCTGGAGAACTACGTCGTCATGGAGTTCGTCAAACAACTCGCCGCCGCCCGGACGGAGGTCCGGGCGTACCACTACCGCTCCGGGCGGGACGAGGTGGACTTGGTGCTGGAGGCCAGGAACGGCGACGTGGTCGGCGTCGAGGTGAAAGCCGGCGCGACCCTGTCCGCCGAAGACCGCCGCGGACTGGAGCGACTGCGCGCCCTGACCGGCCCGCGTTTCAAAGCCGGCGCCGTGATCTACTCCGGCCGGCAGACCATACCCTTGGGCGACCGGCTTTGGGCCTTGCCGGTGGGCGCGCTGGGATAGCCGACAAGTCCAGACGGCCAGGAGGTCACTCGGGGCGGTCAAAACCGCCGGACGCTTGGTCGGCGTCGAGCAGGTCGCCGGCCCGCACTCCCAGGACCTGGGCGATATCGCCCAGACGCTCGGCCAGGATGCCCCGCTGCCCCCACCCGACCTGGATCAACATGTTGCGGCTGACGCCGCTGGCCAGGGCCAAGGCCTCCTGGGACAGGCCGCACTCTTGACGCAACGCCCGGACGCGCCGCCCCAACTCCACCCGGCGCCGCGCCCCGACCGCGCCGCGTTCGTCTTCCCGCTTCGAGGCTGAGGTGGGCACTCATCCATGTTCGGGAGACTCACCCCCACAGTCTGCCCAACTAGTTACACATTAGCCCAACTAGCTATACAGTCGCCGCAAGGAGTCCTTCCTCTCCGACTGACCGTCCGAATCGGCGGGAGGCACCGCTGCCACCCGTCGGCCTTCGGACGATCCACGCCCCCGAGGAAGGCTGATTCAACGAAAGGAAGTTACTATGAGGAAAGTGAAGTGGGCGACCACCAAGCTCTTGGCCATGGCCAGCGGCTTCGTGATGGCCCTGGGGCTGATCATCGCGGTCACTCCCGCGCAGGAGGCCGAGGCCATGAACTGCTCGAGTCTGTACGTCTACGGCCAGGGCACGAAGACTGGAACCGCCGTTAAAGGCTGCGCCTGGAATACAAGCTTGGCCACGTTGGCATTCCGTTTCGCCTGGCCGGCATCGACCGGCTGCGCGTCATTCGGCCGAAACCAAACGTCTCTTTCCTACACCAGTGGCTGGCCGTGGGCGTCTTTCCAAAGAGTCGACCCTGTGCTGTGCTGCGCCTGCGGCGGCTTCTAAGATGAAGCCTGGTGGGGGGCTTTCCGCCCCCCACCACCGTGGCCATCACCTGAACGTTTCACCACAACGGCTTTCTGGCTCCCACCAACTTAGTCTCCGTAAGAAGGGAAAGTCGATGGCACTAACTCGAGCGGTCTCGCTGCTGGGGCTCGCCTTGATCGGGGCGGGCCTGTTGGGCGGCTGTTCTACGGAAGAGCCTACTTTGCCGACACTCGACCCGAGCCAGTCCGTAGCAGTTCCAACGGGGATTGAGTCTCTGGGCAACAACTTGGAGGCAAAAGCTCAGGCGCTATACGACTGCCTTCAAGACCGAGGGCTGCCCGCAGCCTATTTCCCCACGCCGGATAAACGGCCTACTTTAGTTGGCTTCGACCAGTCGGTGCCGGCCTATTGGGTGTTCCCATCCGGCGACATCCAATCGACCGAAGCCCTGTCCGACTCACAGTACCAGGAGGCGGCCGACCAATACCGCGCCGAACAAGAACGGGAACGATCCACATCCGGCGGCCGGGCGACCATTGTTTTCCTTTTCATCTCCGGGATCGACCGGACCGACGACTGGGCGGCCTGCCTAGACCAGAGCGGCTACGACGCCGCCGCCGCTTATAAAGCTTTCGAGGACGCCAACGACCTCGAAACCCTCAATACCATCTGGAATCAGATGGTGATCGCCGCCTCCAACGACTGGGCGCGTTGCGCCCGAGACTACGGGATCAACGGTGTGGTCGACGCCCAGCCAGCGGCCAACGAGAACGACTTGATCGCGGTCTCGCTGCCGCTGACGCTGACCGAGGAGCAGTTACGAGATTTACTCGAGCAATGCCCTGCGTTCGACCCCGACGTCGAGGCGGCCAACGACGAGATGGTCCGCCAAGCCACCACCGACGGCCAGCCCTATGTGAACATCATCGATCAGTTGACGGCGCAGCCCAGCATCACTATCGACAGCTCCAGCCTGGAGCCTGGGAGCGGCACCAACGTGGCGCAATGGGACCATTTCGACCGCCTCATGAAAATCATCTGGGAGGCCCCGACGGCGTATTACAACGGCTGAGTCTATTGTTAACGGCGAGATCGCGGCGTCCGTGATGATGTCATCTGTCATCACCCCGGACGCCCTCATAGTCGCCCCGGACGCTACTCGTCATCCCGGACTTGATCCGGGATCTGGGCTCAGTCCGCGAGCAGGCCTCCCTGCATAAGTGCTCAGTCCGAGACTTTCAGGTCCGCGATGGCCGAGGCGACGTCGTCTTTGATGTATTCGGGCGAGTCGTCGGGCAGCGACGAGTAGAACAGACTGGAGCTCATCTCGCCGGTGGGGACGACGATGATCGTGACCGACTCGGAGGTGGTGGGCAGGTTGGGGATGCTGAAGGACAGGTTGGTATCGATAATCCAGCCGTCGTAGCCGTCCAGGGTGTAAGCCTCGTTGCGGCTGTCGTTCCGTGTGACCACGGCGTCGCCGTAGAACTCGCCCAAGATACAGCGGGTGACGATCTCGGCCCCCTCCTGGGGGCTGAAGAAGCCGTCGCCGGCGTAAAGCTCGGCCACCAGCAGAGAGGCCACCCAGGACTGCTTGCCGCTGTAACGGTAATGCAGGGTGAAAACGCGGTTGCCCACGTCTCGACCGAAGGGGACGCGATTCTCGGGAGAGTACTCCCAGGGGTAGCCGGGCTCGGGGAAGGCCAGTCGGCCGCCGTGGACCCAGCCGTCGTTGGGGTGATCGTAAGACTCGGGGATGGTGTCGCTCGGCTGGGGGCAGACCACGCCCGTGGGCTGGGCCGCCGTCGGCTCCGGGCTGTCTCCGATGTTGCCCGGGTCGCCCGTCAGCCGGGGGATGACCAGCCAGGCCACCAGCCCGATGACCACGACCACCACCGCCACAATCAGGATCGGCCCCACGGGCGACCGCCGCTGGGTCGGGGGCAGGGTCTGGACGGCAGCCACCGAGCCGCCGAAGGTGCCGCCGGCGCCGGGGGTCAGCACCACGGGCGGCGGGGCGTAGGGCGTGGGCGACAAGACCTCGGACCAGTTGTGGCCGTCCCAGTAGCGGAACAGCCCCGGGGCGCCGCCCGGATCGGGGTACCAACCGGGTAGACCATCGGCCATCGGGGAAGCCTTTCACGCGGGAACTGGCGGTCAGTTTAAACGCCTTCCCTCCCAGGATGCCCTAAGACGGCGAGGCCCTCCACGGACTGCCAGATCTTGGATCAAACCCGTGATGACGAGAGACGATGGGAGCTGGCGCCGCGAGCGGGGCCAACGGTCGCACCGCCTGAACCCCGACCCCAGGACGACCACGAGACGACCGAACCGAGCGGGGCCAACGGTCGCACCGCCTGAGCCCCGACCCCGAGAGGACCCGGGACGGCCGGGCCGACGGGGTTGTCCACAGCCCGCCCGTGGTCCGAGAAGTTATCTCCAGCCGTCACCCCCGCCGGCACATCCTGGACCGGACGGCGCACAGTCACAGACGTGAACCCGACACCCGAGCCGACTGTTCTGATCAGCGCCGACGCCGAGCTGGCGCAACTGGTGGCGGCGGCCGCCGCCACCCGGGGCAGCGCCGTGCGGACGATCCGCCAGGTGGGCGACATCCGCTCCAACTGGCGCGACGCCGCCGCCGTCCTGGTCGGGGCCGACCTGGCCGAGACGGCGGCCCGGCTGTCCCTGCCGCCGCGGGACGAGGTTTATCTGATCGGTCCCGGCGACGCCGACGAGGCCCTGATGGCTTGGTCGGCGCCGCTCAAGGCTGCCGTCATCCGGCTGCCCGCCGGGTCGCGCTGGCTGGCCCAGGTCCTGGCCGGGACCGGGCGGGCGGCCCACGGCCAGATCATCGCCCTGGCCGGCGGCAGTGGCGGTATTGGCGCCTCGACCCTGGCCGCCGGGCTGGCCCTGGCCGCCCGCCGCCGGGGGCCGTCCGCCCTGGTCGATCTGGACGCCCGGGGCGGCGGCCTGGACCTGGTGCTGGGGGCCGAGTCGGCCCCGGGGTGGCGCTGGGACACGCTGCGCTCGGCCTCCGGCCAGGTGGCCGACTTCGCCTCCCAACTGCCGGCCGTGGACGGCGTGATGGTCGTCTCGGCCAGCCGCTCGGATAGGCGCGACCCGCCCGGCGAGGCGGTCGGGGCGGTCATCGACGGTCTGGCCCGGGCCGGCGGCACGGTCGTGGTCGACCTGGGGCGGTCCGGCGGGGCGCACCGCGACGAGGCCGTGCGGGCGGCCTCGCGGCTGGTGGTGCTGGCCGGCCAGTCGGTCCGCTCGGTGGCGGCCACGGCCGCTCTGCTGACGGAGTTGAGCGACCGGCGGACCGATCTGGTGGTGCGGACCGACCGGGGCGGCGCCATCGCCGCGCCGGCCGTGGCCGAGGCCTTGGGGATGACGCTGCTGGGGGCCGTGCCGACCGTCCCCGCCCTGGTGACGCTGGCCGACCGGGGACTGCCGCCGGGGCCGGGGGCGGGGCGGCGATGGGAGCGGGCCTGCCGCCGGCTGGCCGAGCGGCTGGCCGGGGCCGAGACCCGGGGATCGAGACGACGGGGGGCGCGGCCGTGAAACTGCCTGCCAAAGCCTGCCGCCGCCTGGCCGACCAGTTAGCCGGGGCCGCGCCCCGCGACACGAGACAACGGGAGGCACGGCCGTGAAACTGCCCGATCAGGTGATAGGACCGGTCAAGGCCCAATTGGCCCTGCTCGGCCGGGCACCGACGGCGGCCGATGTGGTCGAGGCGTTGCGCCGTTGTGGCCAGGTGATCTCCGACTCGGCCGTGCTCCAGGTCCAACAGGCGGTGCGCCGCGATTCGGTCGGGGCCGGATTGTTGGACCCGCTGGTGGCCCTGCCCGAGGTGACCGATGTCTTGGTCAACGGCCCGGACCGGGTTTACATCGACCGGGGCCAGGGCTTGGAGTTGACCGAGATCCATTTCGACTCGGACGAGGCGGTGCGCCAGTTGGCCACCCGGCTGGCCGCCTCCGTGGGGCGGCGGCTGGACGACGGCTCGCCCTTCGTGGACGCCCGGCTGGCCAGCGGAGTGCGCGTCCACGCCGTTTTGGGGACGCTGGCCAGCCCGGGCACCTGTCTGTCGCTGCGCGTGCCGGCGGCCCAACAGCTGACCCTGGACGACTGGACGCGCCTGGGGTCGCTCGATCAGGCGGCGGCCGACCTGATCCGCCGGCTGGTGGCCGCCCGGGCCGCCATCTTGGTCTCGGGCGGCACCGGCTCGGGCAAGACGACTTTGCTATCGGCCCTGATCGCCCTGATCGACCCCGGCCAGCGCATCGTCGTGGTCGAGGACTCGCTCGAATTGGACCCCGACCATCCCCACCTGGTGCGGCTAGAGTCCCGGCCGGCCAACGCCGAGGGCTTCGGCCTGATCACCATGGCCGACCTGATCCGCCAGGCCCTGCGCATGCGGCCCGACCGCATCATCGTGGGCGAGGTTCGCGGCGGCGAGTTGACCGACTTGTTGCGGGCCTTGAACACCGGCCACGAGGGTGGCTGCGCCACCGTCCACGCCAACTCGCTGACCGATGTGCCGGCCCGATTAGAGGCCCTGGCCGCCCTGGGCGGGCTGGACCGACAGGCCGCCCAGGCCCAGATCGGCGCCGCCATCGACGTCGTCATCCACATCGCCCGGCAAGGCCGGCTACGCCAGGTGTGCGAGATCGGCCTGCTGCGGCGCGACGACTCCGGGATGGTCAAGGCGGTGCCGGCCTGGAGCCTGGAGGACGGCCGGCCCCGCCGCTGGCCGGGCTTGGCCGAGTTGGAGCGGAGGCTGGCCCCATGACCGGCCAATCGGCTGGGGGCGACTGGGCGGACGGCCCCGGCCTGATCGTGGCAGCCGTCCTGCTGGCCGGCCTGGCGGCCTGGTTCTGGGTCCGACCGGGCGAACGGATGGCCCGGCGGCGGTTGACGGCCACGACCGCCGCGCCCGAGAAACCCCATCTGGGGCGGCCCCTGCTGCTGCTGGTGGTCGTGGCCGCCCCGGCCGTGGGCCTGCTGTCGGGCGCGGGCGCGGTCGTCCTGGCCCTGGCGGGACTGGGGGCGACGGTGGGGTTGTTGGCCTGGCGGAAGCGGCGCGAGGCCAAGGCCTTGGCCACGCGGCGGGCGGCGGTCCGGGCCTGCGGGGTGCTCGACTCCTTGCTGGCCCAGGGCCGGGCACCGGTCCAAGGGCTGATCCAGGCCAGCCAGGACTGCCCCCTGTTGGCCCCGGCGGCGGCCTGCGCCCAGATGGGCGGCGACGTCGCCGCCGTCCTGCGCCGCTCCAGCGCCGCCCCGGGGGCGGAGGGCCTGGCCGAGGTGGCCCGGGCCTGGAGCTTGACGGAACGCACCGGCGCCCCCTTGCACGGCGTCCTGGCCCGCTCCCAGGCCAACCTGCGCAGTCAAGCCGAATTGTCGGACGTGATCGCCCAGGAGCTGGCCTCCTCCCGGGCGACCAGCCAATTGTTGGCCATCTTGCCCCTGCTCGGCCTCGGCCTGACAGCCATGGTCGGCGGCGACCCCCTGGGCTTCCTCACCGGCACCGTCGTCGGCCGGGTCTGCTTCCTGGCCGGCGTCGCCTTGATCTGTCTGGGGGCGCTGTGGAGCGACGCCCTGGCCCTGCGGGCCTCCCGTCTGACGCCCAAGCGGGCCGGCCGGCGGGCGGCGCGGGACGGTGACGCCGACTCTGGCGCCGCCGAGGCAGCCCCGGCGCTCGGGCCAGCCAGCCGGCCGAACCGTGGACGGCGGACGTGAACCGCCAACACCGCCAAACCGCCCGAACGGCAAGACCAGAAAGGACGGACGTGAACAGCCACAGCGCCCGGGCGACAGGACCAAAAACGGCAGACCTGAACTGTCAATACCGCCGCAACGCCCGCCTGTCAAGACCAGAAACGACAAACGTGTGCCGCCCACGCCGTCACCCCGCCCGGACGGCCGCCGTCGGCGCCGCCCGTCGGTCTGCGGGCGGACCAGTCGTCCGAAGGAGATTGACATGACTCGGACCACTTTGTTGTGGGTCGTCTGGGCCGCCGCCTGGGCCGGGTTGGCGGCTTGGAGCGCCGTCTCCCCGGCGGCCTTGGCCCGACTGCGGCCCCCGGCCGGCGACTGGCGGCCGAGTTGGCTCAAGCCCCGGCCGGACGCCAGCCCGCCCAACAGCCGCTGGCTGTTGGGCGGGCTGGCCGGCGTGGCCCTGGTGGTCGGCCTGTGGGACTTGGGGGCGCCCAGTCTGCTGCTGGGCGGCGCCGCCGTCCCCGTCGTGGCTATCTTCCTAGGCCGGCTGGAACGGGGCCGCGACCAGGACCACGACGCCCTCCTGCGGGTCCAACTGCCCGGCGCCTTGGACCTGATGGCGGCCTGTTTGGAGGCCGGCCTGCCGCTGCGCCGAGCCACGGCGGTGGTGGGCGACCTGTCGCCCGGAGCCACCGCCGGCTTGTTGAAGCGGGTGTCCCAGGGGATCGCGGTCGGCCTGTCCGACGCCGAGGCCTGGCTCACCCTGGCCGACGACCCGACAGCCGGCCCCATCGCCCGCGATGTCGCCCGGGCCGCCAACTGGGGTACCACGGTCTCAGCCCTGCTGACCGACCACGCCCACGAGTTGCGCCAGGCGGGCGAGGCCGAGGCCAAGACCAAGGCCCGGGCGGTCGGCGTCCGCACCGTGTTGCCGCTCAGCCTGTGCTACCTGCCGGCCTTCTTCCTGCTGGGCCTGGCGCCGATGCTGGCCACCGGCGCCCTAAGCCTCCTGGGCTGACCGCGCGGTTGCCCACGGCCGGGGACCGGGGCCGGGGACCAAGTGACTGGCCCGCTTGTTCGGCCCTAGGCCGACGCCAACAGCCCGGGGAGTGAGATCCGGCGCACCCCGACGATCAGGACGACGACTCCGGCCGCCGCCGCCCCGGCGCAGGCCAAGACCAACAGGACCGGACCGCACAGGCAGAGGTAGGCCCAGCCGAGGTCGAGACCGCCTCTGACCAGGACACCACGACACTGGTCCGCGCCGTCGCCGCCCGGGGCGTCGACCTATTCGAGATCTCCCCCGTGATCAATGATTTAACCCAGTTGTACGGCCTGCTGGAGCAAGACCCGCCCGCCCGACCAGGAGGCTGAGCCGAGCCGAGAGCGGCGCGGCCATCGGCCCGACTTTGGCAATCCGTACAGTTTGATCCCGGTAATCCGTACAGTTTGATCCTAGCAATCCGTTCACTTCGGAGTTGGCAAAGTGTATGGTGAGGCCATGGCGCGATACCTGCCCAGGGTGGCCGACGAGGAGTTGGCGGGCAAGATGAGGACCATCGGGGCGGTTCTGATCGAGGGGCCGAAGGCCTGCGGGAAGACGGCCACCGCCTCCCAGGTCGCCGCCACCGTGTTCGATATGGACCGCGACGCCACGGCCCGGGCGTCCATCGAGTTGAACCCCGGGTATCTCTTCGACCGTCCCACACCGATCCTGTTCGACCAGTGGCAGGTCGCCCCCGAGTTGTGGAACCGAGTGCGGCGGGCGGTCGACGACTCCGACCGGGGCCGAGGTTTGTATCTGCTGACGGGGTCGGCCACCCCGCGCGACGACGCCAACCGCCACTCCGGGGCGGGCCGTGTCGGCGTGCTGCGGATGCGGCCGATGAGTCTGTTCGAGTCCGGGCACTCCACGGGCGAGGTCTCGTTGGCCGCGCTCTTCGACCAGGAGGCGCGGCCGGGCCGCGACAGCGGCCTGACGGTCCCCGACCTGATGCGGCGGATCGTCATAGGCGGGTGGCCCGACCTGCTCGGGGCCGACGAGGCCGAGGCCCGAGGCTGGCTGGGCGACTACTTGCGCCAGATCGTGGAGGTGGACATCCCGTCGTTCGTGGGGCGGCGCGACCCCCGCGCCCTGAAGCGGGTGCTGGCCTCGTTGGGGCGTTTCACGGCCCAGAGCCCGACCACCCGCGCCATCGCCGCCGACGCCGGCCAGGAGCGCGGGCCGGTCGCGCCCAGCACCATCTACAGCCACCTCGACGCCCTCGACCGGTTACGCCTGTTGGACGACTCCGAGGCCTGGCAGCCGCACATGCGCTCGCGCACGCGGCTGCGCGCCGCCGCCACCCGCTATTTCGTCGATCCATCCCTGGGCACGGCGGCGCTCCACGTCGGCAGCGCCGACCTGTTGCGCGACCTGCCGGGGGCCGGTTATCACTTCGAGGCCCTGGTCGTCCGCGACCTGCGCGTCTACGCCCAGGCCCTCGGCGGCCGGGTGGACGCCTGGCGGGACGCGTCCGGCGCCGAGGTCGACGCCATCATCAGTTTGCCGGACGGGCGTTGGGCGGCCGTCGAGGTCAAGCTGAGCCCGTCCGAGGTGGACCGGGCCGCCGCCGGCCTGCTCCGTTTCCGGGAGCGGATCGACATCGAACGCCAGGGCGAGCCGTCGGCGCTGCTGGTGGTCACCTCCAGCGGCGCCGCCGGGCGGCGCGGCGACGGCGTCCACGTCGCCCCGGTCACCGCGCTGGCCCCCTGACCCCGGCCGCGCTGACGTGGCGTCGGACGGACCGCCCGCCGTCACCCCCATCACCCCGGGCCCGCCCCCGGCATCCCGGTCGGGCCGCGAATAAATCTTTGTTCAGCGGCGTTTGCCCCGGACATATGTGAAGACGCTCTGCAAGATGATGAAGAAGCTCATGATGGCGGCCAGGACGATGGAGGACCAGCCGTTGGCCAAGGTGCCGTTGAAGTTGATGAACTTGGTGATCGTGGTTTGGACCAGGACGCCGACGAAAGAGCCCAGGACATTGCCCACGCCGCCGGTCAGCAGGGTGCCGCCGATGACGGACGAGGCGATGGCTTGCATTTCGAAACCCTGGGCCTTCTCGACCGCGCCGCCGGTCGAGAAGAGGCAGAAGAGGAAGCCGCCGAAGGCCGTCAACAAGCCGTTGAAGGTGTAGACGAAAAGCTGCGTCCGGGTGACGTTCAGCCCCATCAGCCGGGCCGACTGCTCGCTGCCGCCGACGGCGTAGACGCCGCGGCCGAACTTGGTCCAGGTCATGACGGCGTAGACCAAGACCAGCGCCGCCAGGGCCAGGACGACCGACAGGTAGACGAAGGGCTGCTGGTAGACGCCGCTGGCGTTGGTGTAGCCGCCGAAGGCGAATTTGAACTTGAACAGGGCCAGGCCCATGAAATCCGGGTTGGTGATGTCGATCGTCTGGGGCGAGATCGTGGCCGTCATGCCTCGGGCGAAGAACATCCCGGCCAAGGTGACGATGAAGGGCTGGATTTTGAAATAGGCCACCAGCGCCCCCTGGACCAGCCCGAAGACCAGGCCGGTCAACAACACGACCACGATCATCGTGGCACAGCCGACGCCGCGCCGCTCCATGAAGAAGGCGAACATCATGCAGTACATGGCCACCTGGGCACCGACCGAGATGTCGATGCCGCCCGAGATCAGCACCATCGTCATGCCGGCGGCGATGACGATCAGGCCCGGGTTGGAGTTCAACATGTCGAAGAACGAGTTGAGCGAGCCGAAGTTCTTGTCCCGGTAGATGAAGACGCCGGCCACATAGACGGCCACGAACAAGACGACCGTGATCAAGACCAGGAAATTATTGCCGTAGAAACGACCCTTGAGGCTGCGCCACATCCCGGCCGCCGGCCCCAGCCGGCCGGGCGCGGGGTGGGCCCGGGGCTTGGGCCGGGCGCGGGGCCTAGGATCGAGCCGGGCGCTCATGCCGCCGCCGCCGCCCGGTCGCCCGGAAGCAGGCGTTTAAGCCCGTCCCGCCCCCGGCGCAGCAACGGCCGCAGCTGGGGCGATTGCAGGATCACGATGATGACCACGACGATGGCCTTGTACAACGGCAGTTGGTCGGCCGAGACATTGATCGAGTAAAGCACAGTGGTCAGGGCCTGGATGGTGACGGCGCCGATGACCGAGCCGGTGAGCGAGAACTTGCCGCCGGCCAGCGAGTTGCCGCCCAGCGCCACCGCCAAGATGGCGTCCAGCTCCAGCATCTTGCCGCAGTTGTTGGCGTCGATGCCGCCGATCCGGCTGGTGGCGATGATGCCGGCGACGGCGGCGCAGACGCCGCAGAAGGCGTAGGCCAACAAGATGATCCGGGCCGATTTCAAGCCGACGATCCGGCTGGCCCGGCTATTGATGCCGACCGACTGGATGTTCATCCCCAGGGCCGTGTGGCGCAAGACCAGGGCGGTGGCGACGACAACGGCGGCGGCGATGAAGATGGCGGTCGGGATCGGCACCAAGTTATTACCCTGGGAGTCTTGGATGAAATTACCCAGCCATTTGTAGTTGGCGACGTCGACTTTGTCGATCTGGCCGTCGGCGAAAACCTTGGCCGCGCCCCTCCCGCCGGTGTAGAGGATCAACGTCGCCACCATCGGCTGGATTTTGAGCCGCGACACCAGGAAGCCGTTCCAGGCCCCGCAGACCGCCCCCACCGCCAAGGCCACCAGCAGGCCGACGGCGTAAGGGACAACGTATTCTTTAACGTGGTAGTCGTTTTGGGCCAGTTGGCCGAAGCCGAGCGCCCAGATGCTGACCGCCCCGGACAGCGCCATGACGGCGCCGACCGAGATGTCGGTGCCGGCCGAGCAGGACACCACCAAGGTCATGCCGACCGCCAAGATGACCAATTCGGACGAGCGGTTGAGGATGGTGATGAGCGGCCCGTTGAGGGCGCCGTTGGTCAGCGTGATCTGGAAGAAAGGGCCGGGCGAGCCGGTCGTCGACATCGTCACGATGACGTTCAGCAGCAGCACCAGGGCCAGGCAGACCAGGGGGAAGAACAAACGTGAGCGGACGACGCGGCCCAGCGCGTCACTAATCGTCATGGGGCTCCTCCCCGGCGATCTGGGACATGATGGCGGCCGAGGTCAGCCCGTCGCCGGACAATTCGCCGACTTTACGTCGGTCGCGCATGATGGCGATGCGTCCGCAGGTGCGCAGCATCTCATCGATCTCGGAGGAGATGAAGAGCACGGCCAGCCCGTCGCCGGCCAATTCGACACAGAGTTTCTGAATCTCGGCCTTCGTGCCGACGTCGATCCCCCGGGTGGGCTCGTCCAGGATCAGGAAGTCCGGGTCGGTGGCCAGCCAACGGGCCAAGATCACCTTCTGCTGGTTGCCGCCCGACAATTGTTTGATCGGGGTGTCCAGGCTGGCGGTCTTGATCTGGAGCAATTCGACGTAACGCCGGGCCAGTTTCTCCTGCTCTGCCCGCGACATCAGCCTGAAGGCGCCCCTCTTGGTCTGCTCGGCCAAAACGATGTTCTCCCTGACCGACAGGTCTTGGACGCAGCCCTCGTCCTTGCGCGACTCCGGGCAGAAGGCCATGCCGGCGCGCATGGCGTCGATCGGCGAATGCCCGATGCGGTCGCCCTTGACCTCCAGCCGGCCACTGTCGGGCGCGTCGGCGCCGTAGACGGCCCGCGCCACCTCGGTCCGCCCGGAGCCCAACAAACCGGCCAGACCGACCACCTGGCCGGCGTAAATATCGAGGTCGAACGGTTTGATCTGGCCCCGGACGCCGAGTTGGCGGGCCGAGATCACCGGGGCCTCATTCCGGTCGACCGGCTCGGCCGAGCTGTGGCGGATGGCCGCCAGGTCGTCGAAGGCCCGGCCCAGCATGGCCGCCACCAGGTCTTTGCGCGGCATCGAGTCGATGGCGTACTGGCCGATCAGCCGGCCGTTGCGCAAGACCGTGATGGTGTCGCAGACCTCGTACACCTGCTCCAGGAAGTGGGTGATGAAAATAATGCCCATGCCCTGGTCTTTGAGGCGGCGGACCAGTCGGAAAAGCGTCGCCACCTCCTGCTCGTTGAGCGAGCTGGTGGGCTCGTCCAGGACCAAGACCTGGGATGAGATGTCGATCGCCCGGCCGATGGCCACCATTTGCTGGATGGCGATGGAATAGACCTCCAGCGGCTTGGACACGTCGATGTCGACACCGATGCCGTCCATGATGGCGCGCGCCCGCCGGTTCATCTCCCGCCAGTCGATCAAGCCCAGACGGCGCGGCTGGCGGCCGACGAACAGGTTCTCCGCCACCGTCAGATTGGGGCAGAGATTGACCTCTTGGTAAACCGTCGAGATACCACGGCTCTGAGCCTCCTGGGGCGAATGGTTGATAATCGGCTGGGTGGCGCCGCCCAAGAAGATCTGGCCGCTCTCGAAGGCCTCGGCCCCGGTCAGAACCTTGACCAGGGTGGACTTGCCGGCGCCGTTCTCCCCCATCAGGGCGTGGACCTCGCCCGGCATCAGCTTGAAATCGACCTGGTCGAGCGCTTTAACGCCCGGGAAATTTTTACTGATGCCCCGCATACAGATCAGAGGGTCGGCCATGACTCTTCTTATCCTACTATCAGCTTGTCCCCGGGGGCGGGCGCCCCCATGGTTGAGGGCCGCCGGTCGGGGCCGCGCCATGGCGGCCCCGACCGGGGCGACGGCGATTACGAGCCGAAAGCGGTCTTGATCTTCTCGACCGCGTTGGTCGAGTCGATGAAGCCCTCCTGCGAGTAGGTCACCTTGGCGATCGTCTGGCCGGCGGCGGCCTGATTGATGAGCGCGCCGACCTGGGGGCCGAGCAGCGGGTCGCATTCGGCGATGACGTCGATCAGGCCGTCGATGACCATCTGGACGGCCGACTTATTGCCGTCGAAGGAGATGATGATGTATTCCTTCGGGTCTTTGCCGGCGGCCTGGAGGGCGTCAATGGCGCCATAGGTCATGTCGTCGTTCTCGGAATAGATGACGTTGAAGTCCTTACCCTGCTGGAGGAAGGACTCCATCACCTCTTGGCCCTTGGCCTGGGTGAACTCGCCGGTCTGCTGGTAGACGACGTTCCAACCGTTGCCCGGGGCGGCGTCGTCCAGGGCCTTGGTCCGGCCCTTCTGGGCGGTCGAGCCGATGGTGCCCTGGAGATGGACGATGTTGATCGGATCGGAGATGTTGTTGGCCGAGATGTAGTCCTGCAGCCACTTGACCGCCGTCTTGCCCTCTTCCTCCATGTTGCCGCCGAAGTAGGTCAGATAGAGGTCGTCGGAGACCGACAATTGCCGGTCGGACACGATCAGCGGGATGCCGGCGTCTTTGGCCTCCTGCAGGATCGGCTCCCAGCCGGAGTCGGTCACCGGGGCCAGGTCGATGACCTCGACGCCCTGGGCGATCAGGTCGCGGACGTCTTGCTTCTGCTTGTCGGCGTCCTGGTTGGCGTCGAGGAAGACCAGTTTGAAACCGTTGGCCTCGACAAAGTAATCTTTGTAGCTTTGGGTGTTGGCGGTGCGCCAACCGGACTCGGCGCCGACTTGCGCGAAGCCGAGCGTGATCAGGCCGTCGCCATTGCTGTCCCGCGGCACCAGGTTGTAGCCGGAGTCGTCCGCCGCGACCGTCGAGTCGTCGCCCCTGGTGGGGTCGGTGGAACTGTCCGTGCCGGCGGAACAAGCCGCGAAACTCAGGCTCATAGCGGCGCCCGTCAGCGCCAGAGCGATCTTCTTGATTTTCAGGTTCACCCGTTTCTCCTCTTCGAGCACATGCCTTGGGGCACATGGGGCTAACACAAGCGGATTTGTGATTAGACCGCCTGCGGCGCGGGCCCAGGAAGCCCGACGCAACAGTAATGTTAGCGCTAACATTTCACCCCGCGAACCCGGCGGCGTCACGGTTCGATAACGATGCGAGGCGGTCCCGCCTCCGGGTCCGGCGGGTGACGCCGGGAGCCGCCGACACCAACTCGAAGACGGCTCCCGGCGCGTTCAAAAGTCATCTTGCTGACTTGGAATGGGCCGCCGCCCCGGCCGGCCGAGCCGACTTGTCCACAGACCGGCCGGCCGGGGACCGGTTTATCCACCGTCGCGCCGCCGGACGACATTTCGCCCCCGTCGTCCGCACTGTCTTTGGCGAGGGTCATCACCGGCCCTGGTCGCTCGAAAGGACACCACCATGAAGCAAGTCACGACCACGACTGGCCCGGCCCAGTGCCACCCGGTCCGCTCCCGTTGGGCCCAGTCCCGTCTGGCCCGGTTCGGCCGCGCCCTGAAGCGGCGGGGCGAGGAGGGCATGGCCATCGCCGAGTACGCCATCGGCATCCTCATCGTCGCCGCCATCGGGCTGGTCATCTTCACCCTGATCCGGTCCGACCATTTCCAGGCCTCGGTCTCCGGCGTCGTCACCCTGCTCTTCAACGTCGTCACCAGCCTGTGGTCCTAGCCCTGAGGCACCGGTTGCCAGCCAGCCGAGCCGCCCCCTGGACGGGGTCGCCCGGCGGCTGGGAGCCGACGGCTCGCAGTTCGGCCGCCGCCGGCCTGGCGGGAGGTCAAGGGGTCGCCGCCGGCTGTCGCCGGCCCCGCTTCCCGCCGGGCCGGGCCGGGCCACCGCCGGACGCTCGGAGGCCGGGCGGCGGCCGGTTTGTGAATCGGCCGCCGCCCCACCTCCCCCACCCGCCAACACCACCACGACACGAGGAGTCGTCATGGCCCAACCCCAAGCCGTCCGCGAACGCGGCCTGGTGACCTTGGAGATCGCTTTCGGGACCATCGGCCTGGCCGCCCTGGTCTACCTCTTGATCGGCTTGTTCGGCATTGCGGTGATGCAGGTCCGCTGCGTCGACGCCGCCAGCGACCTGACGCGCCAGGCCGCCCGGGGCGACGTCGCGGCGGTGCTCCGTATCACCGACGACCTGCCGGGCGTGGCCGTCGTCACTCGGAGCGACGCCGGCGATATGGTCCGGGTCCGGCTCGACATCACCTTCCGCCCCTGGGGCAGTTGGCTGATGCCGATAACCGTCACAGCCGAGTCCGAGACCCGGCGCGAGGGCGGTGTGCCATGACCGGGCGGCCCAGCCGCTTCCGGTCCGGGGCGTCACCGGGCCAGGCCCGACAACCGGAGCGCCAGGCCGGCGTCCGGGCGGAGCGGGAGACGGACCGCCGCGCCCGCCCGGGGCGTGGCGCTGGCCAATCCCCGGAACGCCACACCGTCCGCCTGATCGTGCGTCCGGAGCGCCACACCGTCCGCCCGGACTGGCGCTCGGAGCGCGGCGCCGGCTCCCTCATGGTCGCCCTGGTGGGACTGGCCGTGGCCGTGGTCGCCTGGCTGGTCTTGGCCGGGTCAGCCTTCGTCGTCGCCCACCACCGGGCTGAGGCGGTGGCCGACGGCGCCGCCCTGGCCGGAGCCCGGGCGGTCGTCGCCGCCGGCAGCGCGACCGGGGCCGAAGCGGTGGCCTGCGACTCGGCCCGGGCCGTCGCCGCCGCCCAGCAGGCCTATCTGGACGACTGCCAGGTCGTGGCCTTCGATCGTTTCGTCGCCGTCACGGTCCAGGTGTCGGTGGCCACACCATTGGGCCTGCCCGGGCTTCCCAGCCGCTTGGAGGCCGTCGCCCGGGCCGGCAACCCAGGTGGCTGACCGGCCCGGGCGCCGGGCGTCGGGCTTTGACTAGTCGTGGGCGGCCTGCGGTACGCTCCGAGGCTGGAAGGAGGCGTCATGGCCGCAACTGTCAACCCCGCTAAACACCGCTTGGTCATCGTGGAGTCGCCCACCAAGGCCGTCAAGATCGCCTCCTATCTCGGGCCCGGTTACGTCGTGGAGTCCAGTCGGGGCCACGTCCGCGACCTGCCCCAGGGGGCGGCCGACATCCCGGAGCGCTACCGCTCCCAGAAGTGGGCCCGCACCGGCGTCAACGTGGACCAAGACTTCGAGCCCCTGTACGTCGTCTCGGCTGACAAGAGGTCCACCATCCGCTCGCTGAAGGAAAAACTCAAGGGCGCCGACGAACTCCTGCTGGCCACCGACGGCGACCGCGAGGGCGAGGCCATCGCCTGGCACCTACTGCAAGAGCTCAAGCCCAAGGTGCCGGCCAAGCGCATGGTCTTCCACGAGATCACGCCCCAGGCCATCGCCGAGGCCGTGTCCCATCCGCGCGACCTCGACGCCGACCTGGTGGACGCCCAGGAGACCCGCCGCATCCTGGACCGCCTCTACGGCTACGAGGTCTCGCCGGTGTTGTGGAAGAAGGTCATGCCGAAGCTGTCGGCCGGGCGGGTCCAGTCCGTCGCCACCCGGCTGGTGGTCGATCGCGAGCGCCATCGGATGGCCTTTGTGCCGGCCTCTTATTGGGATGTCACGGCCACCTTGGACGCCGGTCAGAAGGCCGAGCCCCGGACCTTCCCGGCCCGACTGACCGCCGTCGGCGGGCGGCGACTGGCCCAGGGCCGTGATTTCAGCGCCGAGGGCCAGTTGCGCGGCCCGTTGTTGGCCCTGGACGAGGCCCAGGCCAAGGCCCTGGCCCAGGCTCTGAGCCGGGCCGCCCTCCAGGTGGCCGCGGTCGAGACCAAGCCCTACACCCGCAAGCCCTATGCCCCCTTCCGCACCACCACCTTGCAGCAGGAGGCCGGACGCAAACTGGGCTTCTCGGCCCAGCGCACCATGTCGGTGGCGCAGGACCTCTACGAGGCCGGCTGGATCACCTATATGAGGACCGACTCGGTGACCTTGTCCAGCCAGGCGGTCGAGGCCGCCCGGACGCAGGCGCGCGACTTGTTCGGCCCCCAGTACCTGCCGCCCACCCCCAGGACCTACACCTCCAAGGTGAAGAACGCCCAAGAGGCGCACGAGGCCATCCGCCCGGCCGGCGAACGTTTCACCACCCCTCAGGACAGCCGCCTGACCGGCGATCAGCGCCGGCTCTACGAGCTGGTCTGGATGCGGACCGTGGCCTCGCAGATGAAAGACGCCGAGGGCGTGTCGGCCACCATCCAAATCGACGCCCGCTGGAACCAGCCGACGCCGCTGGGGGAGCTAAGCGCCAGCGACGGCCGGCTGACGGCCTCGGGCCGGACGATCACCTTCCCCGGCTTCCTCAAAGCCTATGTCGAGTCCCACGACGACCCCGACGAGCAGAGCGACGACGCCCAGACCCGGCTGCCCCAGTTGGCCGTCGGCCACGGGTTGACGGCCCAGCAGGTCACCCCCGAGGGCCATCAGACCCGCCCGCCGGCTCGCTACACCGAGCCCTCCCTGGTGGCCAAGCTGGAGGAGTTGGAGATCGGGCGGCCCTCGACCTACGCCACCATCATCCGCACCATCACGGCCCGTGATTATGTCTTCAAGAAAGGCTCGGCCCTGGTGCCGACCTGGTTGGCCTTCGCCGTCACCCGGCTGCTGGTCGAGCAATTCCCCAAGCTGGTCGACTACCGTTTCACGGCCACGCTGGAGACCGATCTGGACGACATCGCCCGGGGGGACGCCGGCCGCCTCCAGGTCTTGCGCGACTTCTACTTCGGCTCCCCCGCCGCCGGCGCCGGGCTGCACCAACTGGTCTCGGAGTTGGGCGAGATCGACGCCCGCCGCCTGTCCAGCTTCCCCCTGCCGGGCGACGCCGGCCTGGTGGTGCGGGTGGGCAAGTACGGCTCCTACGTCGAGGACCCGGCCGGCCACAGGGCCAACCTGCCGGAGGACCTGCCGCCGGACGAGTTGACCCAGGCCAAGGCGGAGGAGTTGTTGGCCGCCGGCGCGACCGTCGAGCGGGCGCTGGGCACAGCCCCCGACAGCGGCTGGCCGGTGGTGGCCAAGACCGGGCGCTACGGGCCCTATGTGACCGAGGTGTTGCCGCCCGATTCCCCCAAGGGGGCCAAGCCTAGGACCGGCTCCTTGTTCCAGTCGATGAGCCTGGAGACGATCACGCTGGAGGACGCCCTGCGCCTGCTCAGCCTGCCCCGGACGGTCGGCGCCGGCGCCGACGGTCAGACCATCACCACCCAGAACGGCCGTTTCGGCCCCTACGCCAAGAAGGGGACCGACTCCAGGCCGCTGCCGGACGAGGCCTCGATCTTCAGCTTGACCCTGCCCCAGGCCGAGGCCCTGTTCGCCACCCCCAAGGGTCGCGGCCGGTCGGGGCCGACGGTGTTGCGCGAGTTGGGGCCGGACCCGGTGTCCGGCGGCCAGGTGGTGGTGGCGGCGGGCCGCTTCGGCCCCTACGTGACCGACGGCGCCCACAATGTGACCTTGCGAGTCGG
>JAISAO010000098.1 GCA_031266665.1 Propionibacteriaceae bacterium | reverse complement strand
TCAGCCGCCCGCCCGTCGTCCTGGCCGACCAACAAGGCGATTGCTCCATCCAAATCAGTATCGGCAAGCTCCAGTCCAATTCGACCAACTTCCACATCACCATGTGATCCTTTGGACCGCCGACCCGGCGTCGGCCGAGTGGCCCGATACCTCCACACCGTGATTCTCGAAGCTGGCGCCGCCAGACGCTTGAACCGCTGAGAGGCTAGCTGGTAGGGTGACGTTCACACAGAAGCCGGCTCGAATCGGCGCCGTTAGGGCGTACCTGCTTGCGACTAGGCAAGCTAGAGCCGGTTTCGCCTACCCGAAGTCCCAGATCTCTTCGATACGCGGCCTGAGGATCGCGATGTAGTCTTCCCAGTCTGTCTTCTCTTCGAGGCAAGAACGGTAGATGGCGCCAGCAACGATGTCCGCGAGTTGGATCAGGTCTGTCCCAATACGCCTTGAGCCGGAACCGTACAGTTATAGCCCTGGCCCATTGTGGCAATGTCACCGATCAGTTACAATACCGGTATGTCACCGTTCGGTGACAGTTCAGGCCGGAAGGAGCAGCCGATGCGGATCGGCACCGCCCGCCAACTCGGCGCTCTGGCCCAACAACGCCGCCTGGATCTGGGCCTCAGCGCTCTGGCGCTGGCCCGCCGTGTGGGAGTCTCCCGCAAATGGCTGCACGATTTCGAGGCGGGCAAGGGCACGGTCCAACTGGCCCTGGCCCTCCATGTCGTCGCGGCGCTCGACCTCCAAATCCAAATCGAGCCGGTGCCAGTCGAGGCGGGTGAGGCACAGTGACAGCGGAACGGACCTTGACGGTCTTCATGGACGGCATCCGCGTCGGCGCCGTCAGCCAGACGCCCCAAGGCGACACGACCTTCCACTACGACGACGACTACCAGGACGACCCTACGGCCACACCGCTGTCAGTCTCCATGCCCCTGGGCCGGCGCGAGCACAAGTCGCGGGTGGTCCTGCCGTTCCTCCAAGGGCTTCTGCCGGATCGGCCCGGTGTGCTGGACCGGCTGTCACGCCAATACCACTCGAGCACCCACCCGTTCGCCCTGCTGCGCCACGTCGGCCGCGACACGGCGGGAGCGCTCCAATTCCTGCCGCCGGGCGAGGACTCGCCGGACACCGCCAACCATCAAGGCGACGTTGAGCGCCACAGCGCCGAGGACATCGACCGACTGATGGGCGATTTGATCAAGGCGGCGGACTCCTGGGGCGAGTCGCGCGCCATCGGCCGGTGGAGCCTGGCCGGTGCCCAGACAAAAGTTGCCTTGTTTCGCCTGCCCGACGGGGCCTGGGGCACGCCGCGCGATGCCACCCCGACCACGCACATTCTGAAGCCCGCCCACCTAAAGGCCCTCGACCGGCACGACATCAACGAGCTGGTGACCACTCGGGCGGCCGGACTGCTCGGCCTGCCGGTGGCGGACTGCGAGTCGTTCGTCACCGCCAGTGGCCACCGGGTCTTCGTGTCTCGACGTTATGACCGCGTCCGGGCCGACGGGCGCTGGCGTCGGCTCCACCAAGAAGACTTGTGTCAGACCATGAGCGTTGCTCCCATTCGGAAGTACCAGGAGGACGGCGGCCCCAGCGCCAACCAGATCGCCCGGCTGCTCCGTCTCGAGATCGCCGACGCGGCGGCCCGCGTCCAGGCTCAGGAGACGTTCTTCTCAGCCCTGGTGTTCGCCGCCTGCGCCGGCTGCACTGACTCCCACGCCAAGAATTACTCGCTCCTGCTCGACGGTCCGGGGGTCAGACTGGCACCGCTGTACGACCTCGGCACGCTGCTGCCGCACGAGGCGGTCGACGACCGCTTCAAGGTGGCCATGGCCGTCGACGGCGAATACCGCCTCCGGCACATCGGACTGCGCCACTTCCTGACCCTGGCCAAGCGCCTCCAGATCCCGGCGGACCGGGCCGAGGCCGCGGTCGAGGGGATCCGGCACGGCCTGGCCGGGGCCTTCGCCGCAGCCGCCGCCGACCTGGACGACCCCTTCGCCCAGACGGTGGCCGACGCGGTGGCGGCCCAGGCCGAGTCTCGCGACTGGTAGACGGCCCGTCGCCCCACAACCGTGGCGGGGACCACAACATCACCAACGCCCCCCGTGCGCGGGTGGAGTGGTCAGAGGTGGGCCGGTCGGGAACCACCTTGTTGACGGCCTTCTGATTGGCGGTTTACCACATCGACGAGTCCAAGCCGTCGCCGCGCCTAGCGGCGGCTGGCGCGGCGGGGCCGGGGCCGTTGTGTCGCGATTTGTCCCCTGCCCGGTCGTGTATTAGGTAGAGAGACAAATCTGGCCCGGCCGGCGGCAACGCCGACCGGGCCAGGGAGAACGGAGTGTTCGACATGCGTCGTCTAGTGGGGGTAGCTGCGACTGTGGCCTTGTTGGTGATCGTGGTCGGCGGAACTGGGGTCATGGTGTGGGTGACCGGCGCGTTCATGCCGGACAGCCTGCCGGGCTGGGGCGACCTGTGGCGTGGATTGACCCACCCGGACAACGGGGCTGTGTTCGCCGGGCTGCTCGTCGTGGTCGGGTGGGCCGCGTGGTTGTGCCTGATGGTTTGCGTCCTGGTCTACCTGTCGTCCAGGTTGCGCCGCCGTGCGGCACCCAAGGCGCGAGGGCTGAAAACCGGGATGGCGTTCACCGAGCGGTTGGCGGCGGCATCGTTCATGCCCTCAGGAGCGTTCGGCGGCGGCGCGGCCCCGACGACGTCCGGGGATATGGATGGCCCCCCGGCTGAACCCACTCCGGCCCCGAAGCAGCCCGCGTCCCCGCCAGACGCTAGCGCCTCCCTGTCCCCGGAGGTTGCCTCGGCCACGCCCGAAGCTGGTCCCACTCGGGCGGGCGGGCCGACGGTCCCGGTCGGGCGGCCATCGTCCCCGCTGGTAGCCGATGAAATCTCAAGGACGGGCTCGGCGGTGTCCGCTTTCGCGGGGGAGTTGCCGATGGAGGTGTGGGATCATCTGCCGCCGCCGGTCAGGACAAGTCTCGGAGTGGGGGTGGCGGCGGCTTCGTTCTTCGGCCTCATGCTGGCCCGCCGGCGGGCGCGTAGCCGCCTCAAGGCGCCCGTGGGCGCGACCATGCCCAAGCCGGCGGGGGATGACGCCGCCCAGGAGATGGCCGCCCGCCAGGTCGAAGACCGAGGCATGGTCCGCGCCGCCAACCGGGCGCTACGTCTTTTGATCGGCGGTGTCCCGTCGGGGCTGCCGCACGTCAAACTGGCCCGCCTAGGCCGGCCGCTGGTCCGCGACTCCGAGTTCCCAGAGACCGGCCCGGCCCAACTCGAGATCCTCTTGAAGGAGGCGGCAACGCTGCCCGCCCCGTGGAAGTCCACCCCCAGCCCCGGCTACTGGATCTGCCGCCTGGACGCGCCCGAACTGGACGACGACCCGGACGACGACCTGCCGGAAGAGGTCCGCCCCTTCGCCGAGGACCCGGTCAACGCTCACGTCACTACTCCTTATCCAACGTTGGTGTGCGTGGGCCACGACAGCGACCGGATGAGCCTCCTGGTGGATTTGGAGGCGACCGGCGTGCTCGGCGTCTCAGGCCCGGACGAACTCGTCGCCCAGGCGCAGGCGGCGTTGGCGTTCGAGCTGGCGATGAACCGGGAATGGGTCGACGACATTCAGGTGGTCACGGCCGGCTCGTTGTGCGGCCTGGACGACGTTCTGCGAACCGGCTGCCTCGTCTACACGCCCACGCTCGACGCCGAGATGGCGCAGTTGGAAAGGGACGCGGGCGCGTGCCGGGAGATCCTGGCGGCCGCAGGCGCCGGGTCGGCGTTGGCGGCCCGTTTCGCCGGGGAGGCCGAGGAAGCCTGGTTCCCGACCGTTCTCGTCCTCCCGGGCACGCTCACCGTCGGCCAGCGTGAGTGGCTGCGCCGGATGGTGGAAACGGAGCCCCGGACGGCTTTCGCCGCCGTCGCGTCGGACCCCGACGCCTGGGGTGAGTGCTGGATCGAGCTGACCGGCCCCGACACGGCCGTCCTCCACCCTTGGGGGCTCCCCTTCACCCCCCAACGGATGCCGGACGAGGTGTTGGACTCGTGGTGCCGCCTGCTCGACCGCACTGACTGGCCTGGCCCCGACGCGCCGGCCGACCCGGGAGACGACTGGGCGATGTGGGAAGCCGAGGCCGAGACCGACCGGCCCCCAGACACAGATGGGGACGGGGTCGAGGAAACCCCGGGAGGTCGAGACTGATGGTGTAGACCCGACTGGCCGTGTCCCGTAAGACGGTTTGTGGTCCTTCCCGTTTGGTGGCGGCCTAAGCGTCTCTCGCATGAAAATTACTCAGTCACGGTTAGCCGCTGGAGTGATATCGAAAAGACGAACTGTAGTCACCTGCGAAAGGCTCCGTCGCCCGTCACGACAACTTTTGTTCCAAAATCTCAGATGGCGTCGGCCAAGAACAGAATCAGCAGGCCGGCGTTAGCCACGGCGGTCGCCAGCGGGCCAACCGTCTTGAAAACATTGATCTTGACCCCGACGACGCCGTCGAGCGCTTGCACGCCTATCATGATCCCGGCCATCGCTATCAAGTACGGCCTCGATACCAACGCCATCGGCCCAGCCGCCGCCACCAACAGCGCCAGGCTGCGCGCCGTCGCGTACTTGGCATTGGTCAGCGCGACGCCGCCCAACGGCTTCGACCTCATTTGGGCCTTGACCGAGAACCCGAAGCTCACAGCCGCGCTCAACCAGGTGAACGCGGAGCACAAATAGTAGTACAACATATCCACAGCGCAATCCTCTCACCACGTTTACACACTATCGCGTTTCAGGCCTGAAGCCACGTCGGTCTAATGAGGCTCTGCCGGGATGATTGACCAAGCCGCGCTCCACCGCCCGTCGGTGGTAGACATTGCCCCAGCCTTTAGTCAAGTCTTGACAGACGCAACGAATGGTCGGACGGGGTGGCGCTGGCACGGACAGGATTCTGCCATAGGCCAGCGACAGGCCGTTTAAGCCTCGGCGGCCAATTCCTCCACCAGCCGACGCCGGCTGGCGTCGGTTCGGGCCAGACGCTCGGCCATCTGGCGGCGGTCGGCCTGGCGGCGTTGGGCGTAGGCCAAGACGTCGGCCGTCTCGACCCGGCGGTCGCGGCCGACGTTGACACAGGGAATGAGGCCGCGGTCGAGCAGCTTGTACAGATGGGGCCGACTCGTCCCCAACAAGCTGGCGGCGGCGGCGGGCGAGATCAGCTCGTCCTCGGCCGACAAGACGACCGCCGCGCCGCGACGGGCGGTCGCGACGACATAAGCCATGGCCCGGGCCAACTCGGAGCCAAGGGGCAGCGCGTCCACCAGGGCGGCCAGCCGGTCCAACTCGCCCGAGTTGGTCTGGTCGGCGGTCAAAGTCTCCATAAGGATGTCCTTCGCGACAGTGGCCGAACCAGCGTAGGCCGTGTCACAAGGCGCACCAACTCCGGCTGGTCGGACCGGCCCGGCTGGTCACACCGGGTGATTTGGCAATGTGTCAAGTGTAACAGATGTAAATAATCCGGGCTACTCGGCCGTGCCCCGGGCTTTGGCCACGATCTCCTCCATGACGTTCTTCGGGGCCTCGGCGTAGTTGTGGAACTCCATCGAGTAGTTGGCCTGGCCCGAGGTCTTGGAGCGCAGGTCGCCGACGTAGCCGAACATCTCCGACAGCGGCACCAGCGCCCGCACCACCCGGTTGCCGTGGACCTCGTCCATCGACTGGACATGGCCGCGCCGCGAGTTGAGGTCGCCGATGACCGTGCCCAGATAATCCTCCGGCGTCGTCACCTCGACCGCCATGATGGGCTCCAGAATGCACGGGTCGGCCTTGCGCATGGCCTCCTTGAAGGCCATCGAGCCGGCGATCTTGAAGGCCAGCTCGGACGAGTCGACCTCGTGGTAGGCGCCGTCCAGCAGCGTCACCTTCAAATCCTCCACCGGATAGCCGGCCAAGACGCCGAACTGCATGGCGTCCTGGATGCCCTGGTCGACCGCCGGGATGTACTCCCGGGGGATGCGCCCGCCGGTGACGGCGTTGACGAACTCGTAGCCGCTGCCCGGCTCGCCCGGCTCCAGGGCGATGATGACCCGGCCGAACTGGCCCGAGCCGCCGGTCTGCTTCTTGTGGGTGTACTCGACCTTGTCCACCTTCCGGCGGATGGTCTCGCGGTAGGCCACCTGGGGCTTGCCGATATTGGCCTCGACCTTGAACTCGCGCTTCATCCGGTCTATCAGAATCTCCAGGTGCAGCTCGCCCATGCCGGCGATGATGGTCTGGCCGGTCTCCTCGTCGGTGTGGACGCGGAAGGTCGGGTCCTCCTCGGCCAGCCGCTGGATCGACAGCGACAATTTCTCCTGGTCGGCCTTGGTCTTGGGCTCGATGGCCTGCTGGATGACCGGATTGGGGAAGTCCATCGACTCCAACACGATCGGGTGGGCCGGGTCGCACAGGGTCTCGCCCGTGGTGGTGTCCTTCAGCCCCATGACGGCGCAAATCATGCCCGCCCCGATGGCGTCGATCTCCTCGCGCTTGTTGGCGTGCATCTGGTAGATCTTGCCCACCCGCTCCTTGCGCTCCTTGGTCGAGTTGAGGACCTGCTGGCCGGTTTTGAGGACGCCGGAATAAACCCGGATATAGGTCAGACGGCCCAGGTGGGGGTCGGCCGCGATCTTGAAGGCCAAGATGGCCAGCGGGTCCTGGTTCGAGGGGTGGCGCTCCAAGACGACCTCCGGGTGGCCGGGTTTGAAACCCTCGATGGCCGGGATGTCGAGCGGGCTGGGCAGATAGTCGTTGATGGCGTCGAGCAAGGGTTGGACGCCTTTGTTCTTGAAGCTGGTGCCGCAGACCACGACATTGCCCCGGTTGGCCAGCACGGCCCGGCGCAGCGCCGCCTTGATCTCGGCCACCGTGAAGTCCTCGCCCGAGTCCTCCTTCTCCAGCCACAACTCGCCGAACTCGTCGTCGGCCTCGGCCAGGGCGTGGATCAGCTCTTGGCGGGCGGTGGCGGCCTGGTCGGCCAACTCGGCCGGAATGTCCTCGATCTCGTAGTCCTCGCCCATCTGGGTCTCGCCCCGCCAGGTCAGGGCGCGCATGCCGACCAGGTCGACCACGCCCAGGAAGCTGGCCTCGGAGCCGATCGGCAATTGGACGATCAAGGGGTTGGCCATCAGGCGCTGGCGGATGGTTTTGACGCAGTGCTCGAAGGAGGCGCCGGTGCGGTCCAGCTTGTTGATGTAACAGATCCTGGGCACGTTGTAGCGGGTGGCCTGGCGCCAGACCGTCTGGGACTGGGGCTCGACCCCGGCCACGCCGTCGAACACGGCCACGGCGCCGTCCAAAACGCGCAGCGCCCGCTCCACCTCGATGGTGAAGTCGACGTGCCCGGGGGTGTCGATGATGTTGATCTGGTGGTCTTTCCAGAAACAGGTGGTGGCGGCCGAGGTGATGGTGATGCCGCGCTCCTGCTCCTGCTCCATCCAGTCCATGGTGGCGGCCCCGTCGTGGACCTCGCCGATCTTGTAGTTGATGCCGGTGTAGAACAGAATCCGCTCGGTGGTGGTGGTCTTGCCGGCGTCGATGTGCGCCATGATGCCGATATTGCGCACCTGGGCCAGGTCGGCCTTCAGATCAATGGTGGCCACGGTTATGTCCTTAACTCTCGTGGAACTGGTTGATAGCAGTCTGATTGCGGTTCCAAGCGGTCCGCCAGTGGTTCAACAACGCCACACCCGTGGCCCATTCCCAAATGAACAGCCCACGGGCGCGTCGTCGCACTCACACGGCCGGCTCCGGCCGGCCGGACGGTCACCAGCGGTAGTGGGCGAAGGCGCGGTTGGCCTCGGCCATCTTGTGGGTGTCCTCGCGCCGTTTGACCGAGGCGCCGAGGCCGTTGGCGGCGTCCAGGATCTCGTTGCGCAGCCGCTCGGACATGGTCTTCTCGCGCCGCGCCCTAGAGAACGACACCAGCCAGCGCATGGCCAAGGTGTTGGCCCGCGACGGCTTGACCTCGATCGGGACCTGGTAGGTGGCGCCGCCGACGCGGCGGGACTTGACCTCGATGCCGGGGCGGACGTTGTCCAGGGCGCGCTTCAGGGTTTGGACCGGGTCGGCCCCGCCGGTCTTCTCGCGCGTCCCCTCGAGGGCGGAGTAGACGATGTGCTGGGCGACGGTCTTCTTGCCGTTGAGCAGGATCTTGGAGACCAGTTGCGACACCAGCGGCGAGCCGTAGACCGGGTCGACCACGACCGGGCGCTTGGGGGCGGGGCCTTTCCTGGGCATTACTTCTCCTTCTTCGCGCCGTAGCGGCTGCGGGCTTGTTTGCGGCCCTTGACGGCCTGGGTGTCGAGGGCGCCGCGAATGATCTTGTAGCGCACGCCGGGCAGGTCCTTGACCCGGCCGCCGCGCACCAGGACCATTGAGTGCTCCTGCAGGTTGTGGCCCACGCCGGGGATGTAGGCCGTCACCTCGACCGAGCTGGACAAGCGCACCCGGGCGACCTTGCGCAGAGCCGAGTTCGGCTTCTTCGGCGTCGTCGTGTAGACGCGGGTGCAGACCCCCCGCCGCTGCGGCGACCCCTTGAGGGCGGGGGTCTTGGTCTTGCTGACCTTGTCGGTCCGGCCCTTGCGGACCAGCTGCTGAATCGTGGGCACCTGGCAGTTCTCTCTTTGAGTCTGGTATTGCTCGTGTCGGCCGGCGCCGCGCGGACCACGGACGCGATCACTCAGACACGGCAACGCCTGCGGCCCGGGGATCGGGCCACCGGCTAAGGGTAGTCGACGGTCGGGCCACGGTCAAAAAAGTCTCCCGCCCCGGCTCCGGCCGCTCTGTCCGGGCGGCGCTCCCAGCCTCGCCCGCGACATCCGGCGGGCCGTCGCCGCTGAGCCTGGAGGCGGGCCGGCGCCGCTGGCGCGGCGCAGGAGAAACGGACGTCCGCCGGCCGGGCCGATTAGGCTGGATACTATGCGGCGCACGCTCGGACTGTTAGCCGTCGGCCTGCTGACCTTGGCCGGCTGCGGGCTGCCTCCGGCCCCGGCCCCCGATCCGCCCAGCCCGCCCGCCACCGTCCCCAGCCCCAGTCACTCGCCAACGCCGACGCCGAGCCCGAGCCCTGCCCCGCCCGAGCCGGCGAGGCTGGCCGCGATCACCGCCGCTCGGCTCAACCTGGAGGAGAAGGCCGGCCAGTTGGTCATGCTGGGCCTGTGGGACGCCACCGGCTCGACCGACTCGACCCTGGCGGCCATCCGGTCCGGCGGCATCCTCTTCCTCGGCCAGGACTGGGAACTGGACGCCGCCCGGGCGACGGCCGACCGGGTCAAAGCCATGGCCCACACCGCCGGGGTGGCCCCGTTCGTGGCCGTGGACCAGGAGGGCGGCCAGATCCAGCGTCTGAGAGGCCCCGGCTTCGAGGACATCCCCAGCGCCACCGTCCAGGGGACCTGGTCGCCGGCCCAGCTGACCGCCGCCGCCGCCCGCTGGGGGGAGCAGTTGCGGGCCGCCGGCGTCAACCTCAATTTCGCGCCCTCGGCCGACACGGTGCCGCCGGGCGAGGCCGCCGCCAACGCCCCCATCGGCCAGTTGGAGCGCAACTTCGCCACCGACCCGGCCGTCGTCGGGGCCAGCGCCGCCGCCTTC
>JAISAO010000026.1 GCA_031266665.1 Propionibacteriaceae bacterium | reverse complement strand
GGCGCCGCGCCGACGTCGTGAAAGCGTCCGCGAGCCCATACACACTCACGACATCACCTCGTCCCCAAGGCCCGAATCCGGTTGGCGCCCCCAACTGTACAACTGACTCGCGCCCCCTTTCCCCGATCCCCGGCGGCTGTGATGGCGGCGGGTCCGAGACGAAGACGGGCCGAACGCCCGCCGAGCGTCCCGGGTCTCAGGTTCTAGAGTCGCGTGTTCCCGTGTGACCAGGGGTTTCGCGTCGTTTCGGGGTCTGGGGCGGGTGGCGGGCTGGGCGGTTTTGGGTTGGGCGGCGAGCTGGCGGCGAGTCCGGATGGGGTCGCCCGGCGGTCGAGAAACGGTGAGGCTGGGATCAAGCCGGCCCCCCGGCGGACTCGTGGTCAGCGTTTCCAGCGGGGGCCGTCGGGGGCGTCCTCGATGGTCAGGCCCAAGGCCGTCAGGCGGTCGCGCAACTGGTCGGCGGCGGCGAAGTCACGTCGCGCCCTAGCCGCCTGGCGTTGTTCCAGCAGGGCGGACACCAGGCCGTCGACCACCGGTTCCAGGTCGCCGCCGGCGGCCGGCCAGGCCGGGTCGAGCTTCCACAGGCCCAGGACCGACAACATGTTCTGGACCTGGACCAGGGCGGTGAGGGCCGTCGGGTCGTCGCCGGCGTCGAGGGCGCGGTTGCCGGCCCGGGCGCTGTCGTGCAGCTGGGCGATGGCCGCCGGGGCGCCGAGGTCGTCGTCCATGGCCCGGGCGAAGCCGGCCGGCAGCGCCTGAGGCGCCGGCGCTTCGCCCATGGTCCAGGGGCGGACGGCGCCGAGGCGGGCGGAGGCCCGGTCGACGAAGGCGTCCAGGCGGGCCAGGCCGGCGGCGGCGGTGGCCACGGCCTGGTCGGAGAACTCGACCATCGAGCGGTAGTGCGGGGCCACCAGGTAGTAGCGCACCGCCCGGGGGTCGAAGCGGCGCACCACCTCGGAGACCAACATGCCGTTGGCCAACGACTTCGACATCTTCTCGCCGCTGGGATCGGTCACGAAGGCGTTGTGCATCCAAGGGTGGGCGAAGGGCCTCCCGGCGGCCTGGGACTGGGCGCGCTCGTTCTCGTGGTGGGGGAACTTGAGGTCCAGGCCGCCGCCGTGCAGGTCGAAGGCGTCGCCCAGGTACTTGCCGGCCATGGCCGAGCACTCCAGGTGCCAGCCGGGCCGCCCCCGCCCCCAGGGCGAGGCCCAGGAGGCGGTCGCCGGGTCGTCCGGCTTGGCGGCCTTCCAGAGGGCGAAGTCGTGGGGGTCGCGCTTGCCCCTGGGGTCGGCGTCGAGGGCCGGCTCCATGTCCGCGATCCGCTGGTGCGACAACTGGCCGTAGCCGGGCCAGGAGCGGACGTCGAAGTAGACGTCGCCCGAATGGTCGGCGGCGGGGTAGGCGTGGCCCCGGGCGATCAGCTCTTGGACCAATTCGAGTTGTTCTGGGATGTGGCCGGTGGCCCGGGGCTCGTAGGTCGGCGGCAGGCAGCCCAGGGCGGCCGTGGCCCGGTGCAGCTGGCGCTCGTAGAAATAGGCGTGGGCGAACCAGGGCCGGCCCTCGGCGGCGGCCTTGGCCAGGATCTTGTCGTCGATGTCGGTCACGTTGACCACCAGCGTCACCTCCAGGCCGGAGAAGGTCAGCCAGCGGCGCAGAACGTCGAACACCACCTCTTTGCGGATGTGGCCCAGGTGGGGGGCGGCCTGGACGGTCAGGCCGCAGCAGTAGACCGAGATCTTCCCCGTCACCAGGGGGACGAGATCGACCTGTCGGCCCAGGGCCGAGTCGTGCAACGAGAAACTCACCCGGCCAGCGTAATGCAGGCCCTCAGGGGGTGTCCCGCGCCTCGGACTCGGCTTTGGCCCGGGCCTTGGCCGCGGCTCGGGCTCTGAGAGCGGCCAGGTCGAGGAAGGGGCTGGCCTCGGGCTGGTCGTCGGCCTGGTTCTCCCAGGCGTCCACCGGCGGTTCCTCGCCCGCCTCGACATAGCCCATGGAGGGGTCGTAGGGGTTGACCAGTTGGCGGTCCTCCACCACCGGCGCCAGCACGTCCAGGTTCAGCTCCTCGTCCGGCAGGTCCGACAAGACGTCGCGGACGTAGCCGTGGGTGGCCTCCAGCAGCGGCACCTCGCGGCACTCCCGCTGGGCCTGGTACCAGCGGTAGTCCAGCACCTCGTGGAAGATCTGGGCCGGCTCGCGCTTGGCCCGCAACTCGGCCGGGATGGCGTTCATCACCGGCTGGAAGGAGTGGGTCAGCCAGTCGTGGGCCACGACCGCCTCGTCGACGTGGGCCTGGCCGGTGCGCCAGCGGTAGGTGTCGAGGTCGTTGAGCAGGCGGCGGGCCTGGTTCTCCTCGGTGTCGAGGCCGGTCAGGCGCATCAGGCGGCGCGAGTGGTGGCCGGCGTCCACCACCATCGGCTGGATGCGGATGGTCTCCTGGTCGGCGTCGGTCTGGATGTCCAACTCGGCCACGTCGAAGCCGAGGGCGTTGAGCCGGCGCACCCGGTTCTCGATCCGGTCCAGCTCGCCGCCCGAGAACTCCTCCACGCCGGTCAGCTCGTTCCACAGCTCCCGGTAGCGCGAGGTCACCATGTCGACCAGCCGCAGCGGGTCCAGCTTCTCCTGCAGCAGCCCGCCGGCCTGGAGGTCGAGGAAGTCGCCCAACAAATTGGTCCGGGCGATGTCGATGTCGTGCTCCCGCTGGCCCCGGGTCAGCCGGGCGTGCAACTCGCCGGTCTCGGCGTCGACCAGGTAGGCGGCGAAGGTGTCGGCGTCGCGCCGGAACAAGATATTGGACAACGACACATCGCCCCACTTGAAACCGATCAAGTGCAAGCGGGCCACCAACACAACCATTGCGTCCAACAGTCGCGACACGGTTTCTTGTCGCACGCCGGGCGAGAACAACGACCGGTAAGGCAAGGAGAATTCCAGGTGGCGAGTGATCAGGATCGGGTCCAGCGGCACACCGTCGACGGCCCCGCGCTCGGTGATGATGCCGACCGGCTCGACCGCCGGCGTGCCCTGGCGCATCAGGGCGTGCAGCAGGCGGTACTCGTGCTGGGCCAGGTGGTCGATGACCTCTTTGGCGGCGTAGACGTCGTCGCCCACCTTGATGAAACGGACGACGTGGCGGGACAGGCCCCGCGGCAGGGCAACCAACAAGTTGACTGGCCACTCCGCCAACGGCGTCTCCCAAGGCAACGGCAGCAGCCGAGAGTCAGGTTTGGCGGAAATAAAACGCGGCATTGGTTCATTCTCCCACAGACTGTCCGCCGAGGGGACTCGCAGACAAGATGGATGAGGTTAACCCTGGGCCGCCCAGGCCCAGACCACAGATCAGCTTTAAGGGGTGGCCGCCCCTTCCTCGCGCGGCGGCCACCCCTTAAAGTCGACTAGTCGGACAGGCGCTCCTGGGTGGCGTTCGAGAAGACGTGGAGCTGGGTCGGGTCGGCCGCCAGTCGGACCGTGCCGGAGGACCGCCCCTTGTGCCGGGCGGAGGTCCTAGCGACGATCTGCTGGCCGTCGACCGACTGGTCGGTCGAGCCGACCAAGGTGCTGTAGAGGTAGGTGTCGGCCCCCAGCTCCTCCACGATGTTGACGTTGACGGCGATCCCCTGCTCGGCCACCTCCAGGGCCTCCGGGCGGATGCCGACCGTCAGGCTGGTGTCGTTGGACGCCTTGGCCAGGACCTCGCGCGACAGCGGCAGGATGTAGTCGCCGATCTGGACGCCGCCCGACACGATGGGGCCCTCGATCAGGTTCATGGCCGGCGAGCCGATGAACCCGGCCACGAACAGGTTGCCCGGGCGGTCGTACAACTCCAGCGGCGAGGCCACCTGCTGCAGCAGACCGTCCTTCATCACCGCCACCCGGTCGCCCATGGTCATGGCCTCGACCTGGTCGTGGGTGACGTAGACCGTGGTGACGCCGAGGCGCTGCTGCAGGGCGGCGATCTGGGTGCGGGTGGCGACGCGCAGCTTGGCGTCCAGGTTGGACAGCGGCTCGTCCATCAAGAAGACCTGGGGCTGACGGACGATGGCCCGGCCCATGGCGACGCGCTGGCGCTGGCCGCCGGACAGAGCCTTCGGCTTGCGGCTGAGGAAGTCCTCCAGGCCGAGCAGCTTGGCCGCCTCCAAGACCCGCTCCTGGCGCTCGGCCTTGGGCACGTTCTGCATCTTCAAGGCGAAGCCCATGTTGTCCGCCACCGTCATGTGGGGATAGAGGGCGTAGTTCTGGAAGACCATGGCGATGTCACGGTCCTTGGGCGGCAGGTCGGTGACGTCGCGGTCGCCGATCAGGATACGGCCGGAGTTGACCTCCTCCAGGCCGGCCAACATGCGCAAGCTGGTGGACTTGCCACAGCCGGAGGGCCCGACCAAGACCATGAACTCGCCGTCGCCGATCTCCAGATTGAGACGGTCGACGGCCGGATGGTCCGAGTTGGGATAGATACGGGTGGCGTCCGAGAACGAGACATTCGCCATGATAATTACACCTTTCCACGGGCGGTACGTGCCCGACGATCCTGAGTGGCAGAGGCCGGATGGGTTTCATCCGCTGGGGGACAGTCTTGCACGTCACCAGCCCCAGTCAAGGGGCGCCCCCCGACTTCCACTGCGGGCGAGTGCGGTTCCATCCTTTCCCGGACGGGGGTGGGAGTGGTGATCAGGCGGTGAGAGACCGATGGGGATCGCGTTCGGACGAGGTGATGAGACGGTGTCGAGACGGTGAGGGGCGGGTGAGGAGGGGCGTCGTTCCCACCCCGGGCGCCGCCTCCGTCCCGGGGCGCGAGGGGTCGGCGTAGTACGGGTGGCCCAACCCAACGCCGGTTGACCGGCGCCAGGCGAGGGGCGCGAGGGGTCGGCGTAACCCGTGGCCCGCCGGCGGCGACCGGAATCGGCAGACAGGGGGCGCGAGAGGTCGGCGTAGTACGGTGTGGCCCATGGTTGACCGGGCCGCCCCGCTGGCCGAGGGCGACGAATCCGAGGTGGTCGAGTCGGCGGCGGCCGACTCCTTGGAGGCTGGCCCAAACGTCGAGTCCCAGGCGGCCGAGTCTGTGAGCGCCAACTCTGGCGGCGGGTCCCAAGCGATCGAGTCCCCGGAGGCCAACCCGGACCAGGCGGCGGTGGGGCGTGGGGCAGCGGGGCGTGGGGCAGCGGGGCATGGGTTGGCGGATGAATCAGAGACGGCCGAGACAAGGGAGAGGCCTGAGGCCGGAGAGGAGTCCGAGGCGGCGGACCGGCCGTGGTACGAGCAGCCCGGGATGCCCTGGGGGCACCAGCCGACCCGGGCCGACCTGGGGTGTTGGGCCGGGATCATGGTGGTCGGCGTCTACGGCCTGCTGGTGGTCATCCTGCGGCCCAGGCTGATCACCTGGTCGCCGGCCTGGGCGGCGGTCCTGACCGGCGGGCGGTCCTCGGTCGTGGCCGCCGGGGCTTTCGCCCGGGTGGACGGCGACCCCTGGTGGCTGATCGGCCTGGTCTGGGCGGTGGCGGGGGTGTCGCTGGTCAAGTTCAGCTGGATCTACTGGTGGGCCGGCCATCTGTGGGGCGAGGGCGTGATCGAGCTGTGGGCCGGGCAGACCGCCCGGGCCAAGCGGCGGGCCGGGAGGGCGGTGCGGCTGACGCGGCGGCTGTGGTGGGCCATGGTGATCTTGACCTTCTTCCCCCTGCCCTTCCCCATGCCGATCGTGTTCGCCGCCGTCGGGGCCGCCGGCATCGGGCTGCGCCGTTTCTTGGTCCCCGTCTTGGCCAGCTCCTGGGTGTTGCAGGCCGGCTACCTGGCGCTGGGCTGGTGGATCGGCCAGCCGGTGGTGCGAATCGTCGACCTGGTGGCCCGCTACCTGCTGTGGATCACGCTGGCCCTGCTGGTGGGGACGCTGGGGGCCTACTGGTGGCGGGAGCGCCGCCGGGGCGCCGGGTCGTCGCCCGGGGTCGTCAGCGGGTCGTCGCCTGAGGTCGTCAGCGGGTCGTCGCCCGAGTGACGGGCGGGGCGGGGCTTACGGGCGGGGCGGGGCTTAGCTGACCTTGGCGTTCTTGTGCTCGACGCGGGCGCGGTGGAAGAACGAGTCCAGAGTCAGCCAGCCGCCGCCGCCCAGGCCGAATAGGACCAGGCCGACCGCCGCCAGCAGCAACTGATACTCGCCCACCAGGACGACGCCGGCGCCGGCGGCGTCGAAGGGCGAGCTGTAGCCCCACAGGATCAGCCCCAGCCAGGCCACCGACAAGATGGTGGTCAAGACGCCGGCCAGGCGGGTGCCCAGGCCGAAGAGCAACAGGATGGCGATGGCGGCCTCGACCACGATCTGGCCGTAGGCCACCGGGCGGGCGTAGCCCAGAGGCAAGATGGTGTTCTCCCACATGGCCACCGTGGCCGACAAGGGCTTGGTGTCGTGCCAGATCCGGATGGCCATCAAACCGATGACGACCAGCCGCAGCAGCAGCAGGCTGAGACTGGGGAGGGGCTGGTAGGTGCTGGGGAGCTGGTGCAGTCGCGGCGCCGTCACCACGTCCGGTGTCGGCGGGACCTCGCCCAAGGCGGCGGCGCGGGCGGCGCGGGCGGCCGCGGGGCCGGTCGGAGCGGCGGGGCCGGTCGTTCCGGCGCTCGCGCTCCCGGTCGGCCCGGCGATGACGGCGCCCTCCGGCGGTGTGGCCGGGGCGGTCGTCTTGGCGGCGGGGCTGGTCGGCGGCGGAGTCGTGGCGCTGGTCCGAGGGGCGGACGGCAAGCTGGTGGGACCGGTCGACGGTGGGGTCGTCCCAGCGCTGGGGCTGGTCGGCGGCGGAGTCGCGGCACCGTCCGGCGGCGGGGTGGTCGAGGTTGTCCCGGCGGCGGTCGTTCCGCTGCTGGGGACGGTCAAGGGCGAGATCGCGGGGCGGGCCGACGGCGTGGTGGTGGGGCTGGTCGGCGGCGGAATGGCGGGGCCGGTCGACGGTGGGATCGTGGGCCAGGTCGGTGGCGGGGTGGCGGGAGCGGTCGTTCCGGCGTCGTCGCCCACCCGGGCCGCCGTCGGGATGGCGCTGTGGCCCAGGGCCGGGACGGCCGGGGCGGCCGGGGCGGCGAAACGGAACTTGGGGCCGGGGGGCGGCACCAGATCGTCTGCCGCCGGCGCCGCCTCGTCGGGTTGGGCGCCGAGGCCGGCCGACGGGGCCGTGGTCAAGGTGGCTGTGGCCGGTGGCGACAGCGGCGGGACGGTGGCGCCGTCCGGGCGGATCGGCGGGGCCAGGGGCGGTCCGACCGCCGGATCGGTCTCGGTCGCCGGGCGGACGATCACCGGGGCCGCCGCGTCGTGGCGCGGGGCGCCTCCCGGGCCGGTCTCGGCCAGCCAGGACTGGGAGGCGGTCCCGGCCGGCGGGGTGAGGGAGGTGTTCCAGCTCAGCCGCAAAACGCCCGGGGCGGTGGCGCCGTCGGCGCCGCCAGCGAGGTCCGGGGCGGGCGCGGCCGAATCGAGGGCGGCGGCCTCCGGCGGGGGGGCGACGGGCTCCCAGGGCGGGGACGACGGGGCCGTTCCGGCGGGCGGGACCACGGCCTCCGCCCCGGGGGTGTCGGGGCCGGGGGCGGTGGGGCTCCACGGCGTAGGCCCTTGGCCCTCGGCGACGGTCGAGACCACGGCCTCCACCACCGGGGCGGCGGGGCTGGGAGCGGCGGGATCGGTCAGGTCGACAGCGGGCAGGGGCGGCGGCATCAGGGCGCCATCCTCATGGCCGGCCAGGCGGGCCGGCCGGCCCTGGGGGCCGAAGGTCTCATCGCTCACAGCAGTCCTCCTGGATCGTGCGACAGTCTCAACCATCGTGTCATTGGCGGCCCCCGGTTCCGGGGAGGCTGGCCGCGTGTTCCCGGGACGGGTGCCGACGTGGGGTCCGGGTCTGGTCCGAGCCCGCCGCTGGGGGCGCCGGGCCGGGGGTCACTTTTTGGCCCGGGGCAGGAAGGGCGTGGCCACGAGGATGAGGGCGGTGAAGCCGGCGGCGGCCCAGAAGGCCCAGTGGTAGGCGTCTGTCGTGGTGGCGCCCTGGTCCATCCGCCAGGTCAAGATGATGGCGGCCACGGCCGCGCCGAAGGCGCCGCCGATCTGTTGTGTCAGCCGGCCGATGGCCGAGGCGGAATCGACGTCGGCCCGGGGCAGGCCCTGGTAGAGCGCCGCCATGGCGGGCATGAAGAGCCCGCCCAGGCCGGCGCCCCGGACCACCAGCCACAGGGCCAGGACCCACCAGGCGGTGTCCGGGCCGACCAGGGCGAAGGGGATGGTCCCGGCCAGGGCCAGCCCGGCGCAGACGGCCACCACCGGGCCGGCGCCGATGCGGTCCGTCAGTTTGCCCGCCGCCGAGCGGGTCACCAACGTGCCCAGGCCTTGAGGGATGAGGGCGACGCCGGCGCCCAGGGCCGTGGTGGAGCGCAGATTTTGGTAATAGAGGGGGATGAGGAGCATGGCGGCGTACTGGGCGAAGCCGATCAGGGCGACGGCCCCGGCGCAGACGGCGAAGCCGGTCCGGCGGAACAGCCGCAGGTCGAGGATCGGCTGGCGGGCGCCGCGCAGGCTCCAGCCGACGAAGCCGACCAGGGCCGCCAGCCCGCCCGCCAGCGGCCCCCAGGCGACGGCGGCCCCCAGACCCGCCCGGGCGGTCTGGGAGAGGCCGAACAAGACGGCCGCCGCGCCGCCGCCGGCCATCACCAGGCCGGCCAGGTCGAGGCGCTCGGAGGGCCGGCCGGCCTCGGGCGGCACGAAACGTAACGCCAGCAGGAAGCCGACGACGCAGAAGGGCAGGTTGAGCCAGAAGATGAAGCGCCAGGAGAGCTGGGCCAAGATGAGCCCGCCGACCAGGGGGCCGAAGATCGGCACCACCATGATCGGCAGGCCGATGGTGGCCATCAACTGGCCCAGGCCGCGCCCGCCCGCCGCCCGCACCAGAATGGTCGTGCCAGTGGTCATCAGGACCGCGCCGCCCGCCCCTTGGACGACGGTGGCGGCGATCAGCCAGCCCACCTGGGGGGCCAGGGCGGCGGCCACCGAGCCGGCCAGGAAGACCACCAGGGCCGTCAGCCAGAGGGTCTTGCCGCCCAGGCGGCGCTGGGCCCAGCCGGTTATCGGCACCATCACGGCCAGGGCCAGGAGATAGCCGGTCGAGGTCCACTGGATGGTCGTCAGGGGGACTCGGAAATCCTCCGCCAGGGTCTTGAGGGCGACGTTGACGATGGTGGAGTCGAGCGACACGGCCAGCAGGCCGACGATCAGGACATAGGCCAGGCGGTTCAGGTGGGGGTCGCGGCCGGCGTCCGTCGGCGGCGGGGATGACGCCGACGGGGCCGCCGGAGACGTTGCGGCAGGCGGGGCGGAGGGCGGGGGCGGCGAGTCGGTCGGGGCGGGTGTCGGCCGGGCGGGGGGAGTCGCCGGGGACGAGGGTGAGGGTGACATGGTTGCCTCCTGGGACGAGGGCGTGGGGACGCCGGGCCGGGCCGGTCTGGGCGGGTGGCTAGTTGATTACTTGACTTCTAGAAGGTGCATTCTCGTATCTAACGAGTCGGGAGACTATACCTCTCTTGGAAGATACGCAACTGTCCCCTAACCTGGAAGAATGACGAACGCCCCAGAGACCGGCGCCAGCGGCGCCAACGACCAGGCCGAGTCGGTCGACCGAGCGGCGAGCGTCGCTCCGGACGATCAGACTGATCGTGACCAGTCGGGCGGGCGTGCTAAATCGGGCGGCCACGGCGGACGGTCTGGGTCGGATGAGCGGACGGGGCGAGCGAAGTCGGGCGAGCGGGCAGGTCGGGTCGAGTCGGGCGGGCGTGCTAAATCGGGCGGCCACGGCGGACGGTCTGGGTTGGATGAGCGGGAGGGTCGAGTCGAAGCGGGCGACACGGATGAGCGCGTCCGGTGGGCCGAGCCGGATGAGCAGATTGGGCAGACCGATTCGAATGAGCGGGCTGGGCGGGCCAAGTCGGGCGGCCACGGCGGCCGGGTCCGATCGGCCGACCGGGCGCGTCAGGTGGCCCGGCGGCTGGACCGGGTGGCCGACGTCGTCTCATCCCGGGCGGAGGCGGCCGCCGCCGAGGCGGTCCGGCGGGAGCGGCGGGAGGCTCGGGACGAGCCAGGCGAGCGGGGCGGACGGGAGGCCCGGAAGACCCGGGACGAGAGGGGGGAGGTGCCCGACCGGTCCCGGCGCCGCCGGGGCGCGGAGTTGGAGACCGCCGTGCTCGACGCCGCCTGGGACGAGCTCAAGACCAACGGCTACGCCGATCTGACCTTCGACGCCGTGGCCGCTCGGGCCGGGACCAGCCGCACCGTGCTCTACCGCCGCTGGGCCACCCGGGAGGCCCTGGCGCGCGATGCCATCGCCCGCCAACACGCCCAGCGGCGCCTCGAGCTGCCCGACGAGGGCGACTTCCGGGCCGACCTGATCGCCCTGCTGGCCGGGCTGGCCGAGATCTGGGCCGACATCATCGCCGTCGCCTCCTACCGCCTCGGGGCCCACTTCGCGGCCCGCTTCCCCCATCCGGAGACCGAGCCGTCGGACCGGCCTGCCACGTCGGGGGCCGGGTCGTCGGGCGGTCCGGCCGTGTCGGTGGCCGGGTCGTCGGGTGGTTCCGCCACGTCCGAGGTCGGGTCGTCGGGCGGTCCCGTCTCCCCCGGCGCCGCCCCGGGCCGTGGTGGCGTCCCCGCCGCCGGGGCGTCGGGCCGCCCCGCCGTGCCCGGGGCTGAGCCGTCGGCCCGCGTCTCCCACCTCGACGCCGCCTGGTCGTTGGCGGGGAGCCAGTCCGGCTATCTGGCGGCCCTCTACCTCAGGGCCCAGCGGCGGGGCCAGGTCAACCTGACAGGCGTCCCCGAGCTGGTCCTAGACCTGCCCCTGCAACTGGTCCAAGGACGTGTCCTGACCAGGTTGGAGCCGCCCGGGCGAGCCACGGCCGAGGCCCTGGTGGACCAGATCGTGCTGCCCCTGCTGCGGGCCCACGGGGCGCTGGTCGAGCCGACCGCCTGACCGGGTGGCGGGCCTATCCGGTCGAGACTGCCTCAACGCCGGGCGGGATAAATCCTGAGCGCTAGGACGTTTGGCCGCGCGGTTGGTTCGTGGGTCGGCCCAGATCCCGGCGAGGTCGGGGCAACGAGGACCGTGGGGGTGGCGTCGTGGCGGGCTGGATCTGTCTGCGCGTCGTGAATGAGGCCTCACACGATGGTCTCTAATTGTGGTCGGCGCGGGCGCCGGTCCGCCGGCCGGCTTCCGCCGCCCGGTCTTGGTTCGGCCCTCGCCCCGTCCGGCCCTGCCGGGCGGGTGCCCCGAACAGTCGCCAACCCGGGCGCCGCGACACCGCCGGGCGGGCTGCGGTCGGGCCGGGCTCGGGTCGCGGCCGGCGTTGGTTGGGCGATGTCGGCCGGGTTTGGAAGACTGGGGGGGTGACGGTTTGGGATGACGTGGTGGGGCAGGAGGCGGCGGTGGCGACGTTGCGCGCGGCCGTGGGCGGCGTGGCCCACGCCATGACCCACGCCTGGTTGATCACGGGGCCGCCGGGCAGCGGGCGGTCGAACGCCGCCCGGGCCTTCGCCGCCGCCCTGCAATGCCGCCAGGCCGGCTGCGGTAAGTGCAAGGATTGCCGCACGGCCCTGTCCGGCACCCATCCCGACGTCACCTTGGTGCGGACCGAGCAACTGGTCATCGGCGTCGACGAGGTGCGCCAACTAGTGCGGCGGGCGGCCATGGCGCCGACCCTGGGTCGCCGTCAGGTCTTGATCGTGGAGGACGCCGACCGGGTGACCGAGCGGGGGGCTGACGCCTTGCTCAAGGCCATCGAGGAGCCGGCCCTTAGGACCGTCTGGTTGTTGTGTGCGCCGACGGCGGACGATGTGGTGGTGACCATTAGGTCGCGCTGCCGGCTGCTGGCGCTGGTGACGCCGCCGGACGAGGCGGTGGCGCGGCTGCTGGTGCGCCGCGACGGCGTCGACCCGGAACAAGCCCGCTTCGTCGCCCGGATCGCCCAGGGGCATATCGGGCGGGCCCGGGGGCTGGCCCGCGACCCGGCGGCGATGGAGCGGCGGCGCTCCGTGTTGACCCTGCCGGGGCGGCTGACCGGGCTGGCCGAGGCCCTGGCGGCGGCCGACGGGCTGGTCAAGGCCGCCCAGGCCCAGGCCGAGGCGGCCACGGCGGAGCTGGACGCCCGCGAGCGCGCCGCCTTGGACCAGACCCTGACCACCACCGGGCGGGGGCCCAAAGCGCGCCACGCGGCGGCCGCCGTCAAAGACCTGACCGAACAACAAGGCCTGCGGTCCAAGAGGTTGTGGCGGGATCAGTTGGACGCCGCTCTGACCGAGCTGACGGGCTATTACCGCGACGTCCTGGTGTGTCAGACCGGCGCCGCGGTCGCACTGTTGAACCAGGACCAGGCCGCCGCCATCACGGCCGCCGCCGCCCACGGATCGCCCGAGGCCACCGTCCAACGCCTCGACGCCGTCTTGGACTGTCGGGAGAAGCTGGCCCGCAATGTGCCGCCGCTGCTGGCTTTCGAGGCCTTGTTCGTGGCCCTGCTGTAGCGGCTCGCGGCCGAGGCGGGCTAGATGGTTAATTCCAAGCCATGGGCTCGTCCTCACGCCCAGACGACACGCCGGCGGCGTCCTCGTCGGTCGGCGATGCTGACATCGCCTTGCTCCTCTGTGAGAGTGGGATGCGGCCGGCCGGAGGCTGGCTGGAAGGATGGTGCTGGTCGTCTCATCGGGATCGTGACTCATCCCTCCTTTGGCTCTCGCGTGAGATGCATTCAGGCGGACTTGTCCGATCACGATGAGCGGCCGGCGCCGTCCGGCCCGCTTCGATGGCTTGATGAGAAGACTGTCCGTCCCCGCGCGGGGACGTGACCCGTCACAGAACCGTCTCGACGCGTCTCTCCCCCGGACCGGCGCCGGCCGTGCGAACGGCCCGAACCCCGATCCGATCAAGGAAGGAACCCGAAACCGTCATGGCCACAGTCTCCCACGAGTACTCATTCGTCATCGGCGTGGACACACACTCACGCTCCCACACCCTCGCCGTCCTGGCCGCGGCCACCGGGGAACTGGTCGACACCGCCTGCTTCCCCGCCACCCGGGCCGGCGTCGACCGGGCCGTCGTCTGGGCCGGACGCCGCACCGGCGGCGACCCGTCCACCCTGTGGGCGATAGAGGGCGTCGCCACCTACGGGTCGGGCCTGGCCCGGACGGCCGCCGCCGCCGGCCGCCAGGTCGTGGAGGCGGCCCGGATGAGCGCCCGCGATCGTCGCGGCACGGGCAAGTCCGACCCCTTGGACGCCCGCCGCATCGCCTGGACCGTCCTGCCGCTCGACGTCGCAGACCTGCGCCGCCCGCGCGCCGACCAAGGCGTCCGCGCCGCCCTGCGCGTCCTCATGACGGCCCGCGACCAGATGACCGCCGAACGCACCGCCCACGTCAACGCCCTGGTCGCCTTGTTGCGGCACGCCGACCTGGGCGTCGACGCCAGGCAGTCCCCGAGCCGCGACCTGGTCAAAGAGATCTCCCGCTGGCGCGACCACCACGAGGACATCGCCCATACGGCCGCCCGCCGCGAGGCGGTCCGGCTCGCCAAACGAATCATCGCCTTGGACGAGGACCTGGCCGCCAACCACGCCACCATCACGGCCCTGCTGCGCGACAGCCCCGCCGGCGCCCTCCTGGACGAGCCCGGCATAGGCCCGGTCACAGCCGCTTGCGCCTTGATCGTGTGGTCCCACCCCGGCCGCGTCCGCTCCGAGGCCGCGTTCGCCGCCCTCGCCGGCGTCAACCCCATCCCGGCGTCGAGCGGGAACACCACCCGGCACAGGCTCAACCGCGGCGGCGACCGGCGGTTGAACGCGGCCCTCCACATGGCCGTCGTCTCCCGCATGACGCACCACCCGGACACTATCGCCTACACGGCCAAACGCACCGCCGAGGGCCGCACCACCAAAGAGATCCGCCGCTGCCTCAAACGCTACCTCGCCCGCCACATCCACCGGACCCTCAACCGCTGCCACACGCTCCCCGCCTCGGCTTGACAAACATAGAAGAGTCTTCCTGGCCGGCCCGCCGCCTGAGCGCGAATCCATCGCCCAGCCCTTGGAATTAACCATCTAGAAGACCGGGATCATCGCGGCGACGCCTGCTAAGCGGGGTGTCAGATCTTGTCCTGCGCCCGAGGATGAGTTTCTCGGCGTTTTCCCAACTCGTCGATGAGCCCGGTCTCCTCGTCCCATGAACGGAGCCGTTTCAGCGCGACGCCGCTGCGGCGGGCCGCCCGGAGAACGCGCGGGCGATCCACGAGGGGGAAGAGCAGCATCTCCGCGAGGAACGCCAGGGTACGCCCGAGGCCCATGCCAGCATCATCGGCCCCGGCGGGAAGGCCGTCGTGTTGGTGGCCGCGCCGGGAGGACGCCCGACGTACGCATGACACCGTGCTCAGGTCGAGGAACACAACCAGGTCAGCGGCCTGAAATCGCTTGTCAAGACCGAATTCCGCGAAGCAGCCGTCGATCACCCAGCACTCCGCGGCGATCAACTTCAGTTGGGTTTGCAGGAACTCGTGCCGGCTGGCGTGGGTCCAGTCGGAATGCCAGTACAACTGATCCAAGTGGTGCAGCGGCAGGCTGAGCGTCTGGCTGATCGCCTTCGCCAGGTGGCTCTTGCCGCTGGCCGTGTTCCCCACGACACAAACCCGGCTCACCATTATCAGCTCGCCCCGACTTGTGATCCGGGCCGCTCGCGCCGGCCGATGGCGATGAGGTGGCGCGGCGCGCTGCGGCTTCGGCCCTTTTCCACAGCACTGGCGAGGTGGCCCTCCGGGAGGGTCGGCCGGGGCCGTCCCACGACGTGTGGGGCGGTCGGCCTCCGTTTCTCGCTGGGCGGGGAGACGATGGTGTGCGACAGCCCGGTCATAGCAACTCCATGCTCCTATTCTGGCGTGGGCTGACGACATTTCGACGGGCCCGCCGGCAGCCGCCATGTCTCAACACTACCGAGCGGCGCCGACGGTCGATAGCACAATCTCGACGCGCGCTCTAGTTCCGGCTCTCGTTCCGGCGTCCGGCGGGCCGGCTCTCGCGTTCGTGGCCCCACCCCTTAGGGGCGGTTCGTCCGCTCGTGAGGGTTCGCCCGGTGGCCAGGGAACAGTTCAGTCTTGGTCCAGCAGGGCGGCCACGCGCTGGCGGACGGTCTGGGCGACGGCCGCCACCGGGGCGCGGCCGTCGACCACCAGGTAGTGGTCCGGGTCGGCGGCGGCCAGGCGGCGGAAGCCGTCCCGGACGCGCTGGTGGAAGTCGTCCCCGGCCTGCTCCAGGCGGTCGGGCGCGGCGATGGTCCCCAGGCCTTGGCCGACCTCGACGTCCAGCAGGATCGTCAGGTCTGGGCGCAGCCCGCCCACCCCCCACTGGTCGGCCAGGCGGGCCAGCGCCGCCGGGTCGAGGTCTCGGCCGGCCCCCTGGTAGGCCAGCAGGGAGTCGACGTAGCGGTCCGAGACCACGACCTCCCCCCGGGCCAGGGCCGGGCGGACGACCTCGGCCAGGTGTTGCGCCTTGTCGGCCACATAGAGCAGGGCCTCGGCCGCCGGGTCCAGGTCGCCCACGGCCGGGTCGAGCAGGATCCGGCGCAAACGTTGCCCCAGGGCGGTCCCCCCCGGCTGGAAGGTCATGGTCACTGGGCGGCCCCGCTGGCGCAGCCACTCGACCAGCAACCCGGCCTGGGTCGACTTGCCGGCCCCGTCGCCGCCCTCCAAGACGATCAGCCGGCCCGGCCCGGCGGCGGTCTCGGGGGCGGCGGGCTCTACAACCCGGCTGGGCCGAGAGTCGGTGGGGTCCCCGGCCGCCGGGGTGGTCATGGGCGCTTAGTCTGGGCGCCGCGGGCGGTCGTCCGCTTGGCGGCCGTCGGTTTGGCCGTCGTCTTGGCGGCCCGCCCCCGGGTCGTCTTGGCGGTCGGCGGCTTGGCCCGCTTCTCGGCCAGCAGCTCGGCCGCCCGCTCCAGCGTGACCGTCTCCGGCTGGTCCCCGACTCGCAAGGTCACATTGTGGGCGCCGTCGGTCACGTAGGGGCCGAAGCGGCCCGCCGCCACCACCACCTGGCCGCCGGACACCGGGTCCGGCCCCAACTCGCGCAACACCGTCGG
>JAISAO010000069.1 GCA_031266665.1 Propionibacteriaceae bacterium | reverse complement strand
CCAGCCCCCGTTACCTGAAGGGCTACCTGGCCCGGATGGCCCCGTGCGCCGAGAGGCTGCTCCAGGCCTCCTTGGAGTGCCGGCCGGCCTTAGAGGTTATCGCGGCGTATGACCGGGCGGGGACGGTGTTCATGGTAGACCCGCCGTACCTCACGGATGTGCGCTGTGATTCGAGGGGCATGTACGCGCACGAGATGAAATCCGAGGCCGAGCACGAGGAACTGCTGGACGCGCTGACCTCCTGCCGGGGAAAAGTGTTGTTGTGCGGGTATCGGTCGGATTTGTACGACCGGCGGCTCAAGGCCTGGGCGCGGACGGACTTGCCAGCCCGCGCCTCGTCCGGGGCCGCCCGGGTCGAGTCCGTTTGGACGAATTACCAGCCCGGCCCGCAACAGCCCCTCTGGGCGGCGGCATGAGCCCCATCCGCGCCTCTCAGAAACACCGTTACCCGCGCGATTGGAAGGCCATCGCCGCCGCCATCAAGGTCGACCGGGCCGGTTTGCGCTGCGAATGCTCCGGGGAATGCGGGCGCGGGCATCAAAGCCGATGCCCGAACCGTCACGCGAACCCCGCGATCGACACCGGATCACTGGTCGTTCTGACCGTCGCGCACCTGAATCACACGCCCGAGGATTGCCGCCCCGAAAACCTACGGGCCATGTGTCAAGGGTGTCATTTGCATTACGACCGGGATCATCACGCCGAGACCCGGCGGGCCACTGTCGCGGCGGCCCGACGGGCGGCCGGCCAACAGACCCTATGGGATGAAACATGACGACCGTCAGAGACCACGTCCAGGCCGAGATCAAACAACGCCTCGTCGAATGGGCTTTCTCCGGGGATTTGTCCGAGCCGTGGCGGCGGGCCGCCGTCCTCGACACCCTAAACCTGGCCGTGGCCTGCCTGGCTGGTATCGCCCGGGCGACCGAGCCCGCGCCCGCGCGCCCGCGAGGCCTCGCCGCCGTCGAAGAAATCGAATGGCTTGTCAATAACGGTGTCGCCCCGGCGTCGATCGTCAAAACTCTGCACACGAGTCGGGACGGTTTAGCCCACGCCTGCACTCGGGCCGGTCGTCCTGACTTGGCCGCGCGCGTCCGGCAAGCGCCCCGCCACAACGAGAGGAAAACATCATGAAAACTGAGATACGGATAATGACGGTCAGGCAACCCTGGGCTTGGGCGATAATCTATGGCGGGAAAAACGTGGAGAACCGACGCCGGAATATCGCCGGGGACTACAGGGGTCCAGTCCTCGTCCACGCGGCCCTGACAGACGATGAGGCCGCGTGGGCCGATATGCTGGCCCGACGCGGCCCGTGGGACAAGGCGCTCCCGGCGGGGAAGACCCTCGACCGGATCAACGCCCCGGCGGGCGCGATCATCGGAGTGGTCAACCTCGTCGGCGTGCATCACGCGGGGGATTGCCGGTGGGAGACACGGCGGCGGGCCATACGGGACGCCGTTGACGCTGGCAGGTACGGGGATTACTACGCCCTGATCGGCGGGGCCATACTGCCGCCCCTCTGCTCGCCGTGGGCCGAGTGGAGTCCGGCATCCCCCGAGACCTCCCGACATCTCAAGCTGGCCGATCCCAGGCCCCTCTCGGAGCCCGTCGTTTGGCGGGGGGCGCTGGGGATGCGCCGCCTCGACCCGGCCCTGGCCCCCGGGCTAATCGACATCCTCTGAGAAACAAGAGAAAGGACAACACTAATGACTGATATGGTCTTCGTCCGCCGCGCGGCGGGCGGCCCCTGCTCCGTCTCGTTGGAAGGCGGATACATTCTCGTGGGCGAGGGACGCGGCGACGAGTCGTCGGTCGGGGTCACCGTCGATTTCTTCGCCTCCCGCCCGCCGGGCCCCGACAGGGCCAACAGAGCCGTCGCCTACCTGACCGACGCCCAGGCCCTCGACCTGGCCGTGATCCTCACCCGGATCGCCCGCCACGAGGACACCCGAAGCGTTTTCCCGTGCCCCAGCGGATGTCTTGTCCGACCGTGCGACCACGAGCTCGTCGCCCGTCACGCCGTCAACCACGTGGCCGGCGACGACGCCATCACTTGGGAGGACTACCCGGACATGGGTGAGGACGACTGGGAAGACACCGCCGCCTGGATCGAGTACATGACCAACGACCCCGCGACCGGGTGGGACGCCGCCTACGACCGCATGGCCGCCCGTAGCGCCCAATGGTCCAAAGACAACCCGGAATGGTGCTAGCCATGGCCGACCACGTTCTCATCCTCGAATTTAGAGACACTCCGGACGGCCCCGAGTTGGACGGATGGTCCCTCGAATGCCTTGAGCCCATCGCCTATCACGACGGCTGCGAGATCGACCCGTGCCCCGCAGACACGCACTGGCCGGAGGAATGCGACGTCTGTTCTTGCGGCGACGACGAGCACAACCCGGACGGTGTCGGCCCCGGGGAGGGATGCTGCTGTGAAGGGACGAACGGCGATCCGATCCTCTTCCACGGCGTGCCCCACGTCTGGTTTGACGGCGACTGGTGGATCGAAAAGCCGAGCTGCGCCTGCGCCGCCAGCTGCTGGGTCCTGGAGGACATAGAGTCTGACGCCCTCGCCCTAGCCGACGAATGGCCCGGCCAGCCCAAGATCCCAGTCAACCTCAAATGGGACGACGAATATTGGACGCTTAAGTGCCCTTGGTCCGAGTGGATCATCACCGACGGCCGGCTGGAGACCGTTTTCGACGGATACTGGCTGGCCATGTCTGCCGCCGTCCGGGAACTGGGGGTGGACGTGGCCGTCACCGGTCGGCCGGGCGACCCGCCGCCGGCCAGCCCGACCGTCGCCGCCGGCCGCGACGGGACGGTTTACACCATCGGCCGTCGGGGCGACATCGAGGCCCTAGACACGGCCGGGGAGAACGCCTGAGGACGTGGAAGCGCCCCCCGGGGGCCGCTCTCATGTCGGCCCCCGGGGGGCGTGCCTCTCGCCGTCACAGGCCCTCTGGGCGGGGCGGCGGCGGTGGTCCCTTCTCCTTCCAGATGTGGTCCTCCAGGATGTCGATCTGGTCGCCCATCCGACGGATCAGGGAGGCGTCCTCCCGCCGCGCCCTCCACAGGTCCTCGACCCGGCCCTCCAACTGGGCGATCCGGTCCTGGAAGGCCTGGGTGAGCGTCCCGAGCACGGCCGTCGCCTGGCTGCGGGACGCCAGCACCGCGACCAGGGCCGACCCGGCCAGCCCCAGGACCGCGACCAAGACCTCGACGGCCATGTCAGGCCCCCAGGGTCTCTTGGCCGCCGACCGACGGCGAACCGCCCCGCAGACCGGCCAGCAGGGATTTGAGGACCGACAGGAAAGCCGCCGACCCGGCCAGGCCCAAAGCCTGCGGCCAGTCCAGCCCGGTCAACGGGCCAGTCCCGACAAGGGGAATGAAGGCCTCCAGGAAGGTTGAGCCAGCTCGTTCGAGGACGGCCCGCCAGAACGCCCAAGTGCCCATGGTTCGCATGATTGGTTTCCTTCCTAGTAGGCGGTGATGTGGGCTTGGAGTTTGCCGATCTTGACGCCGAACGCGCCCGCGTACCCGTCCTGCCCGTTGGTGGTCTCGTCGTCGCGCTGCCAGTCGTAGTAGCCCTGGCCGACCGGGGCGACCCGATACGCGACGACCCTGTTCCCCTGGGGGCTGTTGATGTACGCGCGAATCGCGTCGATAGGTTGGCCGTTGCCCATGCCCGCGTACCCGTTGTTGTGATCGGCGGTGTTGTAGCCGGTCACAGGGGGCAGCCAGCCGCCGCCCAACAGGTGGACCTGGTACCACATGCTGCCGGTCGAGGACTCGCCCAGCCAGAAGGACATGGCCACGTCGGTGATCGGGGAGTCCTGCCAGCCGGCGTAGTCGGTCAGGTTCAGGACCTCGGGCAGCCACCCGTGGGCCTGGGTCTTGACCATGTACCGCATGTCGAGGCTGCCACCGGACGAATTGCCGCCGGACGACCCGCCGGTCCAAACGTCGCCGGAGCCGCCGGTCCCAGGCCAGTCGAAAATCTTGAAGGGCGGGTCAGAGTCGTAGTCCTGGGTGTCGTAGTAGTGCTGGGCGTTACCGATGTACCACTTCAGGTTGTTCTCGAAGTACGCGCCCGGGCACTCGGTGGCCCACTTGGGGTCGGCGACCTCCTTGTGCTTCCACACGTTGACGCCGTGCTCGGGGCGCCCGCAGCCATAGAAGCGGTGGATGGCGGCGACCAGCCTGGCCCCGGTCACCAGAGTGTTCGCGGCCAGGGGATACGGCCACGCGGCGGTGCTGTTGACATGCTCGATGCTGACGCAGTGGGCGTTGTGCCAGTCGGAGCCGTTGGCCCAGGCCTCATGCCAGTCGTGGACGTACTGCTCGACGGACACGTCCCAGACCCCGTAGTGGGCGGAGGTGGTCGCGGTCGGGGACTGGAAAGTGGCCCGGACGGCCGCGAAGTTGGTGGCGACGGCGTGGTGCAGCACGGTGCCTTTGATGACGCCCGGGCCGGCGGGCCGCTCGCTCCACCTGGTGGCCTGGTGGAAGGGGAAGACGAGATCGTTGAATCCCATGATTGTTTCCTTACTTGTGAATAGTGGTTGGTTGATAGGCCCCTCGGTTGAGGGGTAAACTTGAGAAATGAGAAATACCGTCGCCGCTGTCTTGGCGGTCTTGGCCGTCGTGGCCGGATGCTCGGCCCTCGCCGGCGGGAACCCGGATACCACCCCCGCGCCAGCCGCATCCACGCCCCTACCGGAGCCGACCCCCGTCGAGCCGGTATTGACGCTCGTCGTGCCGGAAGGCCCGACGGACTGTCCCGCCACGCCCGCCGACTACGACGATTGGGCGCTCGCCACCGGCCAAATCCTGGTCGGAATAGGTGGTGGTGTGGGACCGATGATTCTCGGCGGGACCGTCACAGTGGAAGGGACACAGTGGCAGGTCATGGGGTCTGACCTGCACCAGCAGTTCATCTTCGCCGCGCCCCTGCCCTTGGCCGTCGGCGGCGATCTGGTCTACCTCGGCGGGACGAGTCTCCGGGACGGCTCCTGGATGTGGGCGTCGGGCGTCGGCCAGGAATGGCGGACCACACTCGCCCAGGACACCATGACCGCCGCCGGCCATGTCGTGGCCTGCATGAAGATCGCCTACGAGGTCTGAGCCCGAGGACGGGAGAGACAACGTGGTTGTGTCACACTTGACATTTATGAGACGTGTACTGATAGCCGCCGTGATAGTGCTGCTGGCCGGATGCACGACCATCGCCCCGGAGGCGACCCAGGACGAGACGACGCCGATAGCGACCGCCGAGTCGACAGCTCGGCCGACACCAGAGCCGACCACCACAGCGACCACAGAAGTGTTAGCCGTCGAAGGCGCGTTGACCTCGGGCACGATGGCCTTGGTCGGATGCGAGCCGGTGTCAGACGAATGGATGACATGGGCCAACCAGAACGATCCCAAGGTGGCGACCGCCATGGACGGCCAGGGGCCGGCGAGAGTGCTGGAGGCTTACGTGGGCGCGGTGGTCACGTCGCCTACCGGGGACTGGGCGGTTATTGGGATGCTGGTCGATGACTACGGCGTCGACCATGCTTTGACTTACATCACCCAGAACCCGCCGTCGCCGCCGACCGGCGCAAACGCTGGCGTGACCGAGTTGATTAACGTCGGATACGTGTTCGACGCCGACGGGCTGGAAGATGTTTCCGACGGGTGGCGTTCCAACTTCACCGCGAACACCCGGTGGCGGGGCGACCTCTTGGCTTTGGGCGAGGAAGCCGCCGCCGCCGCCGTGGCGTGCGTCAGTTGAACTGGATGCCGTCGATGTACGAGTACCGCCTGTAGTAGATCTCGTAGTTGTTGTAATCGTTGTAGTCGGAAGTCATCCATGCCGTCCACGAGTTGGTGTCGCGGTAGTGGAGCCTCATCTGCAAGCCGGGGTACTGCATACCACCGGGCCAGACACCGCAGATGGGGGCACCGACGCCGGCGTAGTCGCTGGGCTCGTAGACCGAGTTGACCGGCGGCAGCCAGGGCATGCCGTTGGAGAACTGGGCCACCCTGTAGCCGCACTGCCGCCCGGAGACGAGCTTGAATTGGAGTCCGCAGACGGCCTCACCGTAGATGCCGGCGTAGTCGCCCGTGCCCCAGACCCAGGGCAGCCAGACGCCGGTGGGGCGCATGGTGCGGTATTGCGCGAGCGCCATCAGGCCACCGCCTCCCCGGTCACGGACTCAGGCTCGTCCTGGTCCCGCCCCTGCGCGGCAGCCGGTTCGGGCACTTCGACCCAGCCAGCCGCAATCCAGTCAGGCACGGCCAAGTCGGGCACCTCCCTGGTGGTATTGGTCGATTCATGCTTCATCAACATGATTTTCCTTTCTCTTGCCCCGGCGGTCGCCGGGGAAGCATGTGGGGGGTGTGGCGGTGGGCGGGGCGGCTATGCTCCTTGGGCATGGCGTCCGACGACTCGGGGAAGGCGGCCCACAGCTCGGTCTTGGGCGCGGCGGCGATGACCCCGGGGAGGGCGTTCGCCCACGGCATGTGGGTGGCCCTCACCGGGGACCTGACCCGGACGAGGGCGATCAGGCGACAGGTCGAGGAAGACCTCGCCAAACACCAGGAATGGCTCGACCGGGCGCGAGCCGCCCTCTACGAGGCCGGCCTGACGCCGCCGGACGGACCTTGAGCTGCATCGGCTAGACGCTGACAGGGTTCCCGCCGCCTTGGAACCTCTCCCACACGGACAATGTCTCTTGCCCTAGTGTCCATAGGCTGACGCCTTGCAACCCCCACCGGTGATGAGCCTCGTCGCGCCACCTGGCCAGGTATTCGGCGTCGGAGTACCAGCCGATCTGCGCGCCGTTCTTATCGCACAGGAGTATCCGGCCGAGCCAGCAGTCCACGTCCAACGGCCTCACGTTGATGGTTTTGGACTGGCCCACGGCGATGGGGAAGTCGGGTATGTGGTCGAAGTCCCAGTCTTGGGAGATTTCGGTCCCGGGCCGGGTCTCCCACTCGTCTATATCCGTCAGGGGTCGGAACCGGTTCTTGTCGTCCCATTGGACGCCGACCCGGGGTATCCGCCCGAGTGTCCAGGACCATCCGCCGAGTTCGACGCGGACGGCCTCACGCGGCTGGTACCACCAGCCGTCCCCCAATCTCACATGGTCGTACCACGCCCACCCGGGGGACCATAGTCCGACGCCGCCGGCCAGTTGGCCCTGGTCCACGTCGGCGGCCAACACCAAAGGCACGTTCTCTTCCGTCAGTGACGAGTACACGCGGACGTGCCCGCCCCTGACCCGGAGGGCGATGACGGCCCTGGGCTCGCCCCCGGGCTCGGTCGAGACGCCGGGCGGGTTGATCCACGCCGCGCCCAAGAGAGTGTCTCCGTTGAGCAGCCGCACCCGGCCCGTGTCTGACACGTCGGCCCGGATATTGCCGATGTGGACGCCGGCCGACCCGGCGCGAGGCAGTTGGAGGCGGGCGAGCAGGTGCAACGCCCGTCCGTCGAAGTCCTGGTCGAGGTCGAGAGTCCCGCCGACGGTCTGATACTGGCCGTAAGCCGGCCGCTCCCAGGCGTCCGTCGGCCACTGCGTCCATTCCCCGACAGCCGTGTAGAGCTTCGCCATCTGGCCCGGAGTCGCACAATTATCGTCCAGGATGGTGGCCGAGTCGGGTTGGCGTCTGAGGGTTTCCACGGTTAGTGTCCAGCCGTCCCATGGGGATTCCCAGTTCCCGTCCCGGTCACGGACCGGGCGGGGCCGTAGAACATACTCGGCCGTCTCACCGGTCAACGAATTGTCGGCGACAGTCCAGAGGGGGTCGCCGGAAGCTTTCGAGTAACGGACCGCGTACAGGTGGCCGTTCCAATCGCCGGCGCGCATTCCGTCTAACCGGTCGGCCCGGGCGGCCTGATCATAAACATGCGTGAAATAGAACGGTGCCCCGGAGTCGGGGTCCCGGTAGGCGAGCCAGCCGACGTGCGGCTGATCGTGGTCCCCGTCCGGGTGCGCGTCGTCGGGGGTGGAGGTTATCCATGTCCCGTCTATCAGATTCAGGGCCGCATAGTAAGTGGTCGAGCTTCCCCGGTATTCGCCGTCTTCGGGATGCCGGTGGACGAACCACGAGCGTCCGTAGCACGGCAGGCCCATGGAGAGTTTGTCGGGGTCGATCTGGGTGACCGCCCAGTCGTAGATCTCTTCCAGCCACCATCTGGGGGAGATGGGTCCGGGGGCGGACCCGCCCCAGGCGAAGTCGTAGGACATGATTGAAACGTGGTCCAGGATTTCGCCGAGTTGTTTGTAGCGGACCCAGTTCTCGGAGCCCACGCTGCCGTCGGCGGTCAGGGCGGGCAGGGCGGCGCTGACCCGCTTGCCCAGCGAATGGGCTTTATCGGCCACCGTCCGGAATATCTCTTCGGCCTCGGCCGAGCGAGTGTTCCCGCCTTTCTCCATGTCGATGTCCACGCCACACAGCCACGGATGAGTCTGAAACATTTTGGCCTCGATGTCGCCGGCCAGGGTTTGGCGGGCCGGGGCGCTGTCCCGTAAGGCGTCGAAGATAACGGCCGGACCGTCTTGGGGGTCGTCCATGTTCCGGAAGCAACCCCACCAGCGGATGTGCGGCCACTTCTCCCGGTAAGGGGCCAGGCGCGTCGGGTCGAATGTGGGGGTTAGAACGCCATTCCGGTTGACGCGCCACCCGAAGACCGATATGTCGGTTATCCTGTCGCCGTACCGGTCGAGGACCATCCGCACCCGGTCCGTCCACAAAAGGCCCACCCACACCCACGTCCCACCAGCCACGACTAGCTCTTTCCTACGAAGTCGACAAAGAGGACGCCGCTCACCGCCATGCCGCGTACTTCCACTCGCCGCCGTCGAAGCAACACAGGCCCAGTGAGGCTACATGGGCGCACTGCCCCTCCACCGGGCTAGCGATGGCTTGGTCGCGGGCCAGCTCGGACGCGAACCGGGGGACGGCCACAGCTTCCAGGGCGGCCAGCGCCTCGGCTAGAACGGTGAACGTCTGCGGGGAGTAGACGGGCGTGGCGATCTCTTGCAAGGGCGTGGCCATCACAAGGCCCCCGCCCGGGCGACGATCAACTCGTGGTCGCACGATAGGCAGGCGTAGGACCCTAGTCCCGGGAACCACAGCATGGCCCGCCCGCATCGGCAACGGTGCATGTTCAACCCCATTCCTCGTGAGCGTCGTTGACGGCCGTCCACGTCGGGTGCGCGGCCAGGACCTTCCCCCATGAGCCGTGGACGCCCGTGACCGTCCCGTCCGGCTCTGGCGGCGCGGCCGGCGGCTCCAACGCCCCGTCGTTGACTGCCAATCCCCGGAACGCGACCGTGACCAGCGCCCGCCCCTCGACGCTCATGGGCACGTCCACATCCGACCGGGCCGTCAAATAAGGCGGCAACCCAGCCCCCTGAGTGGCCTCATGCGCCCACCCGTCCACCCGCGCCGAACCCTCGACCCGTCCGAACCGGTACGCGCCCGCCGTGACTTCCCCCGAGGCCTCACGCGCGTCCACCACACACGGCGAAGCGGACGGCGCGTCCGCCGGCACCACCACCGTCTGAGAGCCGGCGACGACACCGTTGCGCCACTGCCAACCCTCCACCGGCTGTACGCCCAAATCCGGGGGGGCGAGGGTCCAGGCGGTTATCATGTCGCCCGCCTGGCACTGAACATCGGTCACAATGACGTTGGCGCCGTCGGGCATGTCGGCGGCCCGCACCCTGATCTTCAACGACACGGGCCGGCCGCCGCGCTTGTGGAGCAGGCCGAAGAGTCTAACCACCGGACACCCCGGCCGCCCAAGGCATCTCAGTCACATGCGGCACCCACAAGGTTTTCGTGGACCCCGCCTGCCATAACAAATCGGCTAGGACGACCCGCGCGCCGGGGGGAATCCCGGAGACGACGAACCGCGCCTTGACCGTGAGTATCCGTTTCGACGGGGGCCGGTGGATCACAGCGGCCTCGTTCACGTCGTGACCCCCAACAACGCCTGTGTGATCGTTTCAGTGGTGCCGTCCGTGAACGTGAACTCGGCCTCGACCGTGACGTGGGGCGAATAATCGGGGCCGAAACCCGTCGCCTCGATCTCGGCCGAGACCGTCCACACGTCGAAATTATCCGGGACTATCGTCTGCTCCACCCACCCGTCTTGGGCGAACCGGACGGCGTTCACCCCGGTCACACCCTCCTTGACGATTTCCGCGCCGGACGCCGCCCAATGCGCCAAACCATTGTCGAAACGACCGTTCACGAGTTCGTTGAACGGGCGGATGTTACGAGTGTCGATTTTCGCGCCGGTCGTCAACACGCCCGCGTCCTCGGCGTCCTCGTCGCCCAACTCGCGCAATTTCGAGTCGAGCGTCAGCCGGGTCTTCTCCGGGGCCATCAAGTCTTTCTCAATGATCTGGACCTTGTGAGTGACGTCGACGCCTATCCGCTCGTCGAAAACAGTCACCTCGTCTCCCAGGGCGGGAGCCTCGACCTCGTGGCCGGCCAAGAAACTCAGATCAACGACCGCGACCTCGTAAGACGTCCGGGGTTTGCTGTACTTCCCCAGGCTCGCGACGGTCATAGACAACATCAGGTACGGGTTCGTGCCGGCCTTGAACGTCAGATAGCCGTCGTGGACGGCATCGGACCAGGAATGGTCCTCGACGTAGTCCAGGCCGTTGTTGATCGACGCGAAAGTTTGCCCGTCCTCGGTGACGGCGTGCAACCTGGTGACGAGTTGTGTGGTGTCCCGGCGGCGGCGGAGGGTTTTGAGGTTACGGCCGAAACTGTAGACCACGCCCCGGGCCGCCCCCTGGGTTGTAAGGAGCGACACGGTTTTAGCGTCGGCGTCGAACACCAGGTCCCCGCCGTGGATTTTCGCTATCTGGCCGATGACTTCCAGCGGGTTCCCGACGGTCTGGTCCCACGTCCTCCGGGTCGTCCTCGTGACCGTGCCGACCGTCCAGCCGGTGCCCTCCAAGGCCGCGGCCAGCTCGGGGCCGGCCTGGGAGTCGGCCCAACTCGTGGCGGGGACCAGCGGCCAACGGGCCAGGTCGTAGCGGGCGTGCTGCCCGGTGACGGTGAGGATCAGCCCCCCGCCGTCGTCCTCGTCGTCCAAGACACGGAGGATGAACTCACGCCCGTCCACCATGCAACGCGCCTCGTTGACGCACCGGGCGGCCTGCGGGTCGTCGGCGTGCAAAGAGAACTCGCAAGTGGTCTCCCCGTTGACCTCTTCCCTGACGACACAGGAAAGAACCCGGTCCAAAACGAAATCGCCGTCGTCGCCCAGAATGGCGGGCGGTGTGAAAGCGTTAGCAGGGGGCGCGGGCGGCGTCCAAGTCGGCGGCAGAACATTTATCGAGACCACGGCTTCGGCCCACTGGTCGGTGTCATCGGTCAGCCGGTAGCGCAGAAAGTCTGGACCCGACGCGCCCGGGGCCGGCGTGTAGACCAAGACTGTGCCGTTCCACGCGACGGTCCCCTGGGTCGGCGCTGACACGATCGTGACGACGGCCTGGCCCGTCCACGAGTCGTTCGCCAGGACGTTTATCGAGACCGGCGAGTCCGTTGTCGTCTCCGCCTGGTCGGGGGCCGCGACGGGGACGGGGCGGGGCTCGGTCAGCGTGATCCCGGTGAACGTCTCACCCGGTTGGAGCGCGACCTCCCACCTCAACAAGCCGTCGAACGTGTCTGGGAGGCCCCCGGTCGTCCAGGTGGCCCCATCGTCGGTGGACAGCCACGGGACAGCCGTTCCGGCAGAGTTCGTGACGGTCGGCGTCATAGCCCATGTGGCGCGTTCCGCGCCCGTCCGCAACGTCTCAGACTCGACCGCTGTGACACTCTGGTCGGTGATGGCCAGGCGTTGGCCGACGACCCCCGAGACCGCGCCCTGCGCCCACGTTCCCAGACGGACCCGCTCCACGAATTCGGCCAGGTTGAACCCGGGCGTTGGTTGGGCGACCAACACTTCGTCGAACTCGCCGTTGGCGTAGTAGTCCTCCCCGGCCGACAGCAGATAGGCCATGTCCAGATCGGCTTGGCAAGCTTGGTTCGGCTGCCCCGACAAGGGCCGGGCGGGCGCGACCCACGAGTCATGGGTCGCCAACCGGACGGCCGCCATCTGTGAGGTTTTGGCGTCCAAATCGACCAGGCAGCACCACCACCGCCACTGGCCGATGGGGCTCGCCCAGGCGGTCGGGAACGTCTCCCAGCCGTTGGCCGCGCCCGTCGCCGTCAACAATGTCCCAGAGGCGTCGTACACCATGTGCCGTGGCCGCGCGGAAGTGTTGGTCGCCACGTGGACCAACGGCTGCGCGGTCCCGTTGCGGGTGGACATCAGGGGGATGTCGGTCGCCGTCGTCCCGTCCGAGTTCGACTGGGACGAGAACCGGGGGGCCGCCCACAAGGCCACCAACAGTTTCCCCGAGCTGGGCCACAGTCCGGGGAAGAAAGGCAGTTTGAGGCTGGTCTTCTCCGTGTTGAGATTGCCCCGGTTGATCGTCGCCTGGCGCTGCCACTGTCCCTGCCGGGGCAGGTTCGCCGTCGAGGCGTTGAAATTCACGCCCTGCCACACCCTTGACGGGTTGACGGCATCCTTGATGATCAACGTCGACCAGTCGGCGTTGCCCTGATAATCCTCCATGCGGCAGAGGGCGACAGGGTTCAGCGTGGGATCGTCAGCGGGTATCTCCCCGGACCAGGTGAGCCGGTCGGACCACATCACAGCCACCTGGAGTTGCACTCGACACGGACCTGGGAGATCGTCCCGGTGGTCGTCCACGTCACAGGCCCGCCGCCGGCCGGGCAGATCGCCCGCTCACGGGCGAACAACACCTTCCTCGCCGCCGCCGACAGTTGCCCGGTCAACAGGGACACGCCGGACGGTGTGACTTTCGTGTACAGGCCCTCTCCGAGGTCGAGGCGCATGGTCTCGCCCGACGCCAGCGGCCCGGCGACCTGGACTGTTTTCCCCCACAGCGACAACGTGACGGTTTGGGCTTTCGTCAGGACGCCTTTGATCTCTATCAGCGGCTCCGAGGGGCAGTTCCCCTTCAACCTGGGGACCGTCCCGGGGGCGGTCAGGACGGTCACGTCGTCCACCAGGGCGTGGGGGTGGGGGTCGTCGGCTTGGAACTGCAAAACCGCTTTGACGCGCCGGGTCGCTTTGGCGTTGAGGGCGGACAGGGGTGACACGAGCCTGGCCGTCCACCCCCGGTCGGGAAACTCTTCGTCGAACACGAGTTGGACCGGCCCGGGGGCCGTCCTGGCGGGGTCGCCGACGAGCCACGCGGCGGTCGCGTCCAACAAGTCGTCCAGGGCCTGCCGTGTGGCGGCCCGGGCGACGAGCGTGACACCGAAAACACGGGGTTTCTGCGTGGACCTGATCCACGTCACGCCGTCCCTCCCGGGAATGACCGTGGTCGTGTCGTCTGTCTGGGAGACGAACTCGCCCGACCCGGCCAGACATGTGACGCCGATGTCGAGGTGGGAGACGCCGTTGATCCTCACGACAACCCCAATCCGAGATGTCCCGCCGACTGGGCCTTGCCGAGTTGGACGTCCGCGATCTGCTGGGCGATAGCCCTGATGTCGGACTCTTTCCGCACGGTCACATCCCCGAAAGTCACGGTCAGGCTGTTGCCGGCTCCGGGGCCGCCGGCCGCCGCCGACACGTCCGCGTTGAGGCTGGGCCTCAGCCCGTCGAAGACGTTCTGGGCGGACGACACGAGGCCGAGCGCGCCGGCCCGGACCTCGGCCCGGGCGGCCTCCATACCCTTGGCCAGGCCCTCGCCCACCGAGATGCCCGAATACAGGACCCAGCCCTTCCCGGAGAACGGACCCTCCTTGGCGGGCGAGAACGGGAACAGGTTCCGGATCGACTTGAGCACGTCGGTCACTTTGTCCTTGACCGACTGGGCCATGGACGTGATGCCGTCCAGGAAGCCTCGCAACAGGGACCGGCCGGACGAGTACAGGGTCTGTCCGATACCGGACAGGGCCTCCACCGCTTTGCGGGGCAGGGACCGCACCCAGTCGATGGCGTCTTGCACGCCGCGTTCGACGGCGGCCACGGCGTCGTTCCAACCCTCCTTGATCCTGGTTTTCAGGTCCTCGACCCATCCGGCGATGGCGGCTCCGGCGTCGCGTGCGAGGTCTTTGGCTTTGTTCACGACCATCCGGGCGAGCCCGCCCACGATCGCGACCACCGCGTCGGAGACGTAGCCCACGATTTCTTGTAGTTTCTCCCAGGCGTCCGACCAGTCGCCGTTCACCAGGTCTTGCCAGAAGGCTATGAGTTTCTCCAGGCCCTTGGACATCCACTCGATGACGGGCATGACGATTTCGATTATCCGGGCGACGTCCGCGAAAGCGGGGACAAGGATACTTACTATCAGGTCGGCCAGGGGTCCGATGATCGGGGCGATGGCCTCCAGGACCGGGGCCAGGGCCTCGATGACCGGGATCAGGCCCTCGATGAGAGACGTCACGGCCGGCATCAGGGAGACGATCATGTCGCCCAGGATCGGTATCAACGGCTCTATGGCGACCAGCAGATCGTCCACGGCCGGGGCCAGCTGGGCGATGATGTCCCCGACGACCGGGCCGAGGTCGCCGATCATCTTGCCGATGGTGCCGAGGATGCCGCCGAACGCCTCCCACGGGATTCCCTCCACCAACCGCCCTATGCCCTCGATGGCGGCGGCGATCCCATCCTGCGCGGCCGGCGTCGACAAAGCCCTGGCGATACCCTCCACGATTTTCGCGAAAGTCTTACCCAGAGACTCCAAAGAGCCGCCGATCAGCCCGGACATGGACTGGAGGGCCTCCCCGACCGGTCCCAAGGCCAGCCGCAACGCCGCAGCGCCGGCCGCCGCCCCGGCGAAGATGGTCCGCATGGTCTCCTGGAAGCCGGGCGACTCCACCACGTCCCGGATCGCTTTCAGCGTCGACGAGAAACTCTCCAGGCCGCCGCCCGAGTCGGACATGGCCCTGAAAACACCGGAGATGATCCCGCCCAGGTCTTTGACCGCCTGCCACAAGAACCCCGCCTGCTCGGCCGCCCGACGCAGCAACCCCTCAATGTCGGCGTCGACCGTCCACGCGGCGAACCGCTGGCCGATGTCGGAAATCCACGTTCCCACGTCGGGCAGGACCCGCGCGCCGACCGTGCCTATCCGCAGCAAGCCCTCCACGAACCCGGAGACGCCGGCCCGGGCATTGTCGATGGACTGGGAAAGGTGCTCTCCGAACTGGTCCAACACACCCGCCGACAAACCGTCCCGCACCGTCGCCAAAACCGACTCGAACGTGCCCCCCAGCGACGTGGCGACTCTCGTCGTGGCCGATTCCAACTCGGGAAGCACCTGGTCGACCAGGGAGCGGAACGTGCCCGCGATGTCGCCCCCGGCGGAGAAGAACGTGTCCTGGATACGCTTCCGCATATCCGACAATTGGGATTTAGCGTCTTTCACCGCCGCCGAGAACGCTTTCACCGGGGCGCTGGCGTCCTCCGCGTCCAAGTCTTTGAACGCGGCCACCAACACGCCCGCCGACAAGGCCAAAGCCCCCAAAGCGGGGACTGCTCCGAGGGCGATAGGGCCGATCTGGGCGATAGACGCGGCTATCGGCCCGATGGACCCCAGGGCGGTCATGCCGACCGACGCGACCGAGGCGAGGGCCGGCGCCAGGGCCGCCAGCCTGACGGTGGTCTGGGGCAGCCTCGTCAACATGCTTTCGAGGCCGCGTTTCCACTCTCTCAGCATGTTGACGCCGGACAGGCCCATGGCGAGGTTTTTCAGAGTAGCGGTGGCCCCGGTCAAATTGTTGATCTTGACGACGAAGTTCACGATCCGGCGGCGGGCGAGCACGGCCAGCGCGGCCTTGGCGGCGGCGGTGTCGGTCTTCGCCTGCAAGACGACTTCCCGGTCGTCCTCCAGGCCTTTCAGCTCTTCTTTGGCTTTGCGGGCGTCGAGTTGGACCTTGGCCGTGACAGACCGGTTGGACTGGAGGTCGGCGGTCAGGCGTTTGACCTCGGCCCTGGCTTTCTCGATGTCGGCCTTGATCGTGATCTTCGCCTTGTCGTCGGCTTCGGCCAACTGGGCTTGGAGGCGTTTCACCTGTCCCCGGGCCTCGGTGATGTCCGCGTCGATCAGGACCCTTTTGTCCGCCAAGCCTTTGATCTGGGTTTGGAGGCTTTCGAGTTTCTTCTTGGCCTCGGCCGTGCGCGCGTCCAAGTCGATGACGGCTTTCGACTTCAACAGTTTGTCGAGGTCTTGTTTGGCCTCGCGGGCGTCGAGGACGGCTTTGACCAGGGTCTCCCGCCTCTTCCCCGTGACTTTCCGCATCCGGGCGTCGAAACCCGTGAAGTCGGGGCGGGTCCTCACCCTGACAACATCGTCCGCCCTGTCGCCGGCCATCCCAACCCCCTTTTCTCTAGTCCGGTCTCGCCATGACTGTGAACACGGCTTGTCTTAGTTCGTCGTCGTCGGGCGCGGTCTCGGGTCCCAGCACACGCCCGCGTTTGGCGAGCATGTTGTGTATCCGGGCGACGAGGATCGTCAAATCGTCCAGGCCGTACCAGTCCAGGCGGAGCGGCCGGTCGTCGTCGCCGCCGTGCGGCGTGTCCCGCAACCGGGCCGCCCGGTACATGGACCGGGGGTGACGCTCCAGGGCGGCGACGAGCAGGTCTGTCTCGTCGGGGTCGCCCTCCACCGCCTCCCACCAGCCCATGCCCAACAGGTGGCGGAAGTCGAAGACGAGTTCGGTCTCGTGGTCGTCGGCCAGGCCGGCGAGGGCTAGCCTTTTCCCAAGCCCCCCATGGCCCTGGAGAACAACTCCGTCATGGCGTCCTCCTGCAATTCGACGGGCACGGTCTCGATCCACGGGCCGAAGTCGTCGCCGAACACGGCCGCGCACAGGTCGTAGATCTGCTCCGTCAGGTCGGCGGCCCGCTCGACGGTGATGTCGTCGGTGTCCGTCTGGGTGAGTTGTTCCAGGGCCGGGTACAGCCTGAGCAGCCGGGCGCGGGTTTTGGGGTTGCGCATCCCGGCGTTCTTCGGCGCGGACGCCAGATACTCCGACAGGCCCGGGACGGGTTTCTTGGCCTTCTTGGTGTTCGACACGTCAGGCCGCCGTGAAAGCCGTGTCGTCGATCAACAGCATGACCGGGTTGGCGGGCGACGGGTACACGGCCGAGCCGCCCTCGGGGTCCGCCAGGGACGCGAGGTTCAGGGTCTCGCCGGGAGCCTGGACGGTGAGGGTGAACTTCATGTTCGCCCAGTCGTCCACGCCCTCGGCCATCGGGTCTTGCGTCCAAGCGGCTTTCGCGTTCGGCACCCACTTCGCGAACCGTTTCGCCCCGGAGAACCACAACTCCAGCAGGGCCACGTTCTGGCCGTGCAGGGCCGACAGTTCGGAGATCGTGGGCGCGTCCATCTGGAGCAGCGTGTACTCGTACGACAGGGTTGTGTCGCCGGGCTCGGACAGCAGGCCTACGACTTGCCAGGTGTCCAGGGAGAGGGCGTCGCCGCCGTCCGCCGACCGTGACGGCAGGCTGGAGCGGGAGAGGTGGCCGTGGTTCGTCCAACCGGTGGGGCCGGCGCCCGCCGGGGTGAACTGGGCCAGGGCGGTCAGCGGGCTGGTGTTGGCGGCGGCGGTGAACAGTCCGCCGAACTTGGGCCGGAACGGCGCGAGAGAGTTGAATGACATGGTGTTTCCTTTTCTAGATGGTCCACTGAATCATGTATGTGAACGTGAATTGTCGAATGGTTTTGTTGGTGTTCGAGCGTTGTCCTACCAGGGACAGGCGCTGAGTGTCGTGCAACGGCCCGGGCGTGGCCCAGCCGTCGATCAGAGAGGCCACCCGGCGTATGTTCTGGCCGGCCTGGCCGGCGGTGGTCAGCAGGACGGCCGTGAGGGTCCCCTCCCAGGCGCCCACCGGATCGGCCAGGGCGGCGACGAACGACCAGACGAGGGCGGGCGGCTCGGGCCTCTCCCCGGCCAGCTCGGACAAGACGTCAATGCCGGGCAGACCCTCGGTGAGGCGGGCGTCCAGCCATTCCCACATGTCTAGGCCGTCGGGGCTCATCCCCGCGTCCTCCGTCTCGGATGGGGCGAGTCCTCGGGCGTCTCGGGGCTGTCCTCGGGCTCGACGGGACTGTCCTCGGGCTCGACGGTCCAGCCCACCGACTGGTACACGCCCGGGTCCGGGACGTCGTATGTGACTTTCTTCGTCGGGTCTGTGACTCTCATTTTCTTCTCCTAGAAGGGGTTATTTGTGGGCTGCGGCGGCGTCGCGAGCGATGTGCAGGCCCGGGACCCATCCGGAGTCGAACACCTCGTCCAGGTGGCCGACCTCGATGGACAACATGTGCTCATGGCGGATGGTCGCGAACCAATCGACTTTCCCGCGCGTGTGCTCGACGGCGACTTTGGCGGGCAGGCCCCCGTGGCCGGCGGCGAGGGCTCGCATCGTCTGGGCCACGGCCTCGGCTTTGGCGCGTAGTCCTTGTTGGACTGGTCCGGTGAGGGCCAACTGCCGGTTGAACCGTTTCGAGTTGGCCCGGTAGACGACTATCACCCGGCGTACAGGCAGTCGATCTGGTGGTGGGCGGTGGATGGCGACCCGGTTCTGGGCAGCGGCAGCCCGACCGGCTCCCAGTCCCCGCCCCGCCAGGCGACGAGGGAATGCCCGTCGCCCGGCCACACCCGGGCCAGTATGCGGATCGCGGCCCTCGTCTGGTAGCCCAGCGCGGCCGTCTCGGACGTGGACAAGGCCCTCACACCGCAGACCACGGTGACGGGTTCCCCGGACGGCTCCAGGGCCGGCCCGTAGGCCGTGTCGGCCGGGCTGCGGGGTTGCACGGACACGGTGTCCCGGTCGAGCAGGCTCACCGCCCCCACCCCCTGTCTGTGCCGACCCCGAACGACCCCGGGGCGCCCGACGACACGGGTCCTTGGAGCAGGGCCTTGTCCTTGTCGGGTATCCACAGGTCCCCGGAGGCGACGGTCTGAGAGGCCGTGTACTGGTAAACGCCGTCGCTCTCGGACCGGTGGCCCTCGGGGTTCCGCAACTGCCGCAGAACGGCGTCGCAGACGATCCGCCGGTAGGTCGTCTCGGACAGTTCCCCGGTCTTCAACCGGCGGGCCGCGTTGGGGAACATGTCCGCGATGGTCGCGGCGGCGTCTATGGCCTTCCGGGCGAGGAAAGCCGTGGGGAACCGGCCGGCCAGGCCGGGCTCGGCCCTGGCCTCGATCTCGGCCGCCCAGTCGATGTCAACCATTGAACCCTCCTGGGGGGCCGGGCCGGACGGCCCGGCCCCCTTGTGGTCAGAGGACGGTAGTGGCGAAGGTCGCGTTCGGCCGGGCCACCACCGGGATGGCGATGGCCGACACGAGCACGTCCAAGCCCTCCGGGTCCGACTTGGAGAACACGCCCGCGAACACGCCGGCCCGCTCCGACTCGCCGATGCCGTAGGACGGTTGCAACGCCTCGGCGGGCACGCCGATCTCGGTCGACCCGAGCACGCCACCGGTCAGCGTGGACCCGGGAGCGGGCAACAGCATGACCGTGCCGGCGGGGAAGAACGACGCCGCCAAACCGACCTTCTGGTAGGCCTGGTCGATCACCTGGATCGTCAGGTCGTAGCCGGCGAACGTCTGCCGCACCTGCTCGAATGTGATCCGGGAGGTGAGGTTGTCGGTCCGCCCGAAATACGCGGCGATGATCTTCGCGTTCACCGACAGGGCGTCCATGACGTCTTGGGTGACGAGCATCTGCGTGGGCACGGGTTGTTTCTGCGCCTGCGGCAGCAGCCGCCACGCGAGCGCGTTGGCGATGGGGTCTGACGCGGACTGCGACCAGCGGGCGGTCCCCGCCAGCCCGGTCGGGGCGAGCGACGGGTCGCGGCCGAAATCGACCGTGGCTTTCAACCCGTTCTCGTCGAACACGATCCGGCCGGTGCGCAGAGCCTCGGCGCGGGCCGCCTCCAACCGGAACGCGATGTCGCGCGCCGACCCGGTGGCGTACTTGTCGATGACCTGGCCGAGTTGGCCGGTGCGCCCGGCCAAGACCAGCTCCGAGTACTCGGAGACGCGCATCTTCTGCGAGATCGGCGGGATCGTCCCGGTTTTCTGGACCGACCCGAAATCCCGGCCGTAGGGCGCGGGCGTGTCGAACGACCGGAACTTCGCCAAATCCTGGGCGCGGTCGGAGGCGTCGAAGGTGAAGCTCAGCGTCTCCGTGTCCGTGTTCGGCAGCCACTGGTTGAGCGGCAGTTCGTCGGAGATGGCCTCGACGGCCCCCCGGGCGACTCCCGTCAACTCGACGGGCGTGCGGAAATCAGTGTTGACCGTGGCCATGTCACTCTCCCGTCCCGGCCGGCGCCTCGGGGGCGACGTAGTCGACGTCGACGAACACGAATTGGCCCGTGGTCGGCGTATGGGTGTTCAACTCGACTGCGACTGGGAGCAGCGCGGTCTCGATCAGGCCCAGGACGAGCAACGCCCCGGCGAACTCGGTCGTGGTCTGCCCCTTGAAGTCGTAGGACAGTCGGGCGGGGTCGAGCAGGAACCCGGCCAGGACGGCGCGGCCGTCCTCGGCGTCGGGGTCGTACGGCCCGTGTTTGCCGGTGGCGGTGATCTTGCCCAGCGGGATGCCCGACGGGATGACGCCGTTGGCGTCGTAATGGACGTCGGCCTGCAATAGGCCGGCTTGGACGGTGACTGGAACGGTCCAGTCGGACGGGTCTTTCGTCCGTAGCCAGCGGTGGTCGCCGGTCCCGGGCGTGGCCGTCGTCTTGATCGAAAGATCAAGCATCATTTCCTCCTTGTGTGGAATGACGGTTTACTTCTTTTGGTGGGTTTCGAGGAACGCGGCCTTGGCGGCGGCAACGCTCCCGGCCCCGGCGCCCCCCGGTTGCAGGCGGGCGGTTCTCGCGGCGTAGCCGCTGCCCCTGGCGGGCGGGTCGTTCGAGGGGCGGCCGATGGCCTGCTCGATCTTGGCCCGGTCCAACTCGCCCTCTTCGGTGATGAGGGCGACCGGGTCGATCATGGACAACAGCGCCCCGACGGCCGCCTTGTCCTCGTCTGTGGTGTAGCGTCCGGCGGCCTTGGCGGCGCCGATGACAGCCTCGGTGACGGCTGTGCGCCGCCACCGGTCCGTGGCCTCGCCCTCGCGGCGGGCCGCGTCTTTGACGTCCTCGACGGCTTTCTCCTGGTCGGTCAGGGCGGCTTTGCGCAGCTGGTCGGCCTCGTCGCGGGCGGCCTTGGCGGCGCCCTCGTGGCGGCGGGCGTGATGCTTCCAATAGGCGGCCTGCTGCTCGACGGTCATCTCCGCCAGCGGGGTCCCCGCCGGGAAACCCTCCGGCTCGGCCGTCTGAGCCTGTTCGGCGGTCTCCGGCCCTGTCTGGGGCGCGGTGATGTCCGGCCCGTGCTGGGGCGCGGCGATGTTCGGCTTGTCAGCCATTGTTTCTCCTTGTCAGGGGTTACTCGGCGGCGGTTCTCGCCGTCAGACGCGCCCGCAACGCGCGCCAGCTCTTCAACGCCTCCGGGGAGGCCGTCACCTGGTAGACACGGCCGTCCCACGACAGCGATGTCTCGCCCGTGGTCAGGGCGTCGATCCATAAGTCGGCCAACTCGACCTCTCGGGCGGCCATGGCCCTCTGGGCGGCCATGTCGGGCTCCTTGTAGACGCCCAGGGAGTGGCCCCCGTCGTCTAGTCTGGGGCCCAGCTCGGAGTGTTGCATGCGTCGACTACTTTCGTTTCTATAGCCAACCGGCGGTTGATGGCCTATACTGGGGGAAGCGGGGTCGCACCCACTGCGAGTCTTGAAATAACAGACATACCTGAGACATGGTGATGAAAGCGGAGGGCCAGCACCCCGCTTTCTACGCCAGCTTGATGTCGTAAAGCTTCCCGCGCGACATGACAACGAGTTCTTTAATGAGGTTCACGCCGTCCTTGCGCCGGTTCAAGTTGTAGCGCCCAAGACAACGGCGCAGCACGCCGGTTAGGGCAATGTCTCCAATGTCGATGATGAAGCGGTCCTTGTGTCTTGCGTCTTCCGCGATCACGCGCGCGATCTTTCGCGCCCTGCCCCTGTCGTCGCGGGTCGCGAGCGATTCCGGCCTGGGCGATTTCATCTCCCATTCTCGGCCGTCACGTTCGATCCAGTAGAAGTCGCTCGTCTTCGCGCCTGGGCCGGGCGCGATCCACTTGACACGGGCCGCCAGCGGGGCATCGGGTTTGAGCGCCGCGAACCGCTCCATGCCACGGATGTCGTCCGGCGACAGGATCGCGCCTCCCGTGTTGAGGCCGAGGGCGGCTTGGCGCTTCCCCCATTCCTCGCCCCAGGGCGAGCGTTTGGGTTTATCGTCGGGCTCGGGCGACGGAGTTGGCACGACGGGAGGTTTACCAGACCCGCCGCCTCGGCCGCCACTCGTCTCGGTCTCGGGCTCGTGGATCACGCCGTTCTCGGTGACACGGACTCGTTTCAGCCGGGCGGCGTCCGTCCCGCCGGCGGCGTCGTAGAGCCGGTCCAGGTCCGTCTGGTTGAGTCTCAGTCCGGGGTCGGAGCGGGCCGTCACCGGGGCTGGGAGGCAGTTGCAGCGGTCGTGCAACGGCATCAGGTCGCGGACCTTGTAGATCCGGTCGGCGGCGACCACGCACAGCCCGCAAGTCCCCCCGAGGGACAGTTCGGGGTGGATGATCCGCCGCCAGCCGATCACCTTGTCCGATCGGCTATAGGTGTCGCGTTCTACCCTCCGCATGGCGGCGGCCAGGTCGTCGCGGACGAGGGACTCAAGCCTGTTTTTGGCGGCCGTCCGGCCGTCGCGCCCCTGGGAGGCGGCCCACCGGTATTGCGCGGCGGGCCGCCGGTAAACCTCCAACAGGGTCACGCCGTGGCGGGGGTAGATGTCGGAGACGGGCGGCATGGTTTTGGCGGGCACGCCGGCCGAGATGAGGGCTTTGACGGCGAAGGACCGGGCCTGGCGGCGGCCGGTCCGCAACCCGGCGGCGACCAGTCTCTCCGACTCGGCGGCGATCCGCCACGTCCGGGTGTCGTCCCACCATCCGCCGTCCGGCAGGGCCGACCAGAGCCGCCACAAGGCCGTTGTGAGCCTCCCGGCCAATTGTTGGGACTGGCGGGCGTGGGCGTCACTCAGCTTGGCGAGGCTGACCATCGTCGCCCCCCTCGAAGGCCTCGTCGGCGGCGTCCTGCTCGGCCTGCGCCATCTCGGCTGGCGTCAACTGCCAAATCTTCCGCCAGACCATCCGTCTCGGCAGAGAGTCTTTCGCCTGGGACGCGGCCTGGGCCTTCTCCGACAGGGAGGCCCGGTCGGCGGGCGCCCAGACCACCCGCAGCCCGTCGCTCCGCTCCCCAGTCGCCTCGAACGACAAAGCCATGGCCGCGACCAGCGAGTCCCCGGCGCGGGCCTGGAAGTCCTCGACCTTGAACACCAGGGTCTCCCGGGACGCCGACGCGCCCGCCGCCGACCCCATGGCCGCCTCCGGGTCGAGAATATAAAGCGGCGTCTGAGACACGGACGCGAGCTGTTTCAACTCGTCCTTGACCGCCGTCAGCAACGGCGTGACGTCCGTGTACGCGGATTCCTCGACCTTCGTCCCCGGGGGGAGCCGCCACATGGCGGCCGGGCCGGCGCGGAAAATGGCCTCGTAGTCGATTTTCTGGCCGGCCTTGGGATGCCCCTCCGGGTAGAGGTCGGGCAGGTCCCCGGAGATCCAACGCTGCCGGAAAGCCTGCATCACGGTGATGGACAGGCGTTGGAAGATGGTGTGGTTGATGCGGTCCAGGCTGGCGAGGTGCCGCTCGAACTGCCCCAACCCGCCTTTGGCGACGAACGGGACCACCGGGACTTGCGACAAACCCACCGGCCTCGCGTCCTCCTCCCACTCCCATGTCTTGCCGGGAAGCCACTTGGCCCCGGAGTCCGGGACGCAAGAGACTTTGCCGCGTCGGATCGCTGAGCGCGCCCAAACCCGGTCGTCCTCCCAGAACACGATCAGACGGTCGGCCCCGTCTACCGGGTCCCACCCGGCGGTGAGGGCGGCGCGCGGCCGGGACGGGGAGCCCCTGACTGGCTCCACCACGGTCAGCCACGGGTCGAGCGTGGAAATGGCCCCGGTCTCGTCGTCCACGAGCGCGAACCCGGACCCGTAAACGGCCATGTCCGTGAACAAGTCCCGGGCCTGGACGGCCATATGGTGCCGCTCCCACCTGGCGGTCGCCCCGTCGTCGCCGTCCGCGTCGTCGTCGCCGGCCGACCGGAAACCATCCGGTTGCAGCCGCGACGTGACGGCCTCCACGACCAGGGAGGCGACGTTCAACCGGGCCAGGTCCTTGAACCGCCGGTAGGCGTCCCGCATCGTCTCGGCGCCGCCGTCCGGCACCGGCTCGGTGCCCTGGTAGCGGTCTCGGAGCGTCCTCAACCGGGGGAACGACTCTCCGAGCCTGGTCGCGAGCCGGTGCAGCCACCAGTCGGCGGTCCCCGGGACGGACGGGTCAATCATCGGGGCCTCCCCTCATGTCTTCGGCCAGCAGGGTCGCCCACCGGAGCAGACCAACCCTGGTGATGTAGTCGGTCCCGTCCGTGACGAGGACGACGAGCCCGGACTCGTTCATGTCGCCCACGGGGCGGGTGCGGACCAGGACAAGCGCGTCGGTGGCGATCTCGCCGGCCTCGATAGAGCCGGACTCGGGGTTCATCGGCCCCAAGGCCTCACGGACTTTGTCCAAGGCGGCGTTGTCGATCATCCGATGCTCCTTATAGTCCCCACACCCCCGCGCGGGCGGTCGTCTCGGCCGGACTGTCGCGGCCGATCCGGGCGGGCGCGAACCACGTCTTGCCCGGATCGGTTTTGGCTAGGTGATGAGCCCTGGCCTCGTAGGCCAGGGTCGCGGCCATGGCCGCGTCGATCTTCAACGGCGAGCCCTTCGCCTCCTTGCCGATGACGTCCCCGGCGCGGCGTTTCCACGTCCTGGCGTTCGTCAAATGCCGGACCAGACGCCGGTCCGCGAAGATCCGGGCCGTCCCCGCCTGTATCGCGGTGTGGAACCGGTTCAAAGCGGCGGCCATCGGCGTGTCGTTCTTCGTCCACCACTTAAGCGCGGACTGGGCTCCGGCCTTCACTTTCAGCCCGTCCCCGAACTCGGTCTCCCACCGGTCTATCGAGTCTTGCCAATAGGGCGGGTCCGCGAAGAACCCGACGACTTTCTGACGGGCGAACACCCCGGCCACGGCCGCGTCGAACGCCTTCTCGTCCACCCGCCAGCCCACGGCCTCCGGGCCGTCCGGCGTCTCGTCCAACCGGACGAGAAACAACAACCCGTCCGAAACGCGGCAGCCCACGAGAGCCGTGGAGTCGTCCGACACGGCCCCGTCGAAACCGAGCGTGACCCGCTCGCCCTCCGAGACGACATCCTTCCAGGCGTCCGTCTCACGGCCCCGGTCGACCGCCTCACGCCACTCGTCCCGGCCGACCAGGCACGGCTCCAACTGCTGGGGCGTCACCCAGGCGTTGCTGGCCGCCGTGACCGCGTTCAAGTAATACCGCATCGAATCCCTGACCGAGTGCCGGGGGTCGAAGATCTTGGCCATGATGGCGTCGACGTCGTTCCACTCCATCGCCTCGCCGTAGGCCTCGTCCACCGCCGCCCTCAACTTGGCCTCGTCGCCCAATTCCTCCTGCGGCAGCGGCGACCAACGATGGTCGTACAACAGTCGCGCCCGCCTGGCCTTGCCCTCGGCTATGGCCTGCGCGTAGGAGTACGACTGTTCGGCTATCGAGTCCTCGCCCGGCGCGTACATAGTCGTCGTCTCCAACAGCCACGGCTCCGCCCGCCGCCCGCGTTTGGCCAGGTTCCGGCTCACCGTCCGATACATCGACCGCAGTTCGCGCGTGTTGTACAAATGACTTTCGTCGGCGACAACAAAAGTCTCTTTCCCGCCGTCCTTGGACGCCGCCCCAGCCGTCGAAGGGCGTATCTCCCCGCCGTTGTGCAACAACACCCGCGTGTTCCCCACGTCCAACCCGTAGGCCCTCAACGCGGACAACGGCCCACGCTCAAAATTCCGCTGCACCATCAAATACGTGTTGCCGGTCTGGTTTTCCTCCGTCGCGAGAATCCGTATGAACGGATACGAGACCGGCTTCCCCATCGGCTCGCCGGGCGCATACGTGTACGTCTCGCCCAGAAACGTGAACGTCTCCCCGCCCGCCGCCCAACCGGCGAACCGACACGGCCCACAGGCCTCGAACAACACCAACTCAGACGCCAACCCGGACTTGTTAGCCCCCTTCGGCCGGGAGAAGAACGCCGAATCGTGCAACCGCCGCCCATCCCCGTCCAACCCGTAACAATCAACAATGAAACCCGAGTACTCATCCCCGTGACGGATCGGCTCGCCCTCCACATCTCCCGGCCCGTGGACGACAAACGTCTCAACCCACCACAAGGCCAGCCACCCCAGCGAACGAGCCCGGTCCAAGCCGGGCGAGGCGATGACCTGACGCACCGCCTACACCGCCTTCAACAGCCGCCCCCGACGCTCGGCCAGCGACGACACGCCGGCCGCCGTCCGGCCGGCCGGGGCCTCCTCCGGCGACTCAATCTCAGCCTTGAGCCTCATCCGATCCTCCGGCGTCGCCCCGAACTTCGCCACCCGCAGCCGAATCTCAGACGCGAACTCCCAACGCTGATTACGCCACATCGCGTGATGCATCAAAGCCGTGTCCAACAAGAAATCCCAATCCGGGTCGGACAACATCCGCGCCGCCTGCGGCGACCGCCGCCAATGCTCCCACCACTGCTTCGTCATCGGATGCCAATCCACCAGGACACCATCCTTGCCCACACCCAACACACCCTTCGGCAAAGGCCGCCCCACCGCCTTGCCGCCAGCCACAAGCCGCGTCAGTTCGGGCGTGTCCCGGACCCGCGAACGTGACGCCTTCGGCGCCGGCCCCCGCCCGGCCATCAGAGCCTCCCCCACCCCAGGAGAGCCACACACCACTCGCACACGACAGTTCGCATAACAATTCTCCTTGACAGGAACACTTACCCGTGACGGGCTCGAAACGACTTCCCAGACCCGCGCTGAAACAGAGTGGCAGAACGGCCCCGATATGTTGGCCTCACGCCGGGGGAGCCTCCCCGCCCGGGGGGGTGTGAATGGTGGTTGTTAGGGGAGTAGTCCGGGGTGTGGTGGTGGTGGTTTGGGTCGGCGCTTGGCTTGGTGGCCTTCGCGGGAGGATTTGCGGTTGTGGTGCCAGGGGCAGAGGGCTTGGAGGTTGTTGGGGTGGTGGTTGTCGCCTGGGGTGATGTGGTCGACGTCTCGGGCGGGGTGGTGGCAGGGTTGGCCGGTGTCGGCTCTGACCCATTGGCATTGGTGGTGGTCGCGGGTGAGGATGGTGGTTCGGATGGTGGGCCAGTTTTTGGGGAGTCTGGTCCGGCGGGTGGAGTTTTGCCAGTGTCCGGGCATGGTGTCTCCTGGAAGCTTTGACGTGGGTGTGCGGTCGGGGGCCGTCCAGGGTTGTGTGGTGGGGGTGTGCGGGCATGGTTGTCGGTCGCTAAAGGGGACAGTATCACAGTTGTGGGGGTTGGTGGTGGTTGTGGGGGTGTCGGCGTGTCGGCGTGTTAGAGGGTGGCGGCTAGGGCTTTCAGGCGTTCGCGGGTGGCTTGCTGATACCTGAGGGCGATTTGGCTGTTCTCGTGTCCGGCTAGGGCTTGGAGTTCGCCCGTGGTGGCGCCGTGTTGCGCCCACCAGGTCAGGGCGGTGTGGCGGAGGTCGTGGAAGTGGAGGTCGGGGCGGCCGGCTGCGGCCCGGGCCTTCTCCCACCAGTCTTGGAGCGTGGATGGCGAGAGGTGGTTCGTGCCCGGGGTGTTCGCGGGGACGCGGGCGGCGACGGGGACGCGGGCTTTGACCAGGGGCGCGGCGGTGAACAGTAGGGCGTCTTTGCCGGGGCCGACGAAGGTCTCAAGATGGTGCTCGAAGGCGGGGACCAGGAACGGGGGTATCGGCGCGTCGCGGACGCCTTTCTTGGTCTTGGGCGGGCCTGGAATGGATTGACCGTGGACCCGGGGGGCGTTGCGGGTGACTTTGATCCAGGCGTCTTTAAGGTCGATGTCGCCACGGCGCAACTCAAGGATCTCGCCCTGCCTCAGTCCGCACCAGGCGGCGATGAGGACGGCCAGCCGCCAGCGCCCGGGCATGGCCTCGGCCATCAGGTCGACCTCCAGCTCGGTGGCGGGGATCACCTCGTGGGCGACGGTCTTGCGGCCCGCCCCCCTGATCGCGCAGGGGTTGGTCTTGAGTAGCTGGTCTTGGCGGACGGCCATGTTGCACAAACCCGACAGGAGCGAGTAGGCGTTGGCCGCGTGGGACGGTCGGCGCTTCGGGTTGAGGTTGTCGTGCCACTGCTGTATCAGCGGCGGCGTGAGGCCGGCCATCGGCACATCGCCTAATTGTGGGAAGATCAGGCCGTCCAGGAGTTTGCGGTAGCCGTCGACGGTGGAAGGCCGGAGGTTGCGTCTGGCCAGGTAGATGTCGGCGTAGGCGCGGACGGTGAGCGTCTTGGCGTGTTCGGGCGTCGGCGACCAGTCCCCGGTCTGGATCGAGGCGTCGACCCGGGTCAGCCAGTCATCGCCGGCCTTCTTAGTCGTGAACGTCGACGAGGCGTTGTGACGCTTACCGTCGGGGCCGAGGTAGGACGCCTGCCAGCGGTCGGAGGGGAGTTTGCGGAGAGTCCCAAAAGCGCGTCGGCCCATGGGGATGAGTCTAGCGCGTCGTGCGCCCCCCGTGCATTAGCGGAACCCCCAGAGACCGGTTTTGAGCGGTGTCGAGCGGCAAACGGCTTGTCGTGAATCCCCTCGTGGGACGGCGGTTCCCGCCCTAGTCAGAGCGGGAATCACAGCCGGTACCCCCAGCGGGATTCGAACCCGCGACCTACGGATTAAAAGTCCGCAGCTCTACCGCTGAGCTATAGGGGCGTCACGAGTGTACCCCGGCCCGACCACGCCTCTGACGGACCGGGCGTGGACCGGAGCAAACCGGAGACGGCCCGGACCGACCACGCGCCCAGACGAGACGGACCGAGGTGACCCGGGGCAGACCGGGCGCGGGCTGGGAGCGACACCCGAAGCGGACCGGGGGCGAATCGAGGAGTCGGGGCAGACCGGGGTGGACCGAAACAGATAGGGCACGGACCAGGAGTGACGCGGGGCAGACTGGCACAGCCCCCGCAGCGGCCCAGTCGGGCCCGCCCGGGCGGGGATTGATGGAACCGTGGGCGGACTCACTCCCGGTGGGGCAGCTTGCCGTTGCCCAGGAGGCGGGAATTGATGGAATAGTGGGCGGATGCACTCCCATAGCCATGACCTGGGCGCGACCGCCCCGGCCCCCCGCTCCACCCGTCTGGTCCTGGGGCTGGCCATGGGGGTGTTGGGGTTGTTGACGCTGATCGGTTTGGCCCTGTTGTGGCCCACGGCCGACGAGACCGTGGCCAAGCGGCCCTACCTGGCCGAGGGGGTGACCCTGACGCCGGGGGTGGTGGTGGCCCTCGAGCCCGATGCCGGGTCGGGGGGCCAGATCCGGTTGCGCTTGGACGACGGCGGGCAGGAGGTCGTGCTCCAGGCCAACCCGGAGGTCTTCTTCTCCGACATCCAGCTGGGGGACCATGTGCGGGCCGTCCGACTGCCGCCGGTGGCCGGCTCCGACCAAGCCACCTACGCCTTCATGGACTTCTATCGCGGCTGGCCCCTGTTGGGGCTGGCGGCCTTGATGGTGGTCGTGGTGGTGGCGGTGGCCCGCCTCAAGGGGTTGGCCGCCATCGCCGGACTGGCCGGCGGCATGGCCCTGGTCTGGTTCTTCCTCCTGCCGGCTCTGACGGCGGGGAAGAATCCTTTGCTGGTGGTCCTGACCACGGCCGCCGCCGCCTTGTTCATCATCGTCTACCTGGCCCACGGCGTCTCGGTCAAAACCACCACCGCCCTGCTCGGCACCTTCGCCGGCACGGCCGTGGTGGCGACCTTGGCCTGGTGGGCCATCCCGGCCGTCCGGCTGACGCCGATGGCCCACGACGACCTGATGGCCCTGGCCTACGCCGTGCCCGGCCTCGACCTTAAAGGGATCTTGCTCTCGGGCATGGTTTTGGCCGGCATCGGCGTGCTCAACGATGTCACCATCACCCAGGCCGCCGCCGTCTGGGAGTTGCGGGCGGCCGCCCCGACGGCCACTCGGCGGGCGGTCTTCGCCCGGGCGATGCGGATCGGCCGGGACCACATCGCCTCGACCGTGTACACCATCGCCTTCGCCTATGTCGGCTCCGCCCTCGGTCTGCTGGCCCTGGCCTCCACCCTCGACCACACGGTCATGGACCTGCTGACCTTCGAGGAGATCGCCTCCGAACTGGTGGCCATCCTGGTGGCCTCGGTCGGCCTGGTCTCGGCCATCCCCCTGACCACCGCCATCGGCGCCTGGCTGGCCGGCGGCCCTATCGCCCCGGCCCCGGCCACGACCATGGCCTCAGCCACGACCACGGCCTCAGCGCCAGCGCCAGCCACGACCACGACCACGGCCTCAGCGCCAGCCATAACCTCAGCGCCAGCCACAGCCCCGCCGTCGGATTAGACACCCACCTCACAAGCGAACCAGCCTTCCCGTCGTCGGGTGGGGGCGGGCGACCCGGCCGGAGCGAGTCCGGGATGACGCAGACCGGCCGCGCTGGCGCCGGGCGGGGACGGGCGACCCGGCATCGCCGCCAGCTTGAAGTCGTAGGTCACCGCGCCGGCGCCGGGTGAGGACGGGCGGCCCGGCCGGAGCGGCGGCTGGACTGCCAGACTGGGGGCATGGATTGGTGGGCGCTGGCGGTCACGGGCCTGGCGGCGACGGCCGCGTTGCTAGGCGCAGCCTGGTCCGACCAACGCCGCCGGCGCCGCCGCCAGGCCGTGTTGCGCGCGGTCCCCGAACGGCCGATCCCCGGCCTGGAGCGAGATCTGAAACCGAAATACGTCTTGCCCGACGACCACACCACCGCCGACCCGGCGACCGACCATCCCACCACCCCCGAACCTGAACCCCAACACCCACCCGCCAACAACCACAACCAGGCCGACCCGGCGACCGACCATCCCACCACCCCCGAGCCTGAGCCCCAACGCCCACCCGCCAACGACCACAACCGGGCCGACCCGGCGGTCGACCGTCCCGCCACCCCCGAGTCTGAGCCCCAGGGCTCACCCGCCGCCAGCCACGAGCCTGAGCCTCAGCGCCCAACCGCCGCCGACCACGACTGGGCCGACGGCGATGGAGCCGGCGAACCCGCCTCCCCCACCCCCGAACCTCCTGGGGACCAGGCCGCCGCCCGTACCGCCGCAGACCACGACCGGGCTGAGCCGCGAACCCGGGTCGACCCCGCCTCAGCCCAGATCTACCGATTCTCGACCACTGAGCCACACCGATCATCGGTTGACCTGGGCTCAGCTCTGGCTGGCGGCTGGGCCGACGACCGCTTCGTGACCGACCGGGCCAGAGGCTGGGCCGTGTTGGACCATCCCTTGGTCCTAGTGGCCGAGCAGATCACAGCCTTCCGCCAACTGTGGCCCGCCCTGGCCCGCTGCCGCCGGGCGGAGACCGGCCTGGTCGTGGTGGCGGCCGACTTCGACCCGGCGACCGTCGCCACCTTGGCGGTCAATGTCGTCTGGGGGCGGCTGGCCGCCGTCGCCGTGCGCTGCCCCGACCCGGCCGCCCGAGAGGCCGTCGCCCGGGCCACGGGGGCCAAGCCGATGCGGCTGGCGGACCTGTTGTCGGGTTATCTGCCCGCCGACGGGCTGGGGACCTGCGCCACCTGGGTGTCGGACGCCGGCCACAGCTGGGCCCTGCCCGCCGCCGCCTCGGGCCGTGAAACCCCAGGCCAGTCTCCGGGCCGCCACCGCCGCCAGCCCGTGCTTCAGACCTCGGACCGTGAACCCCCAGGCCAAACCTCGAACCGCTAACCCCAGGCCAGTCCCCGGGAGCACCACGGGCTGGGCGCCCGCGCCTTGACCTCGGACCGCTAACCCCTAGGCCGTGAACCCTCACGTCAGGGTTGAGAAACCCGTTCCGGCTCCGCCGGCCGGCCGCCGGTCAGCCCCACCCCAGATCGTCCAAATCGTGGTCCTCGAAACCGAAGAAATGACCGATCTCATGCACCACCGTGATGGCTATCTCCTCCGCCAATTCCGCCCGGTCGGCGCACATCGCCTTCAGCGGCTCACGAAACAGCATCACCCGGTCCGGGAGCACCCCCGAATACCACGAATCACGTTCCGACAAGGGGGTTCCATCGTAGAAGCCAAGCAAGTCGGGTTCATCTGAGGGGGGTGTGGACTCAACCAGCACGACAACGTTATCGACCCGGTCCCAAAACCGCTCCGGGATCGTGTCGAGGGCTTCGGCCACCAATTCGTCGAACTCCTGGTCGGAAATGTCAACGGCCATGGAGCGATTATAACCAGCCCGCCTGAACCACAACCTTGTCATTTAGGTGGGAACGGGTCCGGGCCGGGGCCGAAACGAGTTCTGACGACCGCCGGGTCTTGGCTCAAAGGCCTGGTCGGACGTAGTTTCGGCCTAGACCCGATCCGCCGATCATCGGCCAGGCGATCAAGCTCAACGCTGAGAGGCGGTGGATCTGGGGTCGGACCTAGACGGGCTTCCCCAAGCTCGACCCGTGAAGGAGACCAGTGTGAAGCAGTGGACGCGCCCGGTCATCGCCGTGGCTGTGAGCGGCCTCATGGCGGTGGGGCTGATAGCGGCCCCCCAGGCCGCGGCCCACGAGACCCTGACCGCCACCACCACGGTCAACGTCCGTTCCGGCCCCAGCACCGACCGGGCCATCATCGGCTACGTCGCCTGGGGTTACACCATCGTGGCCACCGGGGCGTCCCAGGACGGCTGGACCCCGGTCGACTACGGCGGCCGGACGGGCTATATCTCCAGCCAGTACCTGACGGGCGCGACCACGCCGTCACTGTCGGACGGCCCCAGCGGCCAGACCTGGACCACGGCCGCGCTCAATGTGCGCAATGGCCCCAGCACCTCCCACGCCCGCCTCGACACCCTGCCCAGCGGCGCCAAGGTGACGCTGACCGGAGTGGTGTCGAATGGTTTCGCCCAGATCGTCTGGTACGACGGCCAGCGCGCTTGGGTGGCCTCCAGTTGGCTGGACTCCGAGGCGGCGCCGGCCGCGACCGACCCCGCCGTGGTCGAGCCGGGCCAGACCGCGCCCGAGCCCGAGTCCCCCGTGACCGACCCGGCGACGGGCGACCCCGCTGTGACCCCGCCGGCCGAACCCGACCCGGCGCCGGCTGACACCAGCGGTCCGACGACGGGCGATCCGGCGACGGGCGCGACCGACCCCGCCGCCCCCGAGACGACGGCCACGCCCGACCCGATCCAACCCGCCGACCCCACCACCGTCGCCCCGGACCCGGCCGCGCCCACCACCGCTGTGGAGCCGCCAGCCACCGCCGACCCGACGACCGACCCGAGCCCGGCCGCCCCGGAGACGGGCGAGCCGGAGAAGCCGGCCGCGCCGACCGTCATCGCCCAGAAGCGGGCCGCGGCCGACCTCAACCTGCGGGCCGCCGCCTCGCTGGAGGCCATGATCCTGACCGTTATCCCCTCCGGCTCGACCCTCGACGTCACCGGGGCCGAGAACAACGGTCGCCTGCCGGTGTTGTGGCGCGGCCAACTCGGCTGGGTGGCGGTCCAATACGTCACGGAGTTGAGCCAGACCGGCCCGACGGCGGCCGACCCGCCGGCCGTGGTCGGCCAGCTCTACACCACCGACGCCCTCAACGTCCGGGCCAATCCCGACCGTGCCGCCGCCATCGTGGGCCTGCTGGCCCGGGGCCAGAAGGTCGACCTCACCGGCCAGACCGAGGGCTCGTGGCGCCAGATCATCTACCAGGGAACGGCCCGCTGGGTGTCCGGGGACTACCTGTCCGCGCAGGCCCCGTCGGCGGCCGACAACCGGGCCCAGGGGGCGGTCGACTTCGCCCGCTCCAAGGTCGGCGGACCCTATGTCTGGGGCGGCAACGGCCCCTTGGGCTATGACTGCTCCGGGCTGGTCAAAGCGGCCTACGCCTCGGTCGGCGTCAACCTGCCGCGGGTGGCCGACGCCCAGGCCGCCTACGGCTACCCGGTCAACCGGGCCGATGTCCAGGTCGGCGATCTGGTCTTCTACTACAGCCCGATCAGCCATGTGGCCATCTACGTCGGCGACGGCCAAGTCGTCCACGCCTCGACCTACGGCGTCGGCATCATCTATTCCAAGATCGACCTGGCGAGTATCAGCGCCATCCGCCGCCTGGTCTGACCATCTCTCAGCCGCCCGTCGCGAGACCCAAGGGGAAGGGGCCTCGCGGCGGGCGGCTCGTCGTTGTCGCACCGGGGCCGTATGGTTGGGCTCATGAACGACCTCGACGCCGAGCCTGGTGCCCAGACCCCGGATGGGGCCGACCCCAGACCGCCGGACGAGGCCTCTCTGTTCTCCCTGCCCGAGGTCGCGGCGCCGACGCCGGCCAAGCGGCGGGCCAAGCCTCGTCAGCCCAAGCCCCGCCAGCCCGAACCGGCCGACGCTCCCCTGATCGACACCCTCACGGCCGACGACCCCGGGGCCGACACGAAGCCGACGGCCGACTTCCCCACGACCGCTGAGCCCGGGACCGACATCACCACGACTAGCGCGGACCAGCCAGTCGACAAGCCCATGGCCACCGCTCCGGCCAACTACCCCCTAACCGACACCACCACGACCGGCCCGAAGCCGACGGCCGACAACCCCGTGGCCGACATCACCCCCAACGACGACCCCGGGAGTAACGCCGCCGAAACCGACACGGACCCGACAGCCGACAACCCTGCGATTGAAAGCAGCGCCGCCGACAAGGATCCTACGGTCGACAACTCCGTGATCGACAACATTGTGATCGACCACACCACGACCGGCGCGGACTCACCGGCTAACAACACCGTGGCCGACGCTCTTATACCTGACAACACCGTGGTGGGTATTACTGCGGCCGACATTCCCCTGGTCGAAACCATCACCGGCAGCCTTGTGCCCGACAACCCCGTGGTCAACATCCCGGCGGCGGAGCCGCCGCTGGCCCTCTACCGGCGTTACCGGCCCGATCGTTTCGCCGATGTCATCGGCCAAGAACATGTCACCGAACCGCTGCGCCGCGCCCTGACCAACAACCGGGTCAACCACGCCTACCTCTTCTCCGGGCCTCGGGGCTGCGGCAAGACCAGTTCGGCCCGGATCCTGGCCCGGGCCCTGAACTGCCGCCTGGGGCCGACGCCCGACCCCTGCGGGGAGTGCGACTCCTGCCGCGACCTGGCCACCGGCGGCAACGGCTCGATCGACGTCATCGAGATCGACGCCGCCAGCCACGGCGGGGTGGACGACGCCCGCGACCTGCGCGAGCGGGCCTTCTTCGCGCCGGTCCAGTCGCGCTACAAGGTCTACATCGTGGACGAGGCCCACATGGTCACGACACAGGGCTTCAACGCCTTGCTCAAACTGGTCGAGGAACCGCCGCCGCCCGTCAAGTTCATCTTCGCCACCACCGAGCCGGACAAGGTCATCGGCACCATCCGCTCCCGCACCCATCACTACCCCTTCCGGCTGGTGCCGCCGCGCCTGTTGGGGGACTACCTCAACCGGATCTGCCAGCGCGAACAGGTGGTGGTCGAGCCCGGAGTCATTCCCCTGGTGGTGCGGGCCGGGGCCGGCTCGGTGCGCGACGCCTTGTCGGTGCTGGACCAGTTGTTGGGCGCGGCCGGGGTGGACGGGGTGGGCTACGCCCAGGCCTCCGCCCTGCTCGGCTACACCCCGGACTCTTTGTTGGACGAGTTCGTCGACGCCTTGGCCGCCGGCGACGCCCATGGTGTTTTCGCCACCGTCGACAAGGTGGTCGAGGCCGGCCAGGAGCCGCGCCGCTTCGCCGAGGACCTGTTGAGCCGCCTGCGCGACCTAATTATTGTCGGCACGGTCCCAGACGCCTTCGCCAGCGGCCTGATCGACGTCTCCCAGGACCAAGCCGACCGTTACCTGACCCAGTCCAAGGGTCTGGGCCCGGGCGAGCTGACCCGGGCGGCGGAGGTCTTGGCGGCCGGCCTGACGGCCATGCGGGGCACCACCGCCCCCCGCCTCCAACTGGAGCTGATGTGCGCCCGCCTGCTGTTGCCCGGGGCCGACGTCAGCGGTCGCGGCGTCCACGCCCGGCTGGACCGCCTGGAGCGCCGCCTGGACATGCCCGCGACCGGCGGCGGGGCCACTCCGGCGGCGGCTTGGGGAGGCGGATCGACCAGGACCCAGGCGCCGGCCGGCGGCCCGGGCGGCGGCGCGACAGCCGGGGAGGGGCCGAACCAGCCGCCGCCGGACTGGGCGACTCCAACCGACGGCCCGACCCCCGAAAGGCCTTGGCCGGCTGGGGGCGACAACCGCGCAGACGGCTCGACCGCGGGAAGACCCTGGCGATCTCAAACCGGCGACCGGTCGACCGCAGACCCTAGGCCCGCCGGCCCGCCGGAGGGGTCGGCGGACGACCAGTCCGGGTCGCTGGCACCCCGGCTGATGGGTCAACCGAGCCTAGGCGATGGGCCGGCCACGACCGGCCCTCGAGGCGTACCCGACGGTCGCGCTCCGGCCGACCAGGGTCTCCTCCCCGACCACGCCGGCCCCGGTCCAGCTTCTGGATCCGCCCGCGCCGCCGCCGATCCGGGCCTGGGCCGAGCGCCCGCCCCGGACCCCGGCACGGGCTTCGCCGGAATCCTCGGCCAAAACTCGACCGGCGCCCCTTCAGGTGTCCCCGGACCTAGTTCAGGCAACGCCCCCTCAGGCGACCTCGGATCGGGTTCGGGCGACGCCCCCGCCGCCGGCCCCGGACCAGTCCCGAGCGGTGCCCCGGCCGCCTCGGAGCGCCCGCCGGCCTCTCCCGACCAGACCGGGGGACGGCCTGATCGGCCAGCCGGCCCGCCCGGCCAGCCGGGGGCGATGGATGTGGCCGAGATCCGCCGCCACTGGCCCACCATCCTCGATCTGGTCAAGCAGCGTCGCAAGTTCACTTGGTTCGGCCTGCAGCAGGCCCAGGTGACCGAGTTGATAATGGGCAAGGTCTTGTGGCTGACCTTCGCCAATCCGGGCGCCCGGATCAACTTCGTCGGCCGGGGCGAGGACGACCTGCGCCAGGTCATCATCGATTCGCTCGGCGTCGAGCTGGCGGTCCGCAGTCGCTTGGAGACCGATCCGCCGCCTCGGGCCGAGGGTGTGCTGACGGTCCTGCCCGGAGAGGCCCCCGAGACCCCCCGGAGCGGTGGGACGCGCGACGACCGCCCGCCGCTGACGGCGGTGGGGCCGTCCCCGGAGCCGATGACCCCGGAGCCGATGACCGGCCAAATCGTCGCCCCCAGCACCGACCAGACCCGAGCCCCAGCCACCGTCGCAACCGCCGGCGGGGGACCGGCGGAAGCCTTCGCCCGACCGGTCGACCAGCCGGCCGAGCGAACGGGCGGTCGGCCGAACGAACGGGCGTCCGAGCGAACGAACGAACGGCCGCCAGAGCGTCCGAGCCGACCAAGCTTGGCCCCCGTGGCCGACCCGTCCCCGACCGACCCGCCGATCCCGACCGACCCGCCTCCCGCCGTCACCGACCCCGGACCGACCGGCCCGGCCGCCTCGGAGCCGGACCGGCTCGCAGCGGGCGGCATGATCGATCCTCGGCCGCCCGCCGGGGCCGATTCCTCGCCGGCCAGTCCCCCATCGGCCGACCCGACCCGGCAGAGTCGTCTAGGCCCAACCCCAGCCAGCCCCCCGACCGGCCCGCCCGACGACCGCCCCGACCCCGAGTCGGCGGACGAAGACGAGGTTTCGCCCGACGACGCCATCGTGCCCCTGGATCACGTTGGCCAGGAGGCGGAGGAACTGCTGGTGACCTACCTGGACGCCGAACTGGTCAAGTCCGAGGACAACCCGCCGACCTGACGAGCCTGCCGGATGACCAAAGAACAGGGGCTTAAGAGTGAGGGGTTGTCTGGTCGGCGGACCGCCGAGCGGCTGGGCCACACCCGTCGCGCGGGAGGTGGCGCGCGGTGACGGTTTCGACGCCTTTGATGAGCGTCGGTGACGGGTACGCCTAGCTGCTGAAGCCGACCACCACCGGGTCATCGTCTCGCGCGTCCGGCTTGCCCGGTGAGAAAGGCGGCCAGGACGGCGGCGGCGGCGAACACTGAGGCGGTCAGCCACATCGAGTCGCCCATGGCCTGCGCGAAGGCCGCCGACTGTGCCGGCGTCAGGGCGCCCGTCGGCTTCCCGGCCAGGCTCGGGTCGACGCCGTGCGCCACCAGGCGCGCGTTCATGAGCGTGTTCATGGCCGCCGCGCCCAGCGCCGAGCCGACCTGTCGGACGGTGTTGTAGACGCCCGCTCCCGCGCCCGCGTCCTGAGGGGACAGGTGGCGCGTGGCCGACAGCGCCACGGGGCTCCACATACAGGCGTTGCCGACGCCGATGGTCACGCCGGGCGCCATGACCAGCCAGATGTTCGAGGTGGGCGTGAAGTAGACGACGTCCCAGGCCAGCGAGGCGGCCATGACGATCAGCCCGAAGCAAGCCACGCGCCTGGCGCCGAGCCGGGCGACGATCTGGCCGCCGACCAGCGGCGCCAGCACTCCGCCGACCACGGCGGTCGGCATCAGGAAAAAGGCGGACATGATGGGGCTGAGGCCGCGCGCCACCTGGATGAAGTACAAGATCGGCAGGGTCAGGCCGGCGATGCCGACGCCGATGAGGAAGATCGTGCCGTTGGACAAGGCGAAGTCCCGGTCGCGGAACAGCCGCAGCGGGATGAGCGGCGCGGCCGCCTTGGCCTGGTAGACCACGAAGACCACCAGCAGGACGACCCCGGCGGCGATCAGCTGGCCGATGGTCACCCGCCCCCACACCCTGCCCCAGTCGCGGCTGACCGCCTCTTGCAAACCGAACACCACCAGCAGCACCCCGAGGCCCGACAAGATCATCCCCAGCCAGTCGAACTTGGGACGGCTGGTCGACAGCCTGGGGACGTGCCGGGCGGCCAGGATCAGACCGATCAGGCCGACCGGAACGTTGATGAGGAAGATGGCCTGCCAGCCGGCCTGTCGCACCAGGACGCCGCCCAGGATCGGGCCGACCAGCATGGCGATGCCGGAGACCGAGCCCCACAGACCCATGGCCGCCCCCCGCCGCTCGGGCGGGAAGATGCGGACGATCACCGCTTGCGTCTGGGGCGACATGAGCGAGCCGCCGATGCCTTGGATGGCGCGCGCGGCGATCAACACGGTGACGTTGGGCGCGAACCCGCCGACCAGGGAGGCCAGGGCGAAGATCGCCATGCCGAGCATGAAGACCGCTTTCTGGCCGAAGCGGTCGCCCAGGCGCCCGGCGACCAGCAGCGGCACGGCCAGGCCGAGCAGGTAGGCGCTGGTCACCCAAATCGTCTCGGTCAGGGAGGCGCCGAGCCCGGCCTGGATGGACGGGTTGGCCACGGACACGATGGTCGAGTCGAGCATCAGCATGAAGAAGCCGACCAGCATCGACCAGACGGCGGCCCACGGCCGCTCGCAGGCGGTGACAGCGGGTGTGGCTGGTGTCATGAGCCTCTCTCCTTCCACACGGCGGCCAAACCCTGGCGCCGGAGGCGATGCCGTCGCGCCGGCGCTCGGCCGGCGACCAGACCATCGCGACAGTGGACTGTACGCCCGTCAAGCCCGGGCGCCGACGCCAGCGCGCCGGAGCGCAGTGGCGAGCGCGGCGTCCCACGGGTGTGATGGCGGCGCGAAGGCGGACTGGACGTCCGCTGAGCGTCGGCGCCGCCGTCAGCGCGCCCGGATGGGGCCGCTCGGCAGTCGAGCAGCGGTGGACCGGGGCTCAGACGCCGTGGGGGGCGGCGGTGGACTCGCGGCAGAAGATCTCCGGGCTGATCGTCATCCGGTGGACCGGGCGGTCCGGCTCCAACAAGCGCTCCACCAGCAGGCGCACCCCGGCCGTCCCCAGGGCCTGGCGGGCCGGGCGGACGGCCGTCAGGGCGGGGGTGAAGAGCCCGGCCACCTCGTCGTCGTAGGCCACCACGGAGAGGTCGCCGGGGACGGCCAGCCCCCTGATCTCCAGCCGCTGCACCAGGCCCATGGCCTCGCGGTCGGAGTGGACCAGCAGGCCGGTCACAGCTGTGGCCTTGACCCGGTCGATGACGGCGTCGATGGCGGCGGCGAAACCGGCGGTGCGGGTGTCGGGGATGAGGGCGTCGAAACCGGCCGCCGGGTCCAACCCCAGCTCGGCTTGGCCGCGCTCGAAACCGAGGCGGATCTTGCGCGTGGTGGGCGAGTTGCGCGACACCACCAAGCCGAGGCGGCGGTGCCCCAGGCCCCAGAGGTGGCGCAGGGCCAACTCGGCCCCCAGGGCGTGGTCGCTGGCCACCGATTCGACCGGGCGGTGCAGCGACGGGGCCACCGCCTCGCGCTCCATCAGGACGCACGGCGCCCGCTGGCGCGTGATCCAGTCGATGACCTCCCCGGCGCGCTGGCCCTCAACGTTCGGCACGGCCAACACCCCGCGCACGTCCGCCGCCTCGAACAGCGGGGCCAGGGCCGGCCGCTCGTCCACCGACTCGTAGGAGTCCCCCCGCAACAACAGTCTCAGCCCGTGGCGTTTGGCCTCGGCCTCGGCCGCCCGCGCCACCGCCGGCCAGTAGAAGTCGAGGCCGGGCACCAGCATGGCCACCTGGCCCTCCAGCCTGGCCCCCTTCCCGCCCGGGGACGGCGGGTCGGCCGGCGCGGCGCTCCGGTCGGCCCGGTCGCTCCGGTCTATCGGCCGGGCGCCGCCGTGGACGCGCTCCACTCGGCCCTCGGCCGCCAGCCGCTCCAGGTCGCGCCGAATGGTCACAGTGGTGACGTTGAGGGCCGCCGCCAGGTCGGCCACCCGGGCGCCGTCCCGCCGTCGCACCAGGGCCAACAGCTGTTCCCGCCTGGGTCCGGCCAAGGCCTTGGGCTCTGGGGTGCCCGGCCCGGCTTCCTCGGTCATCGCCCCGTCCTCTCTGGTAGACCCACCTTAGTGCCACAACGGCCCAAGGCTTACGGTTATGTTCGCTTTTGCGCGGCCACCGCCCGGATGATCACCCTGGCCTGGGACAAGGCCGAGACGTCCAGGCGCAGTTGGACCAGCCCGTCCCCCCACACCCGGGTCAGCAACGGGTCGTCCAGGGGGCGCTCCACCAGCCGGGCGCGCGGCCCCTCGCCCCAGGCCAGCTCCCAAGTGGCGCCGGCCAGGCTGGCCAGCCGCAGAGCCGTTGACCCCAGTTCCAGCGGCCGGCCGGCCAGTAGATAACGCAGCTCCACCCGGCTGTCTGCGCCCGGCGACAACCGCCAGGCGTCGTGGATCACGACCTGGGCCGCCCCCGCCGCCAACCTCCCGGCCTCCGGCCCCGGCCGCCAGGCGTCGTGGATCACGGCCTGAGCCCGACCCGCCGCCGGCCGCCCGGGGCCAAACCTCCCGATCATGGGCTGGACGGCCTGTGGGAGCGGCTGTCCCGTCTCCATCGCCGGCCCGCCGAGGGGAACGCCGCCGCCCATCCCGCCAAGAGAGCCGCCGGCGGCATCGTCGGGAGAGGCACCGCCGTCAACCAGGCGGACGGCCGGCGCCACGCCCCGCTCCAGCCGGACGGTCCGGCGCCAAGCGGCCAACCGGCCGACGGCGTAGGCCTCGGCCAGCTCCAACTCGAACCAGCTATCAGCCTCGTCCCAGCCGGACCGCGCCCCGCTGGCGGCGAAGGCGCGGCCGACGCCTTGGCCGCCGTCGTCCTCCGTCCGGCCGACGAAAGGCACATTGTGCCATTGGCTGGCGTTGGCCCAGAGGCGGTGGCGCTCGGGGCCGAAACTCAAGGCGGTGTAGGTGGCGCGGCCGGCGTCCACCAGCACGGGCCGGCCGTCCAGCGCCACGATGACCGTGCCGACATCGCAGTGGTTGTGGTTCTCGCCGTTGTGGCCGCCCTTGGCGGAGACCGTCAGGTCGGTCGTCGCGCCGGCCCGCTGCCGGGCCACCCAGACCTGGGTCGAGGCGTAATAGAGGTCACGCGGCCAGGCCCGCTCCAGCCCCCCGCCGCCTAGGGTCCGCCCCTCTCCCGCCGGGCCAACGCCAGAGGGATAAATCCCACTATCCGGAACGGCGGCGCCGGCCCCATCGCCACCCGGAACGGCAGCACCCACCCCATCACCTGGAACGACGCCGCCCACCCCGGCGCCTCGAACAGCGACACCCATCACCCCGCCCGGAACGAAAGCCCCCGCCCCACCACCGCTCGGAACGGCCGTGCCAGCCCCACCGCCCGGAACGTCACCATCGACCCCAGCGCCGCCCGCTCCGTCCCTCCGCCCCCGTGCCCAGGCCTGGTCGATCAAGGCCGGCAGCAGTCGGGCCAGGCCGTCCTCGGACTCGGCCACCGGCGTCCCAACCACCCGCCGGGACAGGGCGTGGGCCGCCGCCGCCGGCTCCCCCATCAAGGTGGCCAGACGGAAGAGCGTGGCCCAGGGCTGCTCGGATGTCGGTTTGGCCGAGGCGTCGGCGTAGTTGAGGCACCATCCCCCGCCCAGGTCCATGGCCGCCGGAAAGCCGAGCGTCCGCCGCAACCGGGGCAGGCCGAGGGCGTCCAGCCGCCCGCCGCTGGCGTGGCGCAACACGGCCAGGGCCTCCAACAGCCGGCCGGCGCCGTGCCACCAGTAGGCCTGGCCCTCGTCCACCGCCCCGTCCTCGGGCAGGGCGGCGACGTAGCGGTCCAGTCCCTCCAGACACAGCCGCACCAGCCGTGCCCGCCGGGGGCGGTCCTCCACCAGGCGCAGGGCGGCCGTCAGGACGTGGCCCAAGATCCACGGGTTCCAGTTGTGGACCGGGGTGTCGCGGCCCAGCCAGGGCCAGTCGCGGCGGCCCTCCAAGGGGTCCAGAACGCGCCGCTCCAACTCCAGGTCGAGGCGGCGCCTGAGCCCGGGCAGGCGGGCCTCCAACTCGGCCCCCACCAACTGCCAGGTCCAAGCCGCCTGGGCCGCCGCCTCGCCCGCCCCCAGGTCGAGATAGGGGCGGGCGGCGTCGGGCAGGATGGCGCCCGAGCGTGGCCAGGCGTCGTCGTGGGCCGGCCAGCACCAACTGCTCTGCTCGCACAACAAGACCAACCCGTCCCCCACCTCGTCCAGCCACTCGGCCGACCCGCCGCTGGCGGCGGCCGCCACCACCGCCCGGTTGAGGCGGGCGGCGCGGGCGAAGCAAGCGGTCTCATAGCTCTGGCGCTCGCCTCGGCGGTGGAACTGGGCCCAGGCCGAGGCCGGCAGCGCGGGCCAGGGCTGGCCCCGGTCGGACTCGGCCCGGGCGACCAAGCAGCCCACGGTCGCCCGGTCGGCCCGTCCGCCCTCCCCCCAGGCCGCCCGGTCGGCGGCCGGCGGCAGCGGCAGACAGTCGGCCGGCGGCCGCAACCAGTCGGCCAGCCGCGCCTCGGTCAAGCCGGGCCACAACCCGGCCAGGGGTCCGGCGAAACGCCCCACGACGACTCCTCTCGTCCTTCTCGTCGGCGCGACGTCGGGGAAGCCCCTCGGCGCCCAATGGCCCGGTGCGGCCCAAGGCGGCCCGCCCCACTAGGGGCGACCCGGCACGGCCCGGGGCGGCGGCGCTAGCCGGGCACCCAGTCAGTCCCCGACTCGGCGCCGCCCCACCACGCCCGTCGCGGCCTCCCGACCCGCCGACAGTCGGCGAATCAGGTCTCGGACCCGATCCGCCGGACACCTTGAAACCTACCGCCGAACGCTCACGATCAGACATAACAATTCTATAACGAAGGATAGTGCATAGATTATCGCCTTGTAAAGAGCGAAAATGTATGATTAAGTATCTTCTGTCACCTAGGTCAGCGGCTGCCGCTGGCTGCCCGACATGGACGAAAGGCTCATCGTGGAGCGTGACGCCGCCCTGGCCCCGGCTTGGCCGCCGCCGGACTGGCGCTTGTCCCCCCACACCGGTTGGACCCGGGAGCATTGGGAGGCTCTGGCCGACCGCTTGCTGTTGTCCGTCCGCCACTTCGCCTCGCCCGGCCACGGCGGCGTCCTGTTGCCCGGGCCCGAGGGCGGCTACGGCCGGGCGGTCGACCGGTTGGAGGGCTTCGCCCGGACCTTCTTGCTGGCCGGCTTCCGCCTGGCCGGGGCCGAGGGGGACGACCGCCACAACCTGGCCGAGTGGTACGCCCAGGGCATCGCCGAGGGTGTCGATCCGGCCTCGCCCGACCGTTGGGTTCGCCTGACCGAGCACCCCCAGGCCAAGGTCGAGGCCGCCTCCTTGGCCCTGATCCTGGACCTGACCCGGGAACAAATCTGGGACCGGCTGGACGGCGGCGTCCAAGAACGTGTCATCGCCTACCTGTCCCCGGCGGTGGGCGACCAGACCTACCCCAAGAACAACTGGCTTTGGTTTCGAGTGGTGGTCGAGACCTTCCTGCGCTCGGTCGGCGGCCCCTGGTCGGCCGACGATTTGGCCCAAGGTCTGGCCCTGCACGACTCCTTCCGCCGGGCCGACGGCTGGTTGTCCGACGGCCACGGGCGCTGTTTCGACCATTACACCGGCTGGGCGCTCCAGCTCTACCCCACCTTGTGGCAGCGCATGGCGGGGGCCACGGCCTTGGCCGACGACGGCCGCCGCCAACGCGACCGCGCCCAGCTGGGCCGCTACCTGGAGGACCTGGTCCATCTGGTCGGGGCCGACGGCGGACCGTTGATCCAGGGCCGCTCCCTGATCTACCGCCAGGCGGCCGCCGCCGCCTTCTGGGCCGGGGCCATGGCCGAGGTCCCCGCCTTGGACCCCGGGCTGCTGCGCCGGGCCGCCTCCGGCGTGGCGCGTCACTTCCACGACCACGGCGTCCCGGACGAGCACGGCCGGCTGACGCTGGGCTGGTTCCGGCCCTGGCCCCGGTTGGCCCAGTCCTACTCCGGCCCCGGCTCCCCCTATTGGGCGGCCAAGGGCTTCCTCGGCCTGGCCCTGCCCAGGCGCCACCCGGTTTGGACGGCGGTCGAGCAACCCCTGCCCGTTGAACAATCAGACTTTCTTAGAGTGATGGCCGCCCCCGGCTGGGTGGCGGCCGGCCGGCGGGCCGACGGCCTGGTCCGGGTGGCCAACCACGGCACCGACCACGCCCACCCAGGCGATCTGGTGGGCGACTCGCCGCTCTACGCCCGCCTGGGCTACTCCAGCGCCACCTTCCCCGCGCTCGACCTAGACGCCTGGGCCAATCCGCCGGACCAGTCCGTCGCCCTGCTCGACCGGCGGGGCCGGGCCTCCCACCGGGCCGGTTTCCGCACCCTGGCCCTGGAGGCGCCGCCCGACGGCCCGGCCCTGGCCGCCTCGGCCGCCCAGGCCCACTGGCTCGACCCCGATCCCGAACAGGTGGACCACGGCTCCGGCTGGACCGGCCGGGCCCAGCCGGCCGGCCGGCTGACGGTGGTGTCGATCCTGCGCCCCGGTTGGGAGGCGCGCGGCGTCCTGGTCCAGGACCCGGCGCCCGAGGCCGAATGGTTGCGCCTGAGCGGCTGGCCGGTGGCCGGCCCGGACCAGGACGTGGCCGAGTCGGACCGACTGGCGGTCGAACCCGACCAAAACGAGAGCGGGCCGGGCCAGCCCAGGGTCGAGCCCGGTCAACCCGCGTCCGAACCCGGTCCCACCCCGGCCGTACCCGCTCTGTCCTCGGCCGACCTTGACCGACTCGGGGCCGAACCCGATTCGCCCGCGCCTGAATCCGCCCCGCCCGAGGCCGCTCCCGGGCGGCTCTACTCCAGTCTCGTTCCCCTGACCGCCGGCGGCCGGGCCGGGACCATGGTCCGGGCCGACGCCAGCCCCCTGGGCGGTCCGACCCAGATCCCCCATCTCGACTATCCCGTCCGACCAGGCGCCTGGACCTGGGTCCTGATCGGGTTGGTCCCAGCGCCGACCCCAGGCCCCGTCAGTTTGACGACCGACGACGCTGTCGCCGTCATAACTTGGCCGGACGGGATTGTCACCCGCTCCCGCCTGCCGCTGCCAACCGGCCAGGCGGTCAGGCGACAGACCGAAGAAAAAATCACCGAAAGGGACACCATATGAAAAAGACCCGTTTTGGCCTGCTGGCCGCTCTGGCCCTGGCCACCGCCTTGAGCCTGACGGCTTGCGGCTCCGGCGACACCGGCGACACCACCGACACCGGCTCGGATGAGCCGGCCGGTCCCGTCACCTTGACCATGTCCGGCTGGTCCTTCCAGACCACGCCCGAGTTCCAGGTCCTGGTCGACGCCTTCGAAGCCGACAACTCTGATGTCAAGATCGAGTTGAAGGAGTACGACGCCAACGACTACGAGACCTTGATGTTGGCCGACATCGCCTCCGGCACAGCCACCGACATCATCACCATCAAGCAAGCTAAATTCACCAACCAGTGGGTTAACCAAGGCGCCTTGGCCGACATCTCGTCGGTCGTCTCGGCCCTGCCGAACAACGTCTCTGGGGCCGCCTCCTACACCGTCAACGGCGTCAACTACGGCGTGCCCTACCGCCAAGACTCGTGGGTGCTGTTCTACAACAAGGACCTCTTCGACAAGGCCGGTATCGCCTATCCCGACGGCTCGTGGACCTGGGACGACTACGCCGCCCAGGCCAAGGCGCTGACCCAGGCCCTGTCCGCCGATGGCGTCAAGGGGGCCTACGAGCACTCCTGGCAGTCCACCCTGCAGGGCTTCGCCAACGCCCAGTCTCCGGGCGCCGACGTCACCAACGGGGCTGACTACACTTATCTCAAGCCGTACTACGAGCGTGTCCTCGACCTGCAACAGTCGGGCGCCCAGGAGACCTACGGCAACATTACCACCAACAAGTTAACCTACCAAGGTCAGTTTGGTAAGCAATCGGCCGCCATGATGGCCATGGGGTCGTGGTACGTGGCCACGCTGATCGCCCAGCAGGCCTCGGGCGACGCCGACAGCTTCGCCTGGGGCATGGCTCCGGCGCCGCAGTACGACTCGTCCACCACCGGCACGTCCAAGACGCCGATCACCTTCGGCGATCCGACCGGCCTGGGGCTCAACCCCAAGCTGGAGGGCGACAAGTTGGCGGCGGCCCAGCGCTTCCTCCAATTCGCCGCCTCCGAAGAGGCCGGCGTGGCCCTGGCTCAGATCGGCATCCTGTCCTCGGTGGCGGCCGACAGTGTCACCCAGGCCTATTTCGCCCAGGCCGGCATCGCCACCGACGACTTGTCGCAGTTCGCCATCTCGACCCACGACACCCGCCCGGAGAACCCGCCCCACGCCAAGATCGCCGCCATCCAGACGGCCCTGGGCGAGGCCCACTCGGCCATCATGTCCGAGTCGACCCCGGTCGACGACGCCCTGGCCGACGCCACCGCCAAGATCAAGGACGAGTTGGCCTGACAACCGCCCGCAGGTCCGCCGCCCCGACACCGCGCCGGGGCGGCGGCTCGGCCGGCCGGGTCCAGGGGCGGCGACCCGGCCGGCCGAGCTCCGGGGCGGCCTGGCGCCGCCATCCCGGGGCCGGGTAGGTCCCCCGAGTATCCCGGGGCGCGCCCCGCCGTCGCCCATCCATCCGCCGCCACCGAACGAGGCTCCTATGACCACCGCCACCACCACCGCCCGGCCGGTCCGGCGGCGCTCCCGGCTGCGTCGGCGCAACACGTTGTTGGGCCTGAGCTTCATCGCCCCCAACTTCATCGGCTTCGCCGTCATCACCTTGGTCCCGATCCTGATCCTGTTCTACGTCGCCTTCACCCAGTGGTACGCCGTGGGCACGCCCAAGTGGACCGGGCTGGCCAATTTCCGCAAGCTCTTCCTGCACGACTCGACCTTCATCGACGCCCTGATCAACACGCTTTATTACACCGCCGCCCATCTGCCCCTGACCCTGGCGGCCTCGCTCGGCCTGGCCGTGCTGCTGAACCGGAAGATGCGCGGGATGGCCTTCTTCCGCACCGCCGCCTTCTTCCCCTATGTCACCTCCATTGTGGCCATCGCCTTGGTCTGGAACCTGATGTTCAGCCCCGACACCGGCCCGATCAACCAGCTCCTGCGCTTTATCGGCCTGAGCGACCCGCCGGGCTGGACGGTGTCATCGACCTGGGCCATGCCGGCCGTCATCATAGTCGGCACCTGGCGCGAGATGGGCTATTACATGCTGTTGTTCCTGGCCGGCCTGCAGACCATCCCGGCCCAGTTGTACGAGGCCGCCCAAGTCGACGGCGCCTCGGCCTGGTCGCGTTTCTGGCACATCACTTTGCCCGGGCTGAGGCCGACGACCTTCTTCATCACCGTCATGCTGACGATCGAGTCGATGAAGGTCTTCGACCTGGTGTTCGTCATGACGGCCGGCGGTCCGGGCACCTCCACCTTGGTGATCTCGCAGTTGATCTGGCGGCGGGCCTTCGAGGGCGAGGGCGAGTTCGGCTACGCCTCGGCCATCGCCTTGGTCTTGTTCGTCATCTGTTTGGGCTTCACCCTGGTCCAATTCGTCATCAACCGGAGGTCGGAGAAATGACCGCCGCCGACCCTGGGAGCGAGCCCCGGCCAGCCGTCCCGACCGCCTCGGCCGCCCCGGCCCAACCAGCCTCCCCGGACCAACCGGCCGCCCCGGCCCGCTACCACCGGGGCCGCCGCCTGACCGGCCGCGTCCTGCTCTACCTCGGTCTGGCCGGGTTCGCCGCCTTCTTGCTGCTGCCCTTCTTCTGGATGGTGTCGTCGTCGCTCAAGGCCAACAATGAGGTTTTCACCATCCCGGTGAAATGGATCCCCGAGGTCTTCCACTGGGAGAATTACGTCGACATCTGGACGGTCCAAATCTCGGCGGCGGCCTCCAACATGGGGAGCTGGCTCAAGAACACGATGATCTTGTCGGTGGTCGTGACCTTGCTCCAACTCTTCACCGGCTCGTTCGCCGCCTACGGCTTCTCCCGCATCCGCTTCCCCGGCCGGGACACGCTTTTCCTGGCCTACATCGCCACCATCGCCGTGCCCTGGCAAGCTTATATGATCCCGCAGTACAAACTGATGAGCCAGGTCCACCTGACCGACACCTTGTGGTCGATCATCATCCTGCAGGCCTTCGGGGCCTTCGGCGTCTTCTTGATGAAACAGTTCTACGAGACCATCCCGGAGGAGCTGTCGGAGTCGGCCCGGCTCGACGGCCTGTCCGAGTACGGCATTTATTGGCGCATCATGCTGCCGCTGTCGGGTCCCGCCATCGCCTCGTTGGCGCTGTTGACATTCGTCCGCACCTGGAACGACTTCCTGGGCCCCAAGCTGTATCTGCGCAGCCCCCAGAATTACACCATCCAGGTCGGCCTCAAATTATTCCAGGCCGATCCGATGGGCTCGTCGCTCTACGGCTTGATGTTCGCCGGATCGGTCTTGTCGGTCCTGCCCGTGGCGGTCATCTTCCTACTCGGCCAACGCTATTTCGTCGAGGGTGTGGCGACCTCGGGATTGAAGGGCTAGCCATGCGTTCGACCGGCCTCCAGCCAGATCCACCGATTCTCGACCACCGAGCGACCATCGGTGGATCTGGCTTCCACGACAGTTTCCTCCAGGTCAGCTCGACCATCTTCTTATTGCTGGCCACGGGCGGGCTGACCCTGGCCGCCAGTTGGCCGGTCGTGGTCTTGGTCCTGGCCACCGACTGGACCAAGACCTGGCTCGGGCTGGCGGCGCTCTCGCCCTGGGCGGCGCTGGCCGTCCACGCCAGTTTCGCCACCTTCCGCGACGGCGGCCACGGCCGTGTCGGGGTGGTCCGGACCTGGACTAGGGCCTGGCGGCGAGGGCTGCGCCGGGTCGGCCCACTGGCCCTGGGCGGCGGGGCGGTCTTGGCCCTGGCCGGCTGCGACCTGATCTTCCTGGCCGGCCAACCGGCGGCCGGCCTCCTGCTCCCGGGGCTGGTGGTGGTCTTGGTGGTCGGCGCCGCCACCGCCTGGACGGCCCTGGCGGCGGCTGAGGAGTTCGCCGCCCTATCCCGGCTGGCGGTCCTCAAAGCGGCCTTGTTCTGCGCCGTGCGGGGCGGCGTTTGGAGTCTGTTGTCGCTGGCGGTGGTGGCGGTCTACGGCCACCTGCTGGTGAACCAGCCGGTCTGGACCCTGGGCCTGGCCACCGGGCCGGTCCTCTACCTGGTGTGGGCCAACTCGCGCCGCGCCCTGCGCCCGCTGCGCGCCCGACTGGAGGCCGACCAACCCCCGATGGAGACTTCTGACGCCCGGCCGGACCGCCGGACGCCGGCCCCCGCCGACCGGCCTTCGGCGCCCGCCGCCCCGACGGCCCCCGCGCGCCCGACCGGCGGCCTCACAGCCTTCGCCCGCCCGGCCAGCGCCGTGACCAGGGCCGTCCGACGCCGGCCCCGGACGGAGACGCCCTTGACCGGGCGGTCTGCCCTGTCCGTCGCCACCCCCGGCCCCCAGGCGGTGGGGCGATGACTGGCTCGCGGGCCGTCCTGTCGGCCGCCCTGGACCGGGCGGCGGCCACCATCGGGGCCAACGCCGCCGCCTTCGGCCCCCTCTTCCCCGACGACTGCGCCATCGACGGGGTCTACCGGCCGCGCCCGCCGGGGGCCGGCCAACCGACCGGCGGCAACCATGGTTGGACGACCGGTTTCCGCACCGGCTTGTTGTGGCTGGCCTTCCAGCGCGCCGCCCAACCCGACTTGCGCCGAGCCGCCCAGCGCGACGTGGCCAGTTTCAGCCGCCGGATCGACCAGCGGATCGACACCGACACCCACGACTTGGGTTTCCTCTACAGCTTAAGTTGTGTCACCGCCTGGCAGTTGACTGGCGACGCCGCCGCCCGCCGGGCCGGGCTGCGGGCGGCCGACGCCCTGTTGGAGCGGGTGATCGAGCCGGCCGGTGTCATCCAGGCCTGGGGCGACCTGTCCGACCCGGGCCAACGGGGCCGCACCATCATCGACTCCCTCATGAACACACCTTTATTATGGTGGGCCAGCGCCGTCAGCGGCCGGCCCCACTACGCCGCCGCCGCCTGGCGCCACGTCGCCCAGTTGCGCGACCACATCATCCGCCCCGACAACACAACCTTCCACACTTTCTGGTGGCGGACGGACGACGGCCGCCCGCTGGGCGGCACCACCCAACAAGGCTTCTCCGACGCCAGTTGTTGGGCCCGGGGCCAGGCCTGGGGGATCTACGGCTTCACCCTCAACCACGTCCTCAGCGGCGACCCCAGTTTTCTACGGGCGGCCCGGCGTTGCGCCGACCATTACCTCGACCGCCTGCCGGCGGACGGTGTGCCTTACTGGGATCTGGTCTTCGCCGACGGCTGCGACCAGCCCCGTGACACCTCGGCCGCCGCCATCGCCGCCTGCGGCCTGGCCGAGTTGGCCGCCCGGGTCGGCCCCGGCGACGAGGGCCGGCGCTACCGCCGGGCGGCCGAGGCCACGGCCGTCGCCCTGGCCCGCCACCACACCCCTGTCCCGGGGCGGGCCAACGCCCTGCTGCTGCATGGCGTCTACGATTGGCCCAAAGGCGTCGGCGTGGACCAGGCCAACCTCTGGGGCGACTACTTCTACTCCGAGGCCCTGACCCGTTTGACCGCGCCCGGCTGGACGCCCTATTGGCTGCTGGGACCTGGCGCCACCCCGGCGGCCAGCCCGGCCGACACCGGGCGACCCGTCCGCCAACCAGTCCCAGGAGGCGACCTGTGATCCTCGATCAGTTCTCCCTGTCCGGCCGGGTCGCCCTGGTGACGGGGGCCAACCGGGGTCTGGGCCAGGGTCTGGCCCTGGGGCTGGCCGAGGCCGGGGCCGACATCGTGGCCCTGACCCGCCGCCGCCCGGACGACACCTTGGACCAGGTGCGGTCCCTGGGCCGGCAGGCCCGCTGGGCCGAGGCCGACCTGGCGACGGCCACCCCCGAGCAATTGGCCGAGACGGTGCGCCAAGCCAGGGACCAAGCTGGCCGTCTGGACATCCTGGTCAACAATGCCGGTGTCATTCGCCGCCAGCCGGCCGCCGAGCATCCGGCCGCCGACTGGGCCGAGGTGGTCAGGGTCGATTTGGAGGCGGCCTTCTTCTTGTCCCAGGCCGCCGGCCGGCTGATGCTGGCCCAAGGCCAAGGCAAGATTATAAACATTGTCTCTTTGTTAAGCTTCCAGGGTGGCGTCCTGGTGCCGGGCTACACCGCCGCCAAACACGCCTTGGCCGGGGTGACCAAGGCCCTGGCCAACGAGTGGGCCGCCCGGGGGGTCAACGTCAACGCCATCGCCCCCGGCTACATGGACACCGACAACACCGCCGCCCTGCGCGCCGACCCCGCCCGCCGACAGGCCATCACCGATCGCATCCCGGCCGGCCGCTGGGGCACGCCGACCGACCTGATGGGCGCGGCGGTCTACCTGGCCAGCCCGGCCAGCGACTACGTCCACGGGGCGATCATCCCAGTGGACGGCGGCTGGCTGGCCCGATGAGCTCTGCCCGCCCTCAGCCCGTTCCAGCGCGCCCCATTGGCTGCCATGCCGTTCCAGCCGGGTCCACCCGAGCCCACCGTCTCCCAGCCGGCCCCACCAACCCAAGCCAACTCGTGAACCGACAACACCTCTAGAAAGGAACCCCGACATGGACCAGCGCCACGCCACCAACCCCGAACAACTCCCCGGTATGACAACCGCCGAGTTGCGCCGCCACTATCTCGTGGAAACCGTTTTCACACCGGACGCGATCCATCTGACCTATAGCCACCACGACCGCATCGTCTTGGGCGGGGCCTGCCCGGCCTCCGGCCCGCTGACCCTGGCGGCGGAGCCGGAGCTGCGCTCGGCCAGTTTCTTCGAGCACCGCGAGGCCGGTCTGGTCAACGTCGGCGGCCCGGGCCGGGTGGCGCTGGGGGACCAACTCCACGACTTGCCCCACGGGGCCTGCCTGTACATCGGCCGGGGCCAGCCCGACCCGGTCCTGAGCAGCCACGCCGGTGGCGACCCGGCCCGTTTCTACATCTTCTCGGCCCCGGCCCACAGCGCCTTCCCGACCGCCCTGGTCCTGCCCGGCCAAGGCGTCACCCGGGAGCTGGGCGACCCCCTCACCAGCAATGAGCGTTCCCTCAACCAGTACATCTGTCCCCAGGGCGTCCTGTCCTGCCAGATCGTCATGGGCGTGACCTCGCTGCACCCGGGCAACATCTGGAACACCATGCCGGCCCACACCCACGACCGGCGGACCGAGTGCTATCTCTACTTCGACCTGCCGGCCGACGCCCGGGTGGTCCACCTCTGCGGCCAGCCCGACGAGACCCGCCATCTACTGGTGGCCGACCAGCAGGCCGTCATCTCGCCCAGTTGGTCGGTCCACGCCGGCGTCGGCACGGCCGCCTACTCCTTCGTCTGGGCGATGGCGGGCGAGAACCAGGCCTTCGACGACATGGACCTGGTGACAGCGGCGGAGCTGCGCTGATGGCGCCTCCCCCGACCGCCCCGGCATCGTCGCCCACCGTCGTCCCAGACCCGATCCGGGACCTCGCCCCGCCCGCCGGACCGCCGCGCCACCGTCGTCCCGGACCCGATCCGGGACCTCCTCCCGTCCGCGTCCCCGACGGCCCGCCCGCGCCCACCGTCATCCCGGACTCGATCCGGGGTCTCACCCAATTCGTGAAACTGTGAACCCGTGAACCCGTGAAGGAGCGCCGATGCTGTCCCCCGTCACCGTCCGCCCGGCCACCGACTGTCGTTACGACATCGTCGCCCTGGGCGAAGTCATGTTGCGCCTGGACCCGGGGCCGGGCCGCATCCGGACGGCCCGCCAGTTCCAGGTCTGGGAGGGCGGCGGCGAGTACAACGTCGCCCGCGGGCTGAGCCGGGTCTTCGGCCGCCGCGCCACCGTCGTCACCGCCCTGGTGGACAACGAGGTCGGCCGCCTGGTCGAGGGCTTGATCCTGGCCGGCGGCCTCGACGTCGGCTGGATCCACTGGCAGCCAGACGATGGCGTCGGCCGCCAGGCGCGCAACGGCCTCAACTTCACCGAGCGCGGCTTCGGCCCCCGGGGGGCCGTCGGGGTGTCCGACCGGGGCCACACCGCCGTCAGCCAGCTGGACCCCGCAGAGGTGGACTGGGACGACCTGTTTGGCCGCCTGGGGGCGCGCTGGTTCCACACCGGCGGCATCTACGCCGCCCTGTCCGACCAGGCCGCCGCCTGCGCCCTGGCCGCCTGCCGGGCCGCCCGGGCCCACGGCGCCGTCGTCAGCTACGACTTGAACTACCGCCCCAGCCTGTGGCGGGCCAACGGCGGCCAGGCCCGCGCCCAAGCGGTCAACCGGGCCCTGGCCCCGGAGATCGACGTCATGATCGGCAACGAGGAGGATTTCACGGCCGCCCTGGGCTTCCCAGTGGCCGGCGGCGGCGACCTGACGGTTCTGCCGGTCGAGGCCTACGCCGCCATGATCGACCAGGTGGCCTGTGCCCACCCCAACCTCAAGGTGGTGGCCACCACCTTGCGGGCCGTCCGCTCGGCCAACCTCAACGACTGGGGGGCCTTGGCCTGGAGCCCGGCCACCGGTGTGGTCCAAGCGGTCCAGCGCGACGGCCTGGAGATCTTCGACCGGGTGGGGGGCGGCGACAGCTTCGCCTCCGGCCTGATCCACGGCCTGCTGTCGGGCCAGGACCTGGCGACCGCCGTCAATTACGGCGCCGCCCACGGCGCCCTGGCCATGACCACCCCGGGCGACAACTCGATGGCCACCGCCGCCGAGGTCCTACGCCTGGCCCAAGGCGGCGGCGCCCGTGTCCGCCGCTGAGTTTATGAGGCTGAAAACGTGTTCATGAACTGGATCGGCTCCCGGGTCAAGTCCGGGACGACGACCGGTGACGTCATGGTGGACGGGACCCGTGGTGTCGTCGCGAACCAGTCGCAAGGCGTCATAGGCGACCCGGGCGACAGCTCGACCCGCCTGACAACCTCGACCACGACCTTCGCCACCACACGGGTCGGTTTGACAACGCCCCTGCTGACCGAAAGAGAATGACCCCATGACCGGCCCGGACGACACCCTGGTCCGCTTGACACCCTTGGCCACGACCTCTGCCACCAGGGGTAGCCAGACAACGCCACCCACACCCCCCGCCGACCGCGAGAGGACAACACCATGACCACCCCGGAAGACACCCTGGCCCGCTTGAAAGCTCTGGCCGTGGTCCCGGTGATCGTCTTGGACGACCCCGACGACGCCCCCACCCTGGCCCGGGCGCTGAGCGACGGCGGCCTGCCGCTGGCCGAGGTGACGCTGCGCACCGCCGCCGGTCTGGAGGCCATCGCCCAGCTGGCCCGATCGGACGACCTGCTGGTCGGCGCCGGCACCGTCTTGAACCCGGCCCAGGTCGACGCCGCCGTCGCCGCCGGGGCCCGTTTCATCGTCTCCCCCGGCCTGTCGGCGGCGGTGGTGGAACGCTGCCGCCAGCACCGCGTCCTGGCCCTGCCCGGCGCGGTCACGGCCACCGAGGTGATGGCCGGCCTGGAGTTGGGCCTGACCGCCCTCAAGTTCTTCCCCGCCGCCGCTAGCGGCGGCGTGGCGGCCATTCGGGCCTTGGCCGGCCCCTTCCCCGACCTGGCCCTCGTCCCGACCGGCGGCGTCACCTTGGAGAACCTGGCCGCCTACCTGGCTCTGCCCCAGGTGGCCGCCGTCGGCGGCTCCTGGATGGTCCCCCGCCCCCTGCTGCGGGCGCGCGCCCGCGACCAGCTCCAAGCCCTGGTCCAAGAGGCCGTGGCCGCCGCCCGCCAGGCCCGCCCGAACGCCGCCCGTCACGCCCCCGAGGTCGAACCCTTCACGACTGAGGCGGAGACGTTAGATTTCGTCGACCGCCAGGCCCGGCGGCTGCTTGATCCACCGTGATCGGCTGACCGGACGTCCACCCCCGGCGGCGTTCCACCGGCACCTCCCCGTCCGGCGGGTAGACGGTCGCGCGCTCAGGAGTCGCCCAGCGTCTCGACCGCGGCCGCCACGCCGGCGGCGCTGACCGTCGCACCGTCGGGGAGGTCCCGCCGCACCAGGGCCAGACCGATCGGCCCCAGCTGCCAGTGGTAAGCCATGGTGCCCAGGCGGCCGACCACCGTCCCGTCGTGCTCCAGGGGTGTGCCCGGGGGCAGGAAGGCCTCGGCCGAACCGTCGAGGTGCAGCCGCACCAGGCGGCGCGGCGGGCGGACCGGGTGGGGCGTCCGGGACACCGCCGCCCGCCCCGGGCAACAACTTTGATCGGCCGAGACGGCGGTCGGGGGCAGCTCCGAGAAGGTGGTGTCAAACGCCGTTCCGCCAGCGGGGTCTCGGAAGGGACGACGGGACATAATTTGACACCGGTCTCCCAACTCGTCCGGGGTGGAGCGCTGGTCGCTGTCGCGGCCGATCCGAGGCATCCCGGCCGCGATTCGGCGGGCCTCATAAGCCCACACCCCCGCCCTCGTCTGGCCGGCCAACCGTTCGGCCAGTCCCGCCCGGGGCACGAACCACTCGGCCCCGCCCAGCGAGTCCTCCCCCCGCCGCATCACCAAACCGTCCTTGTCCCAGTCGCCGGCCGCCCCGCCCGCCTCCCAGACCAGGGCCAGTTCTGGATGGTGGGTCGTGGTCACATCGAACCGGAGCTTCATCCGCTCCGTCCAGGCCTCCAACTCCGCCCCTAGGCCGGGCTCGGTCCAACCCCAGACGGCATCGGCCCCGACAACCAGATGCACATCGAAACTAATATGTCCCTCAGAGTCGAGCCGGCAGGCGGTGGCGGATTGCCCCTCGGCCAGGTCGGCCAGGTCCCGGGTAGTCAGGGCGGCGAGGTGGCGCAGCCGGTCCGGACCGCGCCAGGCCACAATATCCCGATTGGACCAAACCACTATTCCTTGGCCTTGTTCCAATAGTCGTTGCTCGCCCAGGGGGTCGCCCAGGTGCCAGACCAGCCCGGCGTTGATCCCCTCGGCCACCAACACCTCAGCCACAACCCCGCCCCGCCGCTGTCCTCAGCCCAGCCGGCCGAGTTGGGCCCAGAGGTAGGGCTGAAGCTCGGCTTGGGCCGTGCCCCGGTCCCAGGTGAACAATAAATCCTGGTTGACGTTGCCGTAGAGCCGGTGGCTGCCGGTCACGGCCACGTCGGCCGAGGCGGTGCGGGCCACCGCGTCGGTCGTCAACTCGATCCGGGCGCCGTCGATGTGGCCGTAGTAGATCTCGGCCACGCCCTCCGGTTGGGCCACGACGACTTCCAACTGCCCGTCGGCCCCGGGCCGCCAGAAGCCGGCCTCCATCGCCACCGGCTTGACCGGTTGGCCGTCAGCGTCGATCTCGAACAATTGCATGAAGTAGTGCAGCCAGGGCCGGCCGACCTGGGTGAAGTCGATTCGGGCGGCGTAGTCGAAGTCCTCCCCACCCGGCAGCCGCCCCTTGCCGCCACCCTCCCAGTGGCCGATCAGCCAGGCCAGCGGCAGCAGGGCCGGGTCCAGGTCAGTGGGAATCTCGAAGGCCATCGCCCGTCTCCTTGGTCCCGGCCAACAACCGCCACAGGGCCACCGCCAAGGCGGCCCCGACCAGTGCCGTGGCGACAATCAGAATCCACCAACCCAAACTGTCCACAACGTCATCCTAGTGGTCTGTCGCATCTAAAAGTTGGGTGATGAGCGGTGTCGGGCGATGTCGATGGCAAGGCGGCGGAGGGAGGCGGGCTGGGCGCCTGCGCCCGTCGACGCCGGCATGGATCTCGGTGGTCAACCCGCCACGGGACCGTCCGATCCCGTGACCTGCGGTTTACACTCGCTCAGGGGCAGACTCTTGTGGTTCGACGCCGCCCCCCGTGTCCTGTCCCGGGCGCGTGGTGCTCGTCGCGTGCTGGTGGGCGCGGTTGATCGTGGCGTCCACCCCTAGATGGTTAATTCCAAGCCATGGGCTCGTCCTCACGCTCAGACGACGCGCCGGCGGCGTCATCGTCGGCCGGCGATGCCACACATCGCCTCCCTCCTCTTCCTGGCCGGCCCGCCGTCTGAGCGCGAATCCATCGCCCAGCCCTTGGAATCAACCATCTAGCCGGGTAGGCCAGGTTGACGAGGTTCATCGCTCGGCGCGGGCCAGGGCTCACGCCGGAGCGTCCAGCCCGGCGAAGACGGTGGCGATGAGCCGTCGCCCCTGGGCGATGCCGGCCTCGGTGTTCGGGACGCGCCAGAGGAAGCTCATGAGCATGATGACGTCGGCGGGATCGTGCCCGGGCGCCATCGCCCCCTCGGCGACACAGGCGTCGACGAGCTTGCCGACGGCCGCGCCCGCCGGTCCCCAGGACTCCTTGACGACCTCCTGCGCCGCCGCGGAGTGGAGCGCGTCGCCGAGTCCGTGCTTGAGGCGGATATAGCCGGCGAGGGCCTCGAACCACTCGATGAACGCCGTCTTCGCCGAGGCATGGCGTTGCAGCACCTCGTCGGCCGTCGCGGTCAGCCGGTCGATGTCGTGTTGGTAAGCGGCAAGGATCAGGTCTTCTCGGGTCGGGAAGTGGCGGTAGAGCGTTCCCGCCCCGACGCCTGCGCGCTTGGCGACCTCGCTGAGCGGCACGAGCGGGTTGCCCGCGAACAGTTCGTGGGCTGCCTCGATGATCGCCACGCGGTTGCGTGCGGCGGCCTGACGCTGTGTGCCGTAGGTGGCCGGGGTCTCGTCGCTCATGGCTCGATGATCTCCCAAGTTGATTCGCGGAGAATCCTCCGGTAGTTTTGATCACGATTACGGAGAATCCTCCGCAAGTTCGACTTTAGCAGGAGGCACCCGATGGACTACGTGAAACTCGGCACGACGGGACTGGATGTCTCACCGATCGCGATCGGCGCCATGACCTACGGCGAGCCCGATCGCGGCCACCCGGTGTGGTCGAAGGGCGAGGACGAGGCACGCCCGCTCATCCAGCACGCGCTGGAGGCCGGGATCAACTTCTTCGACACCGCGAACATGTACTCCAACGGCTCCAGCGAGGAGATCCTCGGCCGCGCCCTTGCCGACTTCGCCAACCGCGACGAAGTCGTCATCGCCACCAAGCTGCGCCACCCGATGCGCCTCGGCCCCAACGGCCGCGGTCTCTCCCGCAAGACGATCATGACCGAGGTCGACCACTCCCTGACCCGGCTCGGCGCCGACTACATCGACCTGTACCAGATCCACCGCAACGACCACTCGACCCCGTGGGACGAGACGCTCGAAGCGCTTCACGACCTCGTCAAGGCGGGCAAGGTCCGCTACCTCGGGGCGTCCTCGATGCACGCCTGGGAGTTCGCGAAGGCCCTCAAGCTCCAAGAGCTCAACGGCTGGGCGAAGTTCGTCTCGATGCAGGACCACTACAACCTGCTGGCCCGCGAGGAAGAGCGCGAGATGATCCCGCTCGCCCTCGACAACGGCGTCGGCACCATCATCTGGAGCCCGCTGGCCCGCGGCCGCCTCGCCCGCGCCTGGGACGACGCCAAGTCCACCAGCCGCTCTAAGACCGACGGCGCCTACGCCGACCTGCTCTACTCGCCCGCCGAGGAGGCCTCGAACCGCGCCATCATCGATGCGGTCGGGCAGGTGGCCGAGGCGCACGGCGTCAGCCGTGCGCAGATCGCGCTGGCCTGGCTGCGGAGCAAGCCGGTCGTCACCGCCCCGCTCGTTGGCGCCGGGTCGATCCAGCAGATCGACGAGGCCGTGGCTTCGCTTGACGTCACCCTCAGCGATGACGAGTTGCGGACCCTCGAAGCCCCGTACACGCCCCGCTACGACTATCAGGGCGTCTCCGACGAGGCCGAGATGGAAGCCATCCGCCGCCGCATCCCCGGCATGACCCTCTGAGGAAGGGACTCGACATGGCACAGGCCGTCCCCGCCGCCCGCATCACCTGGACCCGCATACAGGAAACACGCCCTAGCCGACGCGGCTGATTTGATCGCCACGGACGACCAGGGCTTGGTCGTCGCCCAGCGTCACCACGTCAAGGCCGCTGGCCCGCCACCGGTCCACCAGCGGCTGCGACTCGGCCGAGAAGTGGACCGCGACGCACGACGGGATCAACGCCAAACCACGGGTGTCCCTCAGCCCCACATCGTTGGCGTTCGAGTCACCGATATATCCAATGTCGGGCGTCGTTATTATACTGCCGGCGCTGACGCCGACATAGAACAAACCGTCATCGATCCAGCGGCCGAGCGTGGTAAAGAAACCGACCTGCTTGAGTTTGTGCAGCAGATAAAACGTGTTCCCGCCACACACATAGACACAGTCGACATCGGCGCGTCGAAGGTGGGTCGACGGATCGTCGGCGTCGAACCGGCTGATGTTCTCCGGCCGCACTCCCACGCCCAATAGCTCGTCGAAGGATTTGCGCACGAAAAACAGCTCGCCCTCCGTCCGCGAGGCCGTCGGAACGAACAACACCCTCAGCTCGCCGGCCGGCTTGGGGATGAGCGACAGGAAAGCTTGGGCCACGACCTCGCCCTGCAAGCCGGCCGATGTCAGCAGCAACCGCCTCGCCATGTGGCTCCTTTTAACCAGTGGTTGAGAACTAAAAAGCTCAGACTCCTTGGAGTACGAACATAGCTTTGCCCCGGGGGGTTTCGCTGGCCGAGGCCGCTACACCGTGGTTCCCGGGGCTTGCACCGCTATGCTACCTCACACTGACGCCTCAGTCCACAGAAAGACGAGCCGATACACACCCGCAACCTGGCCGCCGACTACCAGTTGTTGCTGAGAACCGCCGGGTACATCCACCCATCACTGGCCGAGTGGATCACACGCACGTCCGCCGTTCCGGCCGTTTTGGCGAAAAGGCCCCGATAGAGCGCCCCTGGCTTTCATCGTTCACCCGCCAAGCTTAACGGCTGCAGACGAGCCAGGCCGCGACCGCCCCCGTCCGACGGCTTATGTCTAGGCGAAGGTCCAGTTCTCATAGGAGCCGCCGCCGCCCGGGCCGGAGTAGTACGGCGATCCGGTCGGGCCCTCACGGCCGGACGGCTGCCGCCAGGCGGCCAGGGATTCGGCGCCGCTCGGCAGCGCGGCGCCGTCGGGCACGAAGCCCTTGGACGTCAGGTACTCCCCGTCCGGCCCCGGGAGCAGCCCCAGGAAGTACTGCTCCAGCTCGTCGGCCAGCCCTTGGGCGAAGAGGTCGCGGGCGTAGGCCCACATCTGGGGGAAGTCGGCCAGCCGCACGACCGGCTCGCCCAAGACGCCGACCAGGCCGGGCCGGTAGTTCCGCTCGTAGCTGGACAGGGTTTGGAACAGCCGGATGTCGGAGTCCGTGAGGGCGGGGCCGAAGAGGTAGCGGCGGCTGGTCAGGCGGAAGTCCAGGTCGGCCAGCCGGGCCGCCAAGACCGTGTGGGCGACCCGGGCCGC
>JAISAO010000061.1 GCA_031266665.1 Propionibacteriaceae bacterium | reverse complement strand
GCCTGGGCGGCGGCGGCGGTCCACGAACTGCGCGGCGACGCGCGCGTGGCCCGAGTGGCCGAGGCCGCCCGGCACGCCCACACCGGGTTGGACCTGGCCCAGGTCCTGGGCGCCGCCGCCGTCGGGGAGGACGAGGCGAAGCGGTTCTTGGCCGACTGGACAGACTGGACCATGGCCGAGATCGAACGCCTGGGGGTGGACGGGCGACGTGGACGTGGCCCGTCCCAAGCCGACCGTCAGCTGGCCGACGCGGCGGCCTTGCAGGGGCGCGCCAGTCTGGCCGCTTACGCCAGCCGCCGGGGCGGGCGCCACCCGGTCTTGTATGTGCGGCTGCTGGAAGAGGAGTTGGCCGCCGACGAGCCCGACACGGCTGTGGGGACGGCCGTCACGGCTTTGGCCGAGGTGCCGGGCGAGTTCGCCGCCGAACGGACCGCCATCGCCGACCTCATGGTCCGGGCGGTCGAGCGGGCCGGGCGGCCGGAACTGATGGAGGCGGCCGTCCTGGCAGGCTTCGAGGCGGCGCTGGACTTACCCCATTACCTGCGCCTGCGCCAGGTCGCGGGCCACGAGGGGCGGCGGCGGGCGTTGGCCGCCCTCGACGCCGCGCCCGACCAGACGGGCGACGCCCCGGCTGTTTTGTTCCTGGCCGGCGAGTTCGAGCGGCTCTGGGATTTGGTCAAGGACGACGCTGCGGCGATCGGCTGGTCCCACAGCGCGAAGGGGATGGCGTTCCCGCTGTTGCTGGCCCTGCTTTTCGGGGACAACCCGTTGGGCTCGCTCACCGGCCACTTGGTGCGGCGCTGCTGGCGCGGCGACGACGACGCCGTCAGCGACGGCCTCCTGGCGGCGGTGGGCGCGATGGATCGGCGTCTGCCGAGCCAGTGCGCCGAGCCGTTGTGGCTGTGGTGCCAAGAGCAGGTCGAGCATCGCGCCGAGGCCATAGTGACGGCCAAACACCGGGGCGCTTACGGCCGGGCCGCCGACCTCGTGGTGGCTTTCGGAGAGGCCGTCGCCAGCGGCCAGGGCCGGAGCCGGGGCGGCCGCGAATTCGTGTCGACCATTCGGAAGCGCTATCCGCGACACCGCGCCTTCCACGCCGAACTGGACTCCAGCCTGGCCCGATCATCGGTGGAGCTGGGCTGAGACGGTCGGCGCGCGACTCCAACCACACCTGAGACACGTCGAGCGCCGCCAACTCGAACAGGAGGCGTTCCAGACATAGCGAAGCGGGGGCTTGCGCGCGGTGTGTGTATACGATTCACTTGTGTGATTGGGCGGCCTGACAACGCCGCCAACCGAAAGGAGCGTGGCCGTGGCCAGCGAGAAGAAGGTCGACGAATTCATGCGGGAGGCCGGTTTCCACCCGCTCGAGGACCGCTGCATCGTGGTTAGTTTTCAACCCCGGAACCTCAGCGACAAAGTCGCCAAGTTCTTCAGCTGCCAGTTCTACGCCCTGCAATTGTGCGAGGACGAGTTGGTCGTGGCGCCCTTCGACTCGGCGACCAGCAGGCTGAAGCGGGACGACACGCTGACGGTCGCCTACGACACGATCCAGCGGGTCGAGGTGACGGAGGACGGGTTCAACTACCGCATCGAGATCCAAACCGCCGACGGCGAGATCGTCCTGCAAGCCCAGCAGAAGGAGCTCTCGTTCCTCCGCTCGTCCGGTTACTTGGCCGGGCTGGGCAACTGGCACAAGGAGAATCTGGACGCCACGCTGGCCGCCTTGAAAGAACTGGGCGCCCGCCGTTAGTCGGCCTCCGGGATCGGCACCTCGACCTCGTAGTCGGCGTAGGCCCTGGGGTCCTCCCTCGGCTCCAGGTGGATCACCACCCGCAAGTCGGGCAGGACGGCCTCGACCGCCTGCTGGACCTCCTCCAACCGGTCGTGGCCCCGGCGCACCGTCCAGTCGCCCGGCACCAACATGTCGCAGTTGGCGAAACGCAGCCGGCCGGACTGGCGGGTGCGCAGGCCGTGGAATAGAACCGCCTGGTCGGCCTGGTCGGCCAGGGCCGCCGCGATCAACTGGTTGTCCTCGTCCGACAGGGTTTGGTCCATCAGGCCGCCGGTCGATTGGCGGATCAGCTTGTAGCCGGTCCAGATGATGTTGACCCCGGCCAGGATGGCCACCACCGGGTCGAGGCGGGACCAGCCGGTCAAATGGACCAGGCCCAGGCCGGCGATGACGGCCGCCGAGGTGATGACGTCGGTCCACAGGTGTTTGCCGTCCGCCACCAGCGTGATGGAGCGGTGGCGCCGCCCGGCCCGTATCAACACCGCCCCGACGGCGCCGTTGACGACCGAGGCCGCCGTGGCCAGGATCAGGCCCGGCCCCAGCCGCTCCAAGACGACGGGGGCGATCAGGCGGCCGACGGCCTGGTAGACGATCAGGCCGGCCGCCACCAGGATCAGGGCGCCCTCGACCAGGGCGGAGAAATACTCGGCCTTGGCGTGGCCGAAGTGGTGGTCGTCGTCCGGCGGCCGGGCCGCCACCACCAGCATGGCCAGGGCCAGGCAGGCGGCCGCCAGGTTGACCAGGGACTCGGCCGCGTCCGACAACAGACCGACCGAGCCGGTCAGCCGCCAGGCCACCACCTTGAGCGTGATGGTGGCCACGGCCGCGCCGATCGACAACCAGGCGAAGCCGGTCAGACGGCGGGGCGGCGGTTGGGGAGTCACCCGGCCAGCATACGTCAGCCCCCTTTTCGACCGCCGGGGCCAACTCGTTCGGACTCGGCCACGACCACCTCGCCCGATCACAACCACCATCGGATTCCGCCTTTCCACCCAGACCCACGGCCATCGCCCACGACGACGCGGCCCATGGCCCAGCCGTCTGCCCATTCGCCCCGGCCCCCCGGCTGACGGCCGTCGCCGTCGGCGCCGACGTGATAGTAGGGTTCACGGCCATGAGCTTCGCCTTCGAGCAGTCCCCGGACCAGGTTTTAGCCCGTCTCCAGACCTGGCGCCAGGCCGACTCGCCCACCGCCGGGGGGCGCATCCTGGCCTACGTCTTCGACACCGGGGTGGCCGAGTTGGACCGGCTGGCGGCCCGGGCGGCCCAGGCCATGCTGCCGGTCAACGGCCTCGACCCGGTGGCCTTCCCCTCCACCGCCCGGCTGGAGCGGGAAGTCGTGGCCTTCGTCCGCGACCTGGCGGGCGGCCACGGCGGCCGGGGCGACGACGCGGTGGTGGGCGCGGCCACCACCGGCGGCACCGAGTCCAACCTGTTGGCCGTCAAGACCGCCCGCGACCTCTACCTCGACCGGCCGGACCGGCCGACCGACCGACCAAAACTAGTATTGCCGACCACCGCCCACGGCAGTTTCCGCAAGGCCGCCCACTACTTCGGCCTGGCCGTCGACCTGGCGCCGACGGCGGCCGACGGGCTGGTCGACCCGGCGGCGGTGATCGCCCGCCTGGGGGAGGACGTGGCCCTGGTGGTGGCCTCGGCCCCGGCCTATCCCTTCGGCGGCCTGGACCCGGTGGCGGCGGTGGCCGCCGCCGCCTGGGAGCGCGGCCTGCCCTGCCACGTCGACGCCTGCATGGGCGGTTTGTCCTTCCCCTTCTGGCCCGGCGCCGAGGACCTGCCGGCCTGGGATTTCCGGCTGCCCGGGGTGACCTCGCTGTCCCTCGACCTACACAAGTTTGGTTTTGCGCCCAAAGGGGTGTCGGTGTTGTTGCAGCGCGGCCGGGCGCGGCAACGCCGGCAATTCTCGGCCTGCGCCGACTGGGCCGGCTATCCCCTGGTCGGCTCGACCATGCTGGGCTCCAAGTCGGCCTGCTCGCTGGCCGCGGCCTGGGCCATCATCTGTGCCCTGGGCCGCCCCGGCTTCGCCCGCCTGACCGCCCAGACCGCCCGCGCCGCCGCCGCCATCGCCGAGCGGGTGGAGGCTATCGAGGGCCTGCGGGTCTTCAGCCGGCCCACCGGGCCGATGCTGGCTCTGGCGGCCGACCCGCGGGTGGCCCCAGACCGGCGGGTCGATCCCCATCATTGGGCCGACGCCCTGCGCGCCCTGGGCTGGACCGCCCAGCTGCAGCCCGGCCTGGCCCAGGCCGACGGCCCCCGGCTGCCGCCCACCGCCCACCTGACGGCCACCCCGGTGACCGAGTCGCGCCTGCCCCAGTTGCTCCCCGCCCTGGCGCGGGCGGCCGACCAGACGCGCGGCCGGCCGCCGGCCGACGGGGCCGCCCTGCGATCCCGGCTGGAGGCGACCGCCGGCTGGGACCCGACCGGGCCGCCGGACGCCTGGTGGGCGGCCTGGGAACGGTTGGCCGCCGACCGGGCCGCCGAAACGGCCGACGCCCGGGTGGGCCCGACCGCCAGCGACCAGACCACCACGACCACCAGCGACACGAACACGGACCTGACCACGGACGACGTGGCCGGGGGCGCGGGCGGCCCCGGGCAGGCCGATTGGCTGGCCCTGCTGGAGGCCCTGCCCGCCCGACAGGCGGAGAGCCTGCTGATCGGACGCCTGGCCAGCCTGGCCGAGGCCTGACCAGCGGGGTGGCGGGGCCAGGCCGCCCCTCCCCCCGCCTCCCTTGACCCGATCCCAGACGACCGCCGCTCCCACCCGGCGCCTGGCCCGATCGGGCCGGCGACCCGGCCAGGACTTGGCTCCGGCCCATCGCCCCTCGGACGCCGAGCGATCCCGGCCGGCCACACACCGCCCGGCGGACCGCTGTTAGGTGAATCGGGGCTTAACGGAACCTTGACCATGAATGGCTGTTCTCGCCTGGAGGGCGCTGCTTAAATGGGTAGGGTCTCCATGCCAACGCCCGGCCGAGCCCTCAGCCGGGCCATTTCAACCACCATTTTGAGGAGAATAGATGTCCCAACCAGAACCGGCCCAGGCCCCACCGGCCGAGGCCGCCCGGCGTTTCGCCCTGACCGAGGACTGGGTGGCCACCATTGTCGGCCTGGCCCTGGTGGTCCTGGCCGCCCTGGGCGTTATCACGAAAGGAATGTTGCCACTATGAGCGAGTCGCGCGACCCCGCTGTCGCCGTCCGAGAGCCCGGCTCCGACGTCCGTCTGGCCGACCACGCCGACGCCGCCCGCCTGGCGGTGGAGCGCCGCGACCCAGGCGCAAGTCTGCCGGACGCGCTCGACCAGTCCGTCGTGGAGGAGGGTCGTCACCTGTGGACGCCCGTCTTCTTCGGCGGACTTTTGGTCGTCTTGGCGGGTGGCGTGGCCGCCCGCTGGCTGACCGTCCAGGTGCCCCAGTGGACCAAGGGCACCCCCCTGGAGGAGATCGGGGCCAATATCGACTACCCGATCTACGCCATCGCCTTGGGCCTGCTGTTGAACTGGCTGCTCCACCTGGGTGGCCTGCGCGACAAGCTGGCCTCGGGCTACCGCACCGAGTTCTTCATCAAGACCGGCCTGGTCCTGCTCGGGGCCACGGTCGTGCTGTCGGTCTTGACCAGCGCCGCCGGCCCGGCCCTGATCCAAGCCGTCATCATGATCAGCTGCGTCTTCGGCTTCACCTGGTTCATCGCCGGCAAGTTCGGCCTGGACCAGCGGCTGCGCGCCCTACTGGCCACGGCCGTGTCGATCTGCGGCGTCTCGGCCGCCATCGCCGCCGCCGGCGCCGTCAGGGCCAAGCGCGAGCAACTGGCCTACGCCGCCGGCCTGGTCATCATCTTCGCCCTGCCGTCGATCTTCATCCTGCCCTGGCTGGCCGACCTGATGGGTCTGACCCCGGCCGTCACCGGGGCCTGGCTGGGCGGCAACATCGACACCACCGCCGCCGTGGCCGCCGCCGGGGCCATCGCCGGCGACGAGGCCTTGAAGATCGCCACCGTGGTCAAGCTGACCCAGAACGCCCTGATCGGCTTCGTGGCCGTCGGCCTGACCGCCTGGTTCGCCTTCCGGGTGGACCGGACGGCCGAGCGGCCCAAGCCGATCGAGCTGTGGCGGCGCTTCCCCAAGTTCGTCCTCGGTTTCGTGGCCGCCTCCGTCATCGCCACCATCTGGCTGGGCCAGGCCGAGGCCGGCGCCGCCGACCAGTTCAAGTCGGTCGTCAAGACCTTGAACACCTATTTCCTGACGCTGGCCTTCGTCAGCATCGGGCTGGAGTTCAAGGTGTCCTCGCTGAAGGAGGCCGGCTGGCGCCCGGTGGGCGTCTTCGCCGCCGCCACCGTCTTCAACCTGGCCCTGGCCTTGGGCATGGCCTCGTTGCTGTTCAGGAACTTCAGCCTCTAACCCGACCCCGGGGGGCACGCCCCCGCCCGGCGGCGACGGTTCGTCCGTCGCCGCCGGGCCGGGGTCCCGGGGTCCGACTGATCGGACGACTATGAAATACCAACTCCACTGCCTGGCCTGCTCACGGCCCACGGCCGACTTCGGCGACTGGTTCGCCCAGGGGCAACGCTGTGCCTGCGGCAGCCCCCGGGCCGACCTGGTCTACCAGAGTGACTACGCCGGCTTGGACCCCCTGCTGCGGGGCCGGCCGGAGTCCTTCTGGCACTATTTCGACTTCCTGCCCCTGCTCGACCGCTCCCACCTGGTGACCCGGGGGGAGGGTGTGCCGGAGTTGCAGCGCTGGGACTTCCTGGAGGACCACGCCCGCCGCCACCACGGCCTGGACTGTCGGGTGGTGGCCGCCCGCAACGACCTCAACGGCGGCACCGGCACCTTCAAAGACGTGGCCGCGGCCATGGCGGCGGCCCTGTTCCAGGAATGGGGCGTGGCCCGTTTCGTGATCGCCTCGACCGGCAACATCGCCACCGCCTACGCCGCCTATCTGGCCTGGGCCGGGGTCGAGCTGACCGCCTTCCTGCCCCAGGGCCACAACCAGTCCTCGGCCGCTGAGATCCGCCGCCTGGGCCAAGAGGTCCGGGTCATCCCGGGGACCTACGCCGACGCCAAGCGGGCCGCCGCCGACTTCGCCGCCCGCCACCACCTCCTCATATCGGCCGGCAATATCGACCCCATCCGGGTGGAGTCGAAACGCACCATGGTGTTCGAGTTCCTGCGCCAGTTGGGCCGGCTGCCCGACGTCTACCTGCAGGCCGTCAGCGGCGGCACCGGCCCCATCGCCTTGGACAAGGGGCTGCGGGAGCTGTCCCGGGTCGGCTGGCAGCCGGCGGCCTCACGGGACCGGCGGGCGCCCCGCCCCGGGCCGGCCCCAGAGCCGGCCGCCGACGGGGCTGGACCGGCGCGAGAGACATCGCCCCTGACCACGGCGGCCCCCCGGGACCAACTGCCGTTTCTCCCGACGGCGGCCGGAGACGGGTCAGACCCGGGCCAGTCGGCCGGGTGGTCGACCGGGGAGCGGCGCCCGGGCGGGCGGCTGGTGGGGCCGCGTCTGGTGTTGAGCCAGCTCGACACCTGCGACCCGATGGTCCAGGGCTGGGAGCGGGCCGTCGCCGCCGGCTTCCCGGCCGGCTGGGAGCGGTCCTACCCGGTGATCGAGCGTCCCGCCACCGCCGTCACCACTTTGGCCACCGGCGACCCGGCCATGTTCCCGACCCTGGCCCCGCTGGTCCAAACCAGCGGCGGGGCCTTCGTCCGCGTCCGCGAGGCCGAGCTGGTGGCGGGGGGCCGCTGGCTGGCGGCCGAGAGCGGCCTGACCCTGGGGCCGGCCTCGATCGCCTGCCTGCTGGGCTTCGACCAGGCCCTGGCCCAGGGGCTGATCCACGACGGCGACCTGGTGGCGCTCAACCCGGGCGAGGGCGCCGGCCGGGCGGGCGGCTTCGCCCGGGCCGTGGCCGGCGAAGCCGTCCTGACGCCCGCCTCCTGACGACCTCCCGAACGGCCGCCCGGCCCCGGATCTGGGGCGGAGCCGGGGCCGGGCGGCTCAGGCGGCGACTCCCGGCTCGCCCCGTCGAACCATCACCGCCGGTTTATTCACGGCCTAGTGGCCCGGCGCGCCTAAAACGTCGGACTCGCGCCGCTGGCGGCGTTGTCGTCAGTCGGCGGGCGTCCAGCCCGCCCCCTCCTACGCCTTGCCATCGACACCGCCCAACACCGCTCATAACCCAACTTTTAAATGCGGCAGACCACTAAAGGCTTGTCCCCGGCGCGGCGTCACCGACGCGCGGCACCGGCCCCGGGACCAATGGAACCGGGACCGGGCGGCGGCAAGGCTCAGGCGGCCACGACCTCGATGGTCAGGTGGGCGGTGACGGCGTCGTGCAGTTTGACACCGACGGTGTGACGGCCGAGTTGTTTGATCGGCTTGGCCACCACGACGCTGCGCTTGTCGATGGCCGGGCCGCCGGACTGTTTGACGGCCTGGGCGATGGCGGTCGGGCTGAGCGAGCCGAAGAGGGTGCCGGAGGGGCCGGCCGGGGCCTGGGCCACCACCCGCAGGTCCTCCAATTGCTGGCGCACCTGGTTGGCGTGGTCGAGGCCGCGGATTTGGCGGGCGTCGCGCGCCCGCTTGATGCCCTCGATCTGCTTCTCCGCCCCCGGGGTCCAGGAGATAGCCCGGGCGGTCGGCAAGAGGTAGTTGCGGCCGTAGCCCGGTTTGACGTCCACCACGTCGCCGGCCTCGCCCAGGTTGGCGACGGCGGCGGTCAGGATCAACTTCATCTTCGGCTCCTTGTCAGCGAGCGGTCGAGGCGTAGGGCAGCAGGGCCACCTCGCGGGCGTTCTTGATGGCGATGGCGACCTTGCGCTGGTCTTGGACCGACAGGCCGGTCACCCGGCGGGCCCGGATCTTGCCCCGCTCGGAGATGAACTTGCGCAGCAAGGTGACGTCCTTGTAGTCGACCTCGCCCACCCGCACGGTCTTGACCGGCAGGATCTTCTTCTTCGCCATCGGCTTCCGCATGGCCATTGTGGTGCTCTCCTTTCAGAGCCCGGCTGTCGCCGGAATGTGCCTCGTCCAGGGGCGGGTCCTCGCCCGTCCCTGGGCCGGCCCCGGGCGGGACCGACCACGTCTTGGTCGAACGGCCGGACGGCCGTCCGAGTCTGCCTGCCGGCGTCTGGTTGTCGGCCGGGCGGCGCCGACGGCGGGCCGCCGCGCCCTATCCGGCGCCTCCGCCCGTCCTTGTCTCAGAAGGGCGGGTCGTCGGAGCCGGCGTTGGCCCAGGGGTCGCCGGCCGGGGCCGCCGCTTGGGACGAGCCCCAGGCGTCGGAGCCGCCGGACTGGCCGGACTGGCCGCCGCCGTAGCCCTGGCCTTGGCCCTGACCGCCGCCGTAGCCCTGACCGCCGCCGTAGCCCTGCCCCTGGCCGCCGCCGGAGTAGCCGCCGGAGGGCTGGTTGCGCGTCACCTTGGCCGAGGCGTAGCGCAGGGCCGGGCCGACCTCGTCCACGTCGATCTCGAAGACCGTCCGCCGCTCGCCCTCGCGGGTCTCGTAGGAGCGGGACTTGAGGCGGCCGTGGACGATGACGCGCATGCCTTTCTGCAGCGACTCGGCCACGTTCTCGGCCGCCTGCCGCCAGACCGAGCAGTTGATGAACATGGCCTCGCCGTCGCGCCACTCGTTGGTCTGACGGTCGAAGGTCCGAGGGGTCGAGGCCACCGTGAAGTTGGCCACAGCGGCGCCGTTGGGCGTGAACCTGAGTTCGGGGTCGGCGGTCAGATTGCCGATCACTGTGATATTCGTCTCGCCTGCCATACGGGTCTCCGTCGCTCGGGGGTCGGACTGGGCCGAGCCCTAAAAGGTTGGGGCGCCGGATCTGGGCGCCTGGGGCCGAGTCTGCCACCTGGGTGTGACAGCCCGGCGGGGGTCTACTTGGCCTCGGGGCGGAAGACCTTGGAGCGCAGCACCAACTCGTCGATGGTCAGGCGGCGGTTGAACTCCTTGACCACCTCCGGCTCGGCCTCCAGATTGACCACCACGTAGGTGCCCTCGGACTTCTTCTTGATGTCGTAGGCGAAACGCCGCCGCCCCATGACGTCGAGGTTGATCAGTCGGGACCCCGCCTTCAAGACCGGCTTGAGGTGGTTCTCCACCACGGCTGGCACCTGGCGGTCGTCGACCTCCGGGTCGAGGATGATCATGACTTCGTAAGAACGCATCGAGCGACTCTCCCATGGACTAGTGCGGCTACAGGCCTCCCCGTAGCAGGAGTTTAAGTGGTGGGAACACCGGACCGGAACTCTACCACGGCCCCCGGCGCCGCCGAATCACAGCTGTGTAATTATCCCCACCCTGAGGACAACCCTGTGGACAGTCCCCGGCCGCCGCGCCCGGCCGGTCCGCCGCCCGCCGGGCGGCCCCGGCATTGGCGACACAGCCCTCGCCCGGCCGTCTTCACGCCGCCATCACCCTCGTGGCGGCCGTCCCGCCGGACCCGGGCGGTGGCTCGGGGCTCAGGGCTCAGGCCTCCGGGTCCTGGGGGGCCAGGGGCAAGGTGACGACGAACTCGGTCCCGCCGCCCCAGGGCCGCTCGGCCCGCACCGTGCCGCCGTGGGCGGTCACGGTGTGATCCACGATCGACAGCCCCAGGCCGGTGCCCGGCGTGTTGCGGGAGCGGTCGGAGCGGTAGAAGCGCTCGAAGACGTGGGGCAGGTCCTGGTCCGCGATGCCCGCCCCCTGGTCGCGGACGCGCAGCTCGCCGCCGGCCAGCCGGACCGTCACCCGGCCGTGCTCGGGCGAGAACTTGACCGCGTTGTCCAGCAGGTTGGTGATCGCCCGCTCCAGGGCGGCGGCGTCGCCGGTGATCGGCGTCGGCTCCAACCGGGTGTCGAACTCCAGCCCGGAGCCGCGCCGCCGCGCCCTGGCCACCGCCCGCAGCACCACCTCGCTCAGATCTAGCCGGGCCAGGTTGACCGGCGGCAGGCCATCCTCCCGGGACAGGGCCACCAGGTCGCCGATCAGGGCCGTGAACTCGCCCAACTGCTCGGCGATGTCGCGCAGGATGTCGGTCCGGACCCCCTCGGGCAACATGCCGGAGCCCTCGTCGGCGATCAGCAGCTCGACGTTGGTGCGCAGCGAGGTCAACGGCGTGCGCAACTCGTGCGAGGCGTCGGCGATCAGGCGTTGCTGGCGTTCGCGCGAGGTTTTCAGGGCCGCCACCAAGGAGTTGAAGGACCGGCCCATTTGGGCCACCTCGTCGTTGCCGCTGACGACCACCGGCTGGAGTTGGTCGGCCTGGCCGCTCTGGGCCATGTCCTGGGTCAGTCGCCTAATCGAGCGCAGCGAGCCGCGGGCCAAGACGATGCCGGACAGGAAGCCGACGCTGACGCCGATCAGGCCGGCCACCCACTGCATCGCCCGCAGCAGGCTCAGGGTCAAGTTGGTGGAGGTCATATCCCGCCCCAGCACCAGGGCGTAGTGGGCGCCGGACACCTGGAAGGGCACCGCCACCACCCGGTAGGCCGTGCCGTCGTCGCGTTGGCCGGTGCGCTGGCGGGCGCCGACGCCGAGCCGGGCGACGGCGATATCGGCGTCGGCCAGGGCCAGCCGCTCGTGCGGGGCGACCACCAGGTCGCGGTTGGCCGAGACGATCGCCCAGACGACGTTCTCGACCGCCAACCCCTCGGCCAGGGGCACATTGGACGAGGCCAGTTGGGCCGCCGCCACCGGCGCCTGGGCCTGGGCCACGGACAACAGCTCGCGGTCCAACTGCTGGTAGAGGGATTGTTGGGCCACCTGATAGACCACGGTGGAGGAGATGAGCGCCCCCAGGCCGACGGCCAAGGTGGTCAACAGGATCAGCCAATTGCGCAGCGACCGGCCCAGGAAGGCCAACACCCAGGAGGCCGCCCGGGCCAGCCCGGCCCGAATCACGCCGCCGTCTCGCGCAGGGCGTAACCGACGCCGCGGACGGTGTGGATCAGCCGGGGCTCGCCCTCCTGCTCGGTCTTGCGCCGCAGGTAGCCGATGTAGACCTCCAGCGAGTTGGCCGTGGCAGGGAAGTCGTTGCCCCAGACCTCGCGCAACAACCAGTCACGTTTCAGCACCCGCTTGGGGTTCTCCAAGAAGGCCTGCAATAGGGCGAACTCGGTCCGAGTGAGGGTGATACGCCGGCCGTTGCGCCAGACGTCACGGGTCTGCGGGTCCAAGGCCAGGTCGGCGAAAGACAGTTGCTCGGTGGCCTGGGACTGGCCCATCGGCGGCAGCCGCCGGGTCAAGGCCCTCAGTCGGGCCAGCAACTCGTTCAGCTCGAAGGGTTTGACCATGTAGTCGTCGCCGCCGGCGTCCAGCCCGTCCACCCGATCCTCCACGGCGTCCCGGGCCGTCAGCACCAGGATCGGCACGTCGTTGCCCGACTGGCGCAAGACCCGTGTCGTCTCGAGCCCGTCCAACCGGGGCATCATGACGTCCATGACCACGGCGTCGGGCTTGCTATTGGCCAGTTGGGCCAAGGCCTCCAGACCGTCGGCGGCGGTCACGACGTCATAGCCGCTGTACTTCAACGACCGGGCCAAGGCGTCGCGTCCGGCCTGGTCGTCGTCCACCACCAGAATCTGCATACCCCAACTGTGCCAGCCGCCGGCCCCGGGCGCCGGGCGACAGGCGGGGAAGGGGGCGCGACCGTGATCGAACCGCCGCCGCCCCGCGCCAGCTGGCCCCAGAGGCCGTCACCCAACCCGGCCCGGGAGGCCTGTCCTCGGGCGGCGCCAGCACCAGTCCCACCCGAACGTCGGCCACATCAATTGGGACCCGACCTGGGTTCTCGGCCGGCCCGGCCCTCAGCTCAGATCCACCGCTGATCGGCCTGGCGAGCGGTGTCAGGCGGGTGGGCAGTGTCGGCGGCGCGAAGACGGACTGGACGTCCGTTGAGCGTCGGCGATCCCGCCAGCGCGCCCGGATGGGGTCGCTCGGTAGTCGAGAATCGGTCGATCTGGGCTCAGGGGCGCCCGCCGGGGGCGCGGCTGCGGATGGTCTCCCGCAGGCTGGCCTGGTCCAGCTCGGACCAGTCGCCGGCGAAGTCGAGGCGGCAGCAGGTGGCGGTGGGGAAGTGGCTGGCCACCAGGGACCAGGCCTCGGGGTCGGATCGGGCGGGGTCGGCCAGGCGGTGGACCAGGGCGGCGATGGTGGGGTTGTGGCCCACCACCAGGGCGACCTGGATAGCCGGGTCGATCAGGCGGATCAGGCGCAGGGCGGCATCGGACCCGTCGTGGTAGAGGTCGTCGACCGCCTCGGTCTCGACCCCCAGGCCCAGGCCGGCGGCGGTTTGGCGGGTGCGGGCGGCCGGCGACACCAGGACGCGCTCGATCCCGGCGCTGGCCAGGCGGGCGGCCACCGTGGCGACCTGACGCCTGCCCAACTCGTCTAAGGAACGATTCTTGTCGCCCAAGAAGCTGGTGGGGACGGCGTGGGCGTGGCGCATCAGATAGAGCCGGCGGGTCGCTGCCATGGGCCAAAGCTACTACCGGCGACGGCTAGGGCTTCGCCCCCAAGTATTTCCCGCGCCGGGCCAGGACGCGGATGTCGGTCGCCTTCTCCACATCGTAATATCCCGAGTAATCCGGCATGTAGTTCCCCATCTTGGCCATGGTCAACGGCCGCCAGGCCGCCAAAGCCTCGCACCAACCCTCGACAGCCCGGACCAGAACATCATCCTCAACGCCGACGAACCGCTTGGCCAACACCGACACCTCGCTCGCCCGCCGATTCCGAGACGTCTCCACCCTTATATTCCAAGCCCGATGATAACCCTCGCCCCGAGGCCCCGGGAGCCCGTACTGATAGACGTCGAACCGCGCCAAGCCCTCCCAGTCGGTGGCGTGGAGCAGCTCCTTGGTGTAGGCGTAGTCTCTCCCGGAGATAGGCGTTCTCGCCGCTTGCGCATACATACCCGTGGCCCTTGGGTCAACTTTGGGGAAAGGCATGGCGATGAACTCGTCCGCCAACAGCCCGATCAGGCCCGCGAGACCATCGTCCCCGACCCCGGCGAACTTGGCCACCAGAAGCAACTCCCCCGCGGGATACTTCTTGACCACCGGCTCCACTACGTCCACCCGATGACGGGGCGGCAACGGCCAAGGCTCCTCCCCCAGAAATTCCCCATCCCGGACCAAGACACGGAAGCCCACCACCTCGTCCACTTTGTAGTCCTGCCCGAGACTTTTCATCGTGGCCACGATCAACGGCCGGTAGCCCGCCAACGCCTCGCACCAATTCTCGATGGCGCGTGCCATAACGACATCGTCGACGCCGATGAACCGCTTGGCCGACACCCCCACCTCACTCACGCCCCTCCACATTTTAACACCTATATCCCAGGCGAAGCCATAACTCTCACCCGGGGAGCCAGCGAATCCATACTGGTGTACGGTGACTCTCTCGAGGTTTTCCCATGCGACTGTGCGGAGACGTTTCCTGGTGTAGGCGTAATCTCGGCCGTGGAGGGGCTCCCCCGCTATAGCGACCGACATGCCAGCAATCGGTTTGACGTCACTTTTGGGAAAGGGCATAGCGAGGAATTCATCCGCCAGCCGCTCGAGCAGGACGGCGAGGCCATCGTCCCCGTCCCCCTCGAAGCTGGCGGCGAGGATGAAGGCTCCCCAAGGGTATTTCTTAGTCATGGGCTCCATGGTATATCTCGGGGGTCTCATAGCAAGGCCGGGATCAGTTGCCAACCAGGCGCTTTAAACACCACAGTGACCACCACCGCAATCGCCACGACGCCGATAACGACACCGACGCTGTGCCCCCTGAACGGCTCGGGGAGCCGAATCGGCTGTTTGGGCTCGGGCGTGGGCTCGGGCGCCGGCGCCGGTACCATGAACGGAGGTATAGGCTTCTCAATATACTGAACCACCCCATCAGCAACTTTATTCTCATCTAGGTGGCTCCAGTAGGAGACCTCCCAGAGCCCGGTCGGCGTCCGCACTATTATCGTCCGCTCGAACAACGCGTACCCGGGGTTGCGGCCCGTGCTTTTTTGGTAACGGGTCAGTTGATCGAGGGCGTCTGGGACGGTCTTATCGTTCGCTCTTTTGATTTCCCACATGTTATTGCCGAACAAGCCGTCCGTGACGTCGATCCGGCCGGGGCCATTGCGAGGTCCGGCTTCGGGCGCGCGGACCTCCCAGTTCACCCCCTTCGTCGGCGTCTGATGTAGCTGGTTGATGATTATGTCGAGCTCGACGGCGCAATGCATGTAGCTCCAGTCGAGGACGAAGCCCGACCCGCCGAACGGCCCGCAAGGAGTGTCGTCAAAGTCATAGTAGTCAAACGGCTGCGGCTCCATCCCCAAAGAGTCGCGCAGGCTGACCGGATCGTCGAAGGCGAAGACCCGCCGCTGGAGGGAACGCGGATCCACGATATTCCCCGCGCGAGGATCGGCCTCCAGCCAGGTGGCCAGCGTCGGCTGATAGCTCCGGGCGTAATAGTGGACCCGCTGGTTATCCTTGGGATCGGTCTGCTCGCCGCTGTAACCGAACCGCAGCTTCAGATCCTTCAACTGGACCCCGTAATCCGTGTAGTCGGTGTCTTTGCTTTGGATCTTGCCCTTCTCGACCGTGCCCAGAATGGAGCGCAGGGCGTCTTGGACGTACCACTCCGGCGTGCCCTTCCCGCCGACCTGCTGGCCCAACAGTTCGCCGTAGGCGTCCCGCAAATAAATCTCCGGGGTCTTGCCGTCCACCGCGTAAACCGGGTCGAGACCGTCGTGAGCCCAAGTGACGTGCTCGGACTTCAAATCCTGGCCGACGACGCGGCCGAGGGCGTCGTAGGTGAAAGTGACAGC
>JAISAO010000059.1 GCA_031266665.1 Propionibacteriaceae bacterium | reverse complement strand
ACATCGTCGGACAGCCGCCGCGCCCGGTCCAGCAACGTCGCCCGACGGTCGCGCGCGGCCGCGGCCGCCGCCTCCCGCAGCTGACCCACGACAGCCGCCCGGCCAGCCCCGCCGAGCCGACGCGCGATCATCCGCCAGGCCGCCCGACGGTCCGACTCGGCGGCCGAGTCCAGGAGACCTTCGATCATCCCCAGAAACTTATCCACCTTCATGTCGCCCCCTCGTCCGTCCCGGTTGACCGCATCATCGCACGGCAGCCGAACCTGTCAAGTCGACTTCGCGCTCATTCTTAGTCGAGGCGCCTCGCGGCCGAGCCGCCGACAGCGACCTTGCGCGCCACGGCCGAGATGTCTGCCGCAGCCAGCAAAGGTGCGCCCAACAAAGACATGCCTGCCACCTAAATCGCTCCGGCGACCCAGCCTCGGCTCTGTAGCTGGAAGAATGGGAAAGTGGTTGTTCCCCTATCGGCTTGGGTGGACGAGTCGGCGCATAGTCCCAGCGGGGCGTTGCCTGAGGGTATTTATCTGTTGGCCGCCACGGTCGCGGACCCGGACGAGTGCGAGCCGACGCGCGAGGTCCTGCGGTCGTTGCTGCCGGGCAAGGCGCGGCGTTTGCACTGGCACACCGAGGGCGGGCGCCGCCGCCGCTTGATAGCGGCCGCCCTGGCCGAACGGCCGGTCCGTCATACCGTGGTGATCGGAGCCCCGTTGGACGCCCGCAAGCCGGAGCGCGCCCGCCGTCTATGTCTGGAACGCCTCCTGTTCGAGTTGGCGGCGCTCGACGTGTCTCAGGTGTGGTTGGAGTCGCGCACCGACCGCCTCAACCGGGCTGATCGGACAATGGCCGCCGCCCTCCACAGCCAAGGGCTCATCCCCAAGACGTTTCACGTCGGCTTCGCCGCGCCGACCGCCGAGCCGATGCTGTGGCTGCCTGACGTGGTGGCGGGGGCCGTCGGCGCTCATCGGTGCGGTGGGGACGACGAGCCGTGGCAGGCGCTCCGGGCCACGATCCGAGAGATAGACCTGCGGCTGTCATGACGGGTAGTGGTATAAGGAAAGTCGTCGGGGCCGCGTCCCGTCATTCCGGCGGGGAGCAGCGACCCCTTCTTCCTCGCACCCCGTGGGGGAAGGCACCGTCTAGTCTACGGTATCCGAGCCGATCCGTCGCGCCGGCCGATACCGGTGAAGGTCGGGCGACGGGCGGTCTGGCGGGTCGATTCCGGTTCCCGGGCCAGCCACCGAGGCGATCAGGCTGGCCGCCGACACGATCACGTCGGCGCCCCAGCGATGCGCCCGTCGCAGAGCTGACACCAGGACGGGGCTCACCGTCCGACCAAGCTGATCGCCTCGCTCGCCGGCCCGCCGGACCAGCGCCCGGTCCGCCTCGGCCTCCACCTCCAGGCTCCACCGGACCACGAACGCCGCGTCTTGGTGAAGCTGGCCGAACAGGAACAGGCTCCGCGTGGTCGGCGCGGCCAAGACGGCGGCGTCCAAGAGGACCGGACACCGCTCAGAGATCAAGGTCGTCGGCCACCAGCGCGGCCATCTCGTCGGCCAGGGACAATCGGTAGCGGTCCACCTGGGCCTCGAAGACACGCCAGCGAGAGCCGCGACGGACGGCCTGGATCGTCTGGTCGGCGATGCGGCGCTGCACCGTCGAGCGCGACAGGCCCACCAAGTCGGCCACCTCGGCCGGCGAGCACGCCACCTCCCGGGCCGTCACCTGGACCGTCTTCCCCCCGTCCGACTGGTGGCGGATGAAGTCACACACCGCCTTGGCGCAGTCGGAGTCGTGGGCTCCGTTGATCCGCACCATCTCGGGCGAAACCGTCAACCCGCTCACGCTCATACGCCAATCCTAAGCCATGACCAATTATCGGCCAAAGCGGTTCACGAAAGTTCACCCTGCCAAGTCGGTGGGGAGCGCCGCGCGGCATTCTGGAGCCGACCTCTGCCGGCGGGACAACAGGACCGTGTGAATGGTATCGTCTCGTGGCCCTTTTCAGTCCTGTAGGCGAGGGGCCTAATTCTTGTTTCGAGATGAGAGACAGGTCTGGGCGGTGGTGTGCCATGTCTACCATGGGGCTCTGATGCTGTTGAATATTTTCTGTACATCGGGCTGCCCCGATATGTCTACGCCGCCAAGGCTTGACATAGTTATTATTCCCACGCGCTGAGAATCGTTGCTAAGGCTATCGAACAGGAATGTGGTGACGTTGAGGTAGGACTCATTCGTCGGCAGTATAAGCCATCCCTGCAGCGGACCAACCGCACTAGCAGACATGGTGTAAAGTCCGCTATTCACATACTCCACCTCAGCTAATTCTTTTGCACTGGAAATATGTTCATAGCCACCTACCTTGTTGGTTAAAAAGTGAATTGTCCAGCTATAATCAACGGGCACGACTTCCATGTACTCGGGCCGATGGTTTGCAAGGTCGCCCCTGTAATTGCCAAACTTTAACGATTCGGGAATATCCACTGCAAAGGTATCATCAACTACATATGTGTTCTCTCCCAGAGCAGCTTCAGCCAATGGTAGACCAGCATCATTATCTTGTGTCGCTGAGGCGCTCCCAGCCGGGTCAGATGGCTCGATCCCGGCGGTGACGGTTTCTACCGGGTTCGAGGCTCCCAGAATTGCCGACGACTGGGATGCGTCGGTCTCAGTGTCCGGCCTTCCGCCGCAAGCCGTTAAAAAAATGCACAAGCAAGTGCTTGTGAGCACAAATAATGCGATTCGGAAGAAATGTGCCGGGGAAGCGACTGTTCTAAATGTCTTAACCGCGCCCGCGTGGGGCTCATTTTTTCGGACCGCACCCACCTCTTGTGGCGATCCGGGCCGCAGTTTCGCGGCCAGGTGTGCGGCGATATTTTCGGCGAATCCCATGGTTGCCCCCTCCCTGCTCGGCCAGTTCTCCTAAGCTCGTCCCCCACCGTCGCGACCATCGCGTGAAGTCTCGCCCGGAGGCAAGCATCGAAGTCGTTAGGTACGTAATTGCGTACTCCCAGGGGTCACTCTAGCTGGAACCGTGGAGTGGTGGCAAATGCGTACCCAGACTCGACGGAGCGCGGCCGGCCGGGTCCGGCGGTCGCGCATCCCGAGCCGCCGGGTTTGCGCCCGCCCCCGCCGATCCCAATCAGCCGCCTGCGCGGCGTGGTCCGGGCCCTACGGGTGGAGAAGGGACTGTCGATCAACGACGTCATGATGCGCAGCGGGCTATCGCGCACCGCCACGTTGGACTTGCTCAACGGCCGGGGGAGGATCGCCTGCGGCCGACTGGACAGTTGGTGGGCGTTGGCCTGGGCGCTGGAGGTGCCCCTGTCCCAGCTCGTGGCCGCCCTGGACGACGCCGTTGGGTCTGGGGACGGTGGTCGGGCCGCTTCGGCGGACGCTGGACCTCAGCCCGGAGTCTGAGGGGCGTCGGCGAGTCTGCGGGTCAGGGCTTCGACCAGTTCTTGGCGGCGGGCTGGCGAGGCCGTCCACTGGCGGGGTCCGCTGACTTTGAGTTCGGCGGGTAACTGGGTGCCCGGGAGATGATTTTGTCCGCCACGGCGTTGATCGACGCCGTGCCAGCAGGGTTTATCAGTGACAGGTCCATGGTGGTCTTCCCTCCACGGCCACCCGGACGCGCGGGTCGTCGCTGGCCGCTAAGCGGCGTAGACCAGGGGCCAGGGGGCCGGCCGCCGGCCCGGTCTGTGCTTGTCAGATCGGGTCAGGCGTCAGGTGAGTCCGGGTCTGCGGCGCCGTCCGGTCGGGAACGGCGGGCGGCGCGGTGTTGGGCGCGGCGCTTTGGCACGGCCTCACCCAGATCGATAGACAGGCCGAAGTGGGTGGCCGCAGCCGCCGCGAACCGTGGCGCCGAGTCGAGCGCCAAATCCGTCAGCAGATCATCCAAAGCGGACCGGACCCGTCTCACGGATAATTGGCACGACAGGGCATAGTCCAAGCTTTCCGGCGCCGCCGCCAGCCAGGCGGCTAAGAAATCGTCCGCGTCCTCGACCGCGACCCCTCGCGCGGCTAATGGGGCGGCCGGGAAATGTCGGACGTTTTTAGTCACCAGCACATCGGCCCCGCCCCGAACAGCGGCCGCAGCGACATGGCGGTCTCCCGGGTCAACCTCGAGCAGATCGGCCTCCACGTCCGCGTAGCCGGTGACGGCTGAGTCCGGCCACCAACGGCGCAGGGCCTCGATCCGCCCGGCCGCCCGGTCGGCGGAATAATCCGGGTGCATCGCCTGGATGGCGCGGGTCGCCTCTTCCAGAATGCGTTCCGACCACAACGGCTCGAACAAGCCGTTCTCAGCCATGACGGCCAGCAGGTCGCCCAAGGTGCCCCGCGCCAGCACGTCGGCGTCCAAGAGCACCGATAAAGTCACCGCTCGACGCCGGCGGCGGCGCGAATGCGGGCCAAGGTGGCGTCCACCGAGTCCGCCGTTGTCGCCCCCGGCTCGGTCCGCTCGACCTCGGCCCGGGTGGCGGCCAGGGCCGTCATCACGCCCCGGCGGCGGGACTCTTTGTAGGCCAACAGGTCTTCCAGCCGGACCCGGCGGTGCTTGTTCGGCTGGTCGCTCGGCAGCCGGCCGGCGTCCAGCATCCGCACCATCGTGCTGCGGGAGACCCCGATCACCTCGGCCGCCTGCCCGGTGGTCAGCCAAACGTCACGACTAAGTGCCACTGTCATGCCGATACCCTACCAAAAACGCGCAAAACGTTCATCTTTGGGGTCGGAGCGTCAAGGAGATGATTTCGGCCGCCACGGCGGCCTGAGCGAGCGGCGGGGTGCCGCCTCGTCCAATTCCCGGTTAACCGTTGGCGGCCTGGTAGTCCAGGGCGGCCTGGTCCAGGATGGCGCGCAACTGGGCCAGGCGGGCCATGATATCCGGGTCGGGGTCCTCGCCCGGCAGCAGGTTGACCGCCACGCCGTAGCCGGGGTAGTCGAAGCCGATTACTGGTTGGACGGGCAGGTCGGCCAGGTCGGTGGCGTCGGGCTCGTCGGCGCCGCGCCAGTCGGCCAAGAACCGCTTCGCCTCGTCCTCCCCGACAGCGGCGGCGCCCAGGACCTGGGCCAGGTCCAACCCGGTGTGGGCGTGCCGGGCGGCCTCGGCCACTCGGGCCACGCGCGCGTCGCCGCGCAGTTCGTGGACCGCCGCCGCCGCCCAGGC
>JAISAO010000021.1 GCA_031266665.1 Propionibacteriaceae bacterium | reverse complement strand
TCTGCCCCGGGACTCGCTGATCGTCTTCACCGGGCTGTCCGGCTCGGGCAAGAGTTCGCTGGCCTTCGACACCATCTTCGCCGAGGGCCAGCGCCGCTACGTCGAGTCGTTGTCGGCCTACGCCCGCATGTTCATCGGCCAGATGGACAAGCCGGCGGTGGACTTCATCGAGGGGCTGAGCCCGGCCGTGGCCATCGACCAGAAGTCGACCTCGCGCAACCCCCGTTCGACCGTCGGCACCATCACCGAGGTCTACGACTACCTACGGCTGTTGTTCGCCCGCGTCGGCCAGCCCCACTGCCCGACCTGCGGCCAGCCCATCGCCCGCCAGTCGGTTCAACAGATCACCGACCGACTGCTGGCGCTGCCCCAGGGCACCCGTTTCCAGTTGTTGGCCCCGGTGGTCAGCGGCCGCAAGGGCGAGTACAAAGACTTGTTCGCCGAGCTGGCCGGCCAGGGCTACGCCCGGGCCCGGGTCGACGGCGTGGTCCACCCCTTGACCGAGCCGCCGGTCTTGGACAAGCAGAAGAAGCACTCCATCGACGTGGTGGTGGACCGCCTTCAGGCCACCCCCGAGGCCAAGCAGCGGGTGACCGACTCGGTCGAGACGGCCCTGGCCCTGGCCTCCGGGGTGGTGACGGTGGAGTTCGTGGACCAGCCGGCCAAATCGCCCGAGCGGGAGCGGCGCTACTCCCAGAACTGGGCCTGCCCCAACGGCCACGAGGCCCAGTTGGACGAGCTGGAGCCGCGCCAATTCTCCTTCAACGCCCCCTGGGGGGCCTGCCCGGCCTGCTCCGGCCTGGGCACCACCATGGAGGTCGACGTCGACCTGATCGTGCCCGACGACTCCCTGGCGCTGGCGGACAAGGCCATCGCCCTATGGACCACGCCCACCACCTGGGGCTACTACCACACCGTCTTGGAGTCCCTGGCCGAGGCCCACGGCTTCTCCCTGGAGACGCCCTGGCGGGACCTGGGGGAGCGGACGCGGCGCTTGTTGCTGCAGGGCCAAGGCGAGCCGGTCTACGTCCGCTACCGCAACCGCTTCGGCCGCTCCCGCGCCTTCAGCGCCAACTGGGAGGGCCTGGTCACCCACGTCAAGCGGCGTTACGCCGAGGCCGACTCCGACGCCATGCGCGAGCGCTACGCCGGCTACATGAGCCAGGTGCCCTGCCCGACCTGCCGGGGGGCCCGGCTCAAGCCCGAGTCCCTGGCCGTCACCATCGGCGGGCTCAACATCGCCCAGCTGGCCGGCCTGTCGATCGACCAGGCGCTGGAGTTCGTGGACGGCCTGGAGCTGACCGACCGCCAGACCAAGATCGCCGAGCGGGTCTTGAAAGAGGTCAAACAGCGGCTGCGCTTCCTGGTCGACGTCGGCCTGCACTACCTCACCCTGGCCCGCTCGGCCGGGTCGCTGTCCGGCGGCGAGGCCCAGCGCATCCGGCTGGCCACCCAGATCGGCTCCGGCCTGATGGGGGTGCTGTACGTCTTGGACGAGCCCTCCATCGGCTTGCACCAGCGCGACAACCACCGCCTGATCGAGACCCTGGTCCGGCTGCGCGACCTGGGCAACACTCTGATCGTGGTGGAGCACGACGAGGACACCATCCGGACGGCCGACTGGGTGGTCGACATCGGCCCGGGGGCGGGCGAGCAGGGCGGCCAGGTGGTCTATTCCGGCCCGCTGCCGGGGCTGCTGGAGCAGCCCGAGTCGGTCACCGGGGCCTACCTGGCCGGCCGCCGCGCCATCCCCCTGCCGGCCCGCCGCCGCCCGCCGGGGGACCGCCGGCTGACCGTGGTGGGGGCGAGCGAGAACAACCTGCGCGATATCGACGTGGCCTTCCCGTTGGGCCTGTTCATCGCGGTCACCGGCGTCTCCGGGTCGGGCAAGTCGTCTTTGGTCAACGCCATCCTCTACCGGGCCCTGGCCAAGCGCATTTACGGGGCCAAGACGGTGCCCGGGCGGCACCGCCGGGTGGACGGCATGGCGGCGGTGGACAAGGTCATCCACGTCGACCAGTCGCCCATCGGCCGCACCCCCCGCTCCAACCCGGCGACCTACACCGGCGTCTTCGACCGCGTCCGCGGCCTCTTCGCCCAGACCACTGAGGCCAAGGTGCGGGGCTACCTGCCGGGCCGCTTCTCCTTCAACGTCAAGGGCGGGCGGTGCGAGAATTGCGCCGGCGACGGCACCATCCGCATCGAGATGAACTTCCTGCCCGACGTCTACGTCCCCTGCGAGGTCTGCCACGGCGCCCGCTACAACCGCGAGACCCTGGAGGTCCACTACAAGGGCAAGACCATCGCCGATGTGCTCGACCTGCCGATCGCCCAGGCGGCCGAGTTCTTCGCCCCCATCCAGGCCATCGCCCGCCACCTCGACACCCTGGTCGACGTCGGCCTGGGCTACGTCCGGCTGGGCCAGTCCGCCACCACCTTGTCCGGGGGCGAGGCCCAGCGGGTCAAGTTGGCGGCCGAGTTGCAGAAACGGGCCACCGGCCGCACCCTCTACGTCTTGGACGAGCCCACCACCGGGCTGCACTTCGAGGACACGCGCAAACTCCTGGGGGTGCTGGCGCGACTGGTCGACCAGGGCAACACGGTGGTGGTGATCGAACACAACCTCGACATCATCAAGACGGCCGACTGGGTGATCGACCTGGGGCCGGAGGGCGGCGGCGGCGGCGGCCTAGTGGTGGCCCAGGGCACGCCAGAGACGGTCATGCGCGACCCCGGCTCCCACACCGGCCGCTTCCTGGCCGAGGTCCTGCGGGGCCGGGAGGTGCCGCTGGGGGCGGCCGCCCCGCCCCTGTTGGAGGCCTCGCCGGCCAAGTCGTCCAAGTCGACTAAATCAGCTAAATCGTCCAAGTCGTCCAAGTCGGCCGCGTCGGCCAAATCGTCCCCGGCGTCCACCCGGGCCACGGCCCGATGAGACACGGCGGCGTCGGCCCGGTGGGCCAAGGCTCTATGAGACGCGGCGGCGGTGACGGCCCGGCGGGACGGGCGTCTAGCGGACGGGCCTGGACGCCGGTCGGGCCGGTCCCGCCCCCGGGGTGGCCGACGGGGGCGGCTGATGGCTGATCCGGCCTCCTACCGGCCTCAGCCGGGCGAGATCCCCCTAGGACCGGGGGTCTACCGCTTCATCGACCCGGGCGGGGCGGTGATCTACGTCGGCAAGGCCATCTCGCTCCGCCAGCGTTTGAACTCTTATTTCGCCGACCCGGCCACCTTGCCCCAGCGCACCAGGATGATGGTTCAGACGGCGGCCAAGCTGGAGTGGACCCAGGTGCGCAACGAGTTGGAGGCGCTGCAACTGGAATACACCTGGATCAAGCAGTACGACCCCCGCTTCAACGTCAAATACCGCGACGACAAGACCTATCCCTGGCTGGCCGTGACCTGGTCCGAGGAGTTCCCGCGGGCCTTCGTCGGCCGGGGGGCGAAACGGCCCGGCTGGCGTTACTTCGGCCCCTTCGGCCAGGCCTGGGCGATCCGTGACGCCCTGGACACCTTGTTGACCGTCTTCCCGCTGCGGACCTGCTCCAACGGAGTCTTCAAGACCGCCCGCGCCCAGGGCCGGCCCTGCCTGATGGGCTATATCGGCAAGTGCTCCGCGCCCTGCGTCGGCCGGGTGTCGGCGGCGGCCCACCGCCAGTTGGCGGATGACTTCTGCGCTGTCATGGCCGGGCGGATCGCGCCCTTCCAACGCCGCTTCGAGGCCGAGATGCGGGCCGCCGCCGCCGACCAGGAGTACGAGCGGGCGGCCCGGCTGAGGGACCAGGCCCAGGCCCTGGCCAAGGTGGCCGAGAGCAACGCCGTGGTCCTGCCCCAGGGGACGGACGCCGATGTCGTGGCCCTGGCCCACGACCCCCTGGAGGTGGCGGTCCAACTCTTCCGGGTGCGGGGCGGACGGCTGGTGGCCGAGCGCGCCTGGGTGGCCGACCGGGCCGACGACGCCGACCCGGCCGGGTTGGTCGAGGCCTTCTGCCTCCAGCTCTACGCCGACCAATTGGTCCCCGGCCTGGAGGCGGGGGAGCGCCGCCGCATCGTCCCGACCGAGATCCTGACGCCGATCCCCCTGCCCAGCGGCGACCTGTTGGCCGAGTTGCTGGCCCAAGAGCGGGGCGGGCCGGTGGTCGTGAGGACGCCCCGGCGGGGGGCCAAGAAAGACCTCTTGGAGACCGCCGGGCGCAATGCCGCCGACGCCCTGGCCCGCCACAAGACCCGCCGCGCCTCCGACCTGGCCACCCGCAACCGGGCGCTGGAGGAGATCCAACGGGCCCTGGGGATGGAGCAGCCGCCGCTGCGCGTCGAGGGCTACGACGTCTCCCACCTGATGGGCTCCGACGTGGTGGCCTCGATGGTGGTGTTCGAGGACGGTTTGGCCCGTAAGTCCCAGTACCGCCACTTCCTGCTGCACCAACTCGGCTCCAACGACGTCGGGGCGCTGAGCGAGGTCCTGACCCGTCGCCTTGGTCGCCTGCGCGACGAGGAGGCGCTGGGGGCAGGCCGGTCGCCCGCCCGCCCTGGGGGGACGGGCGATGGTGCCACGTCGGCTGGTGGGTCTGGGTTGGCGGAGGGCGACGCCGCCGCGTTGAACGGCTCCGCCGAGCCGAAGGCCTCTGTTGGGGAGGTGTCTGGCGATAGCGCCACCACCGGTCGGGTGGTCGGCGGGCTGGGAACGGGCAGTGGCGCCGCCGTGTCGAACGGCTCCGGGGGATCGGACGATCCCGCAGGCGGGCCGAACGACTTAGACGGCGCGGACGACGGCCGGGACGAGTCCGATCCGTCTGCGGCCGACTCGGCCCGGGCCGGCCTGGTCGACGCCAGCACCCGGACGGCCCGCCGCTTCTCCTATCGGCCCTCCCTGATCGTGGTCGACGGCGGCGCCCCCCAAGTGGCGGCCGCCCAGGCCGTGCTGGAGCGGCTGGGCGAGACCGGTATCGCCCTCTGCGGTCTGGCCAAACGCCTGGAGGAGGTCTGGCTGCCGGGCCGAGAGCACCCCCTGATCCTGCCTAGGACCAGCGAGGGGCTGTACCTGCTGCAACGGGTGCGCGACGAGTCGCACCGCTTCGCCATCACTTACCACCGTCTGCGCCGGGGCAAGGCGATGGTCGAATCGGTCCTCGACCAGGTGCCCGGCCTGGGCGAGGTCCGCCGCCGCGCCCTGCTGCGCCAATTCGGCTCCCTCAAACAACTGCGCCTAGCCGACGCCGACCAAATCACCCAGGTCCCCGGCTTCGGCCCCCGCCTGGCCGCCCTGGTGGTGGCGGCCGTGGCCGAGCGCCCGCCGGGCCAGGCGGTCAACCTGACCACCGGCGAGATCACCGACCTGGGCTGACCGACCCCTGTCCCAGAGCCAAGCCGTTCCAGAGTAAGACTGTCCACCGCTCCCGCCAGCCCGCGGAAGACCGCCCACCGGTTCTCCCAACAGGCGCGTCGTGTGACTGAAATACTGTTCAGTTGAACACTATTTTGGTCACATGGATTTTGGCCAGGCTTTCGGCGGTGTCATCGCCGGCCTGCGGGCGGCAGTGCTCGCCGTCTTGTTGAGGACGGGCACACCGCTCAGCGGGCGTCAGATCCACCGTCTGGTGGCGGACCGGGCCAGCCTCACCTCGGTGCAGAAGGAGTTGCGGAGGCCCGGTGATCGAGGGCGCACCGGCCGTGGTCGGCGGTCTATGACAGTTGGGCCAGGCGGCGGGCGGCGGCCTCGGCGCTGATGCCGCCGTAGACGATCTCGGCGATGACGCCGTCGGCATCGATGAAGTAGTGCGTCGGGATAGCGTCGATTTGCCAGGCGCGGGCCACGGCCGAGTCCGGGTCGGCCACCTGGGGGTAGGTCAGGCCCAGCCGCTGGGCGTAGTCGGCCACCGTGTCGGCGGTCTGGCCGACGTAGAGGGACACGATCAGCGCCTGGTCGCCTTGGTCCTCGAAGGCCCGTTGGACGTCGGGCGCCTCGATGCGGCAGTCGGCGCACCAGGTGGCCCCGAACACGACCCAGGTCGGGACTCCGGCGGGCACGGCCACCGGGTGGCCCGCGATGTCGACGCCGCTGAAAGACGGGGCCGGCTCCCCCACGCGGGGGGCGGCACCGGCTTGGTCCAGGTTCACCGGGGAGGGGTCGTCGCCCCGGACCCGGTCGACCAGCCACAGGCCCCCCAAGATCAGCGCCGTGGTGGCCGCCAACACCAGCCCGGTGCGCCAGCGGGAGTCGCGCCGGGGCCGGGGGGCGGACCGGTCGTCCGGGCCGTCTAAAACCGGTCGTGAGCCTCGGGCATCGCGGGACCCCTTAGGATCGCCGTGACCACGGGGATCACGCTCCGGCGGCCCCGGCCGACGAGATTCGGAGGCGTCGCCCGTCTCGGGGGCTGACCGCCCGTCGTCGCTCGTCATCCGGGTCAGCCGCCGTAGGAGTGCAGGCCGCCCAGGAAGTGGTTGCCGAAGTAGGCGAACAGGACGGCGGCGAAGCCTAGGACGAGCAGCCAGGCGGCCTTGCGGCCGCGCCAGCCGCGCACCACCCGGCCGTGCAGGAAGGCGGCGTAGATCAGCCAGGTGACCAGGGCGGCGGTCTCCTTCGGGTCCCAGCTCCAATAGCTGCCCCAGGCGGTGTCGGCCCACAGCGCCCCCAAGACGATCATGATGGTGAGCAGGGGGAAGGTCACCACGGCCGCCCGGTGGCCCAAATCGTCTAGGGTCTCGGGTTTGATGGTGATGAGCTTGAGCCGGGGCCGCAGCAGGTAGAGCGCGGCGGCGGCGAAGGAGACGCAGGCCGCCCCGTAGGCCAGGATGGCGAAACCGACGTGCAGGGTCAGCAAGAGGTTGTTCTGCAGCGCCGGCGCCAGGGGTTGGACGTCGGCGCCCAGGCTGATGGCGTAGAGCGTCAGGCAGGCCGCCACCGGCAGCACCGCCACCGCCAGCAGACGCAGACGGGTCAGCCGCTCCACCACCAGGTAGGCCGCCAAGACGCCCCAGACGAAGGCGACGGCGAACTCGTGGCCGTTGGCGAACGGCCCGTGGCCGGTCTCAATCGTCCGCGCCACCAGGTAGACCGTCAACAGGGCCAAAGCCACGATGGTGGCGCCGGTGGCGTAGGCCCCCAGGCCGACCTTGGGCTTGGCGGTCACGGCGGCGGTCGCGCTGGGGGCGGCGCCTCCAGTGTCGGCGGTCGCCTCCGAAGCGGCTGAGGACGGGTCGTCGGCCCGGCGGCCGGCGCCGGCCCGGGCCGGCGCACGGACCCGGGGGGCGCGGGTGGTTCTGGTGGTGATGATGACGATGTCCGCCACCAGAGCGATCAACTCCAAGACGAGCACGGCCGGCAGGATGAGCCGGGCCATTTCCAAGACGCTAGGCATGGGAAGTCTCCTTGACACTAGGCATGGGCGGTCTCCCTGGTCTGTCGGGCCGCCGCCCGGGCGGTGTCGGGCGGGGCGGTGTCGGATGCGTCGTCGGTGTCGGGGGTGTCGCTGATCCCGGCCTTGGTCTCGGGCTCGGTCCCGGTCTCAGGCGCGGTTCCGGTCTCGGCCCTGGGCTCGGTCTCGGCTCCGGTATCAGCCCCAGTCTCGGCCGTCTGGTCCAAGACGACGCCGTCCAGGGCCTCGGCCAGGTCGGTCGCCAACTGGTCGAAGAGGCGGCGGAAGGAGACATCCTCCGGGTCCGACGAGGCCAGTTCGAGCCTGGTCCGGCCGTCCGTCCCCGGGGACAGGCGGGCCCAGTAACGGCGGTGGCGGCAGGCGAAGGTGAGACTCATGCCGGCCACCAGCAAGATCGAGCCGAGCCACATCCACAGCGCCCCCGGATCGCGGCGCGCGGCGATGACGGTGATCCAGTTCTCGCCCTCGAAGGTGAAGGCGTAGTCGCCCAGGACGAAGGCCTGACCCGAGGCGACGGTCTGCTGGGCCACCAACTGGTCCCCGGCGGCGACCTCGATCAGGGCCTGGCCCGGCTCGATGCCGGAGTCCGCCCCGGTCTGGCCGGAGACCGGGACGAAGAACCAGACGGTCTGGGAGCCGGGCAACTCGTAACTGGCCCCGGCGGCGCCGTCCTCGGTGGTGCCCTCGATGGCCAAAGTGGCGTCGGTCAGCACCCCGCCCGGGCCGGTGATGAGCACATCGATGCCTTGGCTGTAGCTCCATTGGTGGAATTTGTAGCCGCCATAGGACAAAGGCGAGTTGACCCTGACGTCCTGCTCGGCCACGACTTGGCCGTCGCGGCTCAACACCAGGTGGCTCATGTAATCCAGGGGCCGCCCGGCGGCGTCGCTCTGGCTGACGAATTCGCTGGCGGCCAACTCCAGGCCGCTGTCGTGGCCGACCGCCACGGACGGGCCGTCGACGCCCAGGGTCAGGTTGGCGTCGATCTTCCCCAGGCTGGAGGTGACGAAGGCCGCCAGGATGATCAGCAGGCTGAGGTGGGCCACCACGGTCCCCAGGCCGCCCCAGGAGAAACGGTCGGCGTAGAGCCGGCCCGGGTCGTCGCCGTCGGCCACCAGCCGCAACCCACCTTGGCGCAGCCGCCGGCTGGCCAAGGCGGTCGCCTGCGCCGTCGGCCGGGAGGTCGCAATGGTCGCCCGGTAGCGCGCCCGGGCGAAGAAACGGTCGCCGGGGCGGATCGGGGGATGGGCGTGGCGCCGCCATAGCTGGGGCAGGCGGTGGATGGTGCAGGCCAGGATGGAGGCCGCCAGCAGGCCCGCCACGACCAGAAAGGGGATCGAGGAGAAGATGTGGAACAGGCCCAGCCAGTCCAGCGCCCCGGTCAGCGCCCCATAACGTGACCGCATGTCTTGCACGAAGATGGCTTTCGACATGGCGTCGTCGTAGGTCCCGGCCGTCGCCTGGGTGATCAATGCCCCCAGCAGCACCAGGGCGGCCAGGGTCAAAATCAAGATCAGTCCGACGGTCTTGGAGTAGAAGAACTGATACACCCGGCGGAAGAACTCTCCCGGGGAGACGGCGGGCTCCGGCTGGTCGTTCCGGCCGTGGTCGGCGGGACTCATGTCACACCCTTTCTGGGGGAGGAATGACCGGTGGCCACAGCTGTCACCACCCCAGGGGGACTAGGCCCGCCAGGCGGGGGAAGAGGTTGGCCATCATCAGGAAGCCCACCGCCACCAGCATCCCGCCGGTGGCCCGGGAGACGCCCCGGTGGTGGCGGACGAACCAGCCCAGTCGCGCCGTCAGGCTGGTGGCGCCGCCGCAGAGGGCGACGAAGGGCAGTCCCAGGCCGGCGATGTAGACCAGTAACAGGCCCAGCCCCCGGGCGGGGGACGAGGCGCTGGCCGTCAATCCCAGGACGGCCCCCAGGATCGGCCCCACGCAGGGCGTCCAGCCGGCCCCGAAGGCCAGGCCCAGCAGGGCCGAGCGCCGCCAATTGGGGGGCGCGGTGTGGTCCGGGCGGTAGTCGGGCTTGAGGTTGCGGTCCAGCCAGGGCAGGCGGACCAGGCCGGCGGTGTGCAGGCCCAGCAGCACCAGCACCACGCCGCCGCCGATCCGCAGCCCGTCCCGGTTGAGCCAGCCGATCAGGTAGACCAAGGCCCAGAGGGCGGTGAAGACCAGTCCGAAGGCGGTCATGAAGACCCCGGCCTGGGCCAGGCCGAACCAGCGCCGTCCCCGTTGTCCGGCCGACTGGCCGGTCAGGTAGCCGATGAAGACCGGCGCCAGGGGCAGGAAGCAGGGGGAGGCGAAGGACACCACCCCGGCCAGCAGCACCACCGGGACGGTCAGGGCGGTCAACTCCATCTCAGCCTCCCGCCGACGGTGATGGTCCGGGGTCGGACGAGCCAAGGTCGGACGAGACGGGGTCGGATTGGTCGGGGTCGGATTGGTCGGGGTCGGACGAGGGGTCGGCGGCGCTGGTCAACATGGCCAATTTATCGGCCGCGTCGTCGGCCAAGGACGAGTCCGGCCGCAGCGCCAGCGTCCGTTGGAAGGCCTCTCGGGAGGCCTCGTTGTCGCCGACCGCCAGATAGTAGTAGCCCAGGTAGTACCAGCCGGCGGTGTTGTCCGGCTCCAACTCGACGACGTGGCCCCACCAGCGGCCCGACAGGTCGTACTGGCCGGCGGCGAAGGTCAGCCGACCGGCCTCCAACAGGTCTGGGATATTGTCCGGGTCGGCCTCCAGCCGGTCGGCCAGCTCGATCAGCCGGTCGGCCGCGTCCACCACGACGGGACTGGTCTCAGCGGCGGCCTCGGGCTGGCCGATGGAGGCCCGGCCGGCCGCCCAGCCGCCGCCGGCCACCCCCACCAGCAGCGCCGCCAGCAGCGCCCAGCGCGACCCCAGGCGTCCGGCCGAGCCTAGGGACGGCGCCCGGGCGGCGGTCCGCCGGCCGCGGACTCGGGCGATGATGTCGTCGTCCGGGTCGTCCGGGTCGTCCGGGTCGTCCGGGTCGTCCGGGTCGTCCGAGTCGTCCGAGTCGTCCGAGTCGTCCGAGTCGTCCGAGTCGTCCGAGTCGTCGGGGCCGTTCGTGGCGTCGTGGTCGTCTGGGTCGTCCGGCGACAGGTTGAAGCCGTCGTCCTCCTCGTCCTCCGGGTCGGCCGGGTCGGTCTCGTCATCCGCCATGGCTGTGGCCCCGACCGCCGTCTCAGATGCCCAGGCCGTCGGCCGCCTCAGCGTTGGCCAGGGCCACGTCGGAGGCCGCCAACTGCTCGGCCGTCATCCCCAGCAGGGCCAATTGGCCCTGGCGGGCGGCGTCGAGGGACTGGCTCAGGATCCGCTGCAGGTAGTCCGGGGCGTGGAAGCCGTAGGAGTTCTCCGAGTAGGCGTAATCGACGTAGAAGCTGGCCTTGTTCTGGAATTGGCGGGCCAGGTCTAGTTGGGCCTCGGAGACGCCTTGGGCCTGGCCGATGTTGTCGATCAGCTGGGTCAGGGCGTCCAGGGCGCGGTCGCGGGAGTCGACGAAGCGGTTCTGGATCACGTCCACCCGTTGCCTCAGTTCGGCCTCGGACTGGCTGTGGCAGGCGCCACAACTGGCGTTGGGGTCGGCCATCGGGTTGGTCACCTGGTGGTTGGCGACCTTCTGGCTGTTGACCGTTTGATAGGCCATGTGGCAGTCGGCGCAGGAGACGCCGTTGGCGGCGTGGACCCCGGCGGACCAGGTCTCGAACTCCGGGTGCTGGGCCTTGACCACGCCGGCGCCGGTGATGGCGTGGGTGAAGTCGGTGAACCCGGTCGTGCCGTCGGCGTTCTCGACCTCGGAGTAGTACTGCCAGACAGCGTTGATGTCGAGGCCGTCGGCCCAGGGGAAGGTCAAGGTCTTACCCTCGCCGGCGAAGTAGTACTCGACGTGGCACTGGGCGCAGACGTAGGAGCGCAGCTCCTCGCTGCTGGCGTCCCGGTTGACGTCGTAGTCGGCGATCCCCTGGGAGGCCTTGAGGGCCGTCAGGGCGTTGGCCAGGGCGGGCCGGGTGACGCGCAGCGCCATCGTCTCCGGATCGTGGCAATCGACGCATTGCACGGGATGCTCGGCCAAGGCCGCGGCCTCGGCGTAGGGCAACTTGTTCATGGCGGCGAAACCGGCCTCGATATCGCCTTGGCCCAACTCTTCCATCACCGGCAGGGTGGAGGCGTGGCAGTTGAGGCAGGCCCCGGGCTGCTGCCTGGCCAGCACCCGCAGGGTCTCGCGCTGGTCGGTCAGCATCCACTGGTGGCCGCGCAGGTGGCGGTAATCGATGGCGAAGGCGTAGCCCTTCCACAGCGTCACCAGCCGGGGGTCGGCCACCAGCTTCGAGGCCGTGGTCTGGTCGCGGCTGTCGGGGTAGACGGTGTCGTCGCCGGCCACGACGCGCTCGGCCACCGCCGGCACCAGGGCGGTGGAGTGCCCGGAGGCGGTGAAGTTCGCCGTGGCCAGGAAGCCGTCGTACTCGGCCGGGTAGTCCAGCCCCCAGGTGGCGGCGTCGTAGGTGGTGTCGGTCAGCTCGACCACCCGCGCCACCGTCACCTCGGTGTGTTTGCGCTCGAAGATATTGGTCAACAGGGCCACGGCCACGAAGGTGACGGCGGCCGCGCCCAGGGCGACGACCGCCAAGGGCCAAAGGCGAGTTTTCTGCTGGGGCGCTGAGGGCGCGGTTTCGCCCATGGCTGCGGCTCCTTCCGGGCTGGAGGGCTGGTGTCGGCTTCGGTCCCAGGAGGGATCGGGCTGGTCGGTGACGGGTCGGCCGGTCGGCCGGGGGCCGGGCGGGGGAGGGGTTCGACGGCTCATGCTTCCCCCTCAGTCCTGGTGTCCGACATCGGCGTGGCAGTGGGCGCAGCTGACGGTTCCGCCCTCGGGCCGGACGATGAGCATGGTGTCGGCCACCTGGGCGTGGCAGCTCAGACAGGCCTGGTCGACGACCGCCAGCGAGGCGGCCCGGATGCGGATGTGTTCCGGGTAGTCGCCCAGGGTGAACTTGGCGCCGTGGAGCAGGCCGTCCTCGGCTTTGACCGCCAGCTTGTGCAAGGCGTTGTCGTGGGGCAGGTGGCAGTCGGCGCAGGTGGCCGACTGGGCGTGGCCGCCACGGGCCCAGGCGTCGTATTGGGGCCGCATGACGTGGCAGTTGAGGCAGGCCTCGGAGTCGCCGCCCAGGTAGGAGGGCAATTCGGCGTAGACGGCGGTGAAGCCGACCAGGCCGAGGGCGGCGCCGCAACAGCCGGCCGCCAACAGCCGCCACAGCCTCGCCGCCAAGCCCCGCCGTCGTGTCATCGAGTCCGCCCCAAGTCGTGGCGCGTCTCCCTCGACGCGCCCTCAGAAGGCAGATTACCCTAGTGACAAGCCTCCGTCCAGTAGTTCTAACGATTTTTTTCTAGTTTTCACTAGAGATCCTGCCGGTGTCATCGACACCACCCGAGCGGCCTCTCCCCGGGGGTCGGCGGCTCCTCGGACAGCGGCGGCGGCCGTGGCACAATGGCCCCATGGCTGCGGACGGACGGATCGAGGTCGTCATCATCACCGGCCTGTCCGGGGCCGGCCGGCGCACCGCCGCCCACACCTTGGAGGACCTGGGCTGGTACGTGGTCGACAACCTGCCGGCCGACCTGCTGCCCCGGCTGGCCCAACGCCTGCGGCTGGACCAGGTCGACCGTCTGGCCGTGGTGCTGGACGTCCGCTCGCGCTCCGACCTGGAGCGCCTGCCCGACGTCTTGGAGGACCTGGGGCCGGTGGCCGAGCCGCCCCGGATCGTCTACCTGGAGGCCAGCGATGCCGTCATCGTGCGCCGCCAGGAGTCGAACCGCCGGCCGGTGCCGCTGCAGGGCTCTGGCACGACCCTGGACGGCATCCGCAACGAACGCTGGATGTTGTCCACCCTGCGGGCCGCCGCCGACATGGTGGTCGACACCACCGACTTGACCATCTACCAGCTCCAGGACCGGCTGCGGGCGGCCTTCGCCGGCCCGGGCTCCGGCCTCAAGGTGACGCTGGTGTCCTTCGGCTACAAACACGGCCTGCCGCTGGACGCCGACCTAGTGTTGGACATGCGTTTTTTGCCCAATCCCCATTGGGTGCCCGAGTTGCGGCCCCAGACCGGCCTGTCCCAGGCCGTCAGCCAGTACGTCTTGGGCCAGCCCGCCGCCCAACGCTTCCTAGACGATTTCGACGCCTGGTTCGCCACCGTCTTGGCGGGCTACGCCAGCGAGGGCAAACACCTGGTCGAGCTGGCCATCGGCTGCACCGGCGGCAAACACCGCTCCGTCGCCATGGCGGTCCAACTGGGCCAACGGCTGAGCCGGGCCGGGGTCGAGACTGTTGTGCTGCACCGCGACCTGGGGAGCGAATGACCACCCCGGGCCGGCCCGGGGCCGCCCGGTCGGAGCACGGGACGGGCCGCCAACCGGGGGAGCGGCTGACGACCCGGCCGGTTCACGCGACGGGCCGCTGGTCGGGGGAGCCCACGACGACCCGCCCGGGACGGTCCGAGGGCGCCCGGCCGGACCACGGGGCCGTCCGTCGGCCGGGGGTCGAATGATGGCCCGCCTGCCCCAAGTGGTGGCCTTCGGCGGCGGCCACGGCCTGGCGGCCACCCTGCAGGCGCTGCGCCGGGTGACCGACCGGATCACGGCCGTGGTGACGGTGGCCGACGACGGCGGCTCGTCCGGGCGGCTGCGCCAAGAGTTCGACTGCCTGCCGCCGGGCGACCTGCGCATGGCCCTGGCGGCCCTGTGCGGCGACGACTCCGAGGGGCGGCTGTGGGCCAAGGTGCTGCAAGCCCGCTTCGGCGGCCACGGGCCGCTGGCCGGCCACGCCCTGGGCAATCTCATCATCGCCATGCTGTGGCAGCAGGATAGCGACCCGGTGGTCGGGCTGGACCAGGTCGGCCGGCTGCTCTGCGCCGCCGGACGGGTGCTGCCGATGTCGGCCGTGCCCTTGACCATCACCGGCCAGGTCCAGGGCCTCGACCCGGCGGACCCGCCGGCCGTCAGCCTGGTCGAGGGCCAGGCCGAGGTGGCTGTGACGGCGGGGCGGGTGCTGTCGATCAATCTCGAACCGGCCGCGCCGCCGGCCCACCCGGCCGTCCTGGAGGCCATCGCCCAGGCCGACTGGCTGGTCTTCGGCCCGGGCAGCTGGTTCACCTCGGTGGTGCCGCACTTGCTGGTGCCCCAACTGGCCGCCGCCGTCCTGGCCTCCCCGGCCCGGCGGCTGGTCGTCCTCAACCTCCAGCCGGCCAAGGAGACGGCCGGCTACACGGCCGCCGAGCACATCGAGGTCCTGGCCCATTACGCCCCCGAGCTGCGCTGGGACGTGGTGCTGGCCGACCCCAGTTTCGCCGACGCCGCCTTGGCGACCACCGTCACGGCCCAGGGCGGCGACCTGATCGTCGCCCCCGTCAGCCTGTCGGACGGCTCTCCCCGCCACGACCCCCTGTTGCTGGCCGCCACCTTGGCCCGGGCCATGCTCTGAGCCCAGAACCACCGAATCTCGACTACCCCCACCGCTGGCCCGCGATGGCCCCGAGGTCGGACGATCGGTCACCCGGAACGACCCCTGTCCCGGACGGCGGTGTGGGAGAATGGGCGCCGTGGCCTTGACACAACAAGTGAAGTCGGAGTTGGCTGTCCTACCAGTCGTGAAACATTGCTGCCGTCGGGCGGAGGCCGCCACCATGTTGCGTTTCGCCGGCGGTCTCCACCTGACGGGTGGCGGCAATCTCATTGTCGAGGCCGAGTTCGACACCGGGGCGGCGGCGCGGCGCCTCAGGCGGACCACCGCCGAGGTCTTCGGCCTGGCCAGCGACTTGATAGTGGTCCAGGGGGCGGGGATCAAGCGGGGTCCGCGCTATGTCGTCCGACTGGTCCAGAGCGGACCCGCCATGGCCCGCCTGTCCGGCCTGGTCGACCCCCACGGCCGGCCCGTTCGCGGTCTGCCGCCGGCCGTGGTCGGGGGCGGGCTGTGCGACGCGGCGGCGGCCTGGCGGGGAGCCTTCCTGGCCCACGGTTGCCTGACCGAGCCGGGGCGCTCCACCCTGATGGAGGTCACCGCCCCCGGCCAAGAGGCCGCCATGGCCCTGGTGGGGGCGGCCCGGCGCATGGGGGTGACGGCCAAGGCCAGGAATGTCCGGGGCGGGGAGCGGGTGGTGATCCGCGACGGCGATGCCATCGCCACCTTGCTGGCCCGCCTCGGGGCGCACGAGTCGTTGCTGCTGTGGGAGGAGCGGCGAGTGCGGCGGGAGGTCCGCTCCTCGGCCAACCGGCTGGCCAATTTCGACGACGCCAATCTGCGCCGTTCGGCCCACGCCGCCGTGGCCGCCGGGGCCAGGGTGCGGCGGGCGCTGGAGATCCTGGGCGACGACACCCCGGAGCACCTGCGGGGGGCGGGCCTGCTGCGGGTGGAGATGAAGGGGGCCAGCCTGGAGGAGCTGGGCGCCATGCACGACCCGCCGCTGACCAAGGACGCCATCGCCGGGCGCATCCGCCGCCTGCTGGCCCTGGCCGACAAACGGGCCGAGGACCTGGGCGTCCCCAAGACCGACGCCGCCCTGACGGCCGAGGTCCTGGGCCAGGAGGACTGATCCCAGATGTGGAACAAATGCCCGACCGCAGTCTGACCGACAGCCCAGGGGCCGTGTTCTCCGCCCCACGGGCGGCCGACCGGTCGCGGGTGGCTGATCCACGACTGAGGGCGGCCGGGACAGCTCTCGGCCCGACCGCCACCTCCGGGCCGAGACGACAACGCAGACGATTGGCCTCCCCGTCCGGGTGACACTTTCCCGGCCGTCGGCCCTACGCCATCACATCTTCCCGCCGCCGCCTCCGGGGCAGGGGCGACGGCGGTCTCCGGGGCGATCCGAGTAGGCTGAGGCCGCTTGACGAAACGCCTCGTCGAATTGGGCACAGGGCGTGCCCGAGGACCAGCAAGAAGAATGGAGATCCCCCTTATGACAGTCAGGGTTGGAATTAATGGCTTCGGCCGTATCGGTCGTAACTTCTACCGCGCCCTCGTGGCCCAGGGGGCCGACATCGAGGTGGTGGCGGTGAACGACTTGACCGACAACAAGACACTGGCCCACCTGTTGACCTACGACTCGATCCTGCACCGTTTCCCCGGCCAGATCAGCCACAACGACGACGCCCTGATCGTCGACGGCCACCAGATCAAGGCCTTCGCCGAGCGCGACCCGGCCAATCTGCCGTGGGGCCAGATGGGCGTCGACGTGGTGGTCGAGTCGACCGGCTTCTTCACCGACGCCGTCAAGGCCAAGGCCCACCTGGCGGCCGGGGCCAAGAAGGTCATCATCTCCGCGCCGGCCAAGAACGAGGACATCACCATCGTCATCGGCGTCAACCAGGAGGCCTACGACCCGGCGGTCCACCACATCATCTCGAACGCCTCCTGCACCACCAACTGCCTGGCCCCGCTGGCCAAGGCGCTGGACGACGGCATCGGCATCGTCAAAGGCCTGATGACCACCATCCACGCCTACACCCAGGACCAGAACTTGCAGGACGCCCCGCACAAGGACCTGCGCCGGGCCCGGGCGGCCGCCCTCAACATCGTCCCCACCACCACCGGCGCGGCCAAGGCCGTGGCCCTGGTGCTGCCGCAGCTCAAGGGCAAGCTGGACGGCTACGCCCTGCGGGTGCCGGTCCCGACCGGCTCGGTCGTCGACCTGAGCTTCGAGGCCCCGCGCGACACCACGGCGGAGGAGATCAACGCCATCGTCCAGGCCGCCGCCGCCGGTTCGCTCAAGGGCATCTTGGTCTACAACCAGGACCCGATCGTGTCCAAGGACATCGAGACCGATCCGGCCAGCTCGATCTTCGACGCCCCGCTGACCAAGGTCATCGGCAACCAGGTCAAGGTCGTCTCCTGGTACGACAACGAGTGGGGCTACTCCAACCGCCTGGTCGATCTGGCCGCGCTGGTGGGCTCGCAGCTCTGACCCGTCAACCGTTCGCATCCGGCGCGGCCGGTCCGACCCCGGGCCGGCCGCGCCGCGACGGAAAGGAGACCGTGACCGTATGAGAACCATCGATCAATTGGACCTGGCCAACCGCCGCGTCCTCATCCGCTGTGATTTCAACGTCCCCCTGAAGGGCGACGTCATCACCGACGACGGCCGCATCAAAGCCGCCCTGCCCACCTTGAACGTCCTGCGTCAGGCCGGGGCCAAGGTGGTCGTGATGGCCCATCTGGGCCGGCCCAAGGGCCAGGTCGACCCTAAGTACTCGCTGGCCCCGGTGGCCCGCCGTCTGGGCCAACTGCTGGGCGTCACGGTCGAACTGGCCGGCGATGTCGTCGGTCCCGAGGCCGAGCGCCTGGTGGCCGGCCTCCAACCGGGCCAGGTGATCCTGCTGGAGAACGTCCGTTACGAGCCGGCCGAGGAGTCCAAGGTCGAGGCCGAGCGCCAAGCCTTGGCCGCCCGCTACGCCCGTTTCGGCGATGTCTTCGTCTCGGACGGCTTCGGCGTGGTCCACCGCAAGCAGGCCAGCGTCTACGACGTGGCCCAATTGCTGCCCTCGGCCGCCGGTCTGCTGGTGGCCCGGGAGGTCGAGGTGCTGCGCCAGTTGACGGTTGAGCCGCGCCGGCCCTACGTCGTCGTCCTGGGCGGCGCCAAGGTGGCGGACAAGCTGGCCGTGATCGACAACCTGCTGAAGGTGGCCGACAGCTTGGTCATCGGCGGCGGCATGGCCTACACCTTCCTCAAGGCCCAAGGCCTGGAGGTCGGCCAGTCCCTGCTGGACCAGGACAAGGTTCAGGCTTGCGCCGACTACTTGGCCCAAGCCGCCGCCGCCGGCAAACAAATTATCTTGCCGGTCGACGTCCGGGTGGCGGCCGGCTTCGACTTCGCCGCCCGCACGGTTGGCCCGGTGACGGTGGTGGCGGCCGACGCCATCCCGGCCGATCAGCAGGGCCTCGACATCGGACCTCGGACCGAGGCCCGCTTCGCCTCGGCCATCGCCTCCGCCCAGACGGTCTTCTGGAACGGCCCGGCCGGGGTGTTCGAGATCGACGCCTTGGCCCAAGGCACCAAGGCTGTCGCCCAGGCCCTGGCCGACAGCCCGGCCTTCACGGTCGTGGGCGGCGGCGACTCGGCGGCGGCGGTCCGCGCCCTGGGCTACGCCGACTCGGCCTTCGGCCACATCTCGACCGGCGGCGGAGCCTCGCTGGAATATCTTGAGGGCAAGACTCTGCCGGGTCTGGCCGTATTGGAGGAGGACTGACATGGCCCAGCGCCAACCGCTGATGGCGGGTAACTGGAAGATGAACCTGGACCACATAGAGGCCACCGGCCTGGTCCAGAAGCTGGCTTGGAGCCTGGCCGATCTGCGCCACGACCCGGCCCGCTGCGAGACGGCGGTGCTGGTGCCGTTCACCGATCTGCGCACCGTCCAACTGCTGATCGAGGGCGAGCGCTACCCCATCCGCTGGGGGGCGCAGGATGTCTCGGTCCACCAGGTGGGGGCCTACACCGGTGAGGTCTCGGCCCCCATGCTGGCCAAGCTAAATTGTGCCTATGTGGTGGTCGGCCACTCCGAGCGGCGGGAGTACCACGGCGAGACCGACCAACTGGTCAACGCCAAGGCCAAGCAGGCCCTGGGCCATGGCATCCAGCCGATCATCTGCGTGGGCGAGAAGCTGGCGGTGCGCCAGTCCGGCGACCAGGTGGCCTTCGTCCTGGGACAGGTGGACGGCGTGCTGGCCGGGCTCCAGCCGGACGAGGCGGCCAACGTCATCCTGGCCTACGAGCCGGTCTGGGCCATCGGCACCGGCCAGGTGGCGACGCCGGCCGACGCCCAGGAGGTCTGCGGCGCCATTCGGTCCCGGGTGGCCGAATTGTTCTCGGCCCAGTTGGCCCAGAGCCTCCGCATCCTCTACGGCGGCTCGGCCAAGGCCTCCAACATCGTCGACCTGATGGCCCAGCCGGATGTCGATGGCGCCCTGGTCGGCGGAGCCTCGCTCCAGGCCGAGGAGTTCGCCCGCATGGTGGCCTTCCAGACCCTGGCCTGAGACCCGTCAATCGACTCGGCGGCCCGTCCCTTCGGGGGCGGGTCGCCGAGCCGTCCGGGGGTGGGAGACGGCCGCCCCGGGTTCCCGCCGGTTCCGGTCGGCGTGAGGTACAATTCACGACGTGACTTTCCTGGTTCCGTTGTTGGGCGCGCCGATCATCGCTATTTCAATTGTTTTGATCATCACCAGCGCACTGTTGACGGCGGCCATCCTGGTCCACAAGGGACGCGGCGGCGGACTGTCCGACCTGTTCGGCGGTGGTATGTCCTCATCCCTGGGCGGCTCCTCGGTGGCGGAGCGCAACCTCGACCGGGCCACGGTCGTCGTCAGCCTGATCTGGGTGGTGTGCATCGTCGCCCTGCTGCTGCTGTACGCCCGCACCACGGTCTGACCGCCGGGCCAACCCCCTCGCCTCCGGGGGGTGGATCGGCCCTCATCCTCGATTAGACAGTTCTGACTAGACAGGAGTCCCAGATGGCGGCAGGCAGTGCGATTCGCGGTAGCCGGGTCGGCGCCGGGCCGATGGGCGAGGCCGAGCGGGGCGACTCCGCCCCCAGGCTCTACGTCTCCTACTTCTGCGCCAACGGCCACGAGACCCGGCCGGCCTTCGCCGCCGACGCCGCCGTGCCGACGGAGTGGGACTGCCCCAGGTGCGGCCTGCCGGCCAACCTGGACGCCGACAACCCGCCGCCGCCGCCGAGGACCGTGCCCTATAAGACCCACCTGGCCTACGTCAAGGAGCGCCGCAGCGAGGCCGAGGCGGCCGAGATCCTGGGCGAGGCCATGGGCGAGCTGCGCGCCCGCCGGGCCGCCGGCGAGGTCATCTACTGATCACAGCTCGCAGCTGTGGAAGGGCAGCAGGGAGGCGGCCGGCTGGTCCAAGAACCACCAGGTCCGCTCCCGGCCCGACACCCTGGCCCCGGGCAGAGAGGGGGCGCCGGCGAAACTGGCCGCCACCAGCCCGGCCACCGAATGGCCGCAGGCCAAGACCCAGACCTCACGCGAGTCGTTGATGGTGGCCAGGCCCAGGCTGACCCGATCGGCCGGGCCGTCCGGGGCCCCGGTGACACCGACCACCGGGTCGTCGGCCGGCCGCTGGCCGGGAAAGATGCCGGCCACCTGGCCCAGCTGGCCCAATTCCAACAGACAGATGTCGAGGCGGGTGGAGCCCAACTCGGCGGCGTAGGCCTGGGCCGCCGCCTCGGGGTCGGCGTAGGCGTCGGAGGAGGGCACGGGATGGATCAGGGCCGGATCGAGATGGAGACCGCCCAAGAGGGAGAGGGCGCGTTGGGAGTGGCGCTCCCGGCTCTGGGTGGGCAGGAAGGCGTCGTCGGTCCACCACAGGCCCAGGCGGGCCGGTTGCAGGCGCGAGCCGGGGGAGCGGGACAAGACGGCCTTCAAGACGCTATGCGACACCGGGTCGCCGGACAGGGCCAACTGGGGGGCGTGGCCGGCCTCTTGGAACTCCACCAGCCGGGCGATCAGCCGGGTGGCGACGGCGGCCACCACCTCGCCCCGGTCACTGTGGCGCAGGGCCCGTCGCGGAGAAGCCATGCGGTCTCGCTTTCAGAGGGCTGGAAAGAGGCCCAGTCTAAGCCAAGCGGGACCCGGACCCCAGAACGACTCGGACCCCAGAACGACCCGGACCTCAGCCGTGGCGGCTCGACGGCCGGCCCGAGCCCTGGGCCGGCCGTCCGCTCATGGCCGAGCCAGCGGCGGTGCCGGCCGGGACTCGTCCGAGCCCTCGGGCAGGGTCTCGTCCACTTGGCGCTCGATCCGCATGCGGTAGAAGGACCGCCAGACGAAGTAGGCCGAGGCCAGGAAGAAGACGGCGGCCAGGATGTGGACCAGCAGGCCGTTGCCCTGGTCGGTCAGGCTGACGGCCAGCTCCACGGCCAGCAGGCCGAACAAGGTGGTGAACTTGATCACCGGGTTGAGGGCCACCGAGCTGGTGTCCTTGAAGGGGTCGCCCACGGTGTCGCCGACGATGGTGGCGTCGTGCAGGTCGGTGCCCTTCATGCCCAGGTCGGTCTCGACGATCTTCTTGGCGTTGTCCCAGGCGCCGCCGGCGTTGGCCATGAAGACGGCCTGGAACAGGCCGACTGCGGCGATCGAGATGAGATAGCCGATGAAGAAGTAGGGCTCGACGAAGGCGAAGGCCAAGGTGGCGAAGAAGATGGCCAGGAAAATCATCAACATGCCCCGCTGGGCGTAGGTGGTGCAGATCTCGACCACCGCCCGGGAGTCCTTCTCCGAGGCCTTGACGTCGGCCGTGTCGTCCAGATGGATATTGGCCTTGATGAACTCGACCGCCCGGTAGGCGCCGGTGGTGACGGCCTGGGTCGAGGCGCCGGTGAACCAGTAGATCATGGCCCCGCCGGTGATCAGACCGAGCAGGAAGGGGGCGTGGATGGGGGAGAGCAGTTCCGCCACCGGGCCCAGGGAGAAGGCCTGGCCCGGCTCCCGCAGGCCTTGGGCCAGCGACATGATGATGGAGAAGATCATGGTGGTGGCGCCGACCACGGCGGTGCCGATCAGGACCGGCTTGGCCGTGGCCTTGAAGGTGTTGCCGGCCCCGTCGTTCTCCTCCAGCATGGCCTTGGCCTTGTCCCACTGGGGACGGTAGCCCTCGGCGCGCTCGATCTCGTCCTCGATGCCGGGCACGGCCTCGATCCGGGACAGCTCGTAGACCGACTGGGCGTTGTCGGTCACCGGGCCGTAGGAGTCGACCGCGATGGTCACCGGGCCCATGCCGAGGAAGCCGAAGGCCACCAGGCCGAAGGCGAAGACGGCCGGGGCCGGGGTGTCCAAGGCGATGTCCAAACCGGTCTGGGAGACCAGGTAGGCGATGCCCATCAGGGCGACGATGGCGATGACCAGCCAATAGGTCGAGAAGTTGCCGGCCACTAAGCCGGACAAGATGTTGAGCGAGGCCCCGCCCTCCTTGGAGCTGGTCACGACCTCCTTGACGTGGGCCGACTTGGTCGAGGTGAAGGCCTTGACCAGCTCCGGGATGAGGGCCCCGGCCAGGGTGCCGCAGGAGATGATGATGGACAGCTTCCACCACAGCGAGGGGTCGACGCCGTTGCCGTTCAGCAGGAAGTAGCTGGCGCCGAAGGTCAAGACGATGCTCAGGATCGAGGTGATCCAGACCAGATTGGTCAGCGGCTGTTCGAAGTCGAAGTCCTTGCCGGCCAGGGCGCGCTTGGCCAGGGCCTCGCTCAGGTGGTAGCTGATGGCCGAGGCCACCAGCATGACGGCCCGGACGGCGAAGATCCAGATCAGCAGGGCGGCCTGGATGACCTGGTTGCCGGTGGTCATGGAGACGCCCAGCAGGATAAAGGTGATCAGGGCCACGCCGGTGACGCCGTAGGTCTCGAAGCCGTCGGCGCTGGGGCCGACTGAGTCGCCGGCGTTGTCGCCGGTGCAGTCGGCGATGGTGCCGGGGTTGCGCGGGTCGTCCTCGCCGATCTTGAAGACGATCTTCATCAGGTCGGAGCCGATGTCGGCGATCTTGGTGAAGATACCGCCGGCGATGCGCAGGGCCGAGGCCCCGAGCGACTCGCCGATGGCGAAGCCGATGAAGCAGGAGCCGGCCAGGTCGCCCGGGATGAGCAGCAGGATGAGCAGCATCAAGCTCAGCTCGAGCGAGATCAGCACCATGCCGACGGACATGCCGGACTGGGTCGGGATCTGGTGGACGCCCCACTTCTGGCCCTTGAGCGAGGCGTGGGCGGTGCGCGAGTTGGCGAAGGTGTTGACCCGGATGCCGTACCAGGCGATGCTGAAGGAGCCGGCCATGCCGATGAGCGAGAAGGCGATGATGACCGCCACCTTCCAAACCGGGAAGCCGACCAGGGCGATGTAGTAGACGATGATGACGGCGGCGATGAAGCACCACAGCAGCATCAAGAACTTGCCCTGTTTGATCAGGTAGGCCTTGCAGGTCGAGTAGATCAGCTCGGAGATCTCCAACATCGAGCGGTGGACCGGCAGTTGCTTCAGCCGGCTGTAGGTGAAGGCGCCGAAGGCCAGGCCGGCCAGGCAGACGACCAGGCCCGCCAACAGGCACCAGCGGGCGTCCCAGCCCCAGACCTGGACCAGGTTGAGAGGGGGTATCTCCAGGTTGGCCTCGCCGCCGCCCCCGCCGCTCCCGCCGCCGCAGCCGGCGAGGGTGAGGGTGAGTCCGGCGGCCAGCGCCAGGCCGGCTCCCCGACGAAGGTGGTTCGAGGCGTGGAAAGCCACATCGACTCCTAAAGGAAACGGCCCTTGTAATTTTGGGCAAACTCGCTAGTTGACCTACAAATACCGTAGACCCGATCCCCCCAGACCGCTGCCGGGGGGTCGTCCCGGCCGGCGGCCGGCCCCCGCGCCTGGCGGCGCCGGATTTGTCTAAGACGATTCGTCTTGTATTTTGAGACGAATCCTAGCCTTGTTCCTGGGTCTCGTTCCTGGGTCTCGTTCCTGGTCGGCACCCGGGGTGACGACCGCCCCGGATGGGTTTGCGGTACTCGGGGTGCCGCCCCGGATGGGTTTCCGGTACCCGGGGCGCCGGCCCCCGGCGTCGGATTCTGTGGTCAGGTCCACGGCTTGGGCCAGCTCGGTCACGGGGCGCCGGCCCCCGGCGTCGGGCTCAACCGGGGCGCGGGCCGCCCCTCGGACGCCGCCGGGGGCGTCCGAGGGGCGGACCGATTTGGCGCGGGGCCCGGAATTACGTAAGGTCTGCGTTGTGAATCTCGTCAGCGCCGCTCCGACCGTCGGCGTTGCTCCCGTCGGCGGACCCCCGACCGTCGGCGCCGCTCCGGCCAGGCCCCCCCAGACCTCCACCCGGCACGAGATCATGACCTTGGTGATGGAGCGGGGCCACGCCACCTCGGCCCAACTGGCCGAGCGGCTGGGCCTGACCCCGGCCGCCGTCCGCCGCCACCTGGGGGAGCTGCGCGCCCACGGCCTGGTGAGGGTGCGCCAGCGCCGCGGTCCGGGCGGGCGGGGACCCGGGCGGCCCTGTCAGGTGTACGAGCCGACGGCGGTCGGCCGGGGCCAGTTCGAGCAGGCCTACGACCGGCTGGCGCTGGAGCTGTTGGAATACCTCCGCCAGGTCGGCGGCCCCCAGGCCATCAGCGCCTTCGCCCAGTACAAATTCGCCTCCCTGGAGTCGGACTACGCCTCCGCCCGCCAAGCCGAGCCCGACCTGACGGCCGCCGCCGCCCTGCTCAAGGTGTTGGGCCCGGCCGGCTTCATGGCCGACCTGTCGTCCCTGGCCTCGGGCGAGCAACTGTGCCAGCACCACTGCCCCTACGCCCTGGTGGCCGAGCGTTTCCCCGAGCTGTGCCAGGCCGAGACCGAGGCCTTCGCCAAATTGTTGGACTCCCACGTCCAACGGCTGGCCACCATCGCCCACGGCGACGGCGTCTGCACCACCCATATCCCCTTCCCACGACGGAAAGAGCAGCCTTGACCCAAGTCCCTACGGCCCCCGGACTGGGGGCCACCCAAGACGAGCATCTGGCCGCTCTGGGCCAGTACCGCTTCGGCTGGCACGACTCCGACGCCGCCGGCGCCGCCGCCCGTCGCGGCCTCGACGCCGCCGTGGTGCGCGACATCTCGGCCCGCAAGCAGGAGCCAGCCTGGATGCTGGAGCGCCGCCTCCAGGCCCTGGAGCTGTTCGGGCGCAAACCGATGCCGGCTTGGGGGGCGGACTTGTCGGGGATCGACTTCGAGGCCATCAAGTACTACGTCTCCGCCACCGAGCGCCCGGCCCAGTCCTGGGACGACCTGCCGGACGACATCCGCCTGACCTACGACCGCTTGGGCCTGCCGGCGGCCGAGCAGAAGCGGCTGGTCTCCGGGGTGGCGGCCCAGTACGAGTCCGAGGTCGTCTACCACCAGATCAACCAGGAGTTGGCCCGCCAGGGCGTCGTCTTCCTCGACACCGACACCGGGCTGAAGCAATACCCGGAGATCTTCGAGCAGTACTTCGGCTCGGTCATCCCGGCCGGCGACAACAAGTTCTCGGCCCTGAACACGGCTGTGTGGTCCGGCGGCTCCTTCATCTACGTCCCCAAGGGGGTCCGGGTCGATATCCCGCTACAGGCCTACTTCCGCATCAACACCGAGAACATGGGCCAGTTCGAGCGCACCTTGATCATCGTCGACGAGGGGGCCCACGTCCACTACGTCGAGGGCTGCACCGCCCCGATCTACCGCTCCGACTCGCTCCACGCCGCCGTGGTCGAGATCATCGTCCGGGCCGGGGCCAGGGCCCGCTACACCACCATCCAGAACTGGTCCAACAACGTCTACAACCTGGTGACCAAGCGGGCGACCTGCGCCGAGGGGGCCACCATGGAATGGATCGACGGCAATATCGGCTCCAAGGCGACGATGAAATACCCGGCCGTCTGGCTGTTGGGCGAGCAGGCCAAGGGCGAGACCCTGTCGATCGCCTTCGCCGGTCCCGGCCAACACCAGGACACCGGCTCCAAGATGGTCCACGCCGCCCCCAAGACCTCCTCCACCATCGTCTCCAAGTCGGTCGCCCGGGGCGGCGGCCGGGCCTCCTACCGGGGCCTGGTCCACGTCGCCCCCGGGGCCCATCAAGCGGCCTCGTCGGTCCGCTGCGACGCCCTGCTGGTGGACACGGTGTCGCGCTCGGACACCTACCCCTACGTCGACGTGCGCGAGGAAGACGTCTCCATGGCCCACGAGGCCACGGTCTCGAAGGTCTCCGAGGACCAGTTGTTCTACCTCATGAGCCGGGGGCTGACCGAGGAGGCCTCGATGGCCATGATCGTGCGCGGCTTCGTCGAGCCCATCGCCCGGGAGCTGCCGATGGAGTACGCCTTGGAGCTGAACCGGCTGATCGAGTTGCAGATGGAAGGGGCGGTGGGCTGATGACGACCCCGCGGACAACGGCGGCCGACCCCCGGACGGGCCACCCGGTGATTGCCGGCCCTGGAACGGGCCGCTCCGCCAAGGCCGATCCCCGGACCCTTAGCCACCTCCACCCGGCCGGCTCCTTCGACCTGGCCGACCACCCGCTGCCGAGCGGCCGGGAGGAGATCTGGCGCTTCACCCCGCTGGAGAGCCTGCTACCGCTGCTGAGCCTGGCGCCGGAGCAGTTGCGGCCGGTCGCCGGCCCGGAGACCGCCGCTTCGGGACGCTCCGCTTTGGACCGCTCCGGCCCTGACTCCGCTGGCTCGGACCGCTCCGGCCAGGACCACGCCGGCCCTGACTCCGCTGGCTCGGACCGCTCCGCTCCCGTCGGCTCGGGCTCCGTCGGCTCTGTCGGCTCGGGCCACGCCGGTTACGCCGCCCCGGGCGCGGCCGACGCCGCCCCGGTGACGGTGACGGTCAGCCCGGCCGATCTGCTGGGGCCGCCGCTGGCGCCCGGCCAGGCCCCCCGGGGCCGGGCCCTGACCCCCTCGGACCGGGCGGCCGCCCTGGCCAGCGCCGCCACGCCGGCCGCCACCCACATCCTCTTGCCGGCCGGCCGCCACTTGGACCAGCCGGTCCGGGTGGAGGTGGTCGGCCGCGGCTTGGAGGCCTCGGCCCACCAGCTGGTGATCGAGGCCGGCGCCGGAGCCCAGGCCGTGGTGCTGCTGCGCCACAGCGGTGTGGCCCGTCTGTTGGCCAACGTCGAGGTGGTGTTGGGGGCCGGGGCCGAGTTGACCCTGGTGTCGCTGCAGGACTGGGACCCCGGCGCCCAACACCTGGGCCAGCACGAGGCCCTGGTCGGCCCGGGGGCTGAGTACCGCCACATCGTGGTCTCCCTGGGGGGCGATCTGGTGCGGCTGCAGAGCAACGTCTCCTACCGTGATCGCGGCGGGAAAGCCGAATTGTTCGGGCTCTACTTCGCCCGGGCGGGCCAACACCTGGAGCACCGCCTATTCGTCGACCACAACCACCCCAAGTCGGTCTCGCTGGCCGACTACCGTGGTGCTCTGCGCGGCTCCGGCGCCCGCTCGGTCTGGATCGGCGACGTTCTCATCCGGCCCCAGGCCGAGGGCATCGAGACCTACGAGTCGAACAAGAACCTGGTCCTGTCCGACGGCTGCCGGGCCGACGCCGTGCCCAATCTCGAGATCGAGACCGGCGATATCGTCGGGGCCGGCCACTCGGCCTCGACCGGCCGCTTCGACCAGGAGCAACTGTTCTACCTCGGATCGCGCGGCCTGCCGCCGGACGAGGCCCGGCGGCTGGTGGTCCGGGGGTTCTTCGCCCAGCTGCTGGCCCGCATCCGGGTGGCCGAGGTCGAGCAGGCCCTGATGGAGCGACTGGACCGTGAACTGGCCGAACCTATCGACCCATTAGACCAATCCGACCCGACCCCGCCCGACCGATCCGCTCCAGCTGGCCCGCTCAGCCCGTCCGGCCCGTCCGACTCATCCAGCCCGTCCGGCCCGTCCGACTCATCCAACCCGTCCGGCCTCTCGGACCAACCCGCGACCGTCCGTCAGGAGGACAACCTATGACCAATCGTGGCCTTGTGATCAGCGACCTGCACGTCAGTGTGACCACCGAGACCGGCCCCAAGCCGATCCTCAAAGGGGTCGATCTGACCATCCGCCCGGGTGAGATCCACGCCATCATGGGGCCCAACGGCTCGGGCAAGTCGACCCTGGCCTACTCCCTGGCCGGCCACCCCAAATACACCATCACCGCCGGTTCGGCCCTCCTGGACGGCCAAGACCTGGCCCCCCTGCGGGCCGACCAGCGGGCCCAGGCCGGCCTCTTCTTGGCCATGCAATACCCGGTCGAGGTGCCGGGCGTGTCGGTGGCCAACTTCCTGCGCACCGCCAAGACCGCCCTGGACGGCCGGGCGCCCCGGCTGAGGACGTGGGTCAAACAGGTCGACCAGACCTTGGCCCAGCTCCGTCTGGACCCCGAGTTCGCCGCCCGCTCGGTCAACGAGGGTTTCTCCGGGGGGGAGAAGAAGCGCAATGAGATCGTGCAGCTGGAACTGCTCAACCCGTTGTACGCCATCTTGGACGAGACCGACTCCGGCCTCGACATCGACGCCCTGCGGATCGTCTCCGAAGGGGTCAACCGCTACGCCGCCCAGGGCGACCGGGGAGTCTTGCTGATCACCCACTACAGCCGCATCCTGCGCTACATCGAGCCGGACTTCGTCCACGTCTTCGTGGACGGCAAGGTGGCCCAGGAGGGCGGCCGGGAGTTGGCCGACGCCCTGGAGGAGCACGGCTACGACCGCTACCTGTCGGCGGCCTCGTGAGCCAGACGCCGGTCCCGGTGGGGGACGCCCCCCTGGACGTCGGCCGGCTGCGCCAGGACTTCCCCATCTTGTCCCGCCGGATCGACGGTCGCCCCTTGGTCTATCTCGACTCGGCCAACACCTCCCAGAAGCCCCAGGCCGTGATCGACGCCATGGCCGAGCACTACCGCTGCCACAACGCCAACGTGGCCCGGGCGATGCACACCCTGGGGGCCGAGGCGACGGCCGCCTACGAGGGCGCCCGGGCCAAGCTGGCCGCCTTCATCGGCGCCCGGCCGGAGGAGGTGGTGTTCGTCAAGAACGCCTCCGAGGCCCTCAACCTGGCGGCCCACAGCCTGGGGGCCGGTCTGCGGCCGGGCGACGAGGTGGTCATATCGGTGGCCGAGCACCACTCCAACCTGGTGCCCTGGCAGTTGGCCTGCCAGCGCTCCGGGGCCAGCTTGCGCTGGTTCGACGTCACGGACGAGGGCCGGCTGGACCTGGAGCGGGCGGCGGCCGACCAACTGATCAACCAGCGCACCAAGATCGTGGCCGTCACCTGGGTGTCGAATGTCACCGGGGCGGTCACGCCGCTGGCCCAGGTGGTGGCGTTGGCCCGCGCGGTCGGGGCCACGGTGGTGTTGGACGGCGCCCAGGGCGTGCCTCATCGGCCGACCGACGTGGCCGCGCTGGGGGTCGATCTGCTGGCCTTCACCGGCCATAAGATGCTCGGCCCGACCGGCGTCGGCCTGTTGTGGGGCCGTTACGATCTGCTGGAGGCTCTGCCGCCCTTCCTGGGCGGGGGCGAGATGATCGAGACGGTGCGGATGACCGGCTCGACTTTCGCCCGTCCGCCCCATCGCTTCGAGGCTGGCACCCCGCCCATCGCCCAGGCCGTCGGGCTGGGGGCGGCCGTCGACTATCTCAAGGCCGTCGGACTGGCGGCCGTCCAGGCGCACGAGGCCGAGTTGACGGCTTACGCCCTGGGGCGTCTGGGGGAGCTGCCCGAGGTCCGGCTGCTGGGGCCGACGACGGCGGTCGAGCGGGGCTCGGCCATCGCCTTCGCCCTGGCGGACATCCACCCCCACGATGTCATGCAGGTGCTCGACTCGCGGGGGGTGGCGGTGCGGGGCGGCCACCACTGTGCCCGCCCCCTGCACCAACGTCTCGGCCTGCAGGCCTCGGTTAGGCTGTCGCCCTACCTCTACACCACCCCAGACGAGATCGACCGCCTGGTCGAGGCCTTGGAAGAGGCCCTGCGATTCTTCCGGGTGCGGCCGTGACCGACCTGCGCGGCCTCTACCAGGAGATCATCTTGGACCACTACAAGGCCAAGTTGCATTCCGGTCTGCGCCAGCCCTACGACGCCGAGGCCTGCCAGGTCAACCCGAGTTGCGGCGACGAGATCCGGCTGCGCCTGTCTGTGGCCGGCGATCAGGTGCGCGACGTCTCCTATGAGGCCGTCGGCTGCTCCATCTCCCAGGCCTCGACCTCAGTCATGGCCGACCTGGTCATCGGCCAGCCGGTCGGCCGGGCGTTGGCCCTGTCCGACGGCTTCCAGCAGATGCTGGAGGGCCAAGGGCGGGTCGAGTTGGACGAGGCCGTCTACGGCGACGCCATCGCCTTCCTGGGCGTGGCCCAGTTCCCCGGCCGGGTGAAATGCGCCTGGTTGGGCTGGGCCGCCCTGCGCGACGCCGTCGCTCGTTGTGGCCGGCCGTTGGACGCGGCCGACCCCTTTGTGGTCTCCGACCCCGACTTCGACACGACGGTCGCTCCGATTCCGGAACGGCCGGAGCGACGACCGCCAGTGGAAAGGACGGCCCCGCGATGACCCAGCCGAACGACCCCCCCGCCCCCGATCTCCCGCCGCCCGGCCCTGACTCGGCCTCCGGCCTCCCGGCGTCCGGCTCGGAACCGGTCGGGGCCTTCGTCCCGCCCCCGGCGGCGACGGTCGAGGATCTGATGGAGGCGCTGCGCGACGTGGTCGACCCGGAGTTGGGCGTCAGTGTGGTCGATCTGGGCCTGGTCTACGGCCTGGTCCGGGACGACGACGGCCACGTCACCATCGACATGACCCTGACCACGCCGATGTGCCCGCTGACCGGCCAGATCGAGGACGACGCCCGCTACGTCTTGTCGTCGTTGGCCTCCGGCGTGACCATCAACTGGGTCTGGCTGCCGCCTTGGACGATGGACAACATCACCGAGGACGGCCGCGAGCAATTGCGCGCCCTGGGCTACAACCTCTGATCCCAGGTTCCGCCGCTTCTCGACTGCCGAGCGACCCCTTTCGGACAGGCTGACGGTTATGGGTCGTGGCGGTGGCGCGGCGCTGTGGCTGGTGTCATCGCGGCGGAAGTCCCATGACGAAATAGCTCAGGTAGTAGAAGTAGCTGAAACGCAGTAGCGCGACGATGGTGGCGGCTGACGCGATGGTGTTGACTATTCCATATGTTCGGGCGCCGAGCAGCTTGGCGAGGAGCTTGATAATGCCGAGGCCGACTATGCCGCCGATGGTGTTGTCGATGAGGTCCGTGATGTCGGTGACGCCGACGCCGAGGATGTATTGCGCAAGCTCGAATCCGAGCGATAATCCGGCGATGGAGAGCACCCGTTTTACGAATGTCCAGCGGTGCAGCATCCCGAGATAGACGCCGAACGGTATGAAGATGAGCGTGTTGGCGGTGATTTCGCGCCAGAGCAGGCGGCCGTGGCCGTCGTACGATCCGACGAGAGGGATCAGGTTGAGCGCGCGCGTGCTTCCGATAGCGGAGGAGCGGAACGGCAGTTTGAACAAAATGATCCCCGCGATGAGCAGCAGGTAGACGGCGAGCAGCGCCGCTGTCAGGCGGGTCTGTCTCGTCGCTCGGGTCATTTCAGCCTCGGGTCGTGGGCGGCGTCGGCGTACATGGCTGGACAGTCCTGGTCTTTGGCCTCGGGCCGAAACTCGTAGTGCCATGGTTCGTTCTCGTAGACCGGGCAGAGGCCGTGGCTAGCGCCGTGCTCGGCCAGCCACGTCTGGGCTGTGGAACCGTCGATATCCACAGCGTCGCCGGACACGTGCAGTGATTTGTTGGGTGGAGCGACCCATTTGGAGGCCTCGGCTCTGGAGCCATACTCGGTGATCGCGTCCTGGAGCAACTGCTCCTGGTAGGCCGGAGAACGCCATCCGCTGGCGACGTAGAACACCACTCCGTTTTTCTCCGCCGCTGCGGCGGCGTCGCGCAGCGCTTGGAGGAAGTCGGGGTTGAGGTTCGTGACGCCGGGGTGTTGGCTGTCGAACACGGTTGTCCCGTCGGGCAGCGCGCCGTCCGTTTCGCCGGTCCCCGCTGGCGCCTGATTTGGAGAACCGGGCGCCTCCCTAGACCGGCTGTCGTCTCCACGTCCAGGCTGGCTGTCGGTTGTGGCGTCGCTCGGCTGTTCCGCTGGTTCTGAATCGTCTTGCCCCACCGGGTCTGGTTGCGATGTGCTGGGCTCGGGCGACGGGCCTGGCAGGGCTTCGGGGAGGCTGCCGCACGCCCCGAGCCAGAGTGTGGTGGCCGCTACCGCGGCGGCACACAGGGTGATCGCGAGCGCTGTGCCGGGCTTGTTGTTTCGCTTCATGGTTCCAGTCAAGGGCAGTCGCTGTTGCCGGGGCGTATGCGGTTTTCAATACGCCGCCGATACCTCCTGGCTGGCAGAATTGACGCCATGCGCGTGCTGATCGTGGAGGACGAGCCATACCTGGCCGAGGCTGTCCGCGACTTCCTGCGCCTGGAGGCGATAGCCGCCGACATCGCCCTTGATGGTCACACCGCCCTAGAACTACTCGATGTCAACGGCTACGACATCGCCGTCCTTGATCGGGATATCCCTGGACCGAATGGTGACGAGATCGCCAAACAGATCGTCGCGTCCGGGTCAGGTCTGCCGATTCTGATGCTGACGGCCGCCGACCGGTTGGACGACAAGGCGTCCGGGTTCGAGTTGGGCGCGGACGATTACCTGACCAAGCCGTTCGCCATGCGAGAGTTGGTGCTCCGGCTACGGGCGCTGGACCGCAGACACTCCCGTATAAGGCCGCCGACGATGGAGATTGCCGGACTGCGGCTTGACCCGTTCCGCCGGGAGGTCTACCGCGAGGGGAAGTACGTCGCCCTGACCCGCAAGCAGTTCGCCGTGCTGGAAGTGCTGGTCGAGGCTGGCGGCGGGGTCGTCAGCGCCGAAGAATTGTTGGAGCGGGCGTGGGACGAGAACGCCGACCCGTTCACGAACGCCGTGCGCATCACAATCTCCACGTTGCGCAAGCGCCTGGGCGAGCCGTGGCTGATTGCCACCGTCCCAGGCGTCGGCTACCGGATCGACACCGATCCTGGAGGCTCCGATGAGTAGAAGGCCAGAGAGCGTCCGGTTCAAGCTCACGCTCAGCTATGCCGGGCTGCTCGTGATAGCAGGCGTCCTGCTGCTGGCCGTGGTCTGGCTGTTCCTCTTGCGCTATGTGCCCGAGCACGCCGTCTTGGTCCCGGCTAACAGCCCTGGCGGCGGACGCGGCCGGCCCGAACTGTTCATCCCAGGCCGAGGCGATCTATGGGCGGCGTTCGCCCCCAGAGCCGCCGTTGCGATGGGCTTGCTGTTGGGGTTCGGCCTGGTCGGGGGCTGGATTATCGCTGGCAGAATGCTTGCGCCGGTCGCCCGGATCACCGAGGGAACCCGGCTCGCCGCTCAAGGCGCGCTGTCACACCGTATCGAATTGGAAGGGCCACAAGACGAGTTCCGTGAACTGGCCGACGCTTTCGACGTCATGCTCGCCAAGATCGAAGCGCAGGTTGGAGAACAGCGCCGTTTCGCCGCCAACGCCTCACACGAACTGCGCACCCCACTGGCTATTACCCGGTCGATACTCGACGTGGCCCGCCAAGACCCGGACGCCGACACCAGCCAATTCGTGGAACGGTTGTACGACGCCAACGAGCGCGCTATTACCTTGACCGAGGCGCTTCTCACTCTCAGCCGCGCCGACCAACGGGCCTTCTTCGCAGAGCCGGTAGACCTGTCCTTACTCGTCGACGAAGCCGTCGAATTCCTCGTCCCGCTGGCAGAACAATCATCTGTAGAACTCATCGCTGACACCGAGACAGCGATCACCCGCGGCTCGTCCGCGCTTCTGGCCCAGATGGTGACCAACTTGGCGCAGAACGCCATCGTCCATAACCTGTCAGACGGAGGAACCGTCCGCATCACCACACAACCCAAGACAGCATCGGTGGTCCTCACCGTCGAGAACACCGGCCCGACGCTGACTCCAGAATCGGTCGCCACGCTCATCGAACCATTCCAGCGAGGTGCTGAACGCACCCGAGGCGAGCGCTCGGGAGTCGGCCTCGGCCTCGCCATCGTCAACAGCGTCGTACAAGCGCACAACGGAACGCTGCGCCTTGAAGCACGCGACCAAGGAGGGTTGCGGGTGACGGCGACTCTCCCCTCGTGAACGTTGAGACTTATTCACGGGCTGGCCCAGATCCCGGATCAAGTCCGGGATGACGACTGGTGGCGACCGGCTAGTCTGACCTGCGATGGCGTCGTGAATAAGCCTCAGCGGACAGTGTTTGCGCTGCCTGTCGGCACGCTTGGGTCAGCCTGACAGCAGGCGCTCAATGCTGTCCCAGACCGCCGTGGAGCCTCGGCGCTGGCCTTGCTCGATATTGGCCACGGCGCTGGTGGTCACGCCTACAGCCTCGGCCAATTGCCGCTGGGTCAAGCCCTGCTCCCGTCGGCGCCGCTTGAGCCAGGCGCCGGTGCGGAGGCCCGCCGAGGTTGGCGCCGGGGGTGGCAGCGGCTCCATCCCGAACACGGCCTGGGAATAGAGGAAGCGTTCCAACTCATCCGGGTCACCGGATTCGTAAAAGGCGCTGAGCTGGCTGGAGAAGGCCGCCATGGACCGGTCGGGCACCAGCAGTATCCCGGCGCCCGCGCGGATGAGAATCCGATTGGCCGCCAGCATCGCCGTGCGCTTGTTGCCGTCCCAGAACAATTGGCCGCGCGCCACCTGGCAGAAGACCGTCAGGGCTGTGGCCGTGGCCGACCGCTCGCGGCCCATCAAGTCCGCCAAGCCCGCCTCAACCGTCTCAGCCACGGGGACTGGGGGGACGTAGCCGACGCCGGAAATACCGATCGACCCGGTCCGCAGCGTTCCCCAGGCCAGCGCTTCCCGAAAAGCCACTTTGGCCTGGATCGAACTGAGATAGGCCAAATCCAGAGGCTCGTCCAGGGTGTTCAGCACGAAGCGCCAGGCATCGCGCAGGTTGAGGATGGCCTGAACATCGTCCAGCGACACCCCGGCGACATTGGCCCCCTCCAAGATGGTCTGGGTCTGCGGGAAGGTGACGTTGCGATTCTCCATGCGCATGCCGGAGTAGATGCTGTCCGGCCAGCGTTTCCGCGCCAGGAAGACGTTCTCCTCCCGGGTCAGGTGGAACTTGTCCTCCATCCGATCACCTCCCCCGCCAGCATAACTCACTCACTCACTCACACACGCGCGCAGCTTAGAAACCGCAAGTCCGTCGTGACGCCGGTGGGTCGTCCGCTCTGGCTCAGACCGGGGCGGGCCAGGTTCTCAGGTGGGACACCAGGCAAGTCAGGCCGACTATCAGGTCGGCGGCCAGTGGGACCGATCGGGGGTCGCCGGTCCCCGCCGGGGAGCCTGCGTGGATTTATCCTGATTCGTGATAGTAGTATCGCGTATGTGAATACATCTGCACCGCGACTGGCACCGCTCTTCCGCTCCGACGCTCAGGCGGAGATCTTGGCCCGTCTGTTGCTGAACCCGGATCGCGGCCACACCATAGCCGAACTGGCCCGGCTCGTGGGCGCCTCTTACGCCTCCGTCCACCGTGAGGTCCAGCGCCTGCTCATAATCGGCCTGCTGGCCCAAGAGCGGGTCGGTCAGGCCGTGCGGCTGTCCGCCAACCAAAAGGACCCCGCTTACGGCCCGCTGGTCGAGTTGTTGCGCTTGAGCTACGGCCCGACCGCGGTCCTGCCAGGGCTGTTGGCCGGTGTTCCCGGCGTCGAGGAGGCTTATATCTACGGCTCGTGGGCGGCCCGGCGGGCCGGTGAGCCTGGCGGCCCCCCGGGCGACATCGACGTTTTGGTGGTCGGCCGCCCGTCGCGCGCCGCCATCCACGAGGCGGCGCAGCAGGCCGAGCGTGTCTTGGGCCGCGAGGTCAACCTACGGTTGGTGACGCCCGAGGCCTGGCGGGCGGGCGAGGATCTGTTCCTGCGCACGGTGCGCGAGCGTCCGCGCGTCCGGCTCGTGCTGGAGGACGGGGCGCGGTGTACATCCACCCAACATCTCCGGACCTAAGAGGGCTTTTCCCATGTCAGTAGATAGCGCCAGAAAAGTAACCGTCTCACGCGCGCGCCCGGCAAGAGTTGTGCGGCCTGTGCGGCTACCTGGCGAGTGGTCAGCGAGGGGTCAATGACCACGGGCATCATCGAATCGGCGGAGTCTTGGGCGAAGCCATCCGGTCTGCCCAAGGCCCGGCGGGCTGAGAACACCGCGCCCAGGAGTCGATAGCCGACAGCCGCGGCCACTTCCACGGGAAGCTCGCGGGGGATGTCAGGTCGCGGTAAGGCAATGGCAACCAGGCGGCCCCCAGGGCGCAGCGCGGTCGCCAGAATGGGGAGGGCACGCTCCAGCGACAGGTGGTGAAGGGCGCTGAGCGACACGATCACGTCATAGTTCCTGCCGGGCAGCGGGTCCTCAAGGACATCAGCGAGAACGCAGTTCACATTGACGGGAGTGCGGCTCCTCGCCTGGTTGATCATCGCTTCCGAGCAATCGACGGCATCGACCCGTTCGGCCCTTCCGGCTAGTTTGGCGGCAAACGCCCCTGTTCCGCAGCCCACGTCCAGGATTCGTTGGGAACGAACCGGTAATAAATCCAACAATAATTGATGGTAGTAAGCGTTGTGGCTCCACCCAGGCATAATTTCAGCCTACTAGAAGCTTTGGACGTGATCTCGTTCGGTCGTCCGCTCTGGCCCGCCTTAGACCGGGGCGGGTCAGACTCTCAGGTGGAACACCAGATAGGTCAAGCCGGTGATCAGGCCAGCTGCCAGCGGGACCGCCAGGGCGCGGACGATGGTGATGGCCCATAGTTTGGGGCGGGGGGAGGCCGGGGACGGCAACGGCGGCGTGATCAGGCCGGCGAACTTCAGCCGTGGCCCGGTGGCCAGGATGATGACGGAGCCGACGGTCACTAGGACCAGGCCGACGACGGTGGCGGCCGTCGCGTCGACGTGCCAGCGCAGGCTGGGGAACAACTGGTCGGGGGCGACGACGATGGTCAGCGTGACCACGAACAAGGCCACGCTGACGATGGGGTGTCGCTGTATCAGGCGTAGGACCCAATGGTTGGCGGCCACCACTGCGACCACGGCCGCGATCATAAGGAGTGGGCTCAGGCCGAGATAGGCGGCGTCGCCCCGGACCAGGCTGCCGAGGCCGGTCGTGGCGACCCACAGGCCGGCGAGTTGGACCAGCATCGGCGCCATGTCGCGCCACAACGCCCTGGTCGATTGCCCCGGGTCGGGCGGCAGGCCCAGCGAGCGGGCGTAGGCCGCCGGGTCGCCGAAGGCCTCGGCGGCGGCCATGCCGCTGTCCGTCACATGGCTCTCGACCTCGGCCAGGGCGGCGCCGATGTCCTCGCCCGAGACGGTGCCCAGGCGCAACTCCCAGACGAAGTCGGTGGCCCAGGCACGGTCGACATGGGGGGCGATGGTGGCGGAGAAGTCGAAACGGTCGGTATCGCTCATGACGTGGCCTCCTGGGTGGTCGGGGTGTGGGGCGTCGGAGTTGGTGTTGTCGGGCTGTGGGGAGATGGGAGCGCCGTCGGGTAGTCGTGGATCGATTGGACCGGTGTTGTGGATTCGTGGGGAGGCTGCGCGGTTGGAGAATCGTGGGGAGGCTGGACTGCGGCCGGCGGGTCGGCGGCGGCGGCCACCCGGGCGGCGAAATCGTGCCAGGCCGGGACCAGTTCGGCCAGGCGGCGGCTGCCGGCGGCGGTCAATTGGTAGTACTTGCGGCCGGGGCCGCCGTCGCCGGCCCCCCAGCGGGAGGTGACCAACTGGTCGCGCTCCAGACGGGACAGTAGGGGATACAGGGTGCCGCCTTTGACCTCGCCCAGCCCGGCCTCGGCCAGGCGGGCGGCGATCTGGTAGCCGTAAGTGGTCTGGCGGGCGATCACCCCCAGCACGGCCAGTTCCAGGGTGCCGCGCAACCACTCGCCGGGCCAGTCCATCGCCTTCATGGCTAGATCGTACAGCCAACTAGATAGATTATCTATCTAGTTGGGCCAGGGAGACGCGGCGGCCTCCTGCTGAATGACTAGTCGGGGTCGCAGTTCTCGTCGAGGCGGCTTAAGCCTGTGGCCCGCGCCCGCCCCGGCCGGGAGTCCCACGTCGTGCGCGGACGCTTAGGACAACACCGATGCACACCTGGGATTAGATGTCTGTGCAATTGGTGGTAGGGTGTGAGGGTGAGCACACCAGTGATGACCCTGGAGCCGGAGGCCGTTAGCGCGTCGCTGGCGAACTCGTCTTGGCGGGACGCGCTGATCCGTTTCGTGGAGCAGGCAGCCCGTAGCGGCCAGACGGTGGTGGTGAGCGCGGAGACGAGGATGCTCACCCCCGATGAGTTGGCGCGGCGGCTGATGGTGTCGCGGTCCACGGTTTCTAGGCGCATCTCGGCCGGGGAGATCAAAGTGATCAAGGTCGGCAACCGCAACCGCATCCCGTATCCGGAGGCCCGCCGCCTGTGGGATGAGCAGATGGACGCGGTGGCCGAGCTGGTGGCCCCGGACATAGAGGCGGAATTGTTCGGGGATGAGGACTGACCCGCCCGGCCTGATCGTCTTCTTGGACGCGAACGTCCTGGCCAAGCCGGTGGCTCGCTCCTTGCTGATGTTCTCCAGCGACAGCGATGATTTCCTGTCGAACCACTGAGGTCGCCGGGCCGCCACCACTTTCAACTCGAAACGGAACAAGTTGAGCTGAACTAGCCGACGCCGCGTGGTCGCGCCCGACCAGACGTGAGTGCGTTGGCCAGATCTGGGGTAAGCCACCCCGGAGTAACTAGCCTGCGGTTAAGCCTCGAACGACACGTTAGTGATGGACCCGTCAAACGGGCTGGACGTCGTATGGTTAAAATTGTCTAGTTTGCTCGACACTCGGAAGGGGGCAACGTGCCACTGTGGTTGTTTATTCCACTGCTCATCGCGGTGCCTGTCGCCTTGGGTATGGTCACCAACAACCCCATTGTCGCCGTCGTCGCGCTGGCGGTGGTGATTGTCGCCAGCTCGATCATCTGGGCAGTCCGCAAGAATCGTTACTTCGGCTCAGAGCGGTTCAAGGCGTTGCGGGCCGAGGTCGCCTCTGTCGTCGCCGAGCACAACGACATTGTGGGCTATGTGGCTGAGATCAGAGCCCGGGGCTCGTTCGAGGTGGGGGCGTCGTCCACCGGACAGTACGCCCACTTGGCGACGTTTGACAACACCTCGAGGTGGAACAACCGGCGTAACCGCAATGTGGCCGAGTACGCCTCGCACGTCCACAATGCGTCCCTACAAATTGTGCGCAACGCTAGTATGGAGCCCATCAAGTACTTGATGAAGTATTTCGGCATCAAGGCGGACCGGGAGACTCTCGCAGACGTTCAGCGGGTGGCCGAATCCATCTCCCAGTTAGAGGACGCCGTCGCCAATGTCAGAGAGCGCGAGATGGTCATCGCCGCTAAGATCGATCCTCCGGTATTCATCCTTAAGCGCTACGCCAATGAGTTCTGGAGCCAGCTCGGCGCTCATCTGTCGCCTATTGCGGTGCCGTACCCGAAGTATAAGTTTCAGTACACCTCGGCGGGAGGCAACAGTAGTCAAAAATAGGCGAGACCACGGTGGTAGTGCTAACTGGTACTGCGCTGAAGACAGGTCACCCTGAGTCAGCGTTGATCACCAATTCGGGTCGACGGTTGAGTGATGCAGGAGGGAGGTGAGTGGTGCTATCTGCTGGTAGGCGCGACCACAACAGGGATGATTCGAACGCGAACGCAAGGCCAGCAACTGGATTTCGCCCACTTGTTATCGCCGAAGTCGTTAGTACTACGGGTGTTCAGTGCAACCTGATTGGTCTTCCATGGCTCGTCCTTGCGGCGTCGCAGTCTCCTAGGGCAGCTGGTCTTGTGATGGCGACTCAGTTGCTGCCCCTCGCGCTGTTTGCTCCTCTTGGCGGTCAGCTCGCCGCGCGATTTGGAAACCGTCGCTGGATGATTATGGCCGATCTAGCAAGGTGTGGGCTGACCGCAGCAATTCCTACTCTGCAGTTGAACGGGGTACTCAACCTTGAGGGACTCCTGCTGATTGTGTTCGTTGCAGGCATGTTTGGTGCCCCCTACTTGGCAGCGCAACAGGCCATCGTCGGAGACGTGATAGGCCAAGATGAAGCTCGCCTTGGTCAAAGCACTTCCCTGTTGCAGGGCGCAGTTCGACTTGCTGGAATGCTCGGTTCTCCGATGGCTGCTGGCCTAGTAGCAGTGCTTGGAGCACCGGGTGTGCTCTATATCAATGCCGCTGCCTACGCTGCTTCGGCCAGTATCGTGCTGTGGTTTGTGCCTGGTGGTTGTAGACCGTCTGACAATGGTTCCTTGAGGTTTTCCGGAACAGTGCGCCTTCTCCTTCGAGATCGTCTCCTGTCATTCTGGACTCTTGGAACGTTCTTGACTGAAGCGGCTTGGCAGGCCATATTCGTGGCCGTTCCAATACTTGTTGTAAGTCGCTATCATGGCGATGTCACGATAGTCGGAATGGTCTTCGGGGCTTTTGGGATTGGCGCATTGCTTGGGAGTTTCGCGGCTGTCTGGGCGGTCAAACGATTCCCACTGGTTCCTCTGGCAACACTTGGGAAGGTCGTTCAGGGACTGACGTTCTGCTTGCTGTTGATCGGTTTGACACCGGTGAGTCTGGCGGTTTGTTTGCTTACCGCAGGGCTGTTCAATGGCATGAGTAATGGACCAGCTGCCGCCGTTAGACTGCTGCGCATTCCGATTGAGGCACGAACGCAGGTTCTTTCCCTGACGTCCGCCATGAGCCAGCTCGGTGGATCTTTCGGATTGGCAGCGTGTGGTTTCGCTTTCACCCTCTTCGGAGAGTCAGCGACGATTCATGGCATTGTCGCCACGCAGTGTATTGGTTTCATCCTTTTTGCTGTCGGATCAAGCGCGTGGCAACGACTCCCCGATAGCCACGGGAAGCGTCGACTCGAAACAGACAATGCCACCGAATGACGTGTCAAGGGCTGGCGCAATGGAGGTGTTCGATGACGAGCCACGTGTACATCGCCGAGACGGCCCATGTTCTCTAGTCCCTTGCGTGGCAGCCGTTGTCTCCGGTCGCGGATGAACGGTGCCAACGGCTTGTGTGCCCTCAGGATCGGGACGACTTTCTGGCAGCTCGACTACTGACTGCAGAGGCTCTCCGGGAGACTGGCGCGGATGACGTACCAGTCAGCTCGTTGGATCAGGCTTGTGACCACTGTGGCGGTAATCATGGCCGTCCAATTCCCACCAAGAATGGTTGCCGAGTCTCATGGTCACACTCACATGGCTGGGTTATGGCTGGTGTTTCCGAGCATGAACTTGGTGTTGATGTCGAAGCGTGCGAGCACTTCCCTCTCGAGACATATCAACAGGTGCTGACACGTCGAGAAATCGAGATCGTAAACAATGCCGACGACCAGCATAGCGCGCTCCTGTTGGCATGGGTGCCTATTGCGGTGCCGTACCCGAAGTATAAGTTTCAGTACACCTCGGCGGGAGGCAACAGTAGTCAAGAATCAGTCATCCGCCTCGACACGCCCACTCTTAACGCGCTCTCCGTAACGTTGGCCGACAAGATCCGCTGGGCGAAGTCGGCGGCCGGGCAGCGCGCGCTGATGACAGCCTGGTTGCGCAATGCGATCAAAGAGCGCGACCGGTACGCCTGCCGGCGGTGTGGCGTCTCTCTCGCCGCCGAGCCCCATCTATTGCTCGAAGTCGATCATATCGTGCCGGTGTCCAAAGGCGGTCTCAGCACGCCCGAGAACCTACAGACGCTGTGCTGGCGCTGTAACCGCTCGAAAGGCGCGAAGATTGTCGCCTAACCGACGACGGCTCGGCTCGGCCAGGGCGATCAGTGGGCTGTGTCAAGTCCCGTAGGCGGTTATTTGTGATTTCTCAGGTCTCGAGGGCCAGGTCCTCGGATTTGAAGTTGGCGTAGTAGCGCCCGGTCGCCGCCGTGAAACGCAAGACGCAGTAGTCCGGATCGGTCACGCCGCCGGGGTAATACATGGTGTCGCCGTCCCGCCAGATCAGCTCTTTGGTGTCAGCATCGGTCAGCACTGCCATCGTGCCTTTCAGCATCACTCCCCGGAAGAACCGCCGGTCGAAGAAGTAAATGCTGGCTTTGGGGTTTGCCCGATATTGGGCCACCCGCAGGGAAGACGTGTTCGTGGTGAAATAGAACGTCTTGATCCCCTCGCGTTTCCGGGGAGGGAACATAGCCTTCAGGTTCGGGAAGCCGTCAGAGTCCACGGAGGCGACCAACGCCACGCCCTGCTTGTCGATCAGGTTCCCGATGGTCTGTTCTGGGTCGCGCATCATGGTCTTATTCCTCCGGCGCCTCGCGGCGGTCGGGCCACGTCGCACGCGGCCTGGGCGAACTTCAACTCTATCCGACAATGATAGGCCAAGACGGAAGCTAGTCGAAGAAAACCACTGGCTTGATGGCGTCGCGCACCTGGCCGCCCATCATGGCCAGGGCCTGAGGCAAATGCTCCATGCCGTGGAAGGTGTGGGTGACGATGCGTTCCGGCTGGAAGCGGCCGTACTTGGCCAAGGTCAGCAGTCGCTCCAGGAAGGCCCGGCCGCCGCGCGTGCCGATGCCCCGGATGGTCCTGTCGCCGGTGCCGTACATCCAGGCCGCGTTGGGCAGGACGAACTCGGTGTCGTGCATGAAGGCGGCGGCGTTGGTGATGTACCCACCTTGTCGCACCATCTGGACGGCCTCGGCCAGCGCCGAGATGTCGGCCCCGCCGCAGACCACGGCGGTGTCGACCGGGCCGCCGTTGAGGGCCATGATCTGGTCCGAGACGTCCCCATCCCGGTAGTTGACCAGATCGGTGGCGCCGTACTGCCGGGCCACGTCGAAGCAGACCTGGCGCGAGCCGACGCCGAAGATCCGCCCGACCCCCTTGAGGACGGCGGCGCAGATCGCCATCAGGCCGACCGCGCCGATGCCGTAGACGACGACCGACTGGCCGTACTTCAGATGCAGCCAGTTGACGGCCTCGAAGCCGGTTGTGCCCATGTCGGTGCAGACCACGGCCTGCTCCCAGGTGACTTCGTCTGGGATCCGGGCCACGTTCATGTCGCCGTCTTTGATTAGGAAGTATTCGGCGAAGCAGCCGCCCAGGCGAGGGTCGGTCAAGAAGTACGAGCTGAGCTGGTCGTACTTGTCGTAGCCCTCCTGGATCATCGGATTGGCCCAGTTCACGATGGCCGAGGGCACGGCCACACGGTCGCCCTCCTGGAAATGGCGCACGCCGGGGCCGACGGCGGCCACCACTCCGGCCACCTCATGGCCCAAGGGCCGGCCCTGCAGTGTCGAGAAAGCCATGGTCTCAATGATGTGGACGTCGGAGGTGCAGGGGGCCACTACCACCGGCTTGATCAGAATCTCGCCCAGTTCGGGTTCCGGAATGGGCAGATCGTCGCGCCATTCGGCAACGCCGACAGCTTGTAGAATGTACCCTTTCATCGGCATGGCAAACTTCCTTGTGAATGACCGACACGACCGGCTCGGCCGACTATCGGCCGACTTGACGGCGGAGTGATGGACGGCGACGAGATGTCATCCCCACTCTAAGCCAGCCGATCAGCCGCGCGGTCGTGCCGGAATCGCGGCAGGACTGGCCATTTGTGCAGCGGAGGTGGCGTATGTGCGCCCGCCCCGGCCTGGTGGCGAACCCGCTCCCTACTTTGAGCTTGGACGGCGGTCAGCCACTTTCGAGGCCGACGAGGGCGCGGCCCACTCGGGGGGCGATCAGACAGGTGACCTCGTAGGGGATGGTGTTCATCAGTTGGGCCAGTTCGGTGGTTGTGATCTCGTCGGGGCCGTCGGGACCGATCAGGACCACCGGGTCGCCCACCGCCACCTCGGTGGCCGGCCCCAGGTCGACCATCAGTTGGTCCATGCAGACCCTCCCGGCGATGGGACAGGAGCGGCCTCGGATCAGCACGCGGCCACGGTTCGACAACAAGCGTGAGTAGCCGTCGCCGTAGCCCACCGGCACGGTGGCGATCCAACTGTCGCGCCGGGCGGTCCAGGTGCGGCCGTAGCCGACCGTCTGGCCGGCCGGGACCAGTTTGAGGAAGGACACCCGGCTGGTCCACTCCAAGCCGGGACGCAGGTCGACCGGGCAGGGGCGGTCGGGGCTGGGATCGGCGCCGTAGAGCATGATCCCCGGGCGCACCAGGTCGAACCAGCTATCCGGGTGGGCCAAGACGGCGGCCGAGTTGGCCAGGTGCTTGACCACCGGGCCGACGACTTGCTCGACCTGCCGGGCGGCGACGGCGAAACGCTTGATCTGGGCGGCCGTGAAATCATCTTGGGCCGGGTCGTCGGCCGACGGCAGGTGGGAGAAGACACCGGTCAACTCGACCCCGGGGGCGTTGCGCGCCAGGACGGCCAACTGGGGGGCCTGGTCGGGCGGCAGGCCGATCCGGCCCATGCCGGTGTCGGTTTTGAGGTGAACCGTCGCCGTTGTGCCGAGGGCTGTGGCCGCCCGGGAGGCCTGGGCGATGGTGGCCGCGTCCGTCACTGTCAAGGTCAGGCCGGCGGCGATGGCCGCCTCCAGGTCGTCCTCATCGGCGGGGGACAGGATCAAGACGGGCATAGCGACGCCGGCTTGGCGCAGTTCCAGGCCCTCCGCCGCCTGGGAGACGCCCAGCCAGTCGGCCGCCCCCTGGTCCTCGATCAGCCGAGCGAGGGCGGTCGCGCCGTGGCCGTAGGCGTTGGCCTTGACCGCCGCCAGGACCAGTCGGCGGCCCACCCGGCGGCGCACCTGGGCCAGGTTGTGGAGGATGTGTTCCCCCCGGGTGGTGACGAGGCTGGTCGGACTCATGGGCGTTATCATCGGCGCCCGCTCGACGACGGTCAAGCCGCCGGGCCGACGAAGGCAGGGGGCGACTCGTGGGGCGGCGGCGGCCTGGGGCGCTGGCCCGGTCACGGCCCGAGCAGGGCGGCGGGCACCACGGCCACCCCGTCCGGGCGCCGGTAGGCGTGGGCGCCGGTCGTCACCACCGCCATATCGGCCATCAGGTCACCCGTCCGCTGTTTGAGCCACAGCAGATGGCGGACGTCGGAGTCGCCCACGGTCCGGGACAGTTTGACCTCTAGGCCGACTAGGCGGGTGCCCCTCTGGACGATCAGGTCGACCTCGTGCCGGCCGTCGCGTTGCCGCAGGTAGCCCGTCTGGGCGCCCAACCCGGCGGCGTAGGCGTTGACGGACTGCACCACCAGTGCCTCGAACAAGGCGCCCAGCATCGTGCCTGAGTTCAACGGTCCGCCCGCCCGGTCGGCCCCGGCCGTGACGGCCGCCTGATCAAGGCCTAGCAGGCGCGCGGACAAGGCGGGATCGGCCAGGAAATGCCGGGGCGTGGTGGCCAGCCGGTCGAGAGGCCGTAGCGTCGGCGTCCAGGCCTCTAGGGGGTCGAGCAGGAAGGCCCGGGCTAGCACGTCGCGGTAGACCAAGGTGGTCGATTGGGCGGGCTTCTGGGAGACCCCAGCCGTCGAGGCGTCCAAGATGTTCGAGTACGAGGTGGAGGTGGCGGTCGCCGCCGCGTAGGCCCGCAGCCAGGCCAGCAGAGTCTGGGGACGGCGGACGTTGAGGCCCTGTTCGGCGAACTCGCGGCTGACGGCCTGATCGATGTAGCCGTCGAGCCGCGCCCGCCGGGCGCGGGCGGACAGCGGGCGGATGCCGGGGAAGCCGGAGGCGAAGATCTCCTCCACGTAATCGGACAGCCCGACCCGCGTCTCCCCCCCGATCTCGTCCTGCTCCCCTCGCAGCAGAGCCCCCAGGTTGACGGTCGGGCGGTCGAGGCCGCGCTCCGCCAGCGACAGGGGGCGCAGGCGCAGCGGCACGATGCGGCCGGCCCCGGAGTGGACGGCGCCGCCCTTGGGCGCGGTGGAGCCTGTCAGGATGAACGAGCCGGGCGGCGCCCCGTCGTCGACGGCCCGCCGCACGCGGTCCCACGACTCGGGGTAGCGCTGCCACTCGTCCAGCAGCAGCGTGCCCGCCGGCGTTAGGTCGAAGGGCGAGGCGGCGAAGGCGGCGCGCTCCTCGCCCACGTCCAGGCGGATGCTCCGGGTGGCGCGCTGGGCCGCAGTGGCCGTTTTCCCGACCCCCTTGGCACCCTGGATGGACACGGCCGGCAACTCGGGCAGGAGGTCGTCCAAGACGTCGTCTAGGAGACGGCGGGAGTAATCAGCTGTCGCCATGCCCGCAGTCTACCCGACGAGCTGTCCTAGACTGCCTTTCGCACACCTTTTACGCTGCCTTTCGCACGGGTTCTACGCTGCGTTTCGCACATGATCTACGCTTAACTTCGCACAGCTTCGACCAGTCGATCCGCTCGCCCGAACCGTGTCCATGGGATCAGTGGCGGTATCATCGGCGCCTGTCCGACGGCGGCTGAGCCGCCGAGCCGAGAGCAGTCGGGGGAACCTCCCCGAAGGCCGTCCGGGAGCGGACGGGAGAGACGAGTGAGGGCCGACAACCATGAGAACCGCTGAGATCCGACGCCGTTTCCTGGACTTCTTCACCGCCCGCGGGCACACCATGGTGCCCTCGGCCTCGCTGGTCTACAACGACCCGACGCTACTGTTCGTCAATGCCGGCATGGTCCAGTTCAAGCCTTATTTCACAGGGGCCGAGGACGCCCCCTATCCCCGCGCCGTCAGCGTCCAGAAGTGCGTCCGCACCCTCGACATCGAGGAGGTCGGCCAGACCACCCGCCACGGCACCTTCTTCCAGATGAACGGCAATTTCTCCTTCGGCGATTACTTCAAGCAGGGGGCCATCGCCTACGCCTGGGAGTTGATCACCAGCCCGCTGGCCGACGGCGGCCTGGGCTTCGACGGCGGCCGCGTCTGGGTGACGGTTTATCAAGACGACGACGAGGCCGTCCGGCTGTGGCGGCAAGTCGGCTTGTCCGAGAACCGCATCCAGCGCCGTGGTTTGAAAGACAACTACTGGCATATGGGGGTGCCCGGCCCGGGCGGGCCGTGCTCGGAGATCTACATCGACCGGGGGTCCCAGTTCGGCCCCGACGGCGGCCCGGAGGCCGACGAGGACCGTTTCCTGGAAATTTGGAACCTGGTCTTCATGCAGGAGGAGCTGGCCGCCGTCCGGTCTAAGGAGGATTTCGACGTCGCCCGGCCGCTGCCGAGGCAGAACATCGACACCGGCATGGGCCTGGAACGGGTGGCCTACCTGCTCCAAGGCGTGGACAACATGTACGAGATCGACGAGGTCTTCCCGGTGCTGGCCAAGGCGGCCGAGCTGGCCGGCAAGCCCTACGGCCACTCGGCCTCCCCGGACGACGTCCGGCTGCGGGTGGTGGCGGACCACGTCCGCTCCGCCCTGATGCTGATGACCGACGGCGTCACCCCGGGCAACGAGTCCCGGGGCTACGTCCTGCGCCGGCTGCTGCGCCGTTCGGTCCGCTCGATGTGGCTGCTGGGGGTGCAAGACCCGGTGCTGCCGGAGCTGCTGCCGGTCAGCCGGGAGCAAATGGTCTTGTCTTACCCGGAGGTGGGGGAGCAGTGGCAGCGGGTCAGCCAGCTGGCCTACGGCGAGGAGGAGTCCTTCCGTCGCACCCTGGCCTCCGGCGCCCGCATCTTCGACCTGGCCGCCGACCAGGCCCGCGCCGCCGCCCGCCCGGCCATCTCCGGGGCCCAGGCCTTCGAGTTGCACGACACCTTCGGCTTCCCCATCGATTTGACCCTGGAGATGGCCGCCGAGGTCGGCCTGAAGGTCGACCAGGCCGAGTTCCGCCGCTTGATGACCCAGCAGCGCGACCGGGCCAAGGCCGACGCCAAGGCCAAGAAGGGGGCCGCGGCCGCCAACCCGGCCTACCGCCAGTTGCGGGCGGCGGGCGAGATCCCCTTCCTGGGCTACGACCGTTTGACAACCGCCACCACGGTCCGCGGCATCGTGGCCGACGGCCAGTTGGTCGATCGGGCGGACCAGGGCCAAACAGTCGAGCTGGTCTTGGATGAGACGCCCTTCTACGCCGAGGCCGGCGGCCAGGAGGCCGACCGGGGTCGGATCACCGGCGACGGCCTGGACTTGGAGGTGGTGGACGTGCAACGCCCGGTCCAGGGCCTGATCGTCCACCGGGCCAAGCTGTTGGAGGGCCAGTTGGGGGTGGGACAGCCGGTCACGGCGGCGGTCGACGCCGCTGTTCGGGCCGGCGCCTGCCAGGCCCACACCGCCACCCACATCGTCAACGCCGCCCTGCGCCAGTTGCTCGGCCCGGCCACCGCCCAACAAGGCTCGTACAACAAACCCGGCTACCTGCGTTTCGACTTCAACTCCCCCCAGGGGCTGAGCCAGGGTCTGCGCCAAGAATTGGAGGCCGTGGCCAACCAGGCCATCCGCGACAACTATGAGGTGACGGTCCAAGAGTTGCCGTTGGAACAGGCCAGGGCCATGGGCGCCCAGGCCATGTTCGGCCAGAAATACGGCCACATCGTGCGCATGGTCGAATTAAACGGCCCCTGGTCGCGAGAGCTGTGCGGCGGCACCCACGTCGCCCGCAGCGCCGAGATCGGCCTGTTGTCGCTGCTGGGCGAATCCTCGGTCGGCTCCGGCGTCCGCCGGGTGGAGGCCCTGGTCTCGGCCGAGGCCTTCGACCAGTTGGCGGCCGAGCGCGCCCTGGTGACGAATCTGGCCGACCTGTTGAAGGCCCCGCCCGACCAGCTGTCCGACCGGGTGGAGAAATTGTTGCTCCAGTTGAAGACGCTGGAGAAGGAATTGGCCGCCGTCAAGACGGCCCAGTCGTTGGACCGGGCCCCGGCCCTGGCGGCGGCGGCCGAGCCGGTCGGCGACTACTTCCTGGCGGTCGCCCAGCCGTCCCAGGCCGGCGGCGACCAGCTACGGCAACTGGCCCAGGCCGTCCGCGAGCGTCTGGAGCCGCGCCCCGGCGTGGTGGTCCTGATCTCCGACGGCCCCAAGCCGTCCCTGGTGGTGGCCACGACGGCGGCGGCCCGCCAGCTGGGGGCCAAGGCCGGCCAGTTGGTCGCCCTGGGAGCGGCCCGGCTGGGTGGGCGTGGCGGCGGGCGCGACGACCTGGCCCAAGGCGGTGGCGTCGACCCGGCGGGCGCGGCGGCGGCCCTGGCGGCGGTCCGACAGGCCCTGGCCTGACCGCTGCGAGTCCGGGAGCGCGATTCCATCCCGACCACGGCTTTAAGCCTTCGGCTCGACGCTTGGGCTCAGGGCGCCTTGCGACGTTTCCTGGCGCGGTCGAACAGGTCTTTGGCGAAGCCCGAGGGCGGGGGCTGAGCCTCCCCTCAGACCTCGTCGCTGGAGCCACCGCTCGGACAGCGGAAAGCCAAAGACTTGCTGAAGCCCCGGGCACCGGTCAGGCGGTGTCGGCGGCGCGGTCTAGCCTGTGGGGCGTGAGGATCGATTTGCACACCCACTCGGCGGTCTCCGACGGCACCGACGCGCCGGCCGAACTGGTCGCGGCGGCCGGGCGGGCCGGGCTCGAGGTGGTGGCCTTGACCGACCACGACACCTGGGACGGTTGGGACGAGGCCCAGCGGGCGGGGGAGCGGCTGGGGGTCGAGGTCTGGCCCGGGCTGGAGCTGTCGGCCCACGAGTTGTTCGCCGGGGAGCAGCGGGCGGTCCACGTCTTGGGTTACGGCGTCGACCCCTCGGACCGGGAGTTGGGCGGGTTGTTGGAGCGGGTGCGCCAGGGCCGGCGGCAACGAATCCCCAAGATGGTGGCCGGGTTGAACCGGTTGGGGCTGGAGCTGACGGTCGAGGAGGTGATGGCGTTGGCCGGCACGGGAGTGGTGGGGCGGCCCCATCTGGCCGACGCCATGATCGCCCGGGGCTATGTCGCCCACCGCGAGGAGGCCTTCGACCGCTGGCTGCGCGACGACGGGCCGTTGGTGGTCCACCGTCTCACCCCCTCGACCGAGCAGGCCGTGGCCGCCATCCGGGCGGCCGGCGGGGCGGCCGTCCTGGCCCACCCCTGGGGGCGGGGGGCGGCCCGCTGGCTGACGCCGAATCGGATCGAACAGTTGGCCCGCGACCACGGCCTGGCCGGGCTGGAGGCCGACCATCTCAACCATGACGTGGCCCAGCGCGCCGCCCTGCGCCGGCTGGCCGAGCGGCTGGGACTATTGGTCACCGGGTCGAGCGACTACCACGGCACCGGCAAGAGGAATTTTCCTCTGGGGGCGCACACCACAGCCCCCGAGGTCTACGCCGAGCTGCGGTGCCGGGCCGGGAGCCACAGACGGACGGTGGGGCGAGCGGCAGGCGTGTACGGTGGGCCTGGCCGACCGCGCGGGACCGGCCCAGACGATGACACCAGACTTATGACACAGGGGGAGACAGATGAGTCAGACCGAGACCGCCGCCGTGGCTGAGGCCACGGACGCCGCCGCCGAGGCCGTGGCCCTGGCCGACGGCGAGGCCTCCTTGGCCCGGGCGCAACAGCGCAGCCGCCAGATCGAGCGCCAGATCGTCCAAGACCCGTCCCAGTTCCGGCTGCTGACCGGGGACCGGCCGACCGGGCTGTTGCACGTCGGGCATTACTTCGGCTCCATCGTCAACCGCATCCGACTGCAAGAGGCCGGCGTGCCCACCATCATCCTGATCGCCGACTACCAGGTCATCACCGACCGGGACGGCGTCGGGCCGATCGCCCAGCGGGTGATGGACATGGTGGCCGACTATCTGGCCGCCGGCATCGATCCGGAGCGCTCGACCATCTTCACCCACTCGGCCATCCCGGCCCTGAACCAACTGTTGCTGCCCTTCCTCTCCTTGGTGACCGACGCCGAACTGCGGCGCAATCCAACGGTCAAGGCCGAGTTGGAGGCCACGGGCGACCGGCCGATGTCGGGCCTGCTGCTGACCTACCCGGTCCACCAGGCGGCCGACATCTTGTTCTGCAAGGCCAACGTCGTGCCCGTGGGCAAGGATCAGTTGCCACACATCGAGCTGACCCGGGTGATCGCCCGCCGCTTCGACGAGCGCTACGGCCGCAGCGACCCCTCCCGGCCGGTCTTCCCCCAGGCCGACGCCCTGCTGGCCGAGCGGGCGGTCACCATCCTGGGCCTGGACGGGACCAAGATGAGCAAGTCCAAGGGCAACGTCATCGAGTTGGCCATGGACGCCGACACCACCGCCCGGCTGATCCGTAAGGCCGTGACCGACTCCGACCGCCACATCGCCTACGATCCGGTCAACCGGCCGGCCGTCTCCAACCTGGTCAACCTGGCCGCCCTGGCCACCGACCGACAGCCCGAGGCGGTGGCGGAGGAGATCGGCTCCGCCGGGGCCGGGGCCTTGAAGAGGCTGGTGATCGAGGCCTTGAACGAGCGGCTGCGCCCCCACCGCCAGCGCCGGGCCGAGTTGGTGGCCGACCCGGGCCACCTACGGGCTATTTTGGCCGAGGGTAACGCCAAGGCCAACGCCATCGCCGACCAGACCCTGGCCGAGGTCCGCCAGGCCATGCGCATGGTCTACTGATTCCTGATCGACCGATTTTCGACTACCGAGCGACCCCATCCGGGCGCGCTGACGGCGGTGCCGACGCTCAACGGACGTCCAGTCCGTCTTCGCGCCGCCGACACCGCCCACCTGTCTAAGGCCGCGCGCCCCGCTGACCATCGGTGGATCAGGGCTGAGGCGATCACGAGGACTGGGGCGGTTTCTGAGTCTGGGGCGGGTTCGGCGGTCCTGGGGGTGGGGGCGGTTTCTGGGTCTGAGGCGCTTTCTGCGGTCCCGGACCCGGGGGCGGTTTCTGGGTCTGGGGCGCTTTCGGCAGTCCCGGGGACTGGGGCGGTTCCGGCTCACCCCTCCGCTGTGACTGGTCTCTACGCTGTGACTGGCGGGCCACCCACTGGCCGACCCAGGAGGTCGGGATCTGGCGTCCGGTGACGACTTGGCCCAAGGTGGTGTCGCTGTAGATGACCTCGGTCTGAAGGCGGAAGGCGTGTTGTCGTCCGGCGATCACGATCTTGTCGTCCAGGCACAGTGGGAGCGATTCGTCCGGCATGATGAATTGTTCGTCGCCCCGCACCAGCAGCAGGGCGACGGCGGCCACCCGCTGGCCGCGGTCTTGGGGCGAGCGGAAGAGGTCGCCCAGGGTCAGGCTGTCGGACTCCAGCCAGCGGGCCACCGCCGGGGTCTCGTGCCGGTTGAGGCTCAATAGCTGGACCTGGGGCGACTTGGTGGTCAGCCGGGCGGCCAGCCGCTGGGTCAGGTCGCGCGCCCAGGCGTCGTCCTGGGTCATGACGTTGTCGATGAACTGCCAGTAGTGGGGGTTGACCAGGTGGACCAGGATCTGACGGGTTACCAGGTCGGAGGGGAAGAAGACCGAGTCGGGCTGGAAGGCTTCCAGCAGGGGTAGGCGCTGGTGCGACTGCGTCCGAACGACCAGATAGACCTCGGGCCGGGTGCGGCGGGCATGTGCCGCCAGGGCCAGATTGACGGTGTCGGAGGCGGCCCCGCAGACCAGGGCGTTGAATAGCGACAGGTCGGCCGTGGCCCCCTTCTGGGGGCTGAAGCGGGTGACCTCGTGGCCGGCGGCGGTCAAGTCGTCGGTGATCTCGTCTCCGAAGGGGCCGTCGGAGAGGACCAGCCAGCGCTTCAGGGCGAAGGGTGGCGGCAGAGGCGGCAACTCCGTGCCGGTGGCCGACATCAGCCAGGTGATCAGGCGGTAGCTGTGGGGCTGGTGCAGCGACAACAAGAGATAGCGGCCGAAGTCGTCGAACGGGTTGATCACGGCGGTGGGGTTGAAATCCGCCATCGACGACCCCGGGCGGCGGTTGGCCACCCGGGCCAGGACCGGGAGCTCGGGGCGCAGCAGGCGGCAGGCCATGACGATCTGGAGGTTGGCCTCGTCGTCGCCGGTCAGGGCCAGGACGGCCTCGCACAAGGGGTGGTCCAGTCCGGCCACGCCCAGGATGGACGGGTCTTTGGCGTCGGCCGCGTAGGCCGGGGTGTCGGCCCCCAACAAGTCGGTCGAGACCCGCTCGATCGGGTTGGAGTCCTGGTCGAGCACCACCATCCGCCGGCCCCGGGAGTCGAGCGCCTTGACCACGGAGCGCCCGGTGTAGCCATAGCCCAGGACCAGCACGAAGGGCTCGCGCAGGTGGGAGACGGCCCGGCTGAAGGCGGCGGCGCGGCGCGACGAGGTGAAGGCCGAGTCCTGGCCCAAGGTCATGAAACGGGTGATGGCGTAGGCCCAGGTGACGACGCTGAGGTAGATCGAGAAGACCACCCAGACGCGCTGGGCCGTGGAATAGGAGTAGGGGATCTCGCCCAGGCCGATGGTGGTGGCGGTGAAGGTCATGAAGTAGAAGGCCTGGAAGGCGGTCAGCTGCGGCGCCCCGTCCGGCGGCGGCACCAGGCACAGCCCGATCGAGCCGAAGCACATGGTGGCGACGACGAGGATCAACGGCCCGCGCATCTTGCGCATGAAGATGAAGACGGCCGCCCGGTTGGGGATGCCCCTGGGCACGTCGACCCGTCCCAGCCGCAACTGGTCCGAGCGGACGGCGGGCCGGGCCGCCTGGCGCCGGCGCCGCCGCCGGCTGGCGGCCGACACCCCCGGCCGGGGGCGGGGCCGGTTCAAGGGGTGGTTCAGGGGGTGGGACAAGGCCGGGCCTAGATGGTTGATGCCAAGGGCTGGGCGATGGATGCGCGCTCAGACGGCGGGCCGGCCAGGAAAATGAGGGAGGCGATGTCAGCATCGCCGACCGACGATGACGCCGTCCGGCGTGTCGTCTGGGCGCGAGGACGAGCCCATGGCTTGGGATTAACCATCTGAGTCACTGCCGGCGGAAGGTGGCGGTCTCGATGACCAACAAAATGACCGAGACCAGGTTGGCGAACAGCGCCCCGCCGGAGAAGGACACGATCATGGCCGTCAGATGCATGTCCAAGACCTGGCCGCCGGCCGTGTTGATGGCGTAGATCAGGGCCGAGGCGATCAGCTGGAAGTCGGCCACCAGGCTGGTGGCCAGGTGGATGGCGCCGATCTGGGTGCGGTCGCCCAGCTTGATGACGGTGGCCAGGACGCTCACCACCAAGGCGGAGTACAGCTCGATCGAGTTGTGCATGGCGGGGTCGCCGACATCGCCCACGAAGAAACCGAAGTTGAGGGCGGCGGCCAGCACCACAAAGAAGCCGAAGAAGACCTTCTCAAGACTCATAGGGCCAAACATATCCCCGGGGCCGACCCCGGTCCACGCCGCGCCCCGGCCTCGGGAGCCTTGGCGGATTTGGCGGCTATTCTCCGGGGAGTCGGCCAGCGGGCTGGGCGACGGCCCGGGGAGCGTCCGAGACTCCTCGGCTAGATGGTTGATTCCAAGGGCTGGGCGATGGATTCGCGCTCAGACGGCGGGCCGCCCGGTAAGCGCCGGGAGGCGATGTGTCGCATCGCCCACCGACGATGACGCCGCCGGCGCGTCGTCTGGGCGTGAGGACGAGCCCATGGCTTGGAATTAACCATCTAGGACGGGCCCGGCGGCCGAGGCGGCCCCGGTCGCTGTCGCCGCCGGGAGTCGTCGGGAGGTGGCAGAGTGGGGCCTTGTGGCAGCAGACGGGAGCCGGGCCGAAGTGGCGGGCTTGGATCACGAGCAGTTGGCCGTGGCCCAGTCCCAGGGGTCGCCCCTGGCCGTGGTGGCCGGCCCGGGGACGGGTAAGACTCGGGCGCTGACGGCCCGCATCGCCCACGGCGCGGCCACCGGGGCGCTCGACCCGGAGGCCACCTTGGCGGTCACCTTCACCACCCGGGCGGCGGCCGAGTTGCGCTCCCGGCTGGCCGGGATGGGGGTGGCCGGGGTGCGGGCCCGCACCTTCCACTCGGCCGCCCTGGCCCAGGCCCAGTTCTTCTGGCCGTTAGCCTTCGGCGTCAAACTGCCCCAGGTGTTGGACTCGTCGGCCCAACTGGTGCGCCAGGTGATGCCCGGCTTCGCCCTGGAGGGCCGAGGGCTGGAGCGCGACCTGGCCCAGGAGATCGCCTGGACCAAGCAGAGCAACGTCACCCCGGAGCGCTACCAGGCCGCCGCCCGGGCGGCCGGCCGCCGGCTGCCCGGCCTGGAGCCCAACCGGGTGGCCGAGGTCATCGTCGAGTACGAACGGCTCAAGCAGACCCTGGGCCTGATCGACCTGGACGACATCTTGCTCTGCGCGGCGGCGGTGCTGAACGAGTCGGAGGAGGCCGCCCGGCAAATGGCCCGGCGCTATCACCACCTGCTGGTGGACGAGTTCCAAGACGTCAGTCCGATCCAATGGCGGCTGGTCGAACTGTGGCGCGGGCGCGGCCGCGACATCTGTGTGGTGGGCGACCCGGCCCAGGCCATCCACGGCTACGCCGGGGCCAGGAGCGAGTACCTGGAGGCCTTCGCCCGTCGCCTGGGGCGCGGGGCCGCCCAACTCGGCCTGAGCCGCGACTACCGCAGCACGCCCCAGATCGTGGCCTTGGCCAACGCCGTCATGGCCGGCCACGGGGCCGTCGAGCTGCGCTCCCAGCGGCCCGACGGGCCGGCGGTGGTCTGGGATTCAGCGGCCTCGGAAGAGCAAGAGGCGGCGGCGGCGGCGGCCTGGCTGGCCCAACTGGGTGCCGCCGGGCTGCCTCTGTCCGAGATGGCGCTGCTCTATCGCGGCCACGCCCAGGCGGCGGGCCTGGTCCAGGCGCTGCGCCGGCTCAGCCTGCCGCACCGTCTGATCCAACCCGGCGGCGCGCTGGAGTCCGAGGCTGGTCCCACAGCCGGTCCACCGGCCATCACCTGTTGTAGCCTGCACGCCGCCAAGGGCTGCGAGTGGGAGGCCGTCGCCCTGGTGGGGGCGGGCGAGGGCCGCCTGCCCCACCCCCGGGCGACCACTCCCGAAGCGCTGGCCGAGGAGCGCCGCCTGCTCTACGTCGGCCTGACCCGGGCGCGACAACACCTACGCGTCTCCTGGTCGCCCTGCCGGAGGGGCGGGCCGGGGAGGCCGTCCCGCTTCCTCGGTCCGGCCGGCATCGCCTAGCGTGGCGCTCGCCCCCAGACGACGACCACTTTTTCAGGCTGATCCGCGCGCCGCCTAAGCGATCCTGTATTCGCGGGTCTTGCCGTCCAAGGCAGTTTCCGCCACCAGACCGTCCGCCCGGAGCCGCTGCAGTGAGTGTCTGACTTGGAACAAGGTCAACCCCGTCGTCTCTGCCAGGCTCCGGACGGTGGCCGGGCCGCCCTCTCGCAAGGCCGAGACCACTATTGCCCGGGTCGGATGCGGCTCGCCCCTTTGGCCAGACGCCGACCCGGGCGACTGGCTCGGCGTGGCGGTGGTTTGGCCGCCTCGTCGCGCCAGCACTCGCACTGTGAAACGCACGCCGTAGTCATGGAACACCGGCGGAGGCAAGCCAGCTTTGGCCACCGCTGCCAACACCGTCGGGATGCCGCTGCCCAGCCGTTCGACCACGCGCCGCCCGTCCGACAGGCGGGCCGAACGCAGGATCTCGCTCAGCCAGCCGTTGCGCAGATGCGAGGGCGTCTTGCCCAGCGCGTCCACGGACAGCCCCAACAGGCCGCCCGGATTGGCGACCAACAACTGCCGAGAGTCGATGCGGAGCGTGATCGGCGCGTCCAGGGCGTGCGGGCCCAAGTCGCGGTGGATCAGCGCGTTGGCCACCAACTCTCGCACCGCCTCGAAGGGATAGTCCGGTCGGTCTTCGACCGCCCCAGTCAGCGGGTCGGACACGATGCCTTGCAACGTCACTCGTCGCACCCACTGAATCGCCGATTCCAACATCACCGGCACCGGACCGGTCAGATAGGCGCTGTCGAGAGCCCGGGAGGCGCGACCCAGCCGTTCGTCCACCAGGCTCGCCTGGATCGCCAGGTTGGGGAAGAACTGCTGCGGATAGACGCCGAGCGCCAACAGCCCCGCCAACGTCGGCTGCCCTAGTCGGTCGACCACGCCCGTGCGCAGTAGCACGACCTCATCCGACACCGGGGCGAGGGCGGGCGACAGCGCCCGGCGGTCCTCCAAGTAGCGGCTCACCGCCGTCTGATCCAGGTCAGCCGTGGTGGCGTTGTCAACGGGCGCATGGTCGAACACCGGATGGCCCCGGTCGGCGATCAAGGCCTGCTCCTCCTGGTATGACAGCGGATAGTCGCCGTCATACTGGCGCAGATACGCCTTGCCGGACCGGCGCACCCGCACCGGCTTGACCTGCCGCCCCACCTCCGGAACAGCGACCACGACCAGCGTCGCCCCCTCGAAATCGACCGTCTCCGCCGTGACGGCCACAGACGGCTCCAACCCGTTGCGGGCCACAGCCGCCACCGCCTTCTGGCAGGCCACCGCGTCATAGACACCAGTGGCCGCGAAAGCGCGACTCTCATCAAGGCCAAGGATCAGCACCCCGCCACCCGGCGTGTTGGCAAACGCGCTGAGCGTGGCCGCGACCGACTCCGGGAACTCCCCGGCCGCGCTCTTAGCCTCGAAGTGCGCGTCATCGCTGCCAGTCGCCCGCAGTCCGGCGATGACAATGCTCAGATCCATAGGCGGATTGTAGCAAGGACGGTGAGATCCTTGCATGAAATTGTGAGATGAGTCTCACAATCGGCCCGGCCCGGGACGTGGACTATTCCGTCTACCCAGCCTCCAGGTTCAAGCCGCCGAGTGATGGTGGGTCGTCTTTAGCGGGCGGCCCAGTCGTACTCCATGCGCGACGCGATCTCCTCGGCGGTCGCTGGCCCGCAGAGGGCGGCGGCCAGCGCTAAGGTCATGTCGATTCCGGCCGAGACGCCGGCCGAGGTCCACCTGTTGCCGTCGGCCACCCAGCGCGCGCCGGGCGCCCATTGTGTCTTCGGGCCGAAACCGGTGGCCCAGCCGAAGGCGCGACTGTTCGAGGTGGCCCGATACCCGTCGAGCAAGCCCGCGGCCGCCAGCAGCGCCGACCCGGTGCAGACCGAGGCGACCACCGGCGCCTCCGAGGCCCACCCTCCCAACCAGTTGAGGAAGGATTCGTCGTGGGCCAGGACGCGGCTGCCCGCTCCGCCGGGCACCAGCACTATGTCCGGGGGAGGCGCGTCGTCGCGCCCGCAGTCCGCTAGCACCTTGGCGCCGTGCGCGGCGGTGACAATGCCGGCGCTCTGGGCGATGAATCGCAGGCGGAACCGCTTAGGCGACAGCCCGAAAACCTCGACCGGGCCGAACAAGTCAAGTTCCTCGAAGCCATCGAACAGGACCAGCCAGACCACGCGCGGCAGCAGCGGCTCCCCGGTCGACGTCATGCCGTCCAGCGTAGGCCCCAAACCTCTGGACGCCCACGGCCGCCAAGCGTGCGAACACCTGCTATCTGTTCGACCTGATCGTCTGGGGCGAAAATCCATGGCCCAAAGGCATTGTCCGGGCTCGTCCAGAGGCAGCAGCCTGGTTGTGTTGTGCTGGTCTGGTAGACCGCCGTGTCGTCGGTGCGCATGGTGCCGTCTGGGAGCGACAGCTTTGACGAAGAACACGCCGACACGCTCATTCCTGGCGATGCCGCCGGTCTCCTATGGTCTGGAGCGCTACGATCAACCGATGTTTGACTTCAAGAAGGAGCGTGGAGACCTGTATGGGTCCAACTCGTCGCCTCGGGTCGTCGACGTGCCAGAGATGACATTCATCGCCGTGGACGGCGTTGGTGATCCGAACACGGGCGAAGACTACAGCTCCGCCGTACAAGTTATTTACGGGTTGTCTTATGCCGTCAAAATGGGCAACAAGTCGGTGCTGGAGTACGTTGTCGCTCCGCTGGAGGGATTTTGGAGCGTCACCGATGAGGACTTCCGGGGAGGCGGCTCCCCGATAGCGGACAAGAGCGCGTTCGTGTGGACGGCGCTCATTCGTCAACCCGACTTCGTGACCCAGGACGTTTTCGCCTCGACCTGTGATGTCGTCGCCAGGAAGAAGCCGAAACTCGACCTGGCGAGAGCGCGGCTCGTCCATTTCGCCGAGGGCCTGTGCGCGCAGGCGACGCACCTCGGCCCCTACGATGACGAGCCGGCCACGGTGGCCGCCATCGACGCCTTCGCCGTCGAACATGGTTATGCCATCGACTTAGGCGGCGGCCGGCGGCACCACGAGATCTACCTGTCCGACCCGCGCAAGGTCGCGCCGGAGAAAATGCGCACGATACTGCGCCACCCGATACGAGGGGAATCAATATGAGCATCGCCATCAAACAGGTCGCGATCGACACGACTGATCCGCGGCGGCTGGCCGCCTGGTGGGCCGAACGGACGGGCGGCGTCGTCTACGCCGATCTGGGCCAGTATGTGATGGTCGGCATTGGCGAGCGGGACAACGGTTTCACTTTGTGTTTTCAGCAGGTGGACCAGCCGACGCCCGGCAAGAATCGCGTCCATCTGGATTGCTCGGCGGCCGACGTGGAGGCCGAAGCGCGACGGTTCGTCGCCGCCGGGGCCGCCTTCGTCGCCCAACACGAGGTGAACGGTTTCGCCTGGACGGTGCTGGCCGATCCGGACGGGAACCAGTTCTGCGTCGTTCCCGGCCAATGAGGCTGATTCACGGCCGCCCCGCCGGTCGAGGCGGCGGGAAGGCGGTTCGGTAACGGGTGGGGGTGGTTCCGACCAGGGGGCGGAAGTGTTTGCGCAGCAGGTCGGCGGAGCCGAAGCCGACCCGGCTGGCCACTTGGCCGACGTCCAAGACGGAGGACTCCAGGAGTTCTTGGGCGGCCCGGACCCGTTCGCGGATGAGCCAGGCGGACGGGCTCAGGCCGATTTGGGCGGCGAAGCGGCGTTGCAGACTGCGGCTGGACAGGTGGCCGGCCGCAGCCATGTCGGCCAGGGTCCAGGCGCGGCCCAGGTCGCGCCGGACGGCGGCGCAGAGGGCGGCCAGGTCGGCGCCGACGGTCTCGCGCTCGGCCAGGCGGGGCGGGATGTATTGGGCCTGGCCGCCGTGGCGGACGGCCGGCAGCACCATGGAGCGGGCGACGGTGGCGGCGGCGACGGCCCCGTGGTGGTGGGCTTTGATGGCGATGCACAAGTCGATGCCGGCGGTCACCCCGGCCGAGGTCCAGACCCGACGGGCGGCGTCGTGGGTGTAGAGCACATCGGGCCGGACGCGCACCCGTGGGTGTTGCTCGGCCAGGGTCTGGCAGGCGCCCCAGTGGGTCGTGGCCTCCGCGCCGTCCAACAAGCCGGCTTGGGCCAGGACGAAGGCGCCGGTGCAGACCGAGGCGATCTCGGCCCCGGCGGCGTGGGCCTCGACCAGGGCGGCGGCCAGTCCGGGCGGGACGGCCAGGTCGGCCCAGCCGGGGCGCCGTTGGCCGGCGTAGGGGCTGGCCGGCGTGACCGTGGACGGGTAGGCGTCCAGGTTGGCGAAGCCGGGGACGACGATCAACTCGCAGCCGGCCAACCCCGACAGCGGCCCGGTGGCCAGCCTGAGCCCGTGGTCCAAGGTGACCTGTCCCGCCGGGGAGGCCAGGCGCACATCGTCTCGGGGCACCCCGGAGACGGTCCGGTCGTAGGCGAACACCTCGAGCGCCGCGCCGACGTCGAAAGAACGCATGGCGTCGGCCAGCAGCAGTCCCACTATCATGACCACGGCCTCCCCGGCCGCCGGCCGGACGGCGGGCCTCCCCGGTTGGCCGCCGCGATTCCGCCCTCGCCCATGGCCAGCGGCTTAGGCGCGGGCCGGACCAGATCTCGGGTCAAGTCCAAGATGACGACCGGCGGCGTCATGGCGGGTTTGACCCGCGGTCTCACCATGAATAAGCCTCCCAGTCGGATTCTTCGTCCGGCGTTCACTCGTGCAGGGCCTCGATGACGCTCAGCCGGTTGATCCGGCTCTGGGCGATCTTGGTGGCGGCGAACACGATCACGATCACACCGGCCAGACTGATCGCCACGGCCAGCCAGGGGTAGACGAAGCCGAACTCCGTAGACCGCATGAAGCCGGTGTAAAGGATGTAGGCGAACGCCGAGCCGAGGGGAATCCCGTACAGCAACGCCCGCGCCGAGGACAGCAGGCTCTCGTGGCGCAGCATCTTGGAGAAGTTCTTCCGCGACATCCCGATGGCTCTAAGCAGGGCGAACTCACGGTTACGCAGGCGCATATTCGTCACCACCGTGCTGATCACGTTGGTGACGGCGATCAACGTCAGCAGGGCCACGAAGCCATAGGTGAACAATCTGACGGCCAGCATCACCGCCCTTTGTCCGGCGGTGATTTTGGAGGTGTCGTAGGTGTTCAGCCGGTACTGGTCGCTTTGCGGCGCCCCGACGATTTCTTCGAGCACGGACATGGCATAGGACCTGAACCCCTCCACATCGTCAGTCTCGGCCAGCCAGACGGTCAAGGCCGTGCCATCCTCGGTGGCTTCCTCCAGATGCACAATAGTGTCGGGGAACTCGGCCAGCCGCACGGTCACCCGTTCCACCGCTGCCAGCGGCAAACGGTGATCCGTGGCGGAGATGTACTCCACTCCGGCGGTGACGCCGGCGTAGGGCATCGCGGAAGTCATCGACCGTTCCATCCCGCTGGCGAAGAACGAGCCCGTTATGAATAGGACCACGGAGATGGACAGCGCGGCCACCGTCGCGCGGTAGCTGCGGCGGCCGCGTTTGGCGTACTTCACGGCCAGCGCGCCCTCACAGCCGAACAGCGCCCGCGTCAGGGGAGACACTTTGACGGATTTCGCCGCTGGCGCGTCCCCTCCGCTTTGGCGCATGGCCTCGACCGGCGACAGCGAGGCGGCCCGGCGCGCCGGCAGCCAAGCCGAGACCAGAACGGTGACGAGGCTGACGGCGACGGCCAGCGCCGTGGCTGGCCATGAGAACACATAGGCGAAATGAAGTTCGCTGTCGCCGTTGGCGCCGTGGGCCATTCTGGCGGCGTTGACCTGGACGAACAGTGTTTCAACTATATCTGCGGCCAACAGGTGTATGGCGTTGCCGAGCAGCAGCCCCAGGGGTATTCCCACCGCACTGAGGAACACGCCCTCGTAAACCACCGCCGCCGTGATTTGTCCTTTGGTCGCGCCGATGCTCCCCAGCAGGCCGAACTGTTTCGTCCGCTCGCCCGCGCTGGCCCGGAAAGCGTTTGAGGCGATGATGACGGACGTCGCCACCAGGATCAGACCGAAGACAGCCGCCGCCGTGTACACCATGGCGCTGTATTGCCGTGCCTCCAAGACATCCTCGCCCAAGAAATCGAACAGCATCTGCCGCCCGCTGGCGGCGAACCCGCAGACCGCTGAGATCATGGCCGCGGACAACGTGATCGCCAGCACCGTGAAGACGGTGTGGCTCGGGTTCTGTTTGAGCGACCGTCGCGTGACACGGCGGATCGCGCTGTTGTGGCTCGCGCTCACAAGACGATCCTCCCGTCCTCGATCCGGATGGTGCGATCGGCCAGCTGCGCGATCTCCGGGTTGTGGGTGATCAAGACGATGGTCTGGCCGAACCGCTCGCCGCTGATCTTCAGCAGCCCCATCACGTCCATGCCGCCCCGGCTGTCCAGGTTCCCGGTCGGCTCGTCGGCCAAGATGATGGCCGGCTTCGCCGCCAGGGCGCGGGCGATGGCGACGCGCTGCTGTTGGCCGCCCGACAGTTGGTCGGGCAGGGAGCGCCTTCTGTTAGACAGCCCCAGCATGGCGATCACTTGGTCCACGAACGGGCCGTCCGGCCTGGCCCGGTCGAGTTCCAGCGGCAGCAGAATGTTCTCCTCGACGGTCAGAACTGGGACCAGGTTGTAACTTTGGAAGACAAACCCGATGTGGCGGCGGCGGAAAATGGTCAGCTCGTCGTCCCGCATGGCGAAGATCGGCTGGCCGCCGATCTCGACTTGTCCCGCCGTCGGACGGTCGAGGCCGCCCAGCAGGTGCAACAGCGTTGACTTGCCGCTGCCCGAGCTGCCCACCACCGACACGAATTCGCCCCGCTCGACGGCCAGGTCGACGCCGTCGAGCGCCCGGACCGACACGGCGTCGGAGCCCGGGGAGCCGTAGTGCTTTTTCAGGTCCGTCGTTCTCAATATGCTCACAGTGGTCCTTCCGGCCGTTGGCTGGTGTTTGCCCGTCCAGCTTGGACCACTGTTCTTGCCGGGATCTTTCGATCGTCTTTCATTTTTGACAGGAACACCGAGAAGACGCTTCCTAGACCTGGTTCTGACTGCGCTTTGATGTACCCGCCGCAGCCGATGATGATCTGGCGGGCCAGGTACAGTCCCACGCCCGAGCCGGGGTCGTCGGCGGACTCCTCCGCCCGCCAGAAGCGCCCGAACACCTTCGGCAGATCGGCTTCGCGGATGCCCCGTCCGGTGTCCGAGACGTCGATTCTGACGAACATCTCGTAGGATTCGGCTCCGACTGTGACCTGGCCGCCCTGGGGCGTGTACTTGATGGCGTTGTCGATGATGTTGACCAGGGCCTCGCCGCACCAGCGGGGGTCGAAGCTGGCCAGCAGCGGGCCGTCGCCCAAGGCGATGGCCAGCCGGATGTCCTTCGAGGCGGCGTCCGCCAGGCAGCCGGCGACCGCGGCCCGGACCAGTTCCCGCGCGTCGGCTGGTCGCGGCGCCATCCGTATCAGGCCGCTCTCCAACCGGGAGGTGTTCACCAGCGATTGGACGAGGAAACCGAGCTTGTCCGCGTTGGCCAGGATTTGTGCCGCCAACCCGGCCTGGGGCTCGTCCAGATCCTGTTCTAGGAGAAGCTGGGCGTACAGCGAGACGTTCGCCAGCGGCGTTCTGGTCTGGTGGGAGATGTCGCTGATCAGCGAGTGGACGCGCCGTTGCTCGTCCTCGATCCGTGTTTGGCGCAGATCGGCGGCGTCGAGCAGCTTGGCCATTTTCGACTCGATCTTGGACAAGAGGCTCTCATCGTAATCCTCGACCCTGAACCTGCCGGCGAGCGCGTCGTCCAGCATCGCGTCCAGCCGTTGCGCCAGTTTGCCGCCGGTCCTCATAGGTTCGAGACCCACTTATATCCGACGCCGTGGACGGTTCTAATGTGTCTGGGCCGCGACGGATCGTCCTCCAGCAGGCCGCGCAGCCGCCGCACCGCGACGGACAGCGCGTTCGGGTCCACATACTCCGCGCCCTCCGCCCAGACTTGGCGCGACAACTGCTGGCGGGTCAGGGTTCGCCCGGGGCGGGCGAACAACGCCCGCAGTAGCCGCGCCTCCGTCTTCGGCAATTCGATCAGCCGGCCGTCCTTCTCGAATAGCTGCGCCTCGAAGTCGAATAAGAAACCATCGACCCGGGCGACGGGAGCATAGTGGCCGCGCCGGAGCAAGGCGTCCACCCTGGCCCGCAGGACGGCCAAAGAGAACGGCTTGGTGACGTAATCGTCCGCGCCGCTCTCCAGGCCGGTGACCTGGTCAAGCTCGGTGTCGTTGGCGGTCAGCATGAGAATGGGGGCGGTGCGGCCGGCGGCGCGCAGACGGGCGCAGAAGTCGAGCCCCGAACCGTCCGGCAGATTGATGTCCACCAGAAACAGGTCGGGGTCGCGCTTTGACAACTCTGCCCGCGCGGCGGCGACGGTGGGGCAGCGCACGAACCTCCGGTCGGCTGATTTGAGCGCCAACTCGATACCTTTGGAAAGGGCGGCGTCGTCCTCAAGGATGAGTATTGTCATGACTGTTCCCAATCGTCAGACCCCTATCGCGTTCACTCGGCCCGAGAGAATCTATAAGTGTCACGGCGGCTATCGCGGCCCCGGCCATCGCCGCCGTCATGAGCCTCGGGGGACTGAAATTCGTCTTCAGCTGCCGTTTTCCCCTGATCCAATCCGTCGAACATGCGGATGATGCCGGCCAGGCTCCCGCTTTTCGCGCCGAGCAGGCGCTCCATCGCCCAGATGAAGCTCTGGGCCTTGTGCGCCAACTCGTCCCCGGTGAAAGCGGCCAGGCGTTCGGCGGCGAAGGCGCTGTTGGAATAAGCCAGGATCATCTCGGTCGCCTCCTGGGGGTATGGCGTGTCGAAGACTCCCTGCTCCACCCCGTCCCGCACCACCCGCGCCAAGATGGGGGCCGCCTCGTCTCGCAGCAGGAGCTCCAGTTTCAGATGCATCAGCGCGTTCTGCGGCTGGTGCAAGTGCTCGACCATCCGCAGCCCGTCGTCGTCGCTGACGTGCAAGGCCTGCGCGGTTCGGATCAGACGCTCGTCCGCCGGGACGCTGGTGTCGTCGGCGGCGGCCTGGGCGGCCGAGATGAGCTTGACGGAGTGTCTGGCTATGACCGCCTCCACGATCTCCTCCTTGGAGGCGAAGTGGTGGAAGATCGCCCCTTTGGACATGCCCAGCCCGTCCACGATGTCTTGGATCGTCGTCTGCTCGTAGCCCTTGAGGGCGAACAGCCTGGCCGCGACATCCACGATGGCGTTGATGGTCCGTCGCGAGTTGTTCGTTCTGGTCATGGCGCAGGCTGCCTTCCCCGAATAGATACCGACCATCGGTACGTCACCCACCGTAACATACCACTGGTCGGTAGTTCACCTCGTTGTCGGAGGCGGACGCGACAACTTCCGTGAAGATCACGCCACCGGTCCCGCCCGGGCCGGGGGTCTTCGTAGGATGGGGCGGACGGCGGAAAGGCGCTCAACAACTGTGGACAACTCTCTCATCCGGGCGCTCAAGGACCTGCGCGGCAACCAGCGTGCCTGTGTCTTGACCGAGCCGATGTGGGGCCTGTCGATGAACCTGTGCCTGCCCTACGCCTCGGTCTACATGCTCGCCCTCGGTCTACAAGACGCCCGGATCGGCCTGCTGGCCTCGATCGGCCTGGTCTCCCAGACCGTCTGGGGGCTGTTGAGCGGGATCATCACTGACAAATTGGGCCGCCGGGTGACCCTGGCCATCTTCGACACCGCCGCCTGGTGCATACCGTGTCTGATCTGGGCGGCCGCCTCGTTGGTGGCGCCCCAGTGGGCCTTCTGGGTCTTCGCCGGGGCCTCCCTGGTCAACGGCACCTGGCAGGTCACCCAGAACGCCTGGGACTGTCTGCTGGTCGAAGGCGTCGCGGCCGAGCGCATCCCCGCCATGTACTCCCTGGTGCTGGTGGCCGGCAACCTGTCGGCTTTGCTGGCCCCGATAGCGGCCGTCATGGTGGCCCAATTCTCGCTGGTCCCGGCGGTGCGCATCCTCTACCTCAACGCCTTCGTCGTCATGTCCGCCAAGGTCGTCCTGCTGTACGTCATCACCCGCGAGACCGAGATGGGCCTGATCCGTAAACGGCAGACGCGCGGGCGGTCCTGGTGGGGCGAGTTGGCCGGCTACCGGCAGGTCCTAGCCTTGATGCGCCGCTCCCGGGGCACCAAGTTCGCCATCCTGGTGACCTTCCTGGTTGGCGCCGCCGGCACGGTCGCCGGCACCTTCTGGCAGATCATCGTCTCCCAGAAGCTCCTGGTCCCGGACGCCTGGTTGCCGCTGTTCCCGATGGTCCGCTCGCTGCTGGCCATCGCCTTCTATTTCACGCTCATCCCGCGCCTGACCAAGACCACCGGCTTCAAGACGCCGCTGCTGGCCGGTTTCGCGGTCTACGCGGCCGGCCAGGCGTTGGTGGCGGTCATCCCCGCGCCCGTGGCCGGGCCGACCGCCGCCACTTTGGCGGGGCTGGGTGTCTGCTTGGTCTTGGACGGGTTCGGCCTGGCCGTCTTGTCCATGCTGGCCGAGTCCCTGGTGGCCATCCACGCCGACAACAACGAACGCTCCCGCGTGATGGCCGTCCAGCGCACCGTGGTGATGCTCGCCACCGCCCCCTTCGGCTGGATCGGCGGCGCCCTGTCCAGCGTCAACCGCTCCTGGCCCTTCCTGCTCACCACGGCGCTGCTGATCGTCGGACTGCTGAGTACCATCGTCTACCACCGCCACCGGGAGCCGGCCCGACCGTGAACCCGCCGCCCGAGCCTGTTCGGCAGGAGGCCCACCAATGGCCTGCTCGCCCCGAGCGGCCGGCCCTAACAGGAGTAGGTATGACCAGGCCGACTGACCGGCCCAAGACGGCGCTGCTGGTCATCGACTGCCAGAACGGCGTCGCCGCCGACGTGTGGCAGTGGGATGTTGTCGTCGCCAAGATCGTCGACCTGGTCGAACGGGCTCGCCACCGGGGTGTGCCCGTGGTGTGGCTGCAGCACTCCAGCGACGGCCTGCCCCTCGGCAGTCACGAATGGGAGATCGTCCCGGATGGCGTCCCCGAACCAGCCGACGTGGTGGCTATGGTGAACCTCATCTGGCGCCGCCACGACGCACCGGTACGAACAGCTTCTGTTGTCATGGCTGACGCGGTGGAGTGGGCCTAGCCACATCGGTTTCAGATTCCGATTGAGCCGGCCGACCTCGCCGGCCGTGTGATCGGCGGCTCGGTCGGCAGGGTGGCCGAGGCGAGGAGAGCGAGTTTCTCGGCTTGCTCGCCGAACGGATCGGGATGGTAGATGACGAGCATCAGCCCCTTAGTCCCGGTGATGGCCAGCTTCTCTCGATGGAGGATCAACTCGCCGACCTGAGGGTGGTCGAAGCGCATAAGCGCTCCTTGCCGTGGAAGTATGTCGTGACGAGCCCAGATCTGTTGAAAGCGCGGGCTGGCCATCGACAACTCTCCGACGAGTTCGATTGCGCGGGGATCATCGATGTCGGCGCCGATGGACTCACGGAATCCGGCGGTCAGGCCGAGCGTGGCAAGTTCCCAGTCGGGGAACAGCGCCTGTTCCGCAGGATCGAGGAATACGTCGCGAAGCCGATTGGCGCCGGCCACCAGGCGCGGGGAGAGCGCGGTCGCGAGCGCATTCGCGGCGAGGACGTCGAAGAACCGGCCCTCGACGAACGCGGGAAACGGCAGACCGGCGAGCAGCCCGGCGAGCCGGGGCGGCACGGTCTCCGCTGCCGGCCGTTGACGGCGGCGACGGCGTGGTTGGTCCGAGACGAGAGACAGGAGATAGGACGTGCCTTCTGGATCGAGTTGCAGCGCTCCGGCAATGGACTCAAGCACCTGCGGGGACGGTTTTCGGTCGCGCCCCTGCTCGAGCCGCAGGTAGTAGTCGGCACTGATGCCGGCGAGCATCGAGACCTCTTCACGGCGCAGCCCGGGCACACGCCGCACCCCGATGACCGGGAGGCCGACCTGCTCCGGGGTGACCAGCTCCCGCCGAGCGCGGAGATACTCGCCCAATAAGTTCGGTCTCTCGTCCACGGCCCCATTTTAGCCAGCGCATTCCTCCGGTGACTGGTCCCGCCACCCCCAGGAACGCGGGGGCACTGGCTGGTCCGCGGGGTGGGCGGCAGATTGGAACGTATGAGGCCGACGCCCGTCAGCACGACTCAAAGAGAGCAGTCGGGCCAACGCCAACCTGGAACTATTCAGAAGGGCCGACCATGCGACTGCGACAGGACACGATCCTCATCACCGGCGGCACATCCGGGATCGGGCTGGAGCTGGCCGAGCAGCTATCCGCACGGGGAAACACGGTCATCGTCACCGGCCGGAACCAGGAACGGCTACGCCGGACACGCGAATCGCACCCGTACCTGCAGGCCTATTCGGTGGAAGTCACCGATCTCGCATCCATTGAGTCGTTCCACCGGCACGTCGTGGCGGATTTCCCGACCCTGGACGTCCTGATCAATAACGCGGGACTGATGCAGAACATCTATTTTAAGAGCGCGTCCGCCGAAGGCGTAGCGGATGAGGTCGCCGTCAATCTGACCGGGCCGATTCTGATGACGCAGGTGTTCTTGCCGCACCTCATCCGGCAGCCCGAATCGGCGATTGTGAACGTCACCTCCGGCATCGCCTACTTCGCCTTTGACAAGGCACCGATATACAGCGCCTCAAAGCTCGGGCTGCACTCATACACACAGACCCTCCGTAAGCAGTTGGCGGACACGTCGGTGAAGGTCTTCGAACTGGCCCCGCCTCGCACCACGAAACCCATGTTCAGTGGCTCTGAGGCAGACAATCGGGAAGTCGATCGCATCCCGAAGATGCCGATATCACAGGTCGTCTCGGCTCTGATCACGGGCATGACGCGGGATCGCCACGAAATCCTTCCCGGAATGAGCAAATTGCTCCGGGTCATGGGGAAAATCCGCCTGTAGCCGCCGGCGGAGGCGGATCGTGATGCCTCGCCGGATGTCTGCTTGGAAGGGATGGAACTCATCGAACGGACGCAAGGCGCAAAGCGCCTCATCCCGAACGAGCGCCGTCCCATGGGGATGGGTCTAGCGCGTCGTGCGCTCCCCGTGCGTCATCGGAAACACCAGAGGCCGGTGTTGAGCGGCAAGCGGCGGGTCGTTGAATCCCGTCTGAAGGCGGTTCCCGCCCTAGTCGGAGCGGGTTCGGAGGGTTGTGGGCGTAACTGGGTTCGAACCAGTGACCTCTTCGGTGTGAACGAAGCGCGCTACCACTGCGCCATACGCCCTGAAGCCCGACCACTCTAGCGGACCGGTCGGGCTGGCGCACGTCCACGGCGGTCGCGAGACTCCAGGCGGAGCGTCCGCCCGACGCCTGCGGCATTGCCTCAGAGGTTGCCCTGGATCCGCTGAAGCGACTCGTTGAGGCTTCGCTCGGCCGCTTGCAGGGGGAGCAGGGATGAGAACAGCGCGTCATAGCGGGACTGGTCGGACAGCGGGTTGACCCGTTGCAGGGTCGAGCGCAGGGCGGCCAGGCGGCGTTGGAGCGTCAGCAGTTGCAGCCGGGTGGCGGTCTCGTTGGCCTGGGCGGCGATCTCGGCGACTGGCGGCCCGGCGGAGTCCGGGGACAGCGGCTCGACCGCCATAGGTATCGGTTCGACCGCCAATTGGACCGACCACTCGCGCAGGCCGTCGGCGGGCAGGGATTTGAGCACGCTTTGGGCCCAACCCGGGGTCATGTTGTCGGGCTGGGCGACGATGGCGGCGAAGACGGCGGCGTGGGCCGGGTGGAGGAAGTCCTCCGCCGTCACCCCGTTCCAGGGCGGCTGGATGGTGAAAGCCTCCGGGTGTTGCAACATCAGTTTGAGGATGTCGTGCTCGACCCCGAGGTCACGGTCGTCGGGCCTGGGAAGGGGGACCGAGCCGATTCTCCCGCCGGCGTTGTCTGGGTCGGGACCGTCCGAGGGGCCGGGATCGGCCATTCCCGGGATCATTGGATCGGCCGGCCGATCGGCCCCGGGCCGGTCTGACGTGGTGCGGTCAAGCCCGGGCCGGTCCGACGTGTTGCCGTAGCCGGGCCGGTCCGACGGGTTGCGGTCGTAGCCGGGCCGGTCTGACGTGTTGCCGTAGCCGGGCCGGTCCGATGTCGGGCGGCCGGTCTGGGACCCTCGGCTCCCGGTCTGGTTCCGGGGCGGCCGGCGGACGGCCTGGCCGACCACCCGGCGCACCTCCTCGACCTCCATGCCGACCATGGCCGCCAACTCGCGGATGTAGCCGTCGATCAGCGAGTGGTCCCGGATCGAGGTGATCAGACCGGCGGCCTGGCGCGCCGCCGCCACCCGGCCGTCGACCCGGTCGAGGTCGAACTGGCCGATCACATTACGCATCACGAAGCGGTACAGCGGCTCGCGCCGGGCGATCAGCTCGCGCAGGGCGGCGTCGCCCTGGGCCAGGCGCAGGTCGCAGGGGTCGAGGCCGCCCGGCTCCACCGCCACGTAGGTCTGGGCGGCGAAACGGGCGTCGCCGGAGAAGACTTTGAGGGCGGCCTTCTGGCCGGCAGCGTCGCCGTCGAAGGTGAAGACGACCTCGCCGTGGAAGGCGTCGCCGCCCATCAGCCGTTGGATCAGGCGGGCGTGGTCGTCGCCGAAGGCGGTGCCGCAACTGGCCACGGCCACCTCGACGCCGGCCAGGTGGCAGGCCATGACATCGGTGTAGCCCTCCACGATGACGGCCCGGTACTGCTGGCCGATGTGGCGGCGGGCCAGGTCGAGGCCGTAGAGGACCTGGGACTTGTGGTAGGCCAGCGTCTCGGGGGTGTTGATGTACTTGGCCGGCAGGCGGTCGTCCTCGAACAGGCGGCGGGCGCCGAAGCCCAGCACGGCCTGGCCGGCGTCGCGGATGGGCCAGATCAGCCGGGACTGGAAGTAGTCCCAGCCGCCCCGCCGGGTCAGCCCGGCCGCCAGCAACTCGTCCTCGCTGTGGCCCAGGCTTTTCAGGTGGCGGGTCAGGGCGCGGCCGTCGCGGGGGGCGAAGCCGACGCCGAAGCGCTCCGCCGCCTGGCGGTCGAAACCGCGTCGGACCAAGAAATCACGTCCCGGGGCGGCCTCGGCGCTGTTCAGGGCCTGGCTGAAGAAGGCGGCGGCGGCGGCGTTGGCAGCCAGCAGTCGGACCCGGGCGCCCGGCGGGGCCTGGGGCCGGTCCGCCTCCTCGTAGCGCAGTTGGACGCCGTATTTGGCGGCCAGCAGCTCGACCGCCTCGCTGAAGGAGAGATTGTTGAGCTGGCGGACGAAGGTGATGACGTCGCCGCCCTGGCCGCAGCCGAAGCAGTAGAACAGGCCGCGGGCCGGCGTCACCTGGAAGCTGGGGGTCTTCTCCTCGTGGAAGGGGCACAGACCCTGGAGGGAGCCGGCTCCGGAGCGGCGCAGCGTCACCGTGGCCGACACCACGTCGTCGATGCGGGCGCGCCGCCGCACCTCTTCGATGTCCTCTGGGAGGATGCGTCCGGCCACGCCGAGAGTCTACGGGCTGTGGGAAATCGGCCGCAGAACTCTAGAATTGTTTGGCGTGAGCCTGGAGCAGACCCTGGGACCGGCCCCTCAAACGGTCTGGTACGAAGACCTGGAGGTGGGCGACCGCTTCGTCTCGACCGCTGGCATCTCGGTGTCCGAGGCCGACATCATCGACTTCGCCCGCCGCTTCGACCCCCAGCCCCGCCACATCGACCCGGTGGCGGCCAAGGACAGCCTTTTGGCCGGTCTGGTCGCCTCGGGCTGGCACACGGCCGCCATCACCATGCGCCTGCTGCTCCAGGTCGGCCTGCCTATCGGCGACGGCCTGATCGGCGCCGGGGCCCGGCTCGACTGGCCGACGCCGACCCGGCCGGGGGACGAACTATTCCTCGAACTGGTGGTGACGTCGAAGCGGCTGTCCCGCGGCAAGCCGGACCGCGGTGTCATCACCGTCGAGTACGACACCCGCAACCAGCGGGGCGAACTGCGCCAACACACCCGGCTGTCCCTGGTGGCGCTGCGCCGCCCCGACCCGTCGGTCTGACCTTCCCGGGCGGCCCAAAGACACGGGCGGCCCAAAGACACGGGCGGCCGACGCCTGTGGCGGTCGGCCGCCCGTGGCGGCTGGTCTAATCGGTCAACGATTCCAATCGGTCAGCGGCGGATGTAAGACAACAGGCGCAGGATGTTGATGTACAAGAACACCATCGTGACGCTGAGGCCGTAGGCCGCCACCCAGCTGGTCTTGGCCGGGGCGCCCTGCTGGACGGCGGTCTCGATGAACTGGAAGTCGTCCACCAGGCTGACGACGGCCAAGACGACGCCGACACCGGCGAAGAGCCAGGCCAGCGCGCTGACGTCGCCCGTGATCCCGGCGATCAGGCCGAGGTTGATACCGCAGAAATAGAGGATGAGGTTGACCAGGGCGACGCCGGCGAAGGCCAGCAAGGAGATGAACAAGACCTTGCGCACCTTGCCCGTCAGACGCACCTGGCCGAAGTGGAAGGCGGCCAGGGTGGCCCCGGCGGCGACGAAGGTGGCGATGACGGCTTGGAAGATGATGCCTGGGTAGTAAAGCTCGAACAGGCCCGAGATGGCGCCCAGGAAAATCCCCTCCGCGATGGCGTAGACGAAGGCGAAGACCGGGCCCACGCTGCGGCGGAAGGCGCCGACCATGGGGATGATGAAGGCCGCCAAGCCGCAGACGATGGCCACCGGGGCCAACAGGTCGAGGCGGTCGCCCAGCAGCCGCCACGACAGCACCGCCATCACCACGACCGCCCCCAGTATCAGGGCGGTCTTGGTCAAGACGTCGTCGATCGTCATCCGGCCGGTCGGGGTCGGGGCCGGGGCCTGGGGCGACTGGCCGGGGGCCGGTTGACCGTAGGCGTAGGGCTGTTGGTAGGCGGCCGGCTGGCCGCCCGGGCTCTGCCAGGGGGCGGGGGTGAAAGTGGGCGAGCCGGCTGGGGCGCGTTGAACGAAGGCGTCCGGCCGCGAGAGCACGGGGTTGGCCATGTGTTGACTCCTAGAGTTGTCTCAGCTCCGAGCCGCCGCCCGGAAACAAGTCCCCCCAGTGTACCTCGCCGGCCCCCGCCGGGGCTGAAAACCAGGAGGCTTGCCCACGGCCGGGTGGCGGCGCCCGCCAGACCGATCATCGGTGGCTCTGGGCTCAGCGGCTCAAGCGGGGACGACGGCGCCGTCCAAGGTGGCTTTGATCACTTGGTGGTTGGCGCTGAGGTAGATGGCCGGCCGCCAGGAGCCGGCGCGGCGCTCGACGGTCAGGCCGACCGGTCCGACCGGTGTGCCCACCAGGGCGGGGAGGCGGGCGATGAGGTCGGCCAGGATCTGGGGGTCGATCAGACCCGGGTCGAACGGGGCCAGGCCCTGAGGCGCCGTCTCAGCCAGGTCGTGGGCCGGCACGGCGGGCAGGCGCACGGTCCTGACGCCTTGGCCGGCCAAGTCTTGGGCGATGGCGTAGAGACCGCCGCTGTCCGGGTCGAGGCCGACGACGAGGACGCTGGGGCGCTGGGCCGTGGCCTCGCTCAGACCAGCGGCCAGGCCCGCCGCGGTGGTGAAGTCGAGGGGGGCCAGGATTGAGCCGTCGGGGCGGAAGAAGACCGCGCTGGACTCGGGGATGGTGGTGACCGACATGAACACCCGGCCGTTGGCGTGCTCGATCAGATGGAGCTTCTGGTCCTTGTCCGAGCCGGCTTGGCGGGCGGCCTGGGCGAATAGCCCGCCCAGGTCCTGGAGGGCGAAATCACGCGGGTCGAAGATGGCCTGGCCGATGTAGCCGGTGTCGGGCTCGGCGGCCGCGATCTGGCCGTCGCGGTAGGCCCAGGTGGCGGTGGTCTGGCCGATCACGACTGTCAGCGTGGCCGAGTCGGCGGTCAGCTCGACCCGCACGGCGTGGGCGCTGCCGGCGGCGGCGATCAGGTCTTCGACCACGGCGGCGGCAGCGCCCGGCCGGGTCAGGTCGGATTGGGCGGAGGGACTGGACGGCGGCGGCGCCGGGTCGGGGTCGCAAGCGGCCAGGGCCAGTGATAGGACCAGACCCACGACCGCTGTCAGACGCCGGGTCGCCCCCGGCTTCGCCCAGCGCACCCTTTCAGGGTAGTGGGGACAGTCCGACCCAGGTCGTGAGCGGCGTCGTGGTCGGCCCTGGCCTCGGTCATGGTCGGGGCGGTGTCCCCCCGTTCGGGGATGGGCTCGTGACCCCGCTCGGGTCGTAACCTCGCTCGAGATGGGGTTGTGATCTCGCTCGGGTCGTTGTGATCTCGCTCGGACCGTAACCTCGCTCGAGATGGGGTCGCTGTCGTGGTCGGGGCGGTGTTCTGCCGGCGGGAATGGGGTCGTCGCCCTGGCTCGGGGGCGCCCCCGGGAGTCGGGCGATGGTTGGCCGGGGCGCCCCTTCCCCGACCGGCCCGGCCGAGCTAGGGTTTGGGCAAGCCCGGGGCAGGGACCCCGGCGCCCACTGTTCCGAGTCCCGGGCCTGGGCCTGGGGGGATGAGGTTCAAATGACAACGGAGTTACTGATCGAAAATCACACGGCGGACACCACCGCGGTCGCAGCGGTGGTGCCCGAACCGGCGAAGCTGGTCTGGGCCAGGCTTCTGACGACGACGGCCCAGGAGGCCCTGCTCGGGCCCGGGGCCGCCCTGGGCGACAAGGGAGATCGCTGGCAGTCGGCCGACGGCTGCTACGGGGTCGTCCGCTCCTACCACCCCTTGGAGAAAGTCAGGTTCTCCTGGCACGAGACTGACGAGGCCCCCCGGACCTGGGTCGAATTGCGCCTCGAGCCGATCGGCCCCGACCACACCCGGGTGGAGATCGTCCACGACCACACCGGCGTCACCGTCGACGCCGCCCAACTGTCCGCCCGCTGGAAGGGAGTCTTGGAGGCGTTGACGCCCTAAACCCAGCTCTAGATGGTTAATTCCAAGCCATGGGCTCGTCCTCACGCTCAGACGACGCGCCGGCGGCGTCCTCGTCGGTCGGCGATGCGACACATCGCCTCTCTCCTCTTCCTGGCCGGCCCGTCGTCTGAGCGCGAATCCATCGCCCAGCCCTTGGAATTAACCATCTAGGCCAATCCGGGCCGATGTGAGACGAGCGCCTGACCGCCGCCGAGCGGACGGCTGGCGGGGGCGCGTCCCCCGTCCCATGGGTGGTCGTCGGTCGCGGGTGGCCGCTCAGGCCCAGCGGATGGGGGCGGCCCCCTGCTGGGACAACAAGGCGTTGGCCCGGGAGTAGGGCCGAGAGCCGAAGAAGCCGGAGCGGGCCGACAACGGGCTGGGGTGGGGGCTGGCGATGATCGGCGTCGACCCCAGCAGCGGGGCCAAGTTCTGGGCGTCGCGCCCCCAGAGGATGGCCACCAGCGGCCCGCCGCGTTCCACCAGGGCCTCGACCGCCCGTTGGGTGACCTTCTCCCAGCCCTTGCCCCGGTGCGAGCCGGGTTTGCCGGGCTGGACCGTCAAGACCCGGTTCAACAACAAGACGCCTTGGTCGAACCAGGGGCTCAGGTCGCCGTTGGGCGGCGGGGCGACCGCTAAATCTTGGGCCAACTCCTGGAACATGTTGCGCAGCGAGCCGGGCAGGGGGGAGACCTCGGGGGCGACGGCGAAGGACAGGCCGACGGGGTGGCCCAGGGTGGGGTAGGGGTCTTGGCCGACCACCAGCACCTTGACCTGGGCCAACGGCCGGGTGAAAGCCCGCAGGACGCGCGGCCCGGCCGGGAGATAGCGCCGCCCGGCCGCCAGTTCGGCTCGCAGAAAATCGCCCATGCGGTGGATGTCGTCCTCGACCGGGGCCAGGGCCGCCGCCCAGTCGGGGGCTATCAACTCGTCCAAAGAGGCCATCGGACCAGCCTACGACAGCCAGCCCCGCCCCCGGCGTCTCGGCCGAGCCTGAAACGGTCCCAGGGTCTGGAATCAATCATCTAAGCTCGCGGCGTGAGCGACTTACTGGCCACCCTGGTGGCGACCGTGGCGGGCTGGATGACGGCGGTGGCCGACTGGGTCTTGGACCTGCCGTTGGCGGTGGCGGCCCTCTGCTTGACCATCGTGGCCGCCAGCCGCTCCCAGGCCACCTACTGGCTGGGCCGGGGTATCCGGGCCGGGGTGCTGCGCGCGCCCTGGGCCCGGCGACTGGCGGTGGAGTCGTCCGCCCGGGCGACCCGCTGGTTGGATCGTTGGGGCTGGCCCATCGTCCCCCTGTCCTTCCTGACCGTCGGCTTCCAGTCGGCCGTCCAACTGACGGCCGGCTTGATCGGCTGGCGCTGGCGGCGCTACAGCTTGGCGGCCATGCCCGGCTGGATCGCCTGGGGCTGGATCTACGCCGCCGTCGGCCTGGCGGCCTTCCGGGGGCTGATCGAGTTGGCCCGGCGGTCGCCCTGGCTGGCCATCGCCGTGGCGGCGGTCCTGGTGGGCGGCATCGGCCTGGGGATGGTCCTGAGCCGCCTGCGGGCGGCCCGCGCCCGGGCGCCGGAGGCCGTCGGGGCGGTCGAGCCCGTTTAAGCGGACGGGACCGGGGCGCGGTCGCCCGGGGCGGCCGGCGGGGACGGCGCCACAACGGCGACCAGCAGGGCGGCCAGCAGCAGGAAGACCGAGCCGACCGACCAGGCCAGCGTCATCGGCCAGACGTCGATCAGAGCCCCGGCCACCATCGGCCCCAGGATCAGGCCGACATCGCCGGCCATCTGGTACGAAGCCAGGGCGGAGCCATCCGTGGCCGGCACGGCGTCGGCCAGCATGGCTTGGGAGCTGGAGCTGGTGGCGGCCGCCCCGACGCTGTAGAGGCAGAGTAGGACCACCAAGACGACATAGGACCGGCTCCAAGCCAGACCGGCCCCGACGACAGCCGTCAGGCCCAGGCCGAACAGCAAGGTGGGCTTGCGGCCCAGCCGGTCGGTCGCCCAGCCGGTCGGCGTCAGACAGGCGAACTGGGCCAGGGCCGCCGCTGTGAAGGCCCAGCCGACGGCCCGGAGGTCCCGGCCCAGGGTCTCGACCACGAACAGGGGGATGAGCAGGTTGCGGACGCCGTAGGACTGCCAGGACTGGGCGAAGTTGACCGCCAGAACGGCTCGGAAGCGGCGATCGCGCCAGAGCGCCAGCGGCCTGGTCCCGGCGGCCGGGGCGGCGGCCGGCGGCAGGCGGGGGACCATCACCCAGACGACGGCGGCGCCGATGGCCAAGGTGGTGGCGTAGAAGAAGAAGGGGGCGTGGATCGACCATTGGGCCACCAGGCCGCCCACCGCCGGGCCGGCCATGCCGCCGACGACGAAACCGCCGCCGCTCAAGGCGTTGGCCCGGCCGCGCAGTTGGGGCGGGGTGACGGAGAAGATCAGGGCCAGCGAGCCGACGCCGTGGCAGGCCGACCCGACGCCGGACAGGCCGCGCCACAACAGGATCGTCCAGTAGCTGTCGGACACCCCCATCATGAAGGTGGTGACGGCGATCAGGACCGCCCCCAAGATGACGATCCGGCGGGGGCCGAGGCGGCGTAGCAGGCGGCCGGCCAGCGGGTTGGTGACCAGTCGGACGAGGGCGAAGAGACTGACCACCAATCCGACCAGGAAGCTGGAGACGCCGAAGAGACGGACGTAGAGCGGCAGGACGGGCGACATCACGCCGAAGCCGAGCGCCACCAGGAAACCCACCACCGCCATCACCCAGACCGGCCGGGGCATCCGCTCAGACCGCTCAGCTGTTTGCCCGCCCGGCCCGACCATCACACGGCCCCACAGTACACGCGCCGCCAACCCCCGGAACGGCCCCGCCCAACCGCTCGGACGGGTGGCGCGGGAGCGCCGCCGGGTGGCCCGCCGACCGATCACAAACCCGCTCGGGTGGCCCGGATCGATACCCCGAAGCCGTGCTCAGGGCGGGCGGGCGACCGCCGCCGGGTGGCACGGCGACGACACCCGTTCGGGCGCTACAGTGGAGCGGCAAATAGTTTTGACGGAGGGGTGCAGCGATGAGCGACATCAGCGCCATCTTGGCCGATCTGGCGGCCGGGCGGATCGACCCGGAGACGGCCGAGCGTCTGATCGGAGAGGTCTCGGCCCCGGCACCGGAGCGGCTGGCCGCCGACGAGGCCTCGGGGGAGTGGCCGTCCTGGAATCCGGGTGGGGCCGACCCGTCGGTCTCCGACCCGCCGTCCGAGACCCGGGCGCGGCCGGGGAAGGCTCGACCAGTGGAACGGATCGCGGTCAAGGCCAGCGGGCGACGGGTTCGCATCATCGGCGATCCCGGGGTCAAGACCGCCATGGCCGAGGACATCCATCAGACCCGGCGGCGCCCCGGAGTGCTGGAGATCTCGGGCGAGGCCGAACAACTCAGCGGCCTGCGACAGACTTGGGGCTTCATCCGCTCGGTCCGCCACCTGGACGACATCAAAGCCCTGGGCATCGGCCAGGAGCTGTCGATCCGGGTCAACCCGGAGCTGGACCTCGACATCGAGGTCACGGGCGGGTCGCTGACGACCGAGAATGTGCCTCGGCTGGGGCAGGTGCGACTGACCGCCGGGGTGGCGACCTTGAACCGGGTCGCCCAGGTGTCAGACCTGGTGGTCCAAGGCGGCCAGGCGACGATCAGCGGACGCTTCGTCGTCGGGCGCTCCAGACTGCGGGTCGAGTCCGGTCAACTGACGGTCCGAGTCGACTTAGACTCCGACGTCACCATCCACGCCGACAGCCGGGTGGGTCACATCAGCTGGGACACGGCCGCCCAGCCGGCCGACTCCGAGTTCGTGGTGGGCGACGGTCGCGCCCACCTCGACATCGGCGTGGTGATGGGCCAGGCCAGCGTCCGGTTGGGCGGGGCCGAGGAGACGGCCGAGGCGCAACGCTGACCGTGGTCACACCGACCGTGGTCACGCTGATTGTGGTCATGCCGACCGTGGGCTGACCGTGATCCGACCCGTCCGGCGGGCTTATCGCCGGGCGGGGACAAAGCCACGACTGGCCGTTGTGGCAGGGTGTCCCCGTATTGTCGGGCTGGCCCGCTAGGGTGTCTACCCGTGATTCGACCCCAACGTGTCGACGCCCGAGGCGAGCGTCTGCGTCTGCTGTTCACCCACGCCCACCCCGACGACGAGTCCAGCAAGGGCGCCGCCACCATGGCCAAGTACGTCGCCGAGGGCTGCGCCGTCCTGGTGGTGACGATGACCGGCGGGGAGCGGGGCGAGATCCTCAACCCCAAGCTGGACACTCCGGAGAACTGGGCCCGTCTGCCCCAGCTGCGCCAAGAGGAGATGGCGCGGGCGCGCGACATCTTGGGGGTGGACCAGCTCTGGCTGGGCTACGAGGACTCCGGCTTCTTCCAGGGCGAGCCCTGGCCGGCCACCCCGCCCGGCACCCTGGCGGCCACGCCGGTGGCGGAGGCCGCCGCCAAGCTGGCCCGCGTCCTGCGCTCCTTCCGCCCCCATGTGGTCGTGACCTACGACGAGCGGGGCGGCTACCCCCACCCGGACCACATCATGTGCCACCGCGTCACCATGGCCGCCCTGGCCCCGGCGGCAGACCCCGAGCACGAGCCCGACCAAAGGGCGCCCTGGACGGTGGCCAAGGTCTACTACCACATGGGATTCCACCGGGCGCGCTTCGCCAAGCTCGACGCCATGATGCACGAGGCCGGCCTGGGCTCGCCCTACGGCGAGCGCCTGCGGGCCTGGGCGGACGACGACACGGTCGACCGCTTGACCACCTTCGTGCCCTGCGCCGAGTACTTCGAGCTGCGCGACCAGGCGCTGCGAGCCCACGCCACCCAGGTCGACCCGGACGGGCACTGGTTCGACGTGCCTTTGGAGATCCAACGGAGGGGCTGGCCGACGGAGGACTACGAGCTGGTCCGCTCGACGGTCGCGACCACCATCCCGGAGGACGACCTCTGCGCCGGCCTGGCTTTCCCCGCCCCGGGCACGGCCGAGGACTGGGTCATCTGAGCTCCGATCCGCCGCTGATCGGCGGGGCGAACGGCCCTAGTGGTCTGTCGCACCTAAAATGTCGGATTCGCGGCGCCGGGCGACGCCGCTGGCGGCGTTGTCGTCAGTCGGCGGGCGTCCAGCCTGCCTCCTTCCTTTGCCATCGACACCGTCCGACACCGCTCATCACCCAACTTTTAGATGCGACAGACCATTAGATGAGCGGTGGTGTCGGCGTGAAGGCGGACGGGGAAGTGTCGACCACGCTGCCCGCGCCACCGGGCGGGGTCGTTCGGCGGTTGAGAAGCGGTGGATCTAAGCCCCGGGTCTAAGCCCGGCAGACGGCTAGGGCGATGGCGGTGAAATGGCAGGCGGCGGCCAAGACGGTGCAGGCGTGGAAGATCTCGTGGAAGCCGAACCAGCCGGGGGACGGGTCGGGCCGCCGGCGGGCGTAGACCACGGCGCCGAGGGAGTAGGCCAGGCCGCCGGCCAGCAGCAGCCAGACCACGGCCGGGCCGCTGACCTGCCAGAAGCGGGGCATCCAGCCCAGCGCCCCCCAGCCCAGGGCGATGTAGAGGCAGACGTAGAGCCAGCGGGGGGCGTTCATCCAGAGCACCCTGAAGAGGCAGCCGGCCAAGGCGCAGCCCCAGACCAGGGCCAGCAGGACGACACGGGAGCGGCCGCTCAGGCAGACCACGGCCAGCGGCGTGTAGGTGCCGGCGATGAACAGGTAGATATTGGAGTGGTCGATGCGGCGCAGCACGGCGGCCGTCCTGGGCGACCAGCGGCCCAGGTGGTAGGTGGCGGAATGGCCGAACAACAGCAGGCTGGTGGCCAGGTAGACGGCCATGGCGGCCTTGGCCGCTCCGCCGTCGGCCAGCGCCAGGATGACGATGGAGGCGGCCAGCAGCAGGGGGGCGGCGCCGGCGTGCAGCCAGCCGCGCAGGCGGGGCTTGCCCCGGTCGGGCGGCGGCGTGGTCGAGGTTGGGGGCGGCGTCGGCTGGGGCGCGGCCGGGGCTAAAACGGTCGGCATCGCCCCAGCTTACTTTACGAAGCCGTAAGTTTGTCGTGGCGGCCCGATCCGGCCTCGCACCTGGCGCCGCGTCCGCCAAACCGTGGTTTCGATCGTCATACCGGACCTGATCCGAGATCCGGGTCAGACCGTTAAGCCCCCGGGGCTCGGTGTCGTCGCCCCGGCCGGCGACGGGCGTGAGAGACTACGACCCATGTTGCGCTACCTGACGGCCGGCGAGTCCCACGGCCCAGCCCTGGTGGCCACCATCGACGGTCTGCCGGCCCACATCGGGCTGACCACCGAGGCGGTGGCGGCGGAGTTGGCGCGGCGCCGGCTGGGCCACGGCCGGGGCGCCCGGATGGGGCTGGAGCGCGACCGGGTGACGATCCTGGGCGGGGTGCGCCACGGCCAGACCCTGGGGTCGCCCGTGGTCTTGGAGATCGCCAACTCGGAGTGGCCGCGCTGGAGCCGGGCGATGGCGGCCGACCCGCCCCAGCCCGGTCCGCCGGGGGCCGAGCCGGCCGACCTGTCGGCCCGGGACCAGCCCCTGACCCGGCCTAGACCGGGCCACGCCGACCTGGCCGGGATGCAGAAATACGACTGGGACGAGGCCCGGCCCATCCTGGAGCGGGCCTCGGCCCGGGAGACGGCCGCCCGGGTGGGGCTGGGGGCCGTGGCCAAAGCCTTCCTGGACCAGGCCCTGGGGATCAAAATCTTGTCCCATGTGATCGCCGTCGGCCCGGTGGCCAGCCGGGGGCCGGAGCCGGGCTGGGCCGAGCGGGCGGCCATCGAGGCCGATCCCTGCCGCTGCGCCGACCCGGCCGCCGCCGCCGCCATGCGCCGCCAGATCGACGCCGCCGCCCGGGACGGCGACACCCTGGGCGGGGTGTTCGAGATCCTGGTCTTCGGCTGTCCGCCGGGACTGGGGTCGCACGTCCAGGCCGACCGGCGGCTGGACGCCCGCCTGGCCGGAGCGCTGATGGGCGTCCAGGCGATCAAGGGGGTCGAGGTCGGCGCCGGTTTCGCCCTGGCCGCCAGCCTCGGCTCCCAGGCCCACGACGAGCTGACCCCGGAGGCGGGCGGCCCCAGGCGGTTGTCGCGACGGGCCGGCGGCGTCGAGGGCGGCATGTCGACCGGCCAGGTCATCCGCCTGGCCGCCGCCATGAAACCGATCCCGACGGTGCCCCACGCCCTGCGCACGGTCGACGTCGCCACCGGCTTGGCGGCCGTCGCCCACCCCCAGCGCTCCGACGTCTGCGCCGTGCCGGCGGCCGGCGTGGTGGGCGAGGCGGTGGTGGCGCTGGTGCTGGCGGAGGTGGCGCTGGACAAGTTCGGCGGCGACACCGTGGCCGAGGTCAGGGCCTCGGCCGAGCGCTACCGCCGCCGCTTGGCGGAGCGCGGGCTGTTGCCGGCGGAGTGGGAGTGGCGGCCGTGAGCCGGCCGGTCGACCCCACGGGTCTGATCTCCAGGGGTCTGGCCTTCAGGGGTCTGGCCACCACGGGTCCGACCTTCAAGGGTCTGACTACCACGGATCGGGCGCGAGGCGGCGCCGAGTTGGGCTTTGCACGGGGTGGCGCCGGATCGGGCCGGGCGCCGGGCGCCGAGCCGGCGGCACCGGGGTCGGGGGCCAGACCGTGAGCCTGGTGCTGGTGGGCCTGCCGGCGGCGGGCAAATCCACCGTCGGCGCCATTTTGGCCCGCCGGCTGGGCTGGCCCGGCTTCGACTCCGACGCCTGGGTCGAGGAGCGCTGCGGGCGGCCGGTGGCCGACATCTTCGCCCTGGCGGGCGAAGCCGAGTTCCGCCGCTGGGAGGCGCTGGCCGTGCAAGAGTTGTTGGCCGGACCCGAGGCGGTGGTGTCGCTGGGCGGGGGAGCCGTCTTAGACCCGGCCAACCGGCGGCGGCTGTCGGGCCACCAGGTCGTCTGGCTGGACGTCAGCCTGGCCACCGCCACCCGCCGGGCCGGCCTGGCCAAGTTGCGGCCCCTACTGCTGGGCGATGTGCGCACCCGGTTGGCGGCCTTGGAGGCCGAGCGCCGGCCGCTCTACGCCGCCGTCGCCACCGTCCGGCTGGCGGTGGACCGACTGGACCCCGATCAGGCGGCCGACGCCATCCTGCGTCTAACCGGACACCTGGGCCAATCCGGATCTGATCAATCCGGATTTGATCAATCCGGGTCTGATCTCGGGGAGGCCGACGCCGGTCCGGACCAATCCGAGACCGGCTCCGGGGAGGTCGGTGCCGGCCTGGGCCAGGCTGGGGCCGATTCCGGGGTGTCCGACCACTGTTCGAACGATACGGCGTCGGCCGACGGGGCGGCGGCCGGGTGAACGCCTCGCCGCCTGGTCGCGTCTGGGGCGGATCGGAGGGCGTGGCGGTGGCCCGCGAGGCCGAGACGGCGGTGACGGGGAAACGCGGCTGAGCCGAGGGGATACGGTGGTGACTATGGCTGAGCCGAGAAGGCGCGGCGATGACTGCCGACCGGCTGCGGGAAAGGACGACGATGACGATGATTGAGCGCCCCGCCGCCCCGCCGTCTCCGGCGCCCTCGGCGGCGCGAACAACACCGCTATCCGTCGCCGACCCCGGGACGGCGGAGACCACCATCGTGGTGGCCGGACCGCCGCCCTATCCGGTCCACCTCGGACCCGGGACGCGCCACCGGTTGGAGGCCTTGACAGCCGGCGCCCGGGCGGCCATCCTCCACCCCCCGGTCCTGGCCGCCCAAGCCCAAGCCCTCTTGTCCGGGAGGGAGGGGGTCGTCCGCCTGGCGGTGCCCGCCGGGGAGGCCGCCAAGACGCCGGCCGTGCTGGCCGACTGCTGGTCCGCCCTGGCCCGGGCGGGGCTGACCCGCGACGACCTGGTGGTCGGCCTGGGCGGCGGGGCGACCACCGATCTGGCCGGTTTCGTCGCCGCCACCTACCTGCGCGGGGTGGCCTATGTGGCCCTGCCGACGACCGTGCTGGCCCTGGCCGACGCCGCCGTCGGCGGCAAGACCGGCCTCGACCTGCCCGAGGGCAAGAACCTGGCCGGCGCCTTCCACCAGCCCCGGGCGGTGCTGGGCGACTTCGAGCTGCTGGCCGGCCTGCCGGCCCGGGAGGTCGTCTCGGGGCTGGCCGAGATCATCAAATGCGGCCTGCTGGCCGATCAGGAGATCGCCGCCCTGGTCGAGCGTTCCCCCGAGCGTGTCCAAGACAGCGCCGCTCCCGAGTTCGCCCAGGTGCTGGCCCGGGCGGTCCGGGTCAAGGCGGCGGTGGTGGCCCAGGATCCCTTCGAGGCCGTCGATCCCAGGGAGCGGGTGGGGCGCGAGGCCCTGAACTACGGCCACACCCTGGCCCACGCCATCGAGCGCCAGGCCGGTTACGCCATCCGCCACGGCGAGGCCGTCAGCCTGGGCCTGGTGTGGGCGGCCGAGGTCGCCCACCGGCTGGGGCTGTTGTCGGCCGCCGAGGTCGCCCGGCACCGTCGCCTGTTGTCCGCCGTCGGCCTGCCGGTGGCTTACCGCGACGCCCCCTGGGAGCGGCTGCGCGCCCTCATGGGCCGGGACAAGAAAGCCCGGGGCGCCCACTTGCGCCTGGTTCTGCTGCACGGCCTGGGGCGCCCCGTCGTGGTGGCCGACCCGCCCGAGGCGGTGCTGGCCGAGGCTTATGCCGCCCTGGCCTGAGAGCGGGCGGGACCCGCGCGGGTCGCCGTGAGTCGGTCACAGTGGGTGGGCTCAGGCCGTGGTGTCCGATCCGCCTGAAGCGGTGCTGGCAGCCGCCCACGCCGCCCTGGCCTGACCGCGCGGTCGCCGTGAGTTCAGTCTCAGCCAATCGGCGGCGCCGGGAGGGGGCGATTTTCCTCCCGCCGCCGCTAGTGGTTGGCTGGGGCTAGTGGTCTGTCGCAGCTAAAAGTTGGGTGATGAGCGGCGGCGTCCGACACCGCGAGTCCGACATTTTAGGTGCGACAGACCACTAGGCGGAGGGAGCCTTGAATGTATGTGCCGGAACGGTTCGCGATGCCGCCCCAGGATGTCCGGCGGCGCCTGCGGCAGGTCCGTCAGGGCAACCTGGTGACGGTCGACCCGGCCAGCGGCCGGCCTTGCGCCAGCTTCTTGCCCTGGGCCTGGGCCGACCAGCCGGAGCGGCTGCTGACCCATCTGGGGCGGGCCAACCCGCAGTGGCGCCACGACGCCGGCGAGGCCTTGGTCATCATCGACGGGGACCACGCCCCGGTGGCGGCCGAGTGGGAACAGGACCACGCCCCGGACGCCCGCTGCCCCGGACTGGACTACGAGGCCATCCACGTCTGGGGCCGGCTGCGGGCCGACGACTCCCAGGCGGCCGTGCTCGACTCCTGGGAGCGCCTGGCCGCCCATCACGGCGGGCCGTCCCCGGACCAGCTGGACCGGGCCTGGCTGGAGCGGATGGCCCGGGCGACGGTCGCCCTGACACTTGAGATCACCGCCGTCCAAGCCAAGTCGAAGCTCAGCCAGAACCAGTCCAGCGGCGATGTCGAACGCATCGCCGCCGGCCTGGCCGAGACCTGCCCGGCCCTGTCCCAGCGGGTCTTGGAGGTCGCCCTGCCCCACGCCCTGCGGCGCGAGGCCGCCGTGGCCGAGGCTCGGCGGCGGACCGAGGACAGCGGGGCGGGGTCGGACTGAGCCGGCGGGGGAGCGGTCAAGCTGGCGCGGGCGGGTAAACTGGCCCCGGCCGATTTGAGGCCTCCCGCGAGCGGCAAGGAGATGTGGCGTGGTTTCGACCAACGACTTGAAAAATGGCATGGTGCTCGATTTGGACGGCCAACTGTGGAGCGTGGTCTGGTTCCAGCACCACAAACCGGGCAAGGGCAACACCGTGGTGCGGACCAAGTTGAAGCACGTCCTGACGGGCAAGGTGGTCGACCGGACCTTCAACTCCGACACCAAGGTCGACACCGCCGCCGTCGACCGGCGCGAGATGCAATACCTCTACCACGACGGCGACGGCTACGTCTTCATGGACACGGCCGACTTCTCCCAGCTGACCATCGCCGAACAGACGGTGGGCGAGGCCAAGAATTTCCTGCTGGAGAACCAGACCGCCAGCGTTGCCCTGCACGACGGCCAGCCGCTCTTCCTGGAGCTGCCGGCCGCCGTCGAGTTGGAGGTGACCTACACCGAGCCCGGCCTGCAGGGCGATCGCTCGTCCGCCGGCACCAAGCCGGCCACGCTGGAGACCGGGGTGACGATCCAGGTGCCGCTGTTCATCACCACCGGCGAGCGGATCAAAGTCGACACCCGTTCGGGCGAATACATCTCCCGTGTCTGAGCCGCCGGCCGGCGCGCAGCTGACATCAGTTCGTGAGAGCGCGTCTCCCGCGTCCGAGGGGACGGCTGAACTAGCGGCCGACGCATCGCGGCCGACGCCCGCTCGGAAGAGCGCGTCTCCTGCGTCCGGAGGGTCGGCCGATTCGCCGGCCAGCGGATCGAGACCTAGGCCCGTGCCGGCGGGCGCCCCCCCCGGGTCCGGGCCGACGGCCGACCGGCCCCATCGCTCCGGCCGGCGCAAGGCCCGCAAGTATGCCCTCGACCTGCTCTTCGCCGCCGACCTGCGCCAGGTCGACCCCATGGCCCTGGCCGCCCAGAACATGGTCACGACCGACGCCGCCCTGCCCGCCTACAGCCGCCAGTTGGTCGAAGCCGTGGCCGACCATCAGCCGGAGCTGGACCAGACCATCGCCCGTTGTCTCAAACCCGGTTGGAGCATCGCCCGGATGCCGGCCGTAGACCGTTCCCTGGCCCGCTTGGCGGTGGCCGAGGCCACTTGGCTGAGCGTTCCCCCGGGGGTCGTCATCAGCGAGGCCGCCGCCCTGGCGCGGGAGCTGTCGACCGACGAGTCGCCCCAATTCCTGTCCGGCCTGCTGGGGGCCATCCTGCTAACGGCCGAGCCGACGACCACGCCGGGGGACGCCGAGCCGACGACCGGGCCGGGCGGCACCGAGCCGGCCTGAGCCGGGCGCCTCGCTGATCTGTGGCCTTGGCGAGGAAGGGTTCGGCCAAAGTCGGAGCTTAAGCGTCCCGTTTTCACGAATCTGTGGTCTTGGCGGGGGAGAGTTCGGCCGGGTGTCCGGCGCGGCGGCCAGACGGAGAGCCTTCTCCTCGCCCCGGGCCTTGATCAAGCCGTGGACCGAAGCGCCAGTCTTGTCCGCCTCGCGCTCAAGCGCGACAAATGAGTTTTTAAATAACGGGCATGCGGTCTGGCGCCGAGCCGATATCACTGGGCGGTTATCTCTCGGGCCAGGTCGGCCAGGTCGTGGGCCAGTCGGCCGTCGAGCGGCTGCCGCCGGTCGGCCAGCGCGCGCGCCCGGTCGGCCAAGTCGTGGGCCAGCCGGCCGAGGGGCGCCCGGTCTGGGGCCGCCGGGCCGGTGACGCGGGTTAGGACGGCGCGGGCCAGGCCGTGGGCCGAGGCCAATAACCGGTCCAGGTCGCGGGCGGGGCCGAGGCCGCAGCGGCGGGCGGCGCGGGCCGTGGCCTCGAGGTCGCCCAGTTGGCGGTCGGCCGCGCCCAACCGCCGGGCCGGCTCGGCCCAACCCCAACGCTCGCCCGGCCGACCAGCCGTGGAGCTGGGCTCAATGGCCGGCTCGCCCCGGGCCGCCGCGGCGCAGGCCTTGGCCGCCGCCGCCAGCAGCCGGGCCAGGCGCAGGCGGGCCACGTCGGTGGTGCGGACGGGCCGCAGGAACCAGGCGGCGGCCAGGGCGACGGCGCCGCCGGCCAGGATGCCGAGCAGGCGGTGGCCCAGCAGGTCGAGGCCGGACTGTCCGCAGTAGCCGTAGAGGAGGGCCAGCCCGGCGGTGACGCCGGCGGCCCAGTAGACGTGGCCCAGGGGGCGGGCGGCGGCGGCCAGGGCCAGGACCGCGAACAGCGCCACCACGGCGGTGGCGTCGCCGACGGCGAACCAGCCGCCGACTAGGGCGGCGATCCCGGTCCCGGCCAGCGCGCCGACGATCCGCCCGGCCCCCTTGACCAGCACGTCGCCGCGCCCCCGGTTGCCGCTGTGGGTGATCAGCACCGTCATCACCGGCCACACCAGATGGTCGGGGTCGAGCGCCTGGGCGACGGCGAAGGCGACGACCGTGGCAACGCCGATCTGGAGAGCCTGGCTGCTGCTGGCCCGTGGCCCGGCCGTCCGGCGAGGTGTCTGTTCACTGTTTGCCGTGGAGTCGGTCGGGGCGAGGCCAGAGGCTTCGCCTGGCTGGTGTTGACCCTTGGCGCGGCCGTGAGTCGGTGGCGGATATTCCTCGTCCGTCGTCTGGTCGGTGGTGGTGGGGCCGGGGGCTTCATCTGGCTGGCGCCGGCCCTTGGCTCGGCTGCGGTCCGGTGACGTTCGTTCCCCGCTCGCCGCGAGGTCGGCCTCCGCCGCCTGATCGGCCGGGGAGAGGCCCCGGGCCAGCAGCGCCCAGGCCAGCGCCACAGCGGCCCCCAGCAGCGCCCAGCCCAGGAAGGCTCCGGCCGGCCCGACCGGCTCGGGCTGGACCAAGGCGGCCAGGAAGGGGAGGGCGGCCACGCCGCCGCCGGCCCGCCAGGCGGGGCCGAAGCGGCGGGCCCAGACCGGCCAGGCGACGCCGAGCGCGAACAGCGTCGCCCCGGCCGCCCGCCAGCCGTCGTCTCGACCCAACAACGCGGCACAGCCGGCGGCGGCCGCGACGGCCGGCCCGAGCAGCCCGACCGCCAATGGCACTTGTCTCCAATCGGTCCTGGCCAGCGCCCGGGGGAGGGACAGGGCCAGCATGACCGCGAACACCACGGCGTTGAGCGGCACCCGCCACCAGGCGCCGAGTTGGAGCATCGACCAGAAGGTCGGCAGCACCACGACCATGGTCGCCGCCATGGCCCGGGCGCCGCGGCCGAGCCCGGCGGCCAGTCGGGTCGGAGTCCAACGGGGCACGGCCACTCCTAACTAATACGCGATCACGTATTGAATCTAGTAAGTGATAACGTAGCGGTTGTGCAGGCCGTGTCAACCCCCGAGGAAATCGCTCCGGCGCTGCGGGCGGCCGTGCTGCGACTGGCCCGCCGCCTGCGGGTGGAGCGGGAGCAGTCGGCGCTGAGTAACAACAAGGTCGCGATCTTGAGCTATCTCCACCGCCAAGGGGAGGGCACGCCGTCCGAGATCGGCGCCGCCGAGCGGCAGCGGCCGCAATCGTTGTCCAGGCCGCTGGCGGAGTTGGAGGCCGACGGCCTGATCGCCCGGACGCCGGACGCGGCCGACGGCCGTCGCCGCCGGCTACGACTGACCGGGGCGGGCCGGGCGTCCCTGGCCGCCGATATGCGGCGGCGCGACCAATGGCTGGCCCGGGCGCTGGAGGGCCTGGACGGCCAGGAGCTGGGCCGGCTGGCCGCAGCCGCTAGCCTTTTGGACCGGCTCGGCGACACGTTAGGCTGAGGGTCCGCCTCAGGCCCCGGCGGGTGGCCGGGCGGGCGGCGGTGTGATGGGCCTCTGGTTCGGCGTTTGGACTCACCACCCAAAGTGTAGTTGATTCCGGCGGGGGTAAAGCGGCAGACTTGCGACGACGACACCGCCGGTCAGCAGTCCTCAAACGTGAGGATCCGTTCAAAGAGACGCCTGACGCAGTGGTGGTTCGCGTGCTGCGCGCCTTCTCACTGGGCAAGGACGCCAGCCGCGAGTCTGAGATCGTCGTTCTCAACGACGAGGCACACCATTGCTACCGCTACAACCCGGACACCACCGGTAGGCGCAGCCGGGAGGACGAGGACGCCAACAAAGAGGCCGGCGTCTGGTTCACCGGTCTGACGTGGGTGGCCGAGCGCGTCGGGATCAAGCAGGTCTACGACATGTCGGCCACGCCGTTCTTCATCTCCGGCTCCGGCTACCACGCGGGCTATATCTTCCCCTGGACGGTCAGCGACTGCTCGCTCATGGACGCCATCGAATCCGGCATCGTCAAAGTGCCTCGCACGCCGGTGGACGACGATGCCGCCGACACTGAGCTGGTGACTTATCTGCGGCTGTGGGAGTTCGTCGGCCAGGAGCTGCCGCGTCGTCGCAACGCCGAGATCGAAGCCGTCTGGACCCCGCCCGCCGAGCTCCAGGGCGCGTTGGAAAGTTTGTATCGCAGCTATGAGAAGTCTTACCAATACTGGGACGACAACCTCAGAGCGGTGGGCGAGACCCCGCCCGTGATGATCATCGTCGCCCCCAACACAGTCGTGTCGAAGCTGGTCTATGAGTGGGTCGCGGGAGCGAAGATCGAACTCGGCGGCGGCGCCGTCCGCCACCGGCCTGGCCAGCTCGCTCTGTTGTCCAACGTCTGGGACGGCGCCCCGTTGTCACGCCCGCCGACGATCCTGATCGACTCCAGCCAACTCGACTCCGGCGATGCCCTGAGCAGGGACTGGAGTGATATCGGTTTAGTGGACAGTGTTTTTACGCTGCCAGTTGGTCCAGATGTTCATATCCTAGCTCGAATTCCTCGATTGTCAAGCATCCGAGGCACGAGTGCCGGCGTGTCCTGTTGCAGTGCGTCTCGACCCAGTTGAACACTTCCCTCCCGACCGTCTTCACAGACGGCCACGGGCGGGTGTGGACGAGTTCCTTCTCGAGGGTCGCGTTGAAAGACTCGGAGACGGCGTTGTCGAAACACGACCCGGCGCGGCCGAGGGAGCGCGGGACTTTATACTCCCGGCAGTGGGCGGCGAAGGCTCTCGACGTGTGTTGGCCGCCCCGGCCTGAATGAAAAATGACGTTGGCCGGGGGCCGGCGGCTTTTGGGCGCCCGGTCCAGCGCCGTGATCGCCAAAGACGTGTCCATCCGGTCGGCGACGGCCCATCCGACCAGTTTCCGGGAGCGCAGGCCGATCACCGTCGCCATGTGGTCCCGGCCGTCCCAGGTTTCGATGTGGGCGCTGTCGCCGCGCTGTTTCTGGTCCGGCCGGCCGAGAATTCACGGCCGACCGGGTCGGGCGCGCCGACGGGCCTCTCGCCTTGAACCGTGGTTTTCTCGTGCGGGCGCGGGCGCCGGCCGGTGAGGCCGGCGGCGCGCATCAGCCGTCAGGTCCGCGTCGGGCCGATCCGCCAGCCCAGGGCGCGCGGCTCGGCCCGCATGCGGCGGACGCCGGGCCGGTTGCGCTTCTCGGAGATCTCGACCATGGGGCGGGTCGGCGTCTGGTCGTCGCGGGCGCGTCGGGATGGTTTCCGACCGCGCCATTCGTGGTGGCCGGAGCGGGACACGCCCGGCTCGTCGCACATGAAGCCCACGGGGTATTCTTTGTTGTCGGCCCAGTCCGCGATGGCGGCGAACTACCGCCGCTGGCCTCTCGCGAACCAGGCCGACACTTTTTTGCGAACTCGAGCCGCGTCCTGAGGCGGGCGTTCTCCTCCCGCAGGCGTTCTAGCTCTTCCCGCTCTGATTGCTTGAGGTCTGGCGGCTCTGGCCGGCCGCCGTCCTCTTCCCTGATTTTTCGCGCCCCAGCGTCCCAACGTTTGTGGTTTCATGCCGATGCCGCGGGCGACGTCGGCGACGGTCCGGCCGTCTTCGAGCACCAACGATACCGCGTTCCTCTTGTACTCGTAGGTGAAGGCCCGGCGTGTCGATCCCATGATTAGTGGTGTCCTCTCTGAATTCCTTAGATTCTCCGAGTGTCCACTTTTTCGATATCACTCCACGGAGAGTGCAGGCCGATGATCTGGCTCAAGCCTTGGCCGACCCGAATGTGCTGGCCGAGGTGTACGGTGAGAACAAAGACACTTTTCGACAGATCATTGAGGCGGACGCTGAGGCCGATGACGTCTACGCTATTACCAAGCGTCGCAAAGTGGTCGCGTACTTCCGCCAACTAATGGAAGACGATAAATTCTTCGACGACCAGGTTGAAAAATATGGCGGTCCCGAGAAAGTGTGGCAACACTTATTTAATAACAACTCGTGGCTTCTGGGCGTGGGACTGTCGGGTCAGCTATTCACGTCCTGGGACAAAGATAGACTCCAAGGCGCTGTGACCGGGCCGTCGGTAGCGGGGCCGGGTAAGATCACTGATGCCCTCATGCGCACCTCGGGCGTCGTGAAGTCCATGGTATTCGCCGAGATCAAACATCACCGAACCCGTCTTGTTCGGGGAAAAGACGGTTACAGATCGGGATGCTGGGCTGTTTCCAACGAGGTGGCTGGCGGTGTGGCTCAGGCTCAGGGCACCGTCCAGATGGCGGTGCAGCAGATGCGCCAGATGGGTGACGCGTTTCCTATGCGGCTCCCAGGCGGTAAGGTCGACTACAGCGACGTGACCTATTTGTTCAGTCCTCGGTCCTTCTTCGTGGTCGGCAGTCTGAGCGAATTCATAGACGACGACTGCGGCCATTATCGGCTCTTCAGAATCCAGGGTGTAGTTGGCGTCTGGCGACGGCCCGGCGATAGGGCCAATGATAAACGATCATTGGCGTTTGGCCCGGGCCCGCGGCCGGGACGCCCGACCCGACCG
>JAISAO010000014.1 GCA_031266665.1 Propionibacteriaceae bacterium | reverse complement strand
CGGTCGGGTCGGGCGTCCCGGCCGCGGGCCCGGGCCAAACGCCAATGATCGTTTATCATTGGCCCTATCGCCGGGCCGTCGCCAGACGCCAACTACACCCTGGATTCTGAAGAGCCGATTTAGAGTCTGTCCGATTTGGACTTTCGACTTTATTTTTGCGGCCTTGACTTTCACGTTCGCCGCTGGAACGCCGCCGGCCGCCCGACCTGACCGGCGCCCGCGCCGACGAGCCCGAGTCCGGCCGTCAGCCGTCGCCCTCGGCCGGACGGCTGGGCGGGCGGCCGGGGCGGCGCGGCTCACCGACGGCGGGCAGCCGGCCGGCGGCGGCCAGTTGGAGGCGCAACAAGTATTCGATCTGGGCGTTGAGGGAGCGCAGGTCGTCCCTGGCCCAGCGGGCCAGGGCCTGGTGGACGGCCGGGTCCAGGCGCAACAGGACCGCCCGCCGGGCTGTGGCGCCGGCGGGTGGTCCCTGGGCGCCATCAGACATAGAGCGAGCCAGTGTTAATGACGGGGGTGGCCCGGGAGTCGCCGGTCAGGACCACCAGCAGGTTCGACACCATGGCCGCCCGGCGCTCGTCGTCCAGGGTCACCACGCCTTCCGCCTCCAACCGTGCCAGGGCCTCGCGCACCATCGACACGGCGCCCTCCACAATCCGCTCGCGGGCGGCGATGATGGCCCCGGCCTGTTGGCGCTGCAGCATGGCCTGGGCGATCTCGGGGGCGTAGGCCAACTTGGAGATGCGCACCTCGCGGATGGCCACGCCGGCCACCTCGATGCGTTCGGCCAGCTCGGCCGCCAGCTCGTCCGAGACCTGGGCCGTGCTGCCGCGCAGGGTGACGGCGCCGTCGGCCCCGTCGTAGGGGTGGGCGGTGGCGACGTGGCGCAGGGCCGACTCGGCCTGAGTCTGGACGAAGGAGCGGTAGTTGTCGACGGCGAAGCTGGCCCGGGCCGTGTCCGAGACCTCCCAAACGACGATGGCGGCGATGTTGACCGGGTTGCCGTCGGCGTCGTTGACCTTCAGCTCCCCGGTCTCGAAGTTACGCACCCTGACGGACAGCTTGGCGTGGCCGGTCAGGGGCCGGACCGTGAACAGGCCAGTCTGGCGGACGGTGCCGATGTAGTGGCCGAAGAAGGTCAAGACCTTGGTGGTGCCGGGCTGGACCACCGTCAACCCGGTGCCGGCCACCGTCGCCAGCCCCAGGGCCAGAAAGCCCCCGACCAGCCAGAGGGCGAAGCCGAGGCCCGGGTCGCCATCCTCGGGCACGGCCAGGCCGGCCAGGCAGAACGAGACGATGCAGAGGGCGGTCAGCCCCACGATGGCCAGCAGACCGACCCAGGCCGGCCGGACCGCGGCCGGGGTCTCGACGATCTCCGATCGGGGTTGACCAGAGGCGGGGATCGACTGAGTGGACATGGAGTCCTCCTTCTCGGTATCAATGTGATATCACATTATCACAGGCCGGCGGCGCCCCCAGACACCCCCGCTAACGGCTCGCCCCGGACACCCCAGACCTGTCCCGGCCCAGACGCCCGAGCCCGGAGTCGTCGCCCGTCGGCCGGCCCGGGCTAGGCTGGCCCCATGGCCACCTGGCAGGACGGACCGGCTTACGCGCCGCTGGAGCGGCCGTTCGGCTTCGCCCGGCCGACTAAGGCTCTGTCCCTGGACCCCCCCGAGGCCGCCCCGGCCGCCCCGCCGCCGCCCGCCCGGCCGCCACTGGGCTTCCAGGCGCCGTCGGCCCCGCCCCTGAACCAGACCCCCCCGCCCCAAGCCGGCGGACGCGACCCGAAACAGGCTTTCGACGTGGCGACGACGACCCTGACCGCCGGCGCCTCGGCCTGGGGTTTCGCCCACAGCACCGTCCCGGCGACGGCGCCGCTGCCGGCGGTCGTGGCCGCCCGCCCGGCCGCCCCAGTCGTCCCGACTCCGCCGCCCGCCCGGCCGGCCGCCGGCCCCTGGACCGCCGACCAGCCCTGGCAATCGTCCTACGCCCCGCCGCCGGCCGTCGGGGCCAACTTCCCCGCCCCCGGCACGACGGGCTGGTTCGGGGCCGGACCGGCGCAGGCCCCGCCACCCGTGACCGTCCCGGTCAACTGGCAGACCTGGCTGGAGTCGGTCGGCCTGCCCGGCGTCATCGTGTTCGGACTGGGGACGCTGCTGGGACAGCTCTCCCCCTTCTGCCTGGTGCTCGGCCTGGCCTGCGTCCATATCATGCGTTACCGCCGCCAACTGTCCCGCCGGATCACGATCGGCGCCTGGGCCGGCGTCCTGGCGGCCTATGTCTTCGGCTGGGCGACCGACCTCGACTTCTCCTTGGAGAGCCTGTCCCGACTGGCCTGCCTGGTCTGCCTGGTCGGCTGCTCCTTGGTCCAATGGGCCGCCCTGCGGGCCGGCGACAAACCCGAGCGCACCAACTGACAACCGGCCGGCGGCGGGACGGGCGCGACCGGCCCCTAGCGGCCACTCCCCCGCCGGCACTCCAAGGCCGGCCCCATGAGACCCTTCTGCGGTGTGGTCGGCCCGGACCTCGACCCCGCCGCCCAACCCGCCCGTCGGCCCCTGCCGTCGACTTGGACGAGGCCTTGGCCGGGGGTCAGACCAGTCAGACCAGGCGGCGCCAACTGGCCAGGCGGTCGGTGTCCAAGTCTGGGCCCATCAGCCCCAGGTCGAAGGCGGCCAGGCCGGCCCGCCGCAGCCAGGGCAGCGACTCCGGCGTCGGGCCGGCCACGATCAGGCGGCGGGCGACGGCCGGGTCTTCGGCCAACTCCAACAGCCGCTCCAGGCCGTGCTCCGGCCCCCGGGCGGAGCCGGCCGTCAGCACTGAGTCCAGCCGGGGCAGCCCGGCCAGACTCTGCCAGGCGGACGGCGGGTCGAAGGCGGCGTCGATGGCCTGGTCGAAGGTCCAGGGCCAGTCGCCCTCCTGGGCCAATGAGCGGCAGACCTCCTGGTCGACTTGGCCCAGATCGTTCAGGAAGCCGAGCACGAAACCGTCGGCCCCGGCCTCGAGGTAGCTCCAGATCAGGCCGCGCAGCCGGCTGGCCTCGCCGCCGTCGGTGCCGAAGCCGGCCCGCAGCCGCAACAGCACCCTCAGTTCGACGGTGGCGGCCCGTCGCATGGCCGCCACATCCTCGGGCAGCGGCGCCCCCAGGCCGAAGTCGTGCTGGCGGACCGCCACCAGCCGGTCCGCCCCAGCGTCCTGCGCCCGGACGGCCTGACGGGCGGTCGTGATCTCGACTTGGAGCAACCCCGACATGGCCCCCATGATGTCACGCCCACCACGCCCTTCACCCCCGTCACCCCCTTAACGCCCACCACGCCCTTAATCCCCTTCACCTCCGTCACGCCCACCACGCCCGTCACCCCATTGCCCCCGTCACGCCCATTAATCCGTCATCCCCCATTACCTCCGCCACACCCGTCACGCCCATACGTCCCACCCGTCGCCCCCGTGACGCCGAAAGCCGGAGGGCGGCCCTGGGGGACCGCCCTCCGGCTGGAGTGTTACTCGCCGGGGTGTCGGACTAGTAGTCCATCCCGCCCATGTCGCCACCACCGGCCGGCGCCGGCGGCGTCTTCTCCGGCTTGTCGGCGATGACCGCCTCGGTGGTCAAGAACAGGGCCGCGATAGAGGCGGCGTTCTGGAGGGCCGAGCGGGTCACCTTGGCCGGGTCGATGATGCCGGCCTGGATCATGTCGGTGTACTCGCCGGTGGCCGCGTCCAGCCCCTGGCCCGGGGCCAAGCCCTTGACCTTCTCCACCACGACGCCACCCTCGAGGCCGGCGTTGACGGCGATCTGGCGCAGCGGCGCGGCGCAGGCGGTCAGCACGATCTGGGCCCCGACCGCCTCGTCGCCGCTCAACTGCGACAATTGGACGGCCTTGGCGGCCTGCAGCAGGGCGACGCCGCCGCCGGCCACGATGCCCTCCTCGACCGCCGCCTTGGCGTTGCGAACGGCGTCCTCGACCCGGTGCTTGCGCTCCTTCAGCTCGACCTCGGTGGCGGCGCCGACCTTGATCACGGCCACCCCGCCGGCCAGCTTGGCCAGGCGCTCCTGCAGCTTCTCACGGTCGTAGTCGGAGTCCGAGTTCTCGATCTCCTTGCGGATCTGGGACACGCGGCCGTCGATCTGGGCCTTGTCGCCCGAACCGTCGATGATGGTGCACTCGTCCTTGGTCACCTGGACCGAGCGGGCCCGGCCCAGCAGGTCCAAGGTGACGGCCTCGAGCTTGAGGCCGACCTCCTCGGAGATGACCTGGCCGCCGGTCAGCACGGCGATATCGGTCAACATGGCCTTGCGCCGGTCGCCGAAGCCGGGGGCCTTGACGGCCACCGACTTGAAGGTGCCCTTGAGCTTGTTGACGATCAGGCCGGCCAGGGCCTCGCCGTCGACGTCCTCGGCGATCACCAACAGCGACTTGCCGGACTGGACGACCTTCTCCAAGACCGGCAAAAGGTCTTTGAGGGACGAGATCTTGGACGACACGATCAAGATGTAGGGGTCGTCCAAGACCGCCTCCATCCGCTCCGTGTCGGTCACGAAGTAGGCCGAGACATAGCCCTTGTCGAAGCGCATGCCCTCGGTCAGCTCCAGCTCGAGGCCGAAGGTGTTGGACTCCTCGACGGTGATGACGCCTTCCTTGCCGACCTTCTCCATGGCCTCGGCGATGATGTCGCCGACGCTGGTGTCGGCCGCCGAGATGGAGGCGGTGGCGGCGATCTGGGCCCGCGTCTCGATGTCGGTGGCGGTCTGGGCCAACTGCTCCACGATGGCGGCCACGGCCTTCTCGATGCCGCGCTTGAGCGACATCGGGTTGGCTCCGGCGGTGACGTTGCGCAGGCCCTCGCGCACCATCGCCTGGGCTAGGACGGTGGCCGTGGTGGTGCCGTCGCCGGCCACATCGTCGGTCTTCTTGGCCACTTCCTTGACCAGCTCGGCGCCGATCTTCTCGTACGGGTCCTCCAGCTCGATCTCCTTGGCGATGGAGACGCCGTCGTTGGTGATGGTGGGCGAGCCCCACTTCTTCTCCAGCACGACGTTGCGCCCCTTGGGGCCGAGCGTGACTTTGACGGCGTCCGCCAAGACATTCATGCCCTGCTCCAGGCTGCGGCGAGCTGCGATATCGAATTCAATGAGCTTTGCCATAGTCTTCCCGGTTTCCTCCGGTCTTCTGGGGGCCTTGCCCCCCTGGGATGGTCTGGTTGATCGCCTTCGGTGCCCGCGACGGACGGCCTGCCGGCCTCACCTTGGACGTAGCACTCGTTGGGGTTGAGTGCTAACGCATTCTTAGCACTCGGCCGGTGAGAGTGCAAACGGACGGCCCCGTCCGGCGGCCGGCGACGATGGGCGGGCGACCGGCGGAGCGGCCCTCCAGAGCCGGGGCCGGCCGGTCGACGGAGACGGTGGGTATCATGGGGACGAAACTCGGGCGGTCGAAAGACCGCAACCGGGCTCCACCTCTGGAACCCCGCTGGACATAAAGGTTGGGCCATGGCCGCCGGACGAAGCTCGCACCGCCGCTTCGGGACGGTGGCCGCCCTGAGCGGGCTGCTGGTCTTCCTGGCCGCCCCCCAGACGCTTGAGGCCGGGCCGCCGCCGGCCGAGATCCAGAAGGACCCCGACCGGATAGCCGGCTCGCTGGCCGATCAGCCGTCCGACCAGCCGACGCCCGACGACCAGCCGACCGCGACCCCGACAACCACGGCCCCGACAACCACGGCCCCGACGCCAACGGCCCCGACGGCCGACCACCAGTTCGACGCCGACGGCCAGTGGCTGGCCACCCGGCTGGACGTGCCCTTCGTCGCCCAGCGCCCGGAAATGCCGACCGGCTGCGAGCCGGCCTCCGTGGCCATGTTGCTGTCCTACGCCGGCCCGGCCGTCTCCAAGGAGGAGGTGGCGGCCGAGATGCCCCGCTCCGCCGATCCCGAGCTCGGCTTCCAGGGCGACCCCTACGACCAGGACGGCGGCATCATCTACCCGCCCGCCCTGCTGGGCTTGGTGGCGGCCCACCTGGGCACGGCGGCCGATCTGAGCGGGACCGGCTGGGAGGCCCTGGCCGCCCAGCTCGAGGCCGGCAAGCCGGTGGTGGTGTGGCTCCAGCCCGAGCAGAGTTGGAGCCACACCGTGGTGCTGACCGGTTTCAGCGCCGACCAGGTGTGGATCAACGACCCGGACGAGGGCCAGACCGACCCCTGGGGAGTCATCCCAGACCAGCCCGGCGACGGCAAGGACCTGCCCGTGGACCGGGAGGCCTTCTTGACCCTGTGGGCCGGCAGCGGCTACCGGGCGCTGTCCTACTGAGCCCAGCTCCACCGCTTCTCGACTACCTGCCCGACCGCAGCCGGGTGGCGAACCTGTTGACGAAGCTGCGCCGTGACGATCTGATCGTCAACCTCAGGACGGCGCCGGGAGCGGGCTCGGGACTGGCGCCCGCAGCAGTCCCGACTGGATCAGGGCGAGCCAGCGCTCCCGGACCGCGGCCGGCTGGTCGCTGGGGACGGTGGCGGCCAGCAGGTAGATGTCGCTGACCTCCAGGTCGGGGCGCAACACGCCGGCCTCCCGGCCGGCCGCGATCAGGCCCGTCAGCGGGCCGGCGGCGCGCGCCTCGGCCTCGTCGTATGACAATTCCGCGCCCAGGGCGTGGGCGGCGGCCTTGACCGCGTGGTCGCTGACGGAGGCCTCCATCATCAGTCGCACCAGCCGCAGCACCTCCTGGCCCGGGTCGCCCCGCCCGCACTGGACGCGCGCCCAGGCCTGCTCGGCGGCCTCAACCAGACGCTCGATGTGCTCGTTGACGACCGCCGCCACCAGGTCGGTCTTGGTCGGGAAGTGGCGGTACAGAGTGCCGACGGCGACGCCGGCGGCCCGCGCCAGCTGGCTCATGGAGACAGCGGGGCCGTGCTGGGCGATCTGCGCCCGCGCCGTCTCCATGATCTTGAGGCGGTTGCGCCGCGCGTCGGCGCGAGTCTTCCTCTCGGCTCCCATCAAGCCTCCTTCGGGACCGACCCTATGCCACTGGTCTCAGCCCAGATCCAGCGATTCTCGACTACCGAGCGCCTCAGCCCACTTGCGCGAAAGTGAATCGGCGCTCATAATAATACCTGAACCTGGATTCAGGTTATAGAAGGGGAAGACCATGTCCACCACCAACGGCCCCAAGACCGCTCTCGTCACCGGCGCCTCGTCCGGCATCGGCCAGGCCACCGCCGTCAAGCTCCAAACCCTGGGATACATCGTCTACGGCGCGGCCCGCCGGGCCGACCGGCTGCAGACGCTGGCCGCCTCGGGTGTTCGGCCGCTACCGCTGGATCTGACCGACGACGCCCAGTTGACCGCCGGGGTCGAGCGGATCATCGACCAGAGCGGCCGCCTCGACGTGCTGGTCAACAGCGCCGGCTACGGCTCCTACGGCGCCATCGAGGACGTCCCCCTGGACGAGGCCCGCCGCCAGTTCGAGGTCAACCTGTTCGGCCTGGCCCGGCTGATCCAACTGGCCGCCCCCCAACTGCGCCGCCAGCACAGCGGCACGATCATCAATATCTCGTCCATGGGCGGCCGTTTCGCCATGCCACTGGGCGGCTGGTACCACGCCACCAAGTTCGCTCTCGAAGGCCTCAGCGATGCCCTGCGGATGGAGTTGCGGCCCTTCGGCGTCGACGTGGTGGTGATCGAACCCGGCGGCATCAGCACGGAATGGGCCGGCATCACCGCCGACCACCTCGACCGGGTCGCCGCCGGCAGCGCCTACGCCCGCCAGATCGCGGCCGTGACCGCCTTGATGCGGAATCAGTCGGCCGGCCAGCGCCAGTCGTCGCCGTCGCTGATCGCCGACACGGTCGCCCGAATCGTCACCGCCCGCCGGCCCCGCACCCGCTACGCCGTCGGCTTCATGGCCAAACCCGTCATCGCCGCCCGCCGCCTGCTGCCCGACCGCGCCTTCGACCGTCTCATCAGCGCCGCCCTCGGTATTCCGCGCGATTAACCGGCCCGGCCGACGAAACTAGCCCGGCCGGCAGAGCCGGGAGGAACGGGGCTTGTTCACGGCTCCCCGCCCCACGCCCGCCGCAGCTCATTGATCGACTTTGGCCAGATGTTCCACGTTGAAGCGGGTCAGCTCGGCTATCAACTCCAGCGGGATCGGCTGGTCCCAGGGGAATTGGACGGCCCCTTTGGATGTCTGGTAGCCGGCCAGACGGGCGGCGAAAGCCTGGATGGCCGCCGGCATCGGGTAGACGCCCAGATGGTTCTTCATGCCGGCGAAGTGCATGATCGCCCGGCCCATTTTGAACGTCGGCAGGCCGTAGGAAATCGTCTCCACCGCCGCGGGGGCGGCCTGCGCCACCGTCGCCCGCACCCGTTCCAAAATCACCCGCCGCTGGCCGCTGAAACCGGCCAAGTACTCGTCCACCGACGCCGCTGCCGCCATGTCTCGACTCTAGCGAACTGTTGCCTATAGCGGCGGCCGCCGTGACAACTGCGCCGGACGGCATCCCCACCACCAACCGCTCGAGCGACGGTCGGCCGACCAGGCCGGCCCGTCGGCCACGAGCCGCTGGACGAATCAACGCGCTTTGTCCGCCGCAGCGGCCTGCCGACCCAACCATTGGGTTGGGCTCCCGCCAATCTCCGAAGTTCCTCGCCCAACCGCCAGCCCTCGGCCATACCGCCCGTGCCATCCCAGGCGAAGTCAAGCCGCCTTCGGGAAGCTCGCCCACCGGTCCGGTCCGTCTCCAAATCTCGGCCCGTCGGGGCCGTGGCGATCAAGATGGACTAATATAGACTAAGTCACCTTAGTCAAGGAGCGTCGCCATGACAGTCGTCACCGTCCATGAGGCCAAGACCCACCTGTCTCGGCTGCTGGCGCAAGTCGAGGCCGGGGAGGAGGTGATCGTCGCTAGGGCCGATCATCCCGTGGCCCGCCTGGTGCCGTTCGAGCCCGCCGACCGTCCGCCGCGCCCCCTGGGGCGTCTGCGCGACCGCGCCCGGATAGGCGATCAGAACTGGGGCGACGCCGAGGTCCAGGCGCTTCTCGAGGGCGTCGAATGAGCTGCCTGCTCGACACCCACATCCTCTTGTGGGCGCTCTACGACCCCGACCGGCTGGGGGCCGCCACCCGGGCGCGACTACAAGACCCCGCGACGGCGGTGTGGTTCAGCGCGGCCTCGATCTGGGAGGTCGCGATCAAGTTCGGGCTGGGTAGGCCCGACTTCACCGCCAGCCCCTTCGAGGTCCGGGCCGAGGCCCTGGCCATCGGCTTCCGCGAACTGGCGGTCGACGGCCTCCAGGCGGCCCAGGTCACCGCCCTGCCCCACTTGCACGCCGACCCGTTCGACCGTCTATTGGTCGCCCAGGCGGCCGCCACCGGTCTCACCCTCCTGACCCACAACCCGCAGGTCGCCGCCTACCCCGGGCCGGTTGAACAGGTCTAAGCGCGCCAGACGGACGGGCGCGGGCACGTCAACTTTGACGGCTTTCACGCCATCATGGTCTACCCCCCAGCCGGCGGAGGCATGCGTCTGCCAAAATGACGGTTTATGACTGAAGCGACCATCCGGAACGAGACCGCCGCCGACAGCGAGGCCATCGCCGCCGTCACCGAGGCGGCCTTCCGCGACTCCGGCCTGCCCGGCGAGCGCAACGAGCAGCACGTCATCGCCGCCCTGCGCCAGGCGGGCGGCCTGACCGTCTCCCTGGTGGCCGAGCTGGACGGCCAAGTCGTGGGCCACATCGCTTTCTCCCCGGCGGCGATCAGCGACCAGACAAGCGGCTGGCAGACTCTCGGCCCGTTGTCGGTCCGGCCCGGGTTCCAGCGTCGGGGCGTCGGCTCGGCGCTGATCCGCCAGGGCCTGACCCAGATCGAGGGGCTGGGGGCCAAAGGCGCCGTCTTGGTCGGCCACCGTGATTACTACCCCAGATTCGGCTTCGTCCACCGTGACGACCTGGGCTACGACGGCATCCCGCCCGAGGTGGTCTTCGCCTTATCGTTCGACGGCCAATACCCGACCGGCACGATCACGGACCACCCGGCCTTCCACGCGGCCTGAGAACCGGGCGACGGTCGCGCCTGAGCAGAAGGCCTTGTCGACGTGCGCGGGGGCGGTTGGGAAATGACGCCAGAGGCTTGTCCACGACTAGATGGCGACGACCGCAATGACATCGCCTCTCGCCACCCAGGACTTGAGCCGGGATTCTGGTCCAGCCCGTGAATAAGCCTCCCAAAGCGGCGCGAGCCCGGCGCCGGTCTCACGCCGGCGGCAGGCCCCGGAACCAGGCCCGCAGCTCGGCCTTGTCCTCACCAGAGAGTTCTTTGGCGCTGACACCGCGCACGGCGCACTCCAGGGCGGTCAGCAAGTGGGCGCAGGCGCCGGGGTCGAGCCTCTGTCTTATGCGGGTGAACGCCTGTCGCGCGCCGGCGGCGCGAAGCTCGTCGGCGTCGGCGATACCGACGGCGGCCAGTTGCCGCGCGGTGACCGGGCCGATCTCGGGCCGGTCGGTCAGACTACTCATCGGCGGCCTCCAGGGCGGCGCAGACGGCGGCGAAACCGTCGAGCACCCGCAAGCCGACGGCCTGCATCCCGACCAGGGCGGCAGACTTGATCTCCCGGTCGCTGGCGCCGGCCTGCTGGGCCAGGCCGACGTGGAAGTCCACCCCGCCGGTCAGCCCGGTGGCGGACAACACCGCCAGGTAGGCCAGGTGGTTGGTCTTCGGGTCGAGGGCCGACTCCTCGGCCTTGGTCTGGACGAAGGCCATGTGGGCGGCGGCGGTTTGGGGGAACTGCTGGCCGAACAGCCTGAATCCCTGGCTCATCTTCATAGTTTCTCCTTGGTTTGGATGGTGGACGGGGTTTGGATGGTGGACGGGGTTTGGATGTTGGACGGGTCGTCGACCCAGGGCTGGAGCCCGAACAATTCGACGGCCAGGGTGAATCCTCTGGCCATCGCGGCCAGGTCGGCGGGCGCGGCCGGCGTGCTGCGGAGGCGGACGGGGCCGACCAGGGGGAGGGCCTCCAGCAGATCGCGTCCGGCTCGGGTGATGGCGACCCGGCGGCGTCTGCCGTCGGACTCGTCCGGCGCGGTCTGGACGAGGCCGCGCCCCTCCAGGCGGGCGATGGCCTGCCCCAGGGTGGCGGGGTGCATGGTCAGCCTTTGGCGCAACTCGGACATGGCCCAGGCGTCGCGTTCGGCCACGATCCGGCAGATCGCCACCTGCTCGCCGGTCGCCCCGGTGGTTTGGCGCAGATAGGCCCGGACGGCGGCGAGGGCCCGATCCAGCCGATACCAGGCGCGAATGGCTTGGACGGCGGCGGGCGTCGGGCTGGACACAGATTTAGTATGTATCACATAGTATCTCCGTGCAACTCCCGCCCGGGCGGCCCAGGTGGTCAAGGCCGCTCAACCGAGCCGGACATTGGTCGAGCCGGGGTTACGCCAGTCGAAATCGGTCTCACCGGAACGGATGGGGGAACTCTCACTCTCCAACCCGGGGGTCAGGCCCCCCGCTGGTTGACGATGGCGCTCAGCAGATCGCTCCACGATCCCTCGGGCTGGGCGACCAGGCAGAACTCGTTGGCCTCCGGATCGTGCAGGACGACGAAGCCGCCGCCGCAGGGGTCGTCGTGGAACTGGCCGATCCGGGTGGCGCCCAGCGATTCGGCGCGGGTGGCCGCTTGGTGGATGTCGTCCACCTCGATGTCGAGGTGGAGGCGGTTCTTGGGCGCGGTCTTGGGCTCGGGCACGACCTGGAACAAGAGCCACAGGCCCCCGGCGTCCACGGCGCCGCCGGGCTGGGTCCGGTGGCCCCAAGGGCGTTCCAGCAGCTGGCCCCAGAACTCGGCCAACCGGGCGGCGTCGGCGCAGTCGAAAACGACCTCTTGGACCTTGGCGATCAACGGCACGGCAAAACCCTATCGGCCGATGGAGACAGGCTCGGCCCGGAGGCTGCGAAGCCGGTCCTGTCGCGGTCGGTCCGGCCGCCCGGCCAGATTTCCCCGACGCCTGGGCGGACCGTGATCGTCACACCGACCGCGCAGTGAGAACAAGTCATTCACTGTTCTCACTTATCTCGGTAAGTGAGAACACGCGCTGGACTGCTCTCACGTCTTCGGGCGGCCCGCTGGCCCCCAGCGATTCGGCGCGAATCGCCGCTTGGCTGCAGGAGAGATACGATGGCCGGTCCACAGAACTGAACCGGAGACGATCAACGCCAGAGGTCGCCCCTGATGAGTTCGGCCGCTGTCGGGTTCCCCGCCAGGGCCGGCCGGTCGACGGGCCGGGTCCAGTAGCTCCAAAAAAACCAATCCCAGGCGCAGCGGACTCGTTCCCAACCGTCGCCTGGAGGTCGGACGCCCAGAATCGTGCGGGCATGCTCCCACTGGTGGTCGAAGCGCTCCAGCCGGTGGTGCATAAATCCGTAGCCGACCACCTTCCAGCCGTACATCCCGGCCCTCTCCAGGGCGGGCATCTCGTCGAAGGCGGTCACCGGAGACAACGTCATGGCGGTGGCGGAGTCGGGGGGCGGCGCGGGTTCGTCGTCCTCCCCGTAGCGCTGCTGCGCGGCCTGGCGGGTGATGCCCAAGACGTCCCCGATCTGGGCCCAGGTGCAGCCCGCGAAACGGGCGGAGCGAACGGCCGCCGACAGCACGACGCTGGTGTCCGCCCTGGCCGAGGCGGCCAGGGCCACCAGTTCCAGGTGGGCCATGGGATCGACCAGGAGTCGCTCCTGGAGATTCGGGCTGGACTCGGACAGGAACTGGGCGAGGTGTTCGCGCATGGTCGACGGACGGGGTTCGGGTAGCTCAGACATGTGTCAATAGTAGGTTGACAATCCGCCTGGTGTCAACCGCGTCTTGACGTGATGATGTGAGACCGATCACGTCAGCGGCCAGGCGGGCGCTTGCGCCGCGTGGCGGCCACGTCGCGCTGGCGAATCATGGGGCTGGACGAGCGTGTTCGCCCTAGATGGTTGATTCCAAGGGCTGGGCGATGGATTCGCGCTCAGGCGGCGGGCCGGCAAGGAAGAGGAGGGAGGCGATGTGTCGCATCGCCGACCGACGAGGACGCCGCCGGCGCGTCGTCTGGGCGTGAGGACGAGCCCATGGCTTGGAATTAACCATCTAGATGGTGGAGGTGTACCAGAGCGGCAAGACGGTTTACCGGCGCGAACCGACCGCAGGACCCTCCGCGGGCGACAGGTGTGACGACTTTCCCGCCCACAGCGCCTTGTCTCCCCGATCGCCGACGGGCCACCCGTCGCCAGGGTGGCAGAATGAAAAACTGTGAAGTCCTTCGTGTCGCTGGCCAAACCAGCCCCGGGCGACCGGGTGGCAGTGGTATCGCCTTCGGCCGCGCTGCCGGGGCTGTTCCCCCACGTCCATGAACTCGGGTTGGCCCGCCTGCGCGGCGTGTTCGGTTTGGAGCCCGTGGAGTACCCGACGACTCGCCAGTTCGGCGCGTCCTACGAGGCCAGGGCGCGGGACCTGACGGCGGCCTTCGCCGACCCAGGCGTTAAAGCCGTGCTCTGCTCGATCGGCGGGGAGGACCAGATCGGGCTGATCCGCCACCTCGACCCGGCGGTGTTCGCCGCGAACCCGAAGCCGTTCTTCGGCTACTCCGACAACACGCACTTGCATAACCTGCTCTGGCGACTCGGCGTCCCCTCGTTCTACGGGGCGAGCACCATGGTCCAGTTGGGCATGCCGAGCGGGATGCATGATTTGACCGTCGCGTCGCTGCGCACGGCCTTGTTCGCCTCAGGGGACTACGAGGTCCGGGCGGCGGCTCAGTTCACGGATGTGGAACTCGACTGGGCCGACCCGTCGAACCTGGAGCGCGACCGGCCTATGGAGCCGAACCAGGGCTGGTTCTGGGACGCGCCGGACGGCATCGGCGCCGAGGGCGTGTTGTGGGGCGGCTGCGCCGAGGTGCTCATGGGCATATTGATGGCCGGACAGCACATCCCCGCTGACTCGGACCTGGACGGCGTGGTCCTCTACCTGGAGACGTCCGAGGTCCTGCCCGATCCGTTCTTGGTGGGCTACCTGCTCACGGCGATGGGCGAGCGCGGCTGGCTGGACCGGTTCGCGGCCGTGTTGGTGGGGCGCCCGAAAGCCTGGGCGTTCGACAAGCCCAACGAGCCTGAGACCAGGGCGGCGTACCGGAAGGCCCAACGGGAGGCGATCATCAACGCCGTCCGGCGGCACCACCCGGCCCTGCCGGTGGTCCAAAACCTCGACTTCGGGCACACCGACCCGCAGATTGTGGTGCCGTCAGGCGGTTGGGCGACCGTCGACCCCGGGGCGGGAAGCATCCGCTTCACCTACTGACGATCAAGCTGAAGGGTCATCCATCGCCACTGCCGACCGCCCGCCGAAACACCCCGCTGTGACTGGCGCTCCGAGCGTTTCCGCGCGGGCGGGCGTCAGCTTGGGACCATACAGGAACTACGTCCTGTCTGGAATCGCCGCCGCATTTTTGGTAGCCCATGTGGCGAATGTGTGGAACGACTTGACCTACTGAAAGGAATCAATGTGAGCGTCACCATCAGACAAGTCGCCATCGACACGTCCGATCCCCACCGACTGGCGAACTGGTGGGCGGAACAGACCGGCGGCGTCATCTACGCCGACCTGGGCCAGTACGTGATGGTCGGCATCGGCAGCCGGGAGAACGGGTTCAGTCTGTGCTTCCAGAAAGTGGACGAGCCGACGCCCGGCAAGAACCGCGTCCACTTGGACTGTTGCGCCGCCGATGTGGACGCCGAGGCGGCGCGGTTGGTCGCCGCCGGGGCCGCGTTCGTCGCCAGCCATGAGCATGACGGGTTCGCGTGGACGGTATTGGAAGACCCGGACGGGAACCAGTTCTGCGTCGTGCCCACCAATCCAGTGGACATGCTGTAGGCGCCAGCCGGGACTCAATCCAGTCGGTCGGCACTGTGTTCATGTTCTAGATTCCATTCCTTTCGGATCCATGGGGTCTTGACTTCAGCCAGCCAGCCGCGCCGAGCACGGCCGAGACGACAGTGGACACAACGACGATCAGCGCCGTGTCCCAGGCGAAGGCCGGCACTCCCGCGTAAGTGTCCACGAAATAATTGACCGTGGGGCTGGCGACGACGTCGCCCAGGCGACCCGCCCGCTGACCGCCAAGTTGACGATCAGGCACACTCCCGCCGCCACGAAGCAGGCCAACGTGAAAGCCATCGTGATGATCTTCCGGCTTTTCGCTGTCATATCGACTCCTTTCTGAGGGTCGTCTTGGCGAACACGGCGATCAGCGCGGTGAACCCGCCCGCTATCAGCAACGGCAGATAGGGGGCGTCCGTGAAGCCTTGGAACGCGATGCCGTACAAGAGTTGGCCCACCGGCGCCGCGCACTGGGCGGCCGCTTGGATGATCGCCATCACCTTGCCCAGATGATCGCCCGGCGTCTTCGTCTGGATCCGAACGATCACGAAGATCGACAAAATGGTCGTCGCCGCCACCATCGCCATGACACAGGCCACGAAACCGGCATACGGCGGCCAGAGCCCTGACCTGAGCGCCGTCGGCGTCAGGCACAACGCCGAGGGGACGAATAGCCCGGCCACCACGAGCACCCACCGCCAAACCGTGTCGATCCGCATCCGCCTCGAGAACGCACCGACTGTGAGCGCCCCGATGATGGAGGCGGCCTCGATCAGCCCCATCCCGGCGCCATACGCGGCGTCGCCGCTGTTCAGGGTCAGGCGCAGGATCAGCGGGCTGGCGACCAGGAAACAGGGCACCAGGATCAGGTTCAGCAGCGCCGCGATCACGGTCAGCTTCCGGATGGACGGCGTTGCCCACACGTAGACGAACCCGTCTTTCAGGTCGCCGGCCAGGGTTCGGACCATCCCGCCGGTTCGGGGACGCCTGATGAACGGGATCCGGATGAACAGCTCGACCAGGGCGGCCATGGCGAAGGCCGCGCAGCTCAGGGCGACCAGCGGTTGGACGCCCAACACGGCGTACAGGACCCCGCCGAGGACCGGGGCGGCTATGCCGGACAGTGATTGGACAGCTTGGACGATGCCGTTCGCGGACTCCAGCTTGTCGCGCGTCACCAGCAGGGGCAGGCAGGCGGTCCCGTTCGGGGTCTCCATCGCGCCGATCAGGCCGAGGGCCACCATCACCACTCCCACCGCCAGCACGGAGGCGTGCCCGGCCAGCCTGACGAGCAGGAAGACCAGCGTGATCCCGCAGCAGGCGAGGTCGTATAGGACCATCAGCCTCTGCCGGTTGAACCGGTCGGAGATCGCCCCGCCGATTGGGGCGAGCAGGACCGGGACCGAGGAGACCGCGAACAGGACGGCGAACAGGTCGGCCCTGCCGGTGGTGTCCAGAACGTGGAGCGACAGCGCGAACCGCAGTAGCGCCGAGCCCAACACCGTGACGATCTGCCCTCCCACCAACAACCGGAAGTCCCTCGGGCGCGGCGCCGCCCGGGCATCGGGCTCAATCGCCCTCATGGCGCCCGTTCGGCTGGCCGAGCCCGTCGGACAGGATCATTTCGGTCGCCTCCTGAGGGCAGGGCGTGTCGAACACACCTTGCCCCACGCCGTCGCGCGCCACCCGCGCCAAGACGGGGACGGCATCGACCGCCTCCACGATCTCCTCTTGGCACCGAAGTGGTGGAAGATCGCGTCCTTGGGCCGGCCCAAGCGGTCCACGATGTCTTGGCTCGTCGTCGGCTCGTGGCCTTTATCGGCGAACAGCCTCCCCGCCACGTCCACGCTGGCGGTGATCGTCCGCTGCGAGTTGTTCGTTCTGGTCATGGCACAGGCTTCCTTCCTCCGAGTAGATACCGACCGGCGGTATGGTATTCACCATAACATACCGCCGGTCGGTAATTGGCTCCGTCACCGGCCTCGGCGCGCCAGTTCCCGTGAAGATCACGCCACTACCTTTGTTGTGGTCAAGGTCTTCATAATGTGGCGGACAGCAGGAGGCACTTAACAACGGTGAACCATTCCCTCACCCACGCGCTCAAAAGTTTACGCGGCAACCAACGAGCCGATGTGCCGACCGAGCCGATATGTTGCCCGTCGCACTCATCCCCGACCTCGCGCCGCGCCTCGGCGTCTTCAAGATCATCCTGACCTAAGACTGGACCATCGAGCCCACGTTCGAGGAGGTCTACGAGACGATCACGCAACCCGAGAACCGGCTCCACGCCGAATACTGGCAGCGGACCAAGCAACTCCATCCGCCCATCAACTTGGACGCGCCGCTGCCTCCAGAGCTGTCTGAGGACAGGGTTGGAAGGTCGAGCATACGGTGGAGCTAACGGGACTCGAACCCGTGACCTGTTCGTTGCGAACGAACCGCGCTACCACCTGCGCTATAGCCCCAAGTGCAGCGACGAGACTACCACGCGGGGCGCCGGCGCCAGAGTGGCAAGCGCTGGCCCGAGCACTCCCGGCGACCCGGTCCGGGGTTGCTGGGAGCCACCTATCGGATTCGAACCGATGACCTGCCGCTTACAAGGCGGCTGCTCTGCCAGCTGAGCTAAGGTGGCGCGGCGGCCGCCCCGAGAGTAGCAGGCGGCGGCGTCACACCCCGGGCGACGTGACGAACAGTGTGGCCGAGCCGACGGCCGTGACCTCCTCGCCGTAGGGGATGAGGGCGGCTTGGCCGACGTCGAGGTCGATGGAGCCGCTGGGGCCGCGCAGTTCGGCCTCGCCGTCGGTGGCCAGGGCGACGCGGCAGGACTTGGTGGCCGGCACGGACAGGCGGTGGTGGTTGAGGTCGCCGCGCCAGGCCGTGAACTCCAGGGTCGGCGTGATGTAGCGGACGAAGCCGTGATCCGGCGTCCGGGGCGCGGGGCCGGCCTCGCTGGGCACAAACTCGACCACCCGGATCAATTCGTCCACGTCGATGTGTTTACGGGTCAGCCCGCCCCTCAGCACATTGTCCGAGCTGGCCATCACCTCGACCGCCACGCCGTGGAGGTAGGAGTGGAGGGTGCGCGGCGGCAGATACATGGCCTCGCCCGGCTCCAGATGGACGCGGTTGAGCAGCAGGGCCGCCAGGATCGAGGGGTCGTGGGGGAAGTGGGCGTCGAGTTCGACGGCGGTGCGGGCGAAGTCGCCCAGGGCGTGGGGGTCGCCCAGGTGACCTCGCGCCGCTTGGACGGTCCGGGCCACCAGTTCGGTGTCGTCCAGCGACAAGATGTCGAGGAAGACCTGGGCCAAGGCGGCCGAGCCCTTGCGCTGGGACAAGGGTTTGATGACGGAGCCGAGGTCGTCGGCCAGCCCCAACCGGCCGAACAACTCGACGGTCTCGCGGGGTTGTCTGAAACCGCACAGCCCGTCGAACTCGTTCAAGGCGATCAGCAGCTCTGGTTTTGGCCAGTCGTCTTTGTAGGTCCGTTCGGGGGCGTCCAGGGGAACCCCGGCGGCCTCCTCCCGGGCGAAACCCTCCTTGGCCTGCTCGGCGTTCGGGTGGGCTTGCAGGGACAACGGCTTATCGGCCGCCAGCAGTTTCGTCAACACCGGGAAGCGGTCGCCGAAGAGCTTGCGGCAACGCTTGCCAACCCATTCCGGGTGTTCCGCCAGCAGCTGGTCGAGCGGCTCACCGTCGACGGTGGCCGGGGCCAGGGGGTGGGCCCCCAGCCAGTACTCGGCCTGAGGCTCCCCCGTCGGGTCGGTGCCGAGGATCTCGGGGATCGCCGTGGGCGAGCCCCAGGCGTAGTTCCGCACCCGGCCCACCAATGGCAGCATGGTCATCCTTTCGGTCGCACGGCGCTGTGCTGACCGCACACCTGGCAATACTAGAGCACCTTGGCGACCAGAACAGCGGCCAACGAGCCGAATTTTCATTGCCCCGGGGTCCCCGCGAAGTACCGGACCGGAGCGGAGCGCAGGGAGGACACTTCGTGGGGCGGGTCCGGGGTCCCCGCGAAGTACCGGACCGGAGCGGAGGGAGGACACTTCGTGGGGCGGGTCCGGGGTCCCCGCGAAGTACCGGACCAGAGCGGAGCGGAGGGAGAACACTTCGTGGGGCGGGTCCGGGGTCCCCGCGAAGTACCGGACCGGAGCGCAGCGCAGGGAGGACACCGGCTGCGTCATCCCGGACTCGATCCGGGATCCCGACCAGTCGGCGCACCGACTCGGATGTCACACCGTCGTCCTAGCCTGGAGCCATGAGTCAGACAGCCGATGCCGTGATCAACCGCTCCCGGATCCCGGACGCCCCCTCGGACGGGGCGGGGCTGAGCGGCCTGGAACAGGCCATGCTGAGCTTCGAGCGCCGTTGCTGGAGCCGGCCGATAGCCAAGGAGCAGGCCATCCGCGAGCGTTTCAGCTGCTCCCCCGCCGCCTACTACCAGCAGCTCAATCGGCTGATCGACCGCCCCGCCGCCTGCGCCGCCGACCCGCTGACGGTCAAGCGGCTGCGCCGCCGGCGCGAGGCCCGCCGGCTGGCCCTAGAGCCGCCCCCCGACCGTCGCCGCTTCTGCTGATGGGGCCTCCGGGGAGCGGCCGGCCGGGCCGACGACTACTCGCTCCGCCCCCTCCTGCCCTATGCTGGTCCCGGCTCAATCCAGGCGGATGTAGTTCAACGGCAGAACAGCAGCTTCCCAAGCTGCCAGTGCGGGTTCGATTCCCGTCATCCGCTCTAAAACAATGAATCTGTTCGGCGGTGCCATCTCCACGGCTCCACGACCCCGTGCCGGCACCGTCGGCTCAGTAGCGGTAGTCGTCCGGCTTGTACGGCCCCTCCAGCGGCAGACCGAGATAGGCCGCCTGCTGCTCGGTCAAGCGGGTCAGAGCCACGCCCAGAGCGTCGAGGTGGAGGCGGGCGACCTCCTCGTCCAGCCGCTTGGGCAACAGGTGGACGCCCACCGAATGGGCCTCAGTCCCCGTGAACAATTCGAGTTGGGCCAGGACTTGGTTGGCGAACGAGGTCGACATGACGAAGCTGGGATGGCCGGTGGCGTTGCCCAGGTTGAGCAGGCGGCCCTCGGACAAGACGATGACCTCATGGCCGTCGGGGAAGCGCCAGGCGTCCACCTGGGGTTTGATCGGGTCGCGCGTCACGCCGGGCCAGGCGGCCAGGCCGGCCATGTCGATCTCGTGGTCGAAGTGGCCGATATTGCCCACCACGGCCTGGTGGCGCAGGCGCGACAGGTGTTCGGCGGTGACGACGGACTTGCAGCCGGTGGCCGTGATGACGAAATCGGCCTGCTCCACGACCTCGTCCAAGCGGGCCACCTGGTAGCCGTCCATGGCCGCCTGGAGGGCGCAGATGGGATCGATCTCGGTCACGATGACCCGCGCCCCCTGGCCGCGCAGGGCGGCGCAGCAGCCCCGGCCGACGGCCCCGTAGCCGCAGACCACCGCCACTTTGCCGCCGATGAGGATGTCGGTGGCCCGGTTGAGGCCGTCCAACAGGGAATGGCGGCAGCCATAGACGTTGTCGAATTTGGACTTGGTGACGGCGTCGTTGACGTTGATGGCCGGGAACAGCAGCTCGCCTTGCTGGGCCATGGCGTGGAGGCGGTGGACGCCCGTGGTGGTCTCCTCTGTCACCCCTTTGAGCGCGGCCACCAGGGTGGCGAAGTCCAAGGCGGGCGACTGGTTCTCGTCCGGTCCGGCCGCCGGGTCCTGGCCCGCCCCGGCCGGCGCCCGGCCCCCGTCCGGCCCGGCATGGGTCAGGCCGCAGGCCAGTCCCAGGCGCTCGATCCCGGCCAGCCAGTCCGCCGCCGCGCCCGGGGCCGGCGCCGGCAGTCCGCCGGCCCGCTGGGCCTGGAAGCCCTGGTGGACGAACCAGGTGGCGTCGCCGCCGTCGTCCAGGATCATGGTCGGCCCCGGCCCCGGCCAACGGAAGATTTGTTCCAGGCACCACCAGTACTGGGGCAGCGTCTCGCCCTTCCAGGCGAAGACCGGCACGCCCCTGGGGTCGTCCGGTGTGCCCTCGGGTCCGACCACGACGGCGGCGGCGGCCTGGTCCTGGGTGGAGAAGATATTGCAACTGGCCCACCGCACCTCGGCCCCCAGCGCGGTCAGGGTCTCGATCAGGACGGCCGTCTGGATGGTCATGTGCAGGCTGCCCGCGATCCGGGCGCCGCGCAGCGGCTGGGCGTCGGCCAGGCGGCGGCGCAACGCCATCAGGCCGGGCATCTCGTGCTCGGCCAAAGCGATCTCGCGCCGCCCCTGGGGCGCCAAAGCCAAATCGGCCACTCGGTAGTCCATGGCCGCGAGCCTACGCCGCCCGGCCGGGTCGCCGCCCGACCTCCGCCGCCCGGCCGGGTCGCCCCCGACCTCCGCCGGGCGCGGCGGCCTGCTTGCCAAAGCCCGCCGAGGTCGAGGAAGGTTATCCCCATGTCTCATCTGTTCACCTCCGAGTCGGTCACCGCCGGCCACCCCGACAAACTGGCCGACGCCATCTCCGACGGCATCCTCGACGCCCTGCTGGAGCAGGACCCCCAAGCCCGCGTGGCCGTGGAGACGATGGTGGCCAAGGGCGTGGTGCTGGTGTCGGGCGAGGTCACCACCCAGGGCTACGTCGAGGTCCAAGACATCATCCGCCGGACCATCGCCGCCGTCGGCTACGACTCGACCGAGGCGGGTATCGACGGCGGCTCCTGCGGCGTGCTGCTGGGCCTGGGCTCCCAGTCGCCCGACATCGCCTTGGGCGTCGACCGGGCGGCCGAGGCGCGCGAGGCCGCCGCCGACGACGCCTACGACCTCCAGGGGGCGGGCGACCAGGGGATGATGTTCGGCTACGCCTGCGACGAGACGCCCGCCCTGATGCCCCTGCCGATCGACTTGGCCCACCGCCTGGCCGAGCGCCTGGCGGCCGTTCGCCAAACCGGCCTGCTGGACTACCTGCTGCCGGACGGCAAGTGCCAGGCCACCATCCGCTACCAGGACGGCCGACCGGCGGGGGTGGACACGGTGGTGGTGTCGGCCCAGCACCGCGCCAGCGTCGAGCTGGAGCGGCTGCGCCGTGACATCGTGGACCAAGTCGTCCGCCCGACCCTGCGGCCTTACCAACTGGCCGACGACGACCTCAAGGTCCACGTCAACCCGACCGGCCGCTTCGTGGTCGGCGGCCCCGCCGGAGACGTCGGCCTGACCGGCCGCAAGATCATCGTCGACACCTACGGCGGCATGGCCCGCCACGGCGGCGGCGCCTTCTCCGGCAAGGACCCCTCCAAGGTCGACCGTTCGGCCTCTTACGCCCTGCGCTGGGTGGCCAAGAACGTCGTCGCCGCCGGGCTGGCCCGCCGCTGCGAGGTCCAGGCGGCCTACGCCATCGGCCGGGCCCGGCCGGTCTCGCTGCGGGTCGACTGCTTCGGCTCCGCCGCCGTGCCCGAGGCCCAGATCGAGCGGGCCATCGGCCAGGTCTTCGACCTGCGGCCGGCCGCCATCGTGGCCGCCCTCGACCTATTGCGCCCGATCTACTCCCAGACCACCAACTACGGCCACTTCGGTCGCGAGCTGCCCGCCTTCACCTGGGAGCGGACCGACCGGGCGGAACAACTGGCCCGGGCCGTGGCCGGCTGAGAGCCGCCCCAACCGCCCGCCCGGCCTACCAATTGCGGATCTGGACTAAACTCTCCGCCCGATGACCGCCTTCAGAATCATCACCGTCTGCACCGGTAATATTTGTCGCTCGCCTATGGCCGAGGCTATGCTGCGCCATTATCTGACCGGCCTGGACGACTACCAGGTGACCAGCGCCGGCACCCGGGCGGTCGTCGGCGCCGGTATGACGCTGGAGTCCCGGGCGGTGCTGGAGGGTCTGGGGCTGGAGGACGATCCGCCCCACGTCGCCCGCCAGTTGACCGAGGCGATGCTGCGCCAGGCCGACCTGATACTGGCCCTGACCCGCTCCCACCGCCGCGAGGCCGTCCAACTCGACCCCTCGGCCACCGGCCGGGCCTTCACCTTGCGCCAGTTCGGCTGCGTCGCCGGCCAAATCGGCCCCGACGACCTGGCCGCCGCCGCCCGCCGCCTGGCCGCCCGCCAGCGGGCCGTCGGTCAGCCGCCGAACCTCCACCCCGGACGGGTGGCCACCGCCGCCGTGGCCGCCGCCAGTGGCACCTTCCCGGTGTCCGACCCGGCCGAATTCGACGTCGAGGACCCCTACGGCCAGCCGCTGGCGGTCTACGCCGCCACCGCCGTCCGCATCCTGCCCGCCGTCGAGGCCACGGCCGACTTCCTGGCCGCCACCGCCCTAGCGGGTTGCCCGACCGCCGCCTGAGGTCCCCCTCCAGCGACGCCGGCGCCCCTCCCCCGGTGGCTGTCGACTGTCGCTGTGCCTCACTAGATGGTTAATTCCAAGGGCTGAGCGATGGATTCGCGCTCAGACGGCGGGCCGGCCAGGAAGAGGAGAGAGGCGATGTGTGGCATCGCCGACCGACGATGACGCCGCCGGCGCGTCGTCTGAGCGTGAGGACGAGCCCATGGCTTGGAATTAACCATCTAGACTGGTGTGGGGCTCAAAACTGGGAGGAGGTCGGCGATGACGACGGTCTTCCTCGTGCTGGGGGTAGTCGGCGTCTTGCTGCTGGCCTTGTTCACCTTCGTGGACGACCATCTGGGGGGCATCTTCGACGCCCTGGGGGGCGGTGACTGGTTCTCCGGCGCCAGTCTGTCCGGCTTCCTCGGCGCCCTGGGCTTCGGCGGCCTGCTGGTCTTGTCCTGGACCGGCTCCGTGACGCTGGCCTGGGTGGCCGGGGCCGGCTTGGGGCTGGGGCTGGGCGCCCTGGTGGCCTGGGCGATGTTCCGCCTGCGCCACACCCAAGACGGCGGCGCCCCGACCACGGCCAGTCTGTTGGGCCAGGAGGGCACGGTTGTGACCGCCATCCCGGCCGACGGCTTCGGCGAGGTTAAACTGCTCCACGGCGGCCATCTGGTCAAGCTCAGCGCCCGCGCCAACCTGCCGATCACGCCCGGCCAACCGGTGACGGTGATCGACGTCTTGTCGCCCACCGCCGTTCGGGTGGCCCAGCTATACCAGTAACAATCGTTCTTAACAATCTAATTTCCCTTATTGGAGGACAGCCGTGGAAACCCTCATCGCCATCGCCGGACTGGCCGTCGTCGTCGTCTTGATCGCTCTATTCTTCGTCACCCGCTACCGCGTGGCCCGCCCCAACGAGGCCTACATCATCACCGGGCGGCGCGGCAAGGAGGTCCGCAACCAGCTCACCGGCACCGTCACCCACGACCTGTCGGGCCAGAAGGTCGTGATGGGCGGCGGCGTCTTCGTCTGGCCCTTCATCCAGCGTCTCCACATCCTCGAGCTGACCAGCCGCCGCATCCCCATCGCCATCCGGGGGGCCATCTCCGGCCAGGGGGTGAAGCTCAATCTCGATGTCGTGGCGGTGGTCAAGGTGGGCGGCAACGAGGACCAGATCCGGGCCTCCGCCCAACGCTTCTTGACCCAACAGTCGGAGATCGAGTCCTTCACCCAAGAGGTCCTGGCCGGCGCCCTGCGGGCCATCGTCGGCTCGCTGTCGGTGGAGCAGATCATCCGCGACCGGGCGGCCTTCGCCCAGCGCGTGGCCGACGAGGCCGAGGCCTCCCTGACCGGGCAGGGACTGGTGCTGGACGCGGTCCAGATCCAAGACATCACCGACGACGGCTCCTACCTGTCCGACCTGGGCCGGCCGGAGTCGGCCCGCGTCCAGCAGTTGGCCGCCATCGCCGAGGCCCAGGCCCGCCAGGCGGCCGAGCAGGCCAGAGTCAAGGCGGAGCAGGAAATCGCCATCGCCCAGCGCGAACTGATGTTGAAGCAGGCCGAGATCAAGGCCGAGACCGACGCCGCCCTGGCCCAAGCCGGGGCCGCCGGACCCCTGGCCCAGGCCGAGCGCGACCAGGCCATCTTGGGCGAGCAGGAGAAGGTGGCCGTGCGCCAGGCGGCCCTGAAGGACCGCCAACTCGACACCGAGGTGCGCAAGCCGGCCGACGCCGAGCGCTACCGGGTCGAGACCGACGCCGCCGGCCGCCGCCAGGCCGCCATCTTGGAGGCCGAGGCCAAGAAGGCCGCCGCCATCGCCTTGGCCGAGGCCGAGGCCGAGAAGGCCCGGCTGGTGGGCGAGGGCGACAAGGCCCGCCGGGTGGCCCTGGCCGAGGCCACGGCCGTCGAGGGGGCCAAGGCCGGCGCGGCCGAGAAGGACCGCCGGACCGCCGAGGCCGCCGCCGTGAGGGCCGAGGGCGAGGCCGAGGCCGCCGCCATCTTGGCCAAGGGCCAGGCCGAGGCCGCCGCCATGCGCCAGAAGGCCGACTCCTACGCCCGCTACAACCAGGCGGCCGTGCTAGAGATGGTGGTCAAGGCGCTGCCGGAGGTGGCCCGCCAGGTGGCGGCGCCGCTGGGGGCGATCGACAAGTTGACCGTCATCTCGTCCGACGGCGCCAACCAGTTGCCCCGCCAGGTGTCGGACAACGTGGTCCAGGTGGTCGAGATGCTGAAAACGGCCACCGGGATCGACTTGAACCAGCTCATCAGCCGTTACACCAACCCGGGCGAGCCGCCCGCGCCGGCCGTCGGCGAGTTGGTGATCTGAGGTCAGATCGACCGATTCCCGACTACCGAACGGCCCGGTCTCGGCGGTGGACGGCGGCACCGCCGAGACCGCTATTGACCCTATCGGCCGTGACTCCACCGACCCCGTGGAGGCTGGCATGTGGTCAGACCCGCGGCTAGCCAGAACCCGCCGCCCGGACCCGGAGCCGGCTCCGGGCCAAAGCCCGTCCCGCCCGCTCGACCACCTCGCTCAGCGTCGGGCCAAAGCCCGTCCCATTCGCTCGACCGCCTCGACCAGCAAGGCTGGGGGCAGGGCTGGTGGAACGGCTCCCCGGCCGGAGCTGCTGGGTCAGAGGCGGAACGGTCCCAGACCAGCCGAGCGGCCTGGTCTCGGCGGTGGACGGCGGCACCGCCGAGACCGCTAACGACTCTATACGGCTCGTGACTCTATCGGCCCCATCGTGACCGGCCTACGGCCGGACTAACGGATAAGTCCGGGCTCGCCTCCCGGATCCGGGATCAGCGCCGGGCCAAAGCCCGTCCCATTCGCTCGACCGCCTCGACCAGCAGCGCCGGGGGCAGGGCGACGTTCAGCCGGACGCAGCCTGGCACGCCCAAGGTGGCGCCGTCGTTGGTCGCCACCTGGGCCTCCCGGTGGAGGAACACGCTGGGCGCCTCGCCGGCCAGATCGACGTTTCGGAAGTCGAGCCAGGCCAAGAAGGTGGCCTCTTGGCCGTGGCGGAAGCGGACGCCGGGCAGGTGTTCCGCCACCAGCCCCTCCAGCAATGCCAGGTTGTCGGCGATCTGGCCCACGGCGGCGTCCAGCCAGGCCTCGCCCCGCTCGTAGGCGGCGACCGTGGCCACCAGTCCCAGGGTCGAGGCCCCCTCGGTGACACGGTGGCGGTGCTCGGCCACCAGCGCCCGGTCGCGGTCGTTGCTCAAGATCAGCTGGGCGTTGGGCAGGCCGGCGAAGTTCCAGCCTTTGGTGGCGGCGGTGGCGGTCAGGGTGTGGCCGGCGTTGACCGGGCTGGCCTGGGCGTAGGGCCGGTGGCGGCAGCCGGGCAGGACCAGCGGGCCGTGGATCTCGTCGGCGAAGACCCGCCCGGCGTGGCTCTCCACCACCTGGCCGATGGCCACCGCCTCGGCCTCGGTTAGCGCCACTCCCCGGGGGTTGTGCGGATTGCACAGCACCAACATGGTCCCGCCGGCGGCGAAGGCCCGGTCCAGCCCCTCCAAGTCCATCGTCGGGCGGCCGGCGGCGTCCTGAGTCATAGGCAGCCGGATGACCTCGCGCCCGGACTCCCCCGGCATGGTCAAGAAAGGCATATAGGCGGGCACCGGCACGATGACCGGCCCCGGGGGGACGAAGCGCTCCATCATCGTGGTCAGGCCGTGCAAGACGTTGGGGATCACGACCACGTCCTCGGGGTCGACCGCCCAATCGTGGCGGCGGGCGCTCCAGCCGGCGCAGGCCGCTTGGACCTGTCGCCGCAGCCAACCCGGGATGTAACCGGTCAGACCCCGGGCCAGGGCCTCGTCCAGGGCCGAACGGATCGGCTGGGCCAACTCGAAGTCCATCTCCGCCACCCAGGCGCCGATCTCGCCTTGGTATTGGGCCCACTTAAGCGACCCGGCGCGGGCCAGGCGGTCCTCAGACTGGGCCGCCGTCTCCCCCTCGGGCCACAACCGCAACCCGTCCCCGCTCTGCTCCACTCGGCCCCCTCCGTCTCGAACAGCTCGAACGCCTTGAGCTTAGTCAGCTACCCGGTCAGCTACCCGCGACCGGTCGGCAGCCCATGGGGCGGGGAACACGTCTTCGCGGCCCTCCGCCCGGCCGTGGCCGGGCCTTTGTTCCACATCAGGCGGCGCCGGCCGGGCCGGGGCGAGACCCTGGGAGTCCAGACCGGAGCCGAGTGGCACGACCCCGACCGGCGGGACGGACCGGGACCAGGCTGGCGTCGGGCGGACCGAGACCAAGCCGGAGCCGGGCCGGGCCGCCGCCCGGCCGGAGCAGGACCCCAGCCGAGCCGCGCCTGAGCCGGGTGCGTCTTGCCTCATGTCAAGTTGATCGCGAAATCTGAGCGTGTGCCTCACCGAAAATGATCGCGAAACGCGGTCGGTCAGGCGGCTCCGCGCCGGACCCGGGTGCGGTCACGCGATGAG
>JAISAO010000016.1 GCA_031266665.1 Propionibacteriaceae bacterium | reverse complement strand
GGGATCAGCGAGGAGTTCCGGTCGATCCTCCCGGAGTGGGCGACGGCGGCGCGGGCGAGGTCGTTGTAGTGGCTGGCCAGGCGGTCGGCCAGGTAGTGGACGGCGCGTTGGACGTAGCTAGTGGTCTGTCGCACCTAAAATGGCTTCGGCCGGCCCAGCCGTGTCTGGCCCAGAGGCCTTCTTCGGCGGTGGCGGTGAGGTCCCAGGACGGGGTGTACGGTCCGGTCGGCGCCGGTGGTCGTGGTGGGGTGTGGTGCTCGGGACGGATCATGGAGGCCAGAGGCGGGGCGGGGCGGAGCCCGTACGAGGCCGTGCTCGCGCGGGCCGGTCTGCTACGTCTGGGTTACTCCAGCACGACCCATTTGCCGTAGCGGGTCGAGCCTTCTCGCTCAATGATCCCTGTCTCGCGGAGCTTGGTCAGGACGCGCTTGACTTGCCGGTCGCTCAGTCCGGTCTTGGCCGCGAGCTCGCGGGCGGGAGCCGAACCGTGCGCCCGTAGGATCACCAAGATTCGTTGCTCGGACTCTCCGAGGTCTGTGGTGACATTTCTTGGGACGTCTGTGGTGACATCTCTTGGGACATCCGATGGCGTAGAACGGCCGAGGGGGATGATCGTGGTGAACACGTCGCCCTCAATCAGCTCGGGCTCCTGGCCGGAGTAGACGCTGGTGTAGCGGTATAGGTTCCGCACTCCCGACCCGAGGGTGTCGGCCAGCCCGGCGTTGACGAAGAACGCGGCGATCAGTGGGTTTTTCGGGTCGGGCTTGAAGTTCTCCGGGTCGATGGGTCCGGTCCGCACAGGCCGGTTCCAGTTCTCGGTCGTCAGCCGGTCTCGCTCGATTGTCACGCGGGCGGGTATGGAGCTGGCGAACTCCTGGTGCGACAGCAGGTTCGAGACGACTTCGAAGGCGATGTGGTCTCGCACCCCGGAGCGCTGGCCGTCCACGACGAAGAACCGGTCCAGGGTGTGTTTGGCGATGAAAGCCGTGATCTGGTCGAACGCCTCCAACAGGTTGCAGCGGATCATCAGCCGGTCGTCGTAGCGGTCCAGGTTCTCCCGCCGCAGCACGCAGTCGATGAAGTAGCCCGGCACGCACGACAGGATCAGCCGCTCCGAGCCGAACAGCAGCACCCCGGCCATATTGACGCCCTCGACGCCGCTGACCGGATCGTGCTCCCACAGTCCGGCGCTGCGCAGAATGTCCCAGTCCTCCATCGTGCCCCACGGGTGGCCGGGGCGCTTGTTCACGGCCCGCCGCCGCACCGTCGGCATCAACTCGGCCAGCCGCAACTGCGACAAGTCGGCGAACGGGAACACCTTCCGCTCCGTGTACAGGGCTGACTTGCGCTGATACAAGGCCGCCATCAGGGGCGCGTTGTTGGTGATGTCCACGTCGGCGTCCTCGGCGCGGTCGAATGTTCTCGACTTGAACCGCACGGGGTGGGAATGCGGCGGCACGTACAGGCTCAAGACCAGTTTGCCGTCGACCTCGACTCCCTCCAATGACAGGCTGAGCGGCGGGAAGACGACCTCGGGGTTGCTGACTCGGTTGGCGAAGTTGCGGCGCAAGCCCTCGCAGGCGTTGGGGTTGACTCCACTGATGGTGCCGTCGTCGGCCACGCCGATCAGGATGTGGCCGCCGTGCCGGTTAGAGAACGCCGACACTGTGTCGAACAAAGAGTCTCCCAGCACTCCGGCGGAGACGCTCTTGAACTCGACCGTCTGGCTTTCCCCGCCAGCGATCAACTCCTTGACCTTCTCAGCGAGCACCGGGACACCTCACTTCCACTCCAAGCCTACGGGTCGGACACCGCTTGCGGCGGCCGCGCCGGGCAAGTGTAATCCGACGGGCGAGAGCGGGTCGGGGTGGGAGTTTCGGGTTTGCGGGGTCTTGTCCGGCAGCGGCATCGTGTGGGACGACCACGGCGGCGAGAACGCTCGTGCGGGCGTCGTGGGGTCCTGCGCTGTGGGCTCGAGCGCCGTCAGATCGCCGCCCGGGCGGCCGTCGCCGCCGGGCGGGGGAATATTCAGCAGACGACTTCTGCCGAATCTTTTCGGCGGGCCGGGCCAGGTGGAATTACGGTCTTCTTCGGGGGCCGGGTCTTCTTTTTCCCTCTTGCTTGAGCCAGGCCGGCTGGGAGCACCGCAGCCCGCTTGAGTGGCCCGCCGTCCCGTAAAGACAAGGTGTTTTGTTAGCCGCCCGGGGCTCGGGGCGGGCGTGGTCTAGCCGTCGGCCTCGGCCATCAGCTTGAGGATGGTGTCCGGGTCGGCTCCGGGGTGGAGTCGCAGGATCTCGGCCAGACGGGCCTTGGCCGCGGCCAAGCCTTCGGCTCGGCCTTGGGCTCGGCCTTGGGCGAGGCCGCGTTCGAGGCCTTGGTTCTCGCCGTAGATGATCATGGCGTCGATATCGGCGCGGTGGCGTTCCATCGCGGTGATCATGTCGCGCTCCTGTCGGGTCAGGTTGACGCGTCTGATTATACGGGCTGCCTCCAGGACGTATCCGGGAGCGTCTTCGAGGGCTTGGCCGGTGAGCCAGTAGTGCCGCCAGCATTCCAGGTTGAACTGGTTCGCGGGGGCGGGCTTGCGCAGTTCGAAGAAGCCGAGGGTGAGCGGTTCGGGGATCAGGCGGCGGTCGGTGTCGGGGTCGAGCAGCCTGAGTCGGGTGAGGGGGTGGGGTCCGTGGAAGAGGTTGAAACTGATGATGTTCATGGAGTGGACGGGGATCAGCGAGGAGTTCCGGT
>JAISAO010000015.1 GCA_031266665.1 Propionibacteriaceae bacterium | reverse complement strand
GGGATCAGCGAGGAGTTCCGGTCGATCCTCCCGGAGTGGGCGACGGCGGCGCGGGCGAGGTCGTTGTAGTGGCTGGCCAGGCGGTCGGCCAGGTAGTGGACGGCGCGTTGGACGTAGCTGGCCTGGTGGCGGATCTGGAGTTCGGTGATGATGTCGCCGGCGGGGCAGGTGGCGGCGACGTCGAGCAGGGTTTGGCGCAACTCGCTGCCAGGCGGGCCGTCGGGGTCGTCGGGGTCGATGTGGTCGAAGGCGTGGATGGAGTAGGGGTTCTGGATGACTAGGTCTTGGAGGGGGACGTCGAGGTCGAAGAAGTCGTGGATGAAGCCTTGAAGAATGGTCTTGTGGTCCTCGCTGGCCAGGGTCTTCTTGAACAGGAGGTCGTTGGTGGGCGTGATCCGTTTCGGCATGGGTGGTTCTTTCTCGGAGGTTGTGCGGCTGATGGGGGCCATGTTAGGCGGGCGGTGTGACAGCGGTCGGCCCGTCGGGTGTAAGTGTGGATAACTTCGTGTTTTCCGCTATCCTGTTAATAACTCCGCATGACGTAAAACCCTTAGTCGGAGCTGAAATGCGCAACCCTCGAACCTGAAACTTGGGAAACATTAAGGTCCGGAGATTCCTTTCGGTCAAGACCGGGCCGGACCTCCTGGCCGTCGGCCGCGACAATCCGCTCAGGGCGGCGGCCAAGTCCCGGGGCTCAGCTATGCCCATGGTCGCGTTCCTCCAACTGCTGGGCGAGGCGTTCCCGGTCGGTTCTCGGCAGGCGGCTCGTCTTGCCCCCGCGTTCCAGGGCTTGCCTCACCAGGTAGGTGAGTCCCCAGGCGATGCATTGGCCGATGGTGGTGGGGACATCCGTGATGGGGATCTGCTCGAACCGGGTCAGTTGGCCCGGGGCGAGGTCGTGGCGGTGGATCACGTACTGCTCTCCTCCGGCTCGGCGCAGCCGCCGCTTCCGGGCGATGTTGAGGTGGACCCGGTCGGGGTTGACGTCCGAGATCTCCCACGCGGCCAGCGCGGTCTCGTGGCTGAGGCAGGCCTCAGGCGCTCCCGCCGCGGTCACGGCGGGTGGCTGGGCTGGTGGGACGACCGCGACTCAGCCGGCCGGGGAGGCTCGACCCGGGCTTCGCCGCCGAGCCGTCCAGGTGATGCCGGCCGAGGCTGTGACGACGGCGGCGATGGCGGCGATGTCTAGCGGGTGCAGGTTCTCGCCCAGGACCAGTAGGCCGGCCAGGGCGGCCACGGCCGGCTCGATCGACATCAGGATGGCGAAGACGCCTTGCTCCAGGTGGCGCAGGGCCTGCAATTCGAGGGAGTAGGGCACAACGGAGCTGAGCAGGCCGATGACGGCCCCCGCCGCCCACACCTCGGGCCGGACCAAGGCGTCGGCCCGCAGTGCCAGGGCGGGGCCGACGAAGATGACGGCCCCGACCAGGCTGGAGTAGGTCACGGCCTCGGCCCCGCGCCAGCGCCGCCCGACGGCCGGGTTGATCCAGATGTAACAGCCCCAGCCGACCGCCGCCAGCAGCGCGAACCCCACCCCGGCGACGGTCAGCGGCCCCGGCGACCAGCCCAACAAGGCCACCCCCAGGCCCGCCAGGCCGGCCCAGACCAGATCCCGGGGCCGGCCCTTGAGCACCGCCACGGCCAGCGGGCCGAGGAACTCGATGGTCACGGCCAAGCCGACCGGCAGGCGGGCGCAGGCCAGGTAGAAAGCGCAGTTCATGGTCAAGATCGAGGCGGTGTAACCGGCCAACACGGCCCAGTCCCGCCGGCTGTGGCCCCGGGGGTTGGGCCTAGTCCACAGGACCAGGATGATCCCGGCCGTGAACTGGCGCAGAAACACCATGGTCATCGGCCCGGCGGTGGCGAACCACGACTTGGCCAGCGCGGAGGCGAGCTGGACGACGCAGATCGAGGCCAGGGTCTGGACGATGGCGGTCCGGCGCGGATTCACCAGACGAGATTAGCGAGGTCGGTGCCGCTGTCGGCCCGGGCGTCCAGCTCCCGATCCGCCGTTGACCGGCCGGCCGGGCGGCGTCCCCCGGTGTGTCGGGGATGATGGCAGCGTAGACGTGGGCGGCGTCACACAGGTGGATCAGGGCTCAGCCCAGCAATTGGCGGATCAGCGGCCCGGCGGTGGACGAGCCGCCGCCGTCTTGGGCCCAGACGGCCGCCGCCCGGTCGGCGTCGTTGTAGGCCACCATCCAGGCGTGGGTCGGCAGCGGGTCGCCCGAGCCGTACTCGGCCGTGCCGGACTTGGCGCCCACGGCCACGCCCTGGAGCGAACTGGCCAACCCGGCGTTGACCGTGTAGGCCAACATGGATTGCAAGGCGGCGGCCTCGGCCGGGGTCAGGGGCGCGGCGGTCGAGACTGGTTTGAGGGGGGCCGCCATCCACGGCACCACGGTCTGCCCGGCGGCCACCGAGGCGATGACTCCGGCCATGGCTGTCGGCGACATCAAGACCCCGCCCTGGCCGATTGTCATCTGGCCCAACATGGCCTCGGAGTCCGGCGTCGGCACCTCTCCGTAGAGCAGTCCGCCGGCGTCGTAGTCGATGCCGGCGCCGAGCGAGCCGGCGGCGGCCAACAAGTCGCCGTCGTCCAGCCGGCCGACCTGCGAGACAAAAGCCGTGTTGCAGGATTGGGCCATCGCCTGGGCCAAGGTGATAATGCCGTTGAAGGCCGACGGGTAGCCGTCGTAGTTCCGCACCACGACCCCGCCGGCCACCGCGGCGGTCGGACATTCGACCGGACTGTCGGGCGTCAGGCCGTGTCGCAACAGGGCCAGGGCGGTGACGATCTTGAAGGTCGACCCGGGCGGGAAGTGGTTCAAGGTGGCGTCCGGGCGGCCCTCGGTCTGGGGCGAGACGGCGGCGGCCAGGATAGCCCCGTCCGAGGGCCGGACGACGACGGCGGCGGCCGGCTGCCCGGCCTGGGCCAACACGGCCTCGGCCTGCCGCTGGACGGCGACGTCGAAGCTGGTGACCAGCGTCTCCCCGGGCACGGCCGGCACATCGTGCAGGATGTTGTCGCTGGTGGCCTGGCCGAAGTCGTCCCCCCGGGGGCCGAGATACACCTGGTCGCCCGGAACCCCCCGCAGGCTGGCGTCGAAGACCCGCTGCAGCCCGGCCGCGCCCACCAGTTCACCGGCCACGATCCGCCCCTGGGAGGCCTCGACCTCCTCGGCCGTGGCCTGACGCAACGTCCCCAGGATCTCGGCCATGAAGCCCGGCGTGGCCGTCTGCAGGGCGGTGTCGGCCAGCCCCCGGGCGCCGGGGACGGCCAGGATGTCCGGCACCTGGTCCGGCCGCCGCCGCTCGGCCTCGACGAAGGCCAGCGGCCCGGCCTCCAGAACCTGTTGGGCGTAAACCGCGGGGTCCAGGTCCAACAACTGGGCCAAGGCCTGGGCCGAGGCCTCCCACTGGTCGGCCTCGATGAAGGTCTTGTCGATCCCCAGGCGGGTGATGGCCACCTCCTCAACGATGCCTTGGCCCCCCTGGCCGGTGATGCCGGCCCGCTTGGCCGCGAAACGCAGCCGGATCAGGCGGGTCTGGGCGTCGAGCCGGGGATGGATCACGTCCGGCGCCCACTCGGGCGTCCAGTCCTGGCCCACCAGGGTGAGCCGGACCGTCGACTGGTAGGCCCAATCGCCCGACGGCAGGGGCCAAACGAAGTCGAGTTGGCCGCTGGCCCGCCCGTCGCCCTGATAGTCGATGGCGCCGGGCGAGACCTGGGGCCGGAAGCCGTCCATGGCCTCGATGATCTGGTCGGTCTCGGCCGCCGGTCGGCCGCCGCCGGCGAAGGCCACGGCCGTGAAATCCAACTCGGTCAAGGCCTGGGCCACCCGCGCCAGGGCCTGGTCGGCCGGCGGCTCGGCCGGCTCGACCGGGGTCGGCGAGCAGCCGACCAAGGCCAGGGCCAGCAGCGCCGCCGCCCACCTTCCACGTCCGCCCATAGGCACAGGTTAGTGGGTTGTCGTCCCTAAAAACTGAGACACGAGCGGTGTCGGGCGACGTGCTGACCCGGCGGGGGAGCGGGGCATCTGGTCCGACACCCGGACGCCGCGCGGCGACCGCAATACCGCACCGTAACCTACGGTGCGGTAACCTACCGCTGCGTAGGTCGCGTTCCGGCGGAGCCCGCCGTACCCGATGCCACAGCTGCCACATAGGTCGCCCGTTCGACGAAGCCCGTCGCGCCTGATGTTAAGGAGAGAGATGACGTTCAGCCCGCACCACGACTACTTGACCGAGGAGATCGGCCCCGACGGCCACCCGGTCCGGTACCGCCTGGACTGCCCCGACGACTTCAACTTCGCCTACGACGTGGTCGACCGCCTGGGCCGCCTGGAGCCGGACCGCCTGGCCCTGCGCTGGAGCGACCAGCACGGCGCCCGGGCCGACTACAGCTTCGCCGACGTGGCCGATCTGTCCGACCGGGCGGCGGCCTACTTCGCCAGCCTGGGGATCGCCCCGGGCGACCGCGTGCTGGTGATCTTGAAGCGCCGGCCGGAGTTCTGGTGGGCGCTGCTGGGCCTGCACAAGCTCGGCGCCGTGGCCCTCCCCGCCACCCACCTGCTGAAGGCCTACGACCTGGTCTACCGCCTGCGCCAGGCCAATATCGTGGCCGTCGTCGCCACCTTGGAGGCCGACGGCCTGGCCCGCGAGGTCGAGTTGGCCGAGGCCGAGCTGGCCCTGAACGGCGCCCCCCGGCCGCTCAACCTCGGGGCTCACGGCCGCCGCCCGGGCTGGCTCGACTTCGACCTGGGCCTGGCCCAGGCCCCGCCCTGGACCCGTCCGGCGACCTGCCAACGGATCGGTGACCCCATGCTGGCCTACTTCACCTCCGGCACCACGGCCGACCCGAAGCTGGTGACGCACGATTTCGCCTACCCCATCGCCCACATCCCGACGGCCAAGTACTGGCAGCGGGTCGACCCGGACGGCCTCCACCTGACGGTGTCCGAGAGTGGCTGGGCCAAAGCCGTCTGGGGCAAGCTCTACGGCCAATGGCTGATGGCCGCCGCCGTCGACGTCTACGACTTCGACCGCTTCGACCCGCGCCAACTGCTCGACCACATCGTGGCGGCCGGCGTCACCAGCTTCTGCGCCGCCCCGACCGTCTACCGCTTCCTCATCGGCTGCGACCTCAAGGCCTGGGACCTGTCCCGGCTGACCCACTGCGCCATCGCCGGCGAGGCCATGAACCCGGTGGTCTACGAGACCTTCCGCGACCTCACCGGCATCGAGTTGAAGGAGGCCTACGGCCAGACCGAGACCACGGCCACGGTCATGACGCCCTACTGGCTGAAGACCAAGGCCGGCTCGATGGGCCAGCCCTCCCCGGCCTACGACGTCGTCCTGCTGACGGCCGACGGCAGCCAGGCCACCCCGGGCCAGGAGGGCGAGATCTGTCTGCGGGCCGACCCCCCGGCCGCGGGCGGCCGGCGCCAATTGGGCCTGTTCCAGGGCTACGTCGGCGACGACCGGCTGACCGCCCAGGTGTGGCACGACGGCTTCTACCACACCCGCGACCTGGCGCTGCGCGACCAGGACGGCTACCTGTGGTACGTCGGCCGGACCGACGACATGATCAAGACCTCCGGCTACCGGGTGTCGCCCTTCGAGGTCGAGTCGGTCGTGCTGCAGCACCCAGCGGTGCGCGAGGTCGCCGTCACCGGCGTCTACGACGAGGTTCGCGGCGCCGTCATCAAGGCCACGGTCGTGCCCCACCACCCCCAAGAGGCCGGCGAGGCCCTGGCGGCCGACATCAAGGCCTTCGTCAAGAGCCGCACCGCGCCTTACAAGTACCCCCGCCTGATCGAGTTCTGCGACCAGCTGCCGATGACCATCTCGGGCAAGATCCGCCGGGGCGAGATCCGCCGCCGCGACGCCTTGGCCGCCGCCGGGGCCGTCTGACCCGGAGCGGCCGGCAACCCGCCGACAACAGCCCGCCGGTAGCCCCGGCGCCCGCGCCGGTCTATCGGCAGCCCGGCCTCCGAGCCCGCTTGGTCCCACCGGATCGAGCGGGGCGAGCGGTTCGGGCAGGCGGCTGTGGCCTTGTGACGGCGCCATCGGGGTGCCCGCCCCGCCGTCACCGGTCGCGTCATCCCGGGGCTGGTCTTCCGAGTTGGCTCCGGTCTGGGTCGGTCTCTCGGGGGGGTTAATCGTGGCCGGTGGTCAAACCGGGCGGGCCGGTTCGGAGGTTCGCCTGGCCTGCCACGGCCCCTCCGGGCGAGCGCGGGAGTGCTCGGACGGACCGTTAGGGCTCAGTCGCGGGGCAGTAGGCCGGCCGACTCCAGCCAGGCCCGGGTGTCCTGGTCGTCGCGCCAGAGGTGCGCCCGCCAGCCCCGGGCGCTGGCCTGGTCCACGTTCTCCGGTCGGTCGTCCACGAACCACAGTTGTTCTGGCGGCCGTTTCAGGGCCTGCTCGACGTGGCGGTAAATGGCGGGGTCCGGCTTGGTCAGGCCCAGTTCGGCCGAGAAGAACCAGCGCTCGGCCAGGTGGCGCCAGGGCAGGTCCCGCGCCCGGAGGGCGAAGCTGGTGGGCGCGTTGGACAACACCACCACGGTCCGCCCGGCCCGCCCCAAGCCCGCCAATAGGGCCGCCGCCGCCGGCCGGATGACCGACCAGGCGGCGATGTCGGCGCTCACCAGCGCCTCCAGTTGGCCGTCCGCCAGCGTCTGTGGCCCCAACCCCAGCTCGGCCGCCGTCCGCGACCAGTAGTCACGGTCCGGCAGGCCGGCGTCGTAGGCCCGGCGGTGCGACTCGTAGACCGCCCGCATGCGCTCGGGGGCGACCCCCAGCAGCCGGCCCAGGTCGCTGTACAGGTTGATCGGCGCGACCAGGACCATGCCCATGTCGAAGACGATGGCCGGCTGTTCAATCATCGTGGCGGCCGTCCGGCCGGTTCGGCCAGGGCCAAGCCCAGGTCGAAGTTGGCGACTGGACGGTTGGTCATAGCGGCGACTGGCTCGGCCGGGGTCAGGCCCAGGTCGAAGGTGGTGGCTGGACGGCCGGTCATAGCGGCGGCCGTTCGGCCGGTTCGGCCAGGGCCACGTCCAGAGCGAAGACGGCGACTGGACGGCTGGTCATAACGGCGACCGGCTCGGCCGGGGCTAGACCCGGGTAGAGGGTGACAGCTGGATGGTCGGTCATCGTGGGGGCAGTTCGATGGCGATGGTGACCGGCGGCGTGGCCAAGGTGTTGACCACCAGGATGCGGCTCAGCGCCTGAGGCGCGTCCAACAGCACCTGGCCCTCGACTTGACCGGTGACGTCATAGGTCTTGGTCAGCCGGTCCGCCGCCGCCAGGCAACGCCCGCTGACGACCTGGGCGCGGGCGCTGGACTCGGTCCCGTCCACGGCCACCACCCGCCAGTCGTAGGTGGCGAAGTCGAAGTCGGCGTCGTCGCCCTGGCGCCCGGTCACGGTCACGGCCACGAACTGGCCCAGCTGGGGCGTCTCCTCGCCCGAGGGGCAGGCGGCCTGCTCCTTGATCTGGACGATGGTGACCTCGGCCTTGGCCAACCCCCGAGTGGTCGACAAATCGACGGTTTTACCGACGGTCAGGACCACGGGCTTCTCCGACAGCGGGCTGAGGCTGGGCGACGGTGTGGGCGTGGGGGTGTCGACGACGGCGCCGGGGGGCGGGGCGACGGCGCAGCCGCCGAACAGGGCCAGAACGGCGACGACAATTCCAACCGGGAGGGCACGCATACTCCCATCCTGCCGCCAGGGACGCCGGCGGCCTAGCTGCCGCGCCGGGGTACAGGCCATCGAGCCCCACCCCGCCCCCAGGTCCCACTCCGCCATCAGCCCCGCCCCTGGTCCCGCCCCGCCACCGCCCCTGGTACCGCCCCCGAACCAACCGTCATCGTCCCCGGGCCGGCCTCTGGTCTGCCCGCACCCGTCGCCAACCGGGGCTCGGGTTCAGCCGCGACCGTTCAGACCGTCTAGGCCGGGCCGGGGTCGGGCTATCGAGTCCCGCCATGCCACCAGCCCCGCCCCGCAACTAGCTCCGCCTCTGTCCCGCTCCCGAACCAACCGGCATCGTCCTCGGGTCGGCTCTTGGCCTCCCCCACGTCGCTAGCCCCGAGCCGATGCCGGCTCTCGCGCTCGTCCCCGGGTCGGCTCCCGGTCTGCCCGCACCCATCGCCAACCAGGACCCGGGTCCAGCCGTGACCGTTCAGACCGCCTCGCCGTGACCGTTCAGACCGCCTCGGCCGGGCCGTCCAGGCCGCCTCGGCCGGGCCGTCCAGGCCGGCTGATCTACCCCTCGGTTCGACTAGTCGGGCCAAAGCTCGTAGACTCTCCCCCCGGTGGTCGCTAGACCTGGGCTCGGCTATACCTTCCGGGCGATCCCAGGGATCACATAGGGCACTAGCTCAATTGGCAGAGCAGCGGTCTCCAAAACCGCAGGTTGGGAGTTCAAGTCTCTCGTGCCCTGCAAGAGGGAAGGCAGCGGGCGGCCCGCTTGGGCCGTGTATAGGGATGGGCCCGAGCGGGCCGTTCGACGTGAGGACTGGCCGTGGCGACAGACACTCCAGCTGGATCCGGTGAGCCTGAGGTCTCAGGCCGGCCGGTGGCCGAGCCGTCCCCGGACGCCGCCGAGGACGTGACGACCGCCGCCGGGTCCGACATCCCGGGCTACTTCCCAGCCGCCGGCGCCGAGCCGACCGCCGCCAAGGCTAAGTCGGGCGCCGCCGAGGCTGAGGCGGACGTCACCGAGGCCACGGCCGACGCCACCGAGGTTGAGCCGACTGCTGCCGAGGCCGAGCCGGGCACCACCGAGGCCACGGCCGACGCCGCCAAGGCCACGGCCGATGCCACCAAGGCTGAGGCCGGCCAATCCGCTGAGGCTGCCGGGGCGGACGACTCTGAGACCGATGCCGGTGAGGCGGACGACTCCGGTGACGAGACCGAGGACATGGCTGAGGCCGACCGATCCGACGAGGACGAAGACGCCGCTGCCGAGGCTGAGGACGCCGAGGACGAGACCGAGGTTGAGGACGCCGCCGAGGTCGAGGCCGACCAATCCGACGAAGACGATGCCGAGACTGAGGACGAGGACGACTTATCGGACGAGGACGACTCCGATGATGAGGCGGACGACGCCGAGGACTACGCCGAGGACGAGTTGGGGGACGACGAGGACGAGGTTGGGGTCGCCACACCGGCCAAGTCCGCGCGGCCCGTCAGACGGGGCGCCGCCGGCCCCCAGACCAGCCCGCCGGTCACCCCCAGGGCCGCCGCGGCGCGCAAGAACCGGCCCACCCGGACCCGGGCCGACGCCACCGCCGTCCACGAGGCCGAGCGGACGACGCCGGCGAAGTTCGTCGGCCAGTCGGTCCAGGAGCTGAAGAAGGTGGTCTGGCCGACCGGGGCGCAATTGAGGCAGTTCTTCATCGTGGTCTTGGCCTTCGTCCTCTTCCTGACCGCCTACGTCGCTCTGCTCGACTTCGGCCTCGGGACGCTCATCCTCAAGATCTTCGGCGGACAGGGATAATCACCATGACCACTAAGGAGCCGGCTGTGGCCCCAGACGCCCCCGACAACCTCGACCTGGCCGCGCCCGAAGCCGTCGCCCCGGAGGCCGACGTGGCCCCTGAGACCGACGCCCCCGAGGCCGACATCGCTCCCGCCCCTGAGACCGACGCCCCCAAGGCCGCCACCCCGGTCGCCGGCTTCGGCCTGCTCGGGCCCGACCTGGAGGACATCCAGATCAACCTCGACTTCGGCGGCGACGAGACCGAGGCCGAGGCCGGGATCAACCTCGACTTCGGCGCCGACGAGGCCGAGACCGAGGCCGAGACCGAGATCAAACTGGACGACTCTGACGACGTGGCGGCGGCCGTGCGGGAGCGGCTGCACGGCGAGATGGTGGGCAAGGAGGGCGACTGGTTCGTCGTCCACACCTACTCCGGCATGGAGAAACGGGTCAAGTCCAACCTCGACTCCCGGGTCAAGACCCTCAACATGGAGGAATACATCTTCGAGACCGTGGTCCCGACCGAGGACGTGGTCGAGATTCGCAACGGTCAGAAGAAGACTGTCACCCGGACCGTCATCCCCGGCTACGTCCTGGTGCGGATGGACCTGACCGACGAGTCCTGGGCGGCCGTCCGCCACACCCCCTCGGTGACCGGTTTCGTCGGCCACGCCAACAACCCCGTGCCCCTGTCGCTGGGCGAGGTGGTGGAGATGCTGCTGCCCAGCGCCATCGCCGCCCAGGCCGCCGCCGAGGGCTCCAAATCGTCGCGCCGCAAGCGGGTTGAGCTGGTCGATTACCATATCGGCGATTCGGTCATGCTGACCGACGGCGCCTTCACCGGCGTCAACGCCACCATCACGGAGATCGACCTGCAGAACCACCGCCTGAAGGTGGCGTTCGAGTTCATGGGCCGGGAGACGCCCGTGGAGGTCCCGCTGGACCAGGTCCAACGGATCTAGTCCCCCATCCCGCCCCGGAGGGTCCTGGGCGGACAAGCCAATCGAAGGACGGTTAGAAACCATGCCCGCCAAGAAGAAGGTCGCGGCTTTCGTCAAGATCGAGCTGAACGCCGGCGCCGCCACCCCGGCCCCGCCGGTCGGCACCGCCCTCGGCCCCCACGGCATCAACATCATGGACTTCTGCAAGCAGTACAACGCTGCCACGGAGTCCCAGCGTGGCAGTGTCATCCCGGTTGAAATCACGATTTACGAGGACCGCACCTTCCGCTTCGTCACCAAGACGTCGCCCACCGCCGACCTGATCAAGAAGGCCGCCGGTATCCAGTCCGGCTCGGCCAACCCGCTCAAGACCAAGGTCGCCTCCTTGACCCGCGACCAGGTGCGCCAGATCGCCTTGACCAAGCTGCCCGACCTCAACGCCAACGACGTCGAGGCGGCCATCAAGACCGTGGCCGGCTCGGCCCGCTCAATGGGCGTGACGATAGCCGACTGACCGCCGCCCGTCCCGGGCGAGCCTCGTCTAGGGCGGGACGATTGACAATTGAACATGGGCCGTCCAGGCGGCCCGGTGGGAGGGGAAGCGCCCCGCACCACGACTGACCGGCCACCACGCGCGGTGGCCCGAGAGTGAAGGACCAGTTATGAAACGCAGCCGGGCTTACCGGGCGGCCGCCGCCCAACGCGACCCGCACCAGCTCCACAATCTGGCCGAGGCGGTGGCCAAGATCAAGGCCACCGATTCGGCCAAGTTCGACCAGACCGTCGAGGTCGCCATGCGCCTGGGCGTCGATCCGCGCAAGGCCGACCAGATGGTCCGGGGCACGGTCAACCTGCCCCACGGCACGGGTAAGACGGCCCGTGTCCTGGTCTTCGCCACCGGCGAGAAGGCGGCCGACGCCATCGCCGCCGGGGCGGACGAGGTCGGCGCCGACGACTTGATCGACCGGGTGGCCGGCGGCTACCTCGACTTCGACGCCGTCGTCGCCACCCCCGACCTGATGGGCAAGGTGGGCAAGCTGGGCCGCATCCTCGGCCCCCGCGGCCTGATGCCCAACCCCAAGACCGGCACCGTGACGATGGACGTCACCAAGGCCGTGACCGACATCAAGGGCGGCAAGATCGAGTTCCGGGTCGACCGCCACGCCAACCTGTGCTTCATCATCGGCAAGGTCAGTTTCCCTGATCGGCAGTTGGTCGAGAACTACGCCGCCGCCCTGGACGAGATCATGCGCCTCAAGCCGAGCACCTCCAAGGGCCGTTACCTGAAGAAGGTCACCCTGTCGGCGACCATGGGCCCCGGCATCCAGGTCGATCCCAGCCGCAAGGTCGCCCTGGCCGAGCCGGCCGAGACCACGGACTGAGCCCAGTCGTCGCCCGGCCGATTTGGCCCGGCGGCGGCGGCGGCGTAGTATTCCCCGGACCGAAGACCGCTGGCGGTCCGCCGGGAGACCGGCGGGCAGAGGTCCCGCGCAGGTGAGACGAACGCATGTTCCCATGCCCCGTGTCGCGTCGCGCCGGGGCGTCGTCGCCGGTCTCCGGTCCGAATTAGGAAGGAGACCACATGGCGAGGCCGGACAAGGCTCAGACCGTGGCGGAGCTGGGGGAGCGTTTCTCCCGGGCGTCGGCCACCGTGCTGACCGAATATCGCGGGCTGAGTGTCAAGGATCTGAAACAGCTGCGCCGCTCCTTGGGCGAGGACGCCAGCTACACCATCGCCAAGAACACCCTGACCCAGCTGGCCGCCCACCAGGCCGGGATCGACGGTCTGGACCAGTACCTGACCGGCCCCACGGCCATCACCTTCATCGACGGTGACATCGCCAAGGTGGCCAAGGGGCTGCGCGACTTCGCCCGGGAGCATCCCGCCCTGGTGCTCAAGGCCGGGCTGATGGACGGCAATGTGCTCGACGCCCAGGCGGTCAAGAAACTGGCCGACCTGGAGTCGCGCGAGGTCCTGCTGTCCAAGATGGCGGCCGCGCTGAAGGGCGGGGCGTCCCTGGCGGTCCGCCTGTTGGCCGCGCCCCTGGCTCAGGCCGCCCGCGCCCTGGACGCCCTGCGCGCCGCCGCCGAGGACGACCCGACCCGCTTGGCCGGCGTCGCAGCGACCGCTGACCAGGCCATAGCCGAGGCGCCCGCCGCCGAGGCCGAGGCCGCCCCCGAGGCGGCGCCCGCCGCCCCGGACAGCCCGGTGGCCGAGACCGCGACCGAGGCCGCTCCCGAGGCGGAGACCGCCGCCGACGCCACGGCCCAGGCCGTGATCGAGGCGGACGCCGCCAGCCCCACGGCCGAGGCCGTGAATGACACTGCGGCCGAGACCGTGAGCGACACTGCGGCCCAGGCCGTGGACGACACTGCGGCTGAGGCCGTGAGCGACACTGCGGCTGAGGCCGTGAGCGACACTGCGGCCCAGGCCGTGAGCGACACTGCGGCCCAGGCCGTGACCGAAGAGGCGGCCCAGGCCGCGACCGAGGCGGACACCGCCACCACCAGCGCGGCCCAAGCCGCCACCGAAGAGAAGGAATGAGACATGGCTAAGAAACTGAGCTCCGAAGAGCTGCTTGACGCTTTCAAGGAGATGACGCTGATCGAGCTGTCCGAGTTCGTCAAGCTGTTCGAGGACACCTTCGGCGTCACCGCCGCCGCCCCGGCGGCCGTGGTCGCCGCCCCGGCGGCCGGCGAGGCCGCCCCGGCGGTCGAGGAGCAGACCGAGTTCGACGTCATCTTGGACAGCATCGGCGACAAGAAGATCCAGGTCATCAAAGAGGTCCGCGCCCTCACCGGCCTGGGCCTGAAAGAGGCCAAGGACCTGGTCGAGGCGGCCCCCAAGGTGGTGCTGGAGAAGGTCAACAAGGACAACGCCAACAAGGCCAAGGAGCAGTTGGAGAGCGCCGGCGCCGGCGTCACCTTGAAGTGACCGGCTGACCCGGCTGTCAGGAGGGCCGGCCCCGCGTGGGTCCGGCCCTCCTGACGTTCCGGGGCGGTCGCGGTCCGGCGGTTCCGGGGCGGTCGCGGGGTCCGGCCTGACGCTCTGGGGCGGTCGCTCGGAGGTCGGCTTGACGGGCTGGAGCGCCCGCCCGGCCGCCGACACGCTCTTGGCCGAACTCCATTGGCTAAGGCCCCAAGGCGGTGTAAAGTCGGCCGCGATGGGCGGTCGTCTGAGGTGGGCGGTCGCCTTGATGATTCGTCCCGCTGGCGCGTTTGAGCCGGGGGCGGCCCCGGGACGGGGCTGCGCTTGTAGGGCGGGGTTGTGCCAAGGTCGGCAGCGTGCTATGCTCGGGGTTTGCCTTTGCCGTGTCGTGTCCGTTCGCGGAACGCGACGGCACAACTTAGGCGAGTTCTGGAAGGACCCAAGCCTTGGCCGCCTCGCGCACCGCGTCGAAGAAAACTGAATCACCATCGCCCACCGTCGCCGGACGGGTCTCATTCGCCAAGATCAAAGAGCCGCTGGAGGTCCCCCATCTGCTCGACGTCCAGCGTGACTCCTTCGCCTGGCTGATCGGCGGCCCCTCCTGGCGGGCCCAACTGGCCGCCGGCCAGGGCGAGGCCCGGACCGACCTGAAGGCCAAGTCCGGTCTGGAGGAGGTCTTCGAGGAGATCTCCCCGATCGAGGACTTCGCCGGCATGATGTCGCTCAGTTTCCGCGAGCCGCGCTTCGAGGACCCGAAGTACACCGTGGCGGAGTGCCAGGACCGCGATGTCACCTACTCCGCGCCGCTCTACGTCAAGGCCGAGTTCACCAACAACGAGACCGGCGAGATGAAAGAGCAGACGGTCTTCATGGGCGACTTCCCGCTGATGACGCCGAAGGCCACCTTCATCATCAACGGCACCGAGCGCATCGTCGTCTCCCAGCTGGTGCGCTCGCCCGGGGTCTACTTCGAGGAGACGCCGGACAAGACCTCGGACAAAGACATCTTCACCTGCAAGATCATCCCCTCGCGCGGCGCCTGGCTGGAGTTCGAGATCGACAAGCGCGACATGGTCGGGGTGCGCCTGGACCGCAAGCGCAAGCAGTCCGTGACCGTCTTCTTGAAGGCTCTGGGCTGGTCGGCCGAGCGGATCGCGGAGGAGTTCGGCGAGTTCGAGTCGATGCGTCTGACCCTGGAGAAGGACCACGTCCAGACCGAGGACGAGGCCCTGCTCGACATCTACCGCAAGTTGCGCCCGGGCGAGCCGCCGGCGCGCGACGCCGCCAAGGCCCTGCTGGACAACTACTACTTCAACTCCAAGCGTTACGACCTGGCCAAGGTGGGCCGCTACAAGATCAACAAGAAGCTCGGCCTGGCCCTGCCCTACGACGCCCAGATCCTCGACCTGCAAGACATCGTCACCGCCATCAAGTACATCTGCGCCCTGCACGAGGGCCGGACCGAGTGGAACGGGCTGCCGGTCGAGACCGACGACATCGACCACTTCGGCAACCGCCGTCTGCGGACGGTGGGCGAGCTGATCCAGAACCAGCTGCGGACCGGCCTGTCGCGCATGGAGCGGGTGGTGCGCGACCGCATGACGACCCAGGACATCGAGGCCATCACGCCCCAGACCCTGATCAATATCCGCCCGGTGGTGGCCGCCCTGCGCGAGTTCTTCGGCACCTCCCAGCTGAGCCAGTTCATGGACCAGACCAACCCCGTCTCCGGTTTGACCCACAAGCGCCGCCTGTCGGCCCTGGGGCCGGGCGGCCTGTCGCGCGACCGGGCCGGCATGGACGTGCGCGACGTCCACCCGTCGCACTACGGCCGGATGTGCCCGATCGAGACCCCGGAGGGTCCGAATATCGGCCTGATCGGCTCCTTGGCCTCCTTCGCCCGGGTCAACGCCTTCGGCTTCATCGAGACGCCCTACCGCAAGTGCAAGGCCGGCCAGGTGACCAACCAGGTCGACTATCTGACGGCCGACGAGGAGGACCGCTACATCATCGCCCAGGCCAACGCCCCGATCGACGCCAAGGGCAAGTTCGTCGAGGACCGGGTGCTGGTGCGCAAACGCCACGGCGACGTCGACCAGGTGGTCCCGGCCGACGTCCAGTACATGGACGTGTCGCCGCGCCAGATGGTCTCGGTGGCCACGGCCCTGATCCCCTTCCTGGAGCACGACGACGCCTCCCGCGCCCTCATGGGGGCCAATATGCAGCGCCAGGCCGTGCCCCTGATCCGCAACGAGGCCCCGCTGGTAGGGACCGGTATGGAGTATCGCGGGGCGGTCGACGGCGGCGAGGTGACGCTGGCGGACAAGGCCGGCGCGGTGACGGCGGTCAGCGCCGACCTGATCGAGCTGGCCAACGACGACGGCACCCACTCGGCCCACCGGCTGGACAAGTTCAAGCGCTCCAACCAGGCCACCTGCATCAACCAGCGGCCGCTGGTCCAAGTCGGCGACCATGTGGCCGTCGGCGCCCCGCTGGCCGACGGCGCCTGTACCGACCAGGGCGAGATGGCCCTGGGGCGCAACCTGCTGGTGGCCTTCATGCCCTGGGAGGGCCTGAACTACGAGGACGCCATCATCTTGTCCGAGAGGCTGGTCCAAGACGACATCTTGACCTCCATCCACATCGAGGAGCACGAGGTCGACGCCCGCGACACCAAGCTCGGCCCGGAGGAGATCACGCGCGACATCCCCAACTCCAACGAGGACATGCTGGCCGACCTGGACGAGCGCGGCATCGTCCGCATCGGGGCCGAAGTCACGACCGGCGACGTGCTGGTGGGCAAGGTCACGCCCAAGGGCGAGACCGAGCTGACCCCAGAGGAGCGGCTGTTGCGGGCCATCTTCGGCGAGAAGGCGCGCGAGGTCCGCGACACCTCCCTCAAGGTGCCGCACGGCGAGTCCGGGACGGTCATCGGGGTGCGGGTCTTCGACACCGAGGAGGGCGACGAGCTGGCCCCCGGCGTCAACCAGATGGTGCGCGTCTACGTGGCCCAGAAACGCAAGATCTCGGTCGGCGACAAGCTGGCCGGACGCCACGGCAACAAGGGCGTGATCTCGAAGATCCTGCCGGTCGAGGACATGCCCTTCCTGGAGGACGGCACCCCGGTAGACATCATCCTCAACCCCATGGGCGTGCCCTCGCGGATGAACGTCGGCCAGGTCTTGGAGACCCATCTGGGCTGGGTGGCCCGCTCCGGCTGGGACATCGCCGGCGTCGAGGGCGAGTGGGCCGAGCGGCTGCGCGGCATCGGCCTGTCCCAGGTGCCGGCCGGCACCAAGCTGGCCACGCCGGTCTTCGACGGCGCCACCGAGGACGAGATCTCCGGCCTGCTGGAGCACGGCCGGCCCAGCCGCGACGGCCAACAGCTGGTCGACGCCGGCGGCAAGGCGCGCCTGTTCGACGGCCGCTCCGGGGAGCCCTACCCCGAGCCGGTCGGCGTGGGCTACATCTACATGTTGAAACTGCACCACCTGGTGGACGACAAGATCCACGCCCGCTCGACCGGCCCGGTGTCGATGATCACGCAGCAGCCCCTGGGCGGCAAGGCCCAGTTCGGCGGCCAGCGCTTCGGCGAGATGGAGGTCTGGGCGCTGGAGGCCTACGGCGCCGCCTGGGCGCTGCAGGAGTTGCTGACCATCAAGTCGGACGACGTGCCCGGGCGGGTCAAGGTCTACGAGGCCATCGTCAAGGGCGAGAACATCCCCGAGCCCGGCATCCCCGAGTCGTTCAAGGTCTTGGTCAAGGAGATGAAGTCGTTGTGCCTGAGCGTCGACGTCATGAGCTCCGACGGCCAGGTGGTGGAGTTGCGCGACTCCGAGGACGACTACCGGGTGGCCGAGGATTTCGGCATCGATTTGTCACGGCGGCCCGGGGCCGACCGGTTCAACATTGAAGAAGTCTAGATGGGTGATTCCGGGGCCGGGGCGAAGCCTGGGCGCCCCGGCGACGGGCCCCAAGCGAACAACTGAACAAGCGGGATTGAGCAAGCAGGACGCGGCCGGCCGGGACTTGGGCCCGGGCGGCGAGTAGAGAAAGTGGAGCACCGTGCTGGACGTCAACTTCTACGACGAGTTGCACATCGGCCTGGCGACGGCGGAGAAAATCCGTGAATGGTCGCACGGCGAGGTCAAGAAGCCGGAGACCATCAACTACCGGACGCTGAAGCCCGAGCGCGACGGCCTCTTCTGCGAGAAGATCTTCGGCCCCACCCGGGACTGGGAGTGCTTCTGCGGCAAGTACAAGAGGGTCCGCTTCAAGGGCATCATCTGCGAGCGCTGCGGCGTCGAGGTGACGCGCTCGAATGTCCGCCGCGAGCGCATGGGCCACGTCGAGTTGGCCGCCCCGGTGACCCACATCTGGTACTTCAAGGGGGTGCCCTCCCGGCTGGGCTACCTGTTGGACGTGGCCCCCAAGGATCTGGAGAAGGTCATCTACTTCGCCGCCTACATGATCACGGCGGTGGACGAGGAGGCCCGCCACCGCGACCTGCCGTCGCTGGAGGCCAAGATGGCGACCGAGCGCAAGCAGGTCGAGTCCCGCCGCGACGCCGACGTCAACACCCGCATGGCCAAGGCCGAGGAGGACCTGGCCCAACTGGAGGCCGAGGGGGCCAAGGCCGAGACCAAGAAGCGGGTGCGCGAGGGGGCGGACAAGGAGCTGAAGCTGATCCGGGACCGGGCGCAGCGCGACCTGGACCGGTTGAAGGCCGTCTGGGACCGTTTCTCCTCCCTCAAGGTCCAAGACCTGGAGGGCGACGAGGTCTTGTACCGCGAGATGACGGCCCGTTACGGTAAGTACTTCTCCGGCGCCATGGGGGCCGAGGCCATCAAGGACCGGCTGGCCACCTTCGACCTGGAGGCCGAGGCCGAGAAGCTGCGCGAGGTTGTCAAGACCGGCAAGGGTCAGCGCAAGACCCGGGCCCTGAAGCGGCTCAAGGTCGTCACCGCCTTCATCCAGACCAATAACTCGCCCCTGGGGATGGTGTTGGACGCCGTGCCCGTCATCCCGCCCGACCTGCGCCCGATGGTGCAATTGGACGGCGGCCGTTTCGCCACCTCGGACCTGAACGACCTCTACCGCCGGGTGATCAACCGCAACAACCGGCTCAAGCGATTGTTGGACCTGGGGGCGCCCGAGATCATCGTCAACAACGAGAAGCGGATGCTGCAAGAGGCCGTCGACTCGCTGTTCGACAATGGCCGGCGCGGCCGGCCGGTAACCGGCCCGGGCAACCGGCCGTTGAAGTCGATCTCCGACATGCTCAAGGGTAAGCAGGGCCGTTTCCGCCAGAACCTGTTGGGCAAGCGGGTGGACTACTCCGGCCGCTCGGTCATCGTGGTCGGCCCCCAGCTCAAGCTGCACCAGTGCGGCCTGCCTAAGACGATGGCCCTGGAGTTGTTCAAGCCCTTCGTCATGAAGCGGCTGGACGACCAGAACCACGCCCAGAACATCAAGTCGGCCAAGCGCATGGTGGAGCGCCAACACCCAGTGGTGTGGGACGTGCTGGAGGAGGTCATCGCCGAGCATCCGGTGCTGCTGAACCGGGCCCCGACGCTGCACCGCCTCGGCATCCAGGCCTTCGAGCCCCAGTTGATCGAGGGCAAGGCCATCCAGATCCACCCCTTGGTCTGCACCGCCTTCAACGCCGACTTCGACGGCGACCAGATGGCGGTCCACCTGCCGCTGTCGGCCGAGGCCCAGGCCGAGGCCCGTATCCTGATGTTGTCGACCAACAACATCTTGAAGCCGGCCGACGGCCGACCGGTGACGATGCCGACCCAGGACATGGTCATCGGCCACTACTACCTGACGCTGGCCCGACCCGTTCCTCAGGGCGGGCAGCGGGCCTTCTCCTCGGTGGCCGAGGCCCTGATGGCCTTCGACCGGCACGAGATCGAGGTTGGCACGCCGGTCAGGATCAGGCTGACCGGGATCGCGCCGCCCGACGGCACCCAGTTGCGGGCCGACGGCTCGATCCTGCTCGAGACCACCTTGGGGCGGGCCCTGTTCAACCAGGCCCTGCCCGCCGACTACCCCTTCGTCAACGCCGAGGTCGGCAAGAAGCGTTTGGGTGAGATCATCAACGACCTGGCCGAGCTGTACTCCAAGGTCGAGGTCGCCAACTGCCTCGACGCCTTGAAGGACCTGGGCTTCACCTGGGCCACCCGCTCCGGCGTGACGGTGTCGATCTCGGACGTCCAGACGCCGCCCTCCAAGCCGGAGATCCTGGCCCGTTACGACGCCAAGGCGGCCAAGATCGACAAGTTGTACGAGCGCGGCCAGGTGACCGAGGACGAGCGCCGCCAGGAGTTGATCCAGATCTGGACCGACGCCACGGCCGAGTTGACCGCCGCCATGGAGGCCAATTTCACGCGCGACAACCCGATCTACATGATGGTTCACTCCGGCGCCCGCGGCAATATGACCCAGATGCGCCAGATCGCCGCCATGCGCGGCCTGGTGGCCAACCCCAAGGGTGAGATCATCGCCCGGCCGATCAAGTCCAACTTCCGCGAGGGCCTGTCGGTCTTGGAGTACTTCATCTCCACCCACGGCGGCCGCAAGGGCCAGGCCGACACCGCCCTGCGCACGGCCGACTCGGGCTACCTGACCCGCCGGCTGGTCGACGTCTCCCAGGATGTCATCGTCCGGGAGGAGGACTGCCAGACCGAGCGCGGCCTGACCAAGCCGATAGCCGAGGCCCGCGAGTTGCGGCTGGGCGACGACGCCAGGGCCTGGGACGGGCGGCGTCTGGCCCAAGACGTGATCGACGCCGACGGCGGCGTTCTGTTGGCCGCCGGCACGGTCTTGGACCAGGCGGCGGTCGAGCGGCTGCTCCAGGCCGGCCAGGACAAGGCGGTGGTCTGGCGGCTGGCCGATGACATCGAGGCCTCGGTCTACGCCCGCACCCTGGCCCAGGACGTGATCGACGACCAGGGTGAGATCCTGTTGGCCGCCGGGGTCGATCTGGGCGACCAGAACATCGCCACCTTGTTCGCCGCCGGGGCGACCGAGGTCAAGGTCCGCTCGGTCTTGACCTGTGAGTCCAATGTCGGCACCTGTGCGATGTGCTACGGCCGGTCGCTGGCCACCGGCAAGCTGGTCGATGTGGGCGAGGCCATCGGCATCATCGCCGCCCAGTCCATCGGCGAGCCGGGGACGCAGTTGACGATGCGGACCTTCCACACCGGCGGTGTGGCCGGCGACGACATCACCCAGGGCCTGCCCCGGGTGGTCGAGTTGTTCGAGGCCCGCACCCCCAAGGGCAAGGCCCCGATCGCCGGGGCGGCCGGACGCATCCGTTTCGACGACACCGACCGGTCGCGCAAGATCGTTATCGTGCGCGACGACGGCGGCGAGGACATGGTCTACCAGGTGCCGCGCCGCGCCCGGCTGGAGTGGGAGGACGCCCTCCACGTCATCCACCGTCTGCAGGACGGCCAGGCGGTCGAGGCCGGCGACCAGTTGACGGCCGGCACCCTCGACCCCCAGGACGTGCTCCACGTCCGCGGCGTCAGGGCTTGCCAGGAGCATCTGGTGGAGGAGGTCCAGCGGGTCTACCGCACCCAGGGCGCCCCGATCCACGACAAGCACATCGAGATCATCATCCGCCAGATGTTGCGCCGGGTGACCGTGATCGAGTCGGGCGACACCCAACTGTTGCCCGGCGAGCTGGTCGACCGGGCCTCCTTCGAGACCCAGAACCGCCAGGTGGTGGCCGAGAACGGCGCCCCGGCCCAGGGCCGCCCGGTGCTGATGGGCATCACCAAGGCCTCTTTGGCCACGGAGTCCTGGCTGTCGGCCGCCTCCTTCCAGGAGACCACCAAGGTCTTGACCGACGCCGCCATCCAGGGCCGGTCCGACTCCTTGGTGGGTCTGAAGGAGAACGTCATCTTGGGCAAGCTGATCCCGGCCGGGACCGGCTTGGAGCGTTACCGCAACATCCGGGTGGAGCCGACCGACGAGGCCAAGGCCAGGGCCTACCAGGTGCCCTACCAGGACTTCGACTACGACTTCGGCACCGGCTCCGGCGCGGTCATCCCGCTGCCGGAGTACGGGGAGTACGGCCTATAGGCCGCCGCCGATCCCGCCGCGACCGCCGTTTCTCGACCCGGACGGCGGTCGCGGTCTTTTCCCGGCCCGGCCGCGGCGGGAAAGCCAATCGCGGCGACCTGCTCAGGCAGCTCGCCGCGATTGTTCTCGCTATCCCAGACCTGGGGCCCGGGTACAGAGTAAAGATAGGCGCTGTCAGACCGCTGTGCTAGGGGTGTCCGATAACAACACAGTAACGATTGAACAGTTGGCGAAATTTTCGCTTCCAAGACGGCCGGTCGTGTCGCTGAAGAAAGATTGTTGTCACCAGTCTTAGCCGGGAGGCTCGGCCAGGGGGGCTCAATCGATCGGGGGGCTCAAGCGGACAGCAGTCCGGCGGCCGCCTTGGCCGTCAGCAGGCGTTGGACGCTGGCCTCGAGCTGGGCGGCGAAGGCGGGGTCGGCGGCGGCGGTGTCGACCAGGGCCTGCCAGGCCTCCTGGGCCTCGGCGGCCACTTGGAAGATGGTCAGGTCGCCGCCGGCCCGGATGAAGTCGACCGCCCGTTGGCCGGCGCTCAGAGAGGCCACGGCCTGGGCCGACAGGGAGTCGGACACCACCACGGAGTCCCAACCCAGCCGGCCGCGCAACAAGTCGGTCACGATGGCGGGCGAGAGGGCGGCCGGATGGTCCGGGTCGAGTTGGCTGTAGCGGGCCAGCGACACCATGACCATGGCCGGGCGGGCCGCCAGGGCGGTGGCGAAGGCCCCCAGGTAGAGGTCGTCGGCGGTGGTCCGGTCGTCGACGATGCCGTCGGCGGTGAAGTCGGTGTTACCGGCCACCCGGCCCAGGCCGGGGAAATGTTTGACCGCCGTCATGACGCCGGCCTGGGACAGACCGGCGATGAAGGCGGCGGCGCTGGCCCCGACGACGGCCGGGTCGGTGGCGAAGTTGCGCTCCAACTGGCCGATGGGGGCGTTGGCGGCGGCCTCGCCCGGCGGCACCGTGTCGGCCGAGGGCGCGA